>CAYGSO010000050.1:8806-24824 GCA_964352445.1 uncultured Pseudohongiella sp. | reverse complement strand
TATTTTATCGCTTGAATCAGGCAATTCTTGATAGCAGAAAATCAAAGATTTGCGGTAAGTCGCAGGCGTAGTTGGCGTAGCTGTGGTCACCGCCAATACGGACGATACACAGTGACTCGCTGTATTTTTCTAAGGCTAGACGATAATCGAGAGTTTCGTCCCCAGTTTGTAGCAATATCATTAGCTTATCCACATGTAACGGCTCGTCCACATACAGTGTCCGTAACTCGTCCATATGTTCATTTGTCACCTGATGAACACCATCGGTATGGTAATTTTTGTGGGACCCAATGTATGACTCTAACAGATCGAAAGGTTTAACCGCTGGATTGATCAGAGCGGCCGGTAGGTCATACTTTTCTGCCAGATAAGCGGCATAGTAACCGCCTAGAGAACTGCCTATTAGCACTAGATCCTTTTCTAGATTGGCCTCAACCCACTCACACAGCTGGGAAATATTTTCCTCTGGCCCATTTTTTAGCAGCGGCACCGTATAAGACCCCGCCATGCCAATGCTATCGCAATAGCTGCAGGTTTGCTGTGCTTTCTCAGATTTAGGGGAACTCAGAAAGCCGTGTAAATACAGTAAGTGTGGATTAGGCAACGTGTATTTTCCAAGGCCTATGGTCGCGCCAGTCACCGCCGAGTGGGCTCACAACTAAGAAAACTATCGCTACCGCGCTAACTCGCAAGCAGGCGCAAAAAGAATAAGCAGGAGTTTGTAGCAATAGCTTTCTCAATAGCCATCACTTTCAAGATCGATCTCAAAATACTTTTCAGTGACTCTCAATACGTGAGTTTGTATTGTGCCATCTGCAAAGAGTTTTAAGTTTCTATACCCCGGGCTGATGTCATCCAGCTCAAAATTGGTTACCGCTGGCTTAAACTGTATACAGGTTGACGGCGTGCATAGACAGCGCAGGCCGTTATATTGAAAATCCAATTCTTGATGAATATGGCCATAAAGCAGCGCCCTCACTTTCCGAGAACTGTTCAATACCGCAAAAAATTCCGAGTCATTGTGCAAGCCAATATCACCCATCCACTTTGCATCGGTCTCGACCGGATTGTGGTGCAGGCAAATAAGACAATGTTCGATCGCTTTATTGTCTGCTGCATCTCTAAGACTTCTGTCTAAAAAGTCCAGCTCGGAAATCGATAAACGGCCATGCACCTGACCCGCTATGGAGGTATCAAGCATAATTATCAGCCAATTGTTTAAGTGAATCAGCTTGTCACCGTATGAACTTCCTTTAGCAACCTCATTCATTACAGAAGTAATATCATGGTTGCCTGGAATCCAATAAAACGGCGCTTTTAGGGGTGTAACCATTTCGATAAATTTTTCATAACCAGAAACTGAGGCATCTTGTGCAATATCACCTGTTGCTAGGATTAAATCGATGTCAGTTTCGTTCTGTTTGATTACGCGCAGCACATGAGCAAAGCTATCTTGTGTATTCATTTTCAATAGCGTGCCATGAGCCACACCATACAAATGTGTATCAGTTATCTGGACTATATTGATTGAATTATTTTTTGCCAGAGTATTCATGAACGTTACAAACTATTAATGATTAAAATAGTAGATCTGGCACTTTTGTGCAGCGACCGACATTTATACAATGCGTCAGCCACTCACCCAGAAATTGGTTTACCTGCATTTTTTCGTCGGGATAATACATTTTCGGATTCGGCCTGTTGTATCTTGGCAACAGGTTTTTATGACCTTGATACGAAATTACTTCGGCGGTATTCGCATCATGGTAAGCACGAACCAACATCGAGGGATTAGTCATCCACTTCTGCAGCTCAGGCCGTTGGGTTATTTCGAGGGTGGAGGTGTATTTGAAGGCTTCAAGAATTTTTATCTCAACCACAACTTTTTCATTGCTGCCTTCTAAATCGGCGATGGAAAATTCACTGCTGACGCCTTCAAGCGACTTCTCGGGCTCACTAGGAGATTTAGGCTGCGAGCTGGTTTGGAATTCACTCAGGTCAAGTTCATGAAATGACCGATCAAGGTAGGCTTTTAATTGGGGGACAAGCTTTAGCAAACGAATATAATTCGCATCGCATTCGGCCATTTGTTTAATTAAATCTACGGTATAACACTTCTTTGCCATGCATTTGCGCAACGGAAAGTCCGTTTAATCCCCGATATTGTCGAACTGAATGAGAATTGAGCCATAATCTGGCTGACTGCTACTGCTTTAATAATGAGTAATTGTAACCAATTATGCTGATTTTGCGAGTTAAAACAGCCATTTGTTCCATGTTTTTAATCAATTGCAATTAGCCGTTAAGCTGCCACTGCGCCAAAACCTTAGCCATGTTTTTTTCCAGCCATTGGGTGGCGATAATTGTCATCGCGTTATTGATCAAGCCGCATTCTACCGCCTCAACTAGCTCGGCGAAAGAAATCACCACGACTTCAATGTCTTCGTGCTCATCAATCATGCCGTGGACACCGCCGGCGTTGGAAGAATCGACCTGGCCGCAGTAGACATAAACCTTCTCGTTGGTGGTTCCTGGGCTAGAGTAATACTCACAAATCTTAAGGATATTCACCGGTGTCAGATCGGCTTCCTCACTAGATTCACGGATCGCAACGGCTTCGGGAGTCTCACCCATTTCGATCATGCCCGCCACCACTTCCAACAGCCAAGGCGAGCCCTGTTCATCAATCATTCCAACGCGAAATTGGCGCACCAACACCACCTCTTCGCGGACAGGGTCAAACATCAGAATCGCGACAGCTCCGGCTTTAATTTGGAGTTCCCGCTTGATGGTGTCGCTCCAGCCGCCCTCTATAAGCCGATGGCTAAGCAGCAGCTCGTCAATTTGCAGGAAACCATTATAGCTGGTGCTGCGCTGATGAATTTTCACATCTGCGCTTGAAAACTTAGGGTCTAACTTAGCCACGCCGTGGTCTCCCGCGATAATCTAAGGGTGAAATGTCAAAAAGCTGAGGGTTTGGGTGGATGGCACTGAGATGATTGAGCCGCGCAGTACAGTGTCTGGCACACTGTAAACTCTCTGCATTTGGGCAAATTGTGCGTTGGCACATCTGGCCAAGCGCAGAGAGTTGGCAGCTGTATCAATTAATCTCTGCTTGTCACTTCCAATAAGTGATAGCCGAACTGGGTTTTTACGGGGCCTTGAAGCGAGTTTACATCAGCGCTGAAAACAACTTCATCAAATTCCTTCACCATCATACCGGGGCCGAATTGACCAAGATCTCCACCCTGAGCCTTAGACGGGCAATTGGAGTGAGATTTGGCGATGTCGGCGAAATCTTCGCCTGCCAGTATTTTTTCTTTTAAATCCAAACATTGTTGTTCTGTATCCACCAAGATGTGGCGTGCAGTTGCTGTGGTCATGATTTTTCCTCTTGGGCTATTCAATGTCCCATTATGCCCCAAACAACCTGTCAGAACACACAATTAATCGGATCTGCGCTATACTGCGGCCCGTTTATTCCTCAGCTAAATCAGTGCTTTTACCTGCCCAAGCCAGTAACGCACTGTCAAAATTTACCGAATCATCAATCGATTTAGAGGTATTACATCGATGCCATTGCCCGAATCCACCGCCCCACGCCGACACGTTCACACCCGATCTATCGACTACCGAGGTTTCGAAAGAGAAGATGGCTTTTGGGACATAGAAGCGCATATGACAGACATCAAAACCTATGCCTTTAGAAACAATTGGCGCGGGGAGGTCGCCGTCGGAGAACCGCTGCATGAAATGCTGCTTCGGGTCACAATTGACAACGAGTTTGTGATTCGGGATGTAGTGGCCGTCACAGACCACAGCCCGTTTAAAATGTGTCCTGAGATAACTCCTGCTTACAAAGCCTTAGTAGGCATCAAGATGGGATTAGGTTGGCGCAAAGCGATTCGCCTGAAAATTGGCGGTGTAGCAGGGTGTACTCATTTAACCGAGCTGCTGTTCCCTATGGCGACAGTGGCAATGCAGACCATTTGGCCACTAATCAAGCACAAGAAAAACCGAGCGGATTCAGATGTTGGTGACAGCGAGAAGCGCCCCATGGTGTTGAACACCTGCCATGCGTGGTCTACCGATTCAGTAGTAGTGAAAGAGAACGCCGCTAAATACTACACCGGAGATGAGTGAGCCTTGCCGTTGCTTGAGACGCAGAGTAGTTGAGTCATCCACTAGCTGAGTCATTTGTAATAGTCCTTAGGTCACCGATAAAAAAGCGGCAACACAATAGAGAACACTACACCCTCTCGATCCGTTCGATTTTCTGCGCTGATACGGCCACCGTGAAATTCAGTGATTAGTCGAGCGATATGCAGCCCCATGCCAAGGTGGGGCTGCTTCTGCTTTTCTTGCGGCCTGACCGAAATCATAGAGTCAAAGATACGTGCTTTCATTTCCTCAGGCAGGTAAGGCCCAGCGTTTGACAGCTTGATAACGGCGTGATCCCTGAGGGACTGCAGATAGACGACTATGGGTTGATTTGGGTAAGAAAATTCAACCGCGTTGGCAATCAGCTTGTCCAATAGCTGAGCAAGATACTCAGGCACTCCATCAACAAACACGGGCTGCGACGGTAACTCGATTTCGAAACGTGAATCTGGATAGGCAAGCTTATACCCCTCGGTGCAGCCGAAAATCACCCGACACAAATCGATCTTTTCTTTCTCCGAGGTCTGCAGCATTTGCTCTAGCCGTGTTGCTTCACTCATGTTGGTGAGAATGAGATTAAGACGATTAATGCCCTCTTCGGCCCGCTCAATATAGACCTTAGATTCCTCGTTGTATTCGGTTAGCCCTAAGTTTTCTAACGAAGATCTAACAACTGTCACCGGAGTTCTTAGTTCATGGGATAAACGTGAGCTCATGTTCTCTAGATAGCTAGTATACTGAGTTAAACGTTCCACCATATTTGAAAAACTGCGTGACAAATCTCCAATCTCGTCTGAATTGGTTGAGGGCTGCAGTGTGTTCATGACACGCCCTGATTCATCAATAATCGACTCTGCCTGATTTCGCAACGCGCGAATCCGCGACGATATTCTTGAGGCAAACAAGAACAGACCAAGGCTCACCATGAGCATGACTGCCAAAATAGTATTGAACAGCTGCTCCATCGCCTGATTTCTAAACGTGCGCAGGCCGTTCATGTTTTGGTCAACCACCACGGCGCCGATCACCTCACCATTGGCAAGAATCGGATGGGCAGCTTCTAAAAGCCGCGTGCCATTTTCATCAGACAGGGTTCTGAACTGGGTAAATGGTGTTCCCTCAAGGGCAGAGTCGATGTGGGCGCCGTCTCTGGTAACGTCGGAATAAAGCTCGTCGATGAAATCGTTGGAGGGTTTGGTTAGAATTTGGTAGTAAATTGGATTGAGTATTTTATCCTGTAGTAGCAGTAAATACTTGTTTACCTCACCCTGTTTTGCCTCAGTTGGCAGTAGCTGTAGGCCCGTGGCAGACTGGATATCACCAACAGATAAGAGCACCCGGCCGCCTCTGTCAACAACCTGAATGCGAGAGTTGTTGTGCCCCATGCCGGCCACTATGCGATCAAGTTCGGGCGTTGGCAGCCGCAGTGAACCTAGCTTTTCAATATCTTCAGCGCGGTAGGTTGCCACCACGGTATTGATGCCTCTGGTAGATTTGTCATCAACGTCAAATATTGCGAAACCTAATTTAGCGCCAAGCATCTCCATTGGTATTTGCAGCTCAATCTCGTAGCCTCCTTCAGTTTCATACCATTGCCCGCTAATGCGATCTTCGTGCACCGGATCAGAATAGTCACTCTTTACTCGAAACGGGTAAATGTATTCAGGCTCGTGAGGGGCGATGACATAGCGACTAATTTCAGTGCCTTTTTTAGTCAGCATACTAATTTGCAGAAAATCACTGCGGTGCACGCTCAGCGCCGATTGGCTGCGATAGACAAGGCTGTCGTCTTTAACTTTAAAATAAGCATATAAGGAGCCGTTGTGCTCACCCACCATGCTTTCGAATTTCAATGAGTCTTCGCGGCCATAAACCCGCACCGGGGCAAGTGGCGTTAACAAGGTATCGCTGGCACCGTATTCCACCTCATACTGCTGATACTCTCGCCAGTCAACTAGGGTACCGTCGTTAAGCGAAAGGGGTGAAAACACCGGGTACACATAAAGATCTTCCGAGCGGGCAGCAGGGCCATAAATACTCTCATCGAATAGTTCAGGCCGCTCATTGAGGGCTGTCGCCAAGGCTTGGGCGGTTCCCAACACCGCCTGCTCTTGACCGCGAGTTAGGTAAGATTCCATTTCAAGAATGTATTGATAACCCAGCCAAGGAATGACGAGGAGAAAACTGGACAGAAAAACCAATTTGAAACGAATTCCAAACGGGTTTTTGAACTTAAGTTTCATGTCAATGAACTGCTACGGTTTCTGGTTCGGTGTTCCAGCGATAGCCCATTCCATAGACTGTTTCGATACAGTCGAAATCCATATCAACTTGCATAAACTTTTTACGAATACGTTTGATGTGCGAGGTAATTGTACTGCCGTCGACAAAGATTTTTGACTCTTGCATTAATATCTGGCGACTCTTTACGTGGCCGGGGAATTTCGCCAACGCATGCACCATCCAAAACTCGGTTACCGTCAAAGGCACAGCTTGGTTTTCCCACTGCACCGTTAGCCTGCCAATGTCTAAAGACAGCTTGTCTCGCTGCAATTGATTCTCGGGCGACGGCGGCTGATCCAGTACGTCCAGGCGACGAAACAGGGCGGCGATGCGGGCCGAAAGGTGGGGCAGGCTAATGTCTTTGGTTAAGTAATCATCGGCGCCCATACGCAGCCCACTCACGGTATCAAAGTCGTTATCCCGCGCCGTAAGAAAAATAATCGGCAAGGTATCAGATAGGGAGCGCAGGGCCTGACAAAGTTTAAAACCGCCATCAATCTCTTCTTCTAAGCCAATATCGATAATGGCCAAATTAGGCAAGCGCAGATCGAAGGCTGCCATGGCGTCCTTACGGTTTGCGTAAGTATTCACCTCATAGCCTTGTTTGCGGAGAACGTCCGCATAATTTTCTCGGATTGCGGTTTCGTCTTCGACTATCGCGATTCTTCTGCTCATCTGTTTAGTTCGTGTAAGTGATTGATGGGAAACCAGTAAAGTGGCCGGACTATAGCGTATTTGACGCCTTTTAGCGGGCGTTGGTTCTCAACCCAGTGCAATTGCCATAATTTTGCCATATTTAATCAGCACATGGCCTTTTTGCACCCATCGCCAAGCTACAAAGCTTAGGTTAAATAGCCTTCAAGATAAACCGCTTGGCGTTGCCGGGCCGCAACATCTTCATCTAACTACTTTTGACAACCGAATCAGGAAAAAAGTCATGCTTAAACTATTTTCATCGCTCATCATTTGTTCAGCCGTGGCAACTCACGCCTACGGCGCCACAGAAAAAGCCAATTACGGCGGCAGTACTACAACCACTGAAGAAACCACTAGTGTCATCAGCGGCGTGTTTTTAGGCGCTTTAGCGGGCGGCCCCCCGGGAGCCATCGTGGGCGGCGCCTTGGGCGCGCTGTTCGGTGAAGGCTGGCATGCCAAGCGAGAGCTCTCCAGCATGCAGCTGAGTTTAGCCCAAAGCAATTCTGAATTGGCACAGTTAAAACAAGAATCCGCAAGAATCAACGCCCTGTATGTCGCCGCACAACGTCAGCTCAGCACAGTTCAAGGCGAGAGACTCGGCGCTATGGATGTGGCGTACAGCGCGAGCCCACTTTCGTCTTGCTGCGGCAACACTGCTATTTCAGTGCATTTTCGCACCGGCTCAAACCTGATCGAGAGCCAGTATCAAGACCAGCTTGCTGGGTTTGGCAAGCTGCTGAATGGGGCGCCCGGCTCTCGGGTTGAAATAATTGGCTATGCCGACCGTAACGGAGACGCCGCTGCCAACCTTAAACTTTCAAAACAACGAACCGACGCGGTAAGGGTTTTCTTCAACACCCTTGGCATCGCAAACGCTGACATAACTACCGTTGCCTATGGCGAGACCAAGCCGGTAGATGCAGTGCAAAGCGTTGAAGCTGATTTCTTCGACCGCAAAGTGGTTGTCAGATTGCGCGGCAGTAATGATCAGGTAGTAACAACCCTGAATGACGATCGTTAACAAACCTAACAACGGAGTTACGGCAATGAAAAAAATTAGACTCGTAATTGGCGATAAGAATTATTCCTCTTGGTCGCTTGTGCCTTGGTTGATGTTAAAAATGTACGATGTAGATTTTGATGAGATTTTCATCAAGCTTTATCAAGATAACACGGCGGAAAAACTCGGGCCCTATTCTCCCTCTCTGCGAGTGCCGGTGCTGTTACATAAAGATATTAACGTGTGGGATTCATTGTCAATTTGCGAGCACATCAATGAAGAGATTCTTGGCGGCGTAGCGTGGCCACTAAGTGCAAAACGCCGCGCCAATGCTCGGTCGGTTTCTGCAGAGGCTCACTCAGAATTTCGTCAATTAAAAGAGCAGTGGCCAATGAACTGCAAAGCCTCTTATCCGCTCGCCACATCGGATGAGGTGAAGGATCAGATTGCTCGAATCGACGCTATTTGGAGCTGCTGCCGACGCAGTTTCGGTGAAAACGGCAATTATTTGTTTGGCCGTTTTTCTATCGCTGACTGCATGTTTGCCCCTATGGCGATTAGATTTGACTCCTATGATGCCCAGCTTAGCGAGGAGGCAAGAACCTATATGCAAACGCTTTTGGACAACCCTTTTGTACAGAAATGGATTAGCCTAGGCCGGCGAGAAGTCGAAACACTCACCATAGCCTATTCAAACACTGCTTAATGCTGGACTGATTTCAAGTGCCCCCTTTAGAGAGTTGCGGCTGCGGACGATACAAACCATTAGACCGCAACTTTCTAGGAGCTTGCCGCCATGTCAGCCACCGAGGTTATAAAATTTTGGTTCGAAGATATTGAACCTAAACAGCGATTCACAAAAGACCCAGACTTCGATGAGTTGATTCGCCGTAAATTTGCCAATACTCATGCAAGAGCAGCTGATGGGCTGCTCTATAAATGGCGAGATCATCCACTGGATGCGTTGGCTGAAGTCATTGTGCTTGATCAATTTTCTCGCAATATGTTCAGGGATTCGAAGAGCGCGTTTGCCTACGACACTCTCGCACTTGTGCTTGCCCAAGAGGCGGTGCGTCGCAAACTGGACGCAGAGCTTGAGGCAACACAAAAAGCCTTTCTTTATATGCCTTTTATGCACAGTGAATCCAAGGAGATTCACGAGTTAGCGCTGTTTCTGTTTGATCAACCCGGCCTTGAAGACAATTACAATTTTGAGTTAAAGCACAAACTTATCATCGATCGGTTTGGCCGCTATCCCCATCGTAATGCAATTCTCAACAGAGACTCTACCCCTGACGAGGTAGAGTTCTTGAAGCAGCCAGGGTCAGGTTTTTAAGCAGACGCGCGCTTTGGCAAAATGTCTCTCAATTTATCTGCCATCTCTAAGATTGCTCGCTCGGTTGAATCCCAGTCCATACACGCATCGGTAACCGAAACGCCGTATTTCAACTGTGACAGGTCTTTTGGTATGGACTGATTGCCGTGGTTGATATTGCCCTCGAGCATGGCGCCGATGATTGAGGTATTGCCTTCAAGAATTTGATGAGTGAGGTCTTTAAGCACTAACGGCTGAACGTCTGGGTCTTTGCTAGAATTGGCGTGACTGCAATCGATCATAATGTTGCGGTTCACGCCGCCGTCCGCCAAGGCCTTTTCGCACTGGGCCACATTCACCGAATCATAGTTTGGCCCCTTAGCCCCGCCGCGCAGCACCACGTGGGCGTAGGGGTTGCCCTTAGTAGTGACAACAGACACTTGGCCGGACTCGTTTATTCCCAAGAATCGATGGGGGCTGGACACAGACTGCATAGCATTGACAGCCACTGTGAGTCCGCCATCTGTGCCATTTTTAAAACCCACCGCGGATGATAGGCCAGACGACATTTCCCGGTGGGTTTGCGATTCCGTGGTGCGAGCACCAATAGCCGACCAAGCAATAATGTCCTGTAGGTATTGGGGCGAAATGGGGTCCAGCGCCTCGGATGAAGTGGGCACGCCCAACTCAACGATATCTAACAACAGCTTTCGACCAAGCTTCAGGCCTTCTTCTATTTTAAACGAATCGTCCATGTAGGGATCATTGATAAGCCCCTTCCAGCCGATGGAGGTACGCGGCTTTTCGAAATACACCCGCATGACTAAATAAAGAGTATCTGCCACCTTTGCTGAAAGCTGTTTAAGCCGGCGGGCGTAATCTAAAGCGGCTTGAGGGTCATGGATTGAGCACGGGCCAACCACAATGAAGAGTCTTGGGTCTTTTCGGTCAAGAATCGAAAATATAGTGTCTCGTGCTTCCTTAACGGCGACGAGATTGTCTCCATCCAAAGGAAGTTCGGCCTTCAGCTGTTCCGGCGTGATCAACGCATGGTTAGAAGCTATATTTAGGTTTTCAGTTGCGGAATTCATGACTAATCTCATTACTGGGAAAAAATGGGCGTCAATCATAGCAAATACTTGGTGACAAAGTCATACTAGTAAGGAATTCATCATCCAAGCTGGAAATGTAAATCGTGCAAATTAGTCAAGACTTTGATGGCGGCAATATTGAGGTAGTCTCAGCTGCAGACGCCGGAAACATTCAACTAAAGATACGCCATGATAATCAATCTGAATTCTACCAATGGTTCTATTTCCGGCTTAGCGGCGCCAAAAATGAGCCATGTAAGCTAAATATTCTCAACGCCAGCGGCGCTGCCTACCCCCCGGGATTTGAGAATTACAACATCGTTTACTCCTATGACCGGGTTAATTGGTTGCGCCATCCAACCTCGCTACAAGACGGTGTTTTGACACTTCAGTTCACGCCAGCACAGGACTCGGTGTTCTTTGCCTACTTTGCGCCTTATTCAATGGAGCGCCACCTTGACCTTGTATCTAAAAGTCAGCTTGCAACCCATTGCCAACACCGAGTGTTGGGTAAGAGCTTAGACGGGCAAGATATAGACCTTCTGGTTTTTAGTGATGGCCGCGAGGACAAAGCAAAGAAAACCTGCTGGGTCATTGCCAGACAACACCCTGGTGAAACAATGGCCGAGTGGTGGATGGAAGGCTGTATAGAAAAGCTATTGGATGTGTCGGACCCTCTCACGGCAAAACTTTTACAGCAGTGCGATATTTATCTTGTCCCCAATATGAACCCCGACGGCAGTCGGCGCGGTCATTTAAGGACCAATGCAGCGGGCAGAAACTTAAACCGGGAATGGATTGAACCAACTCTCTCCGCCAGTCCTGAAGTCTATTTGGTGAAAGCGGCAATTAAAGCAATCGGCGCTGATTTTTTCCTCGACGCACACGGCGACGAATCATTGCCCTATTGCTTCATCGCCGGCACCGAAGGCTTAACCGGTTGGGGGCCAGCACAGCAAGCGCGGCTGGATTTTTATAAGAATCGCTTAGCGGAAATAAACCCTGACTTCCAAACCAAAGTAGGCTACCCGGCGAAAAGCCCAGGCACTGCCAACCTCTCCATGAGCACCGCGCAAGTAGCGTCACTGACCGGCTGTTTAGCGATGACCCTAGAAATGCCGTTCAAAGACACAACAGCAACACCCGACCCCATAGCCGGTTGGTCGCCAGCACGCTGCAAAACACTCGCACACTCTTGCCTGCAAACTCTAAGCGAGTACATCGAAAGCGACCTACTCTAAAACTCCCAAATCCCAAATCAAAGGGGTCAGAGTAACTTGATTAAATCAGAGGTACCAAAGGGGTCAGAGTAACTTCATTTTTTCAAGTTACTCTGACCCCTTTGATTGGGCTGTGGGCTGGCGGCGCCTTCTGGGTTTAAACTTTGGCGTAGAGCTGGCGGCCTTTGGCATTGTACTCTTGGGCTTTTTCTTCCATGCCGCTGTTTAATGCCGCATCGACGTCGGACAGCTCTTTTGCGGCGGCGTAGTCGCGAACTTCTTGAGATATTTTCATCGAGCAGAATTTAGGCCCACACATGCTGCAAAAATGCGCGACTTTGCCTGACTGTTTGGGCAAAGTCTCGTCATGAAACCGACGCGCCGTATCAGGGTCTAGGCCCAAGTTAAACTGGTCTTCCCAGCGAAACTCGAAGCGCGCTTTGGACAACGCATTGTCCCTGAGCTGCGCGCCAGGATGCCCTTTGGCAATATCTGCGGCGTGGGCTGCAATCTTATAAGCCATTAAGCCGTCTTTTACATCCTGTTTATTGGGCAACCCAAGATGTTCTTTTGGCGTCACATAGCAAAGCATTGCACAGCCGAACCAACCAATCATGGCGGCGCCAATGCCGGAGGTTATATGATCGTAGCCAGGCGCAATGTCTGTAGTTAGCGGCCCTAATGTATAAAAAGGTGCCTCGTCACACACTTCTAGCTGCTTTTCCATATTCTCTTTGATCATGTGCATTGGTACATGGCCGGGGCCTTCGATCATGGTCTGCACATCGTGCTTCCACGCGATTTTGGTTAACTCGCCTAAGGTTTCCAACTCACCAAACTGCGCGGCATCATTGGCATCAGCAATGCTGCCTGGGCGCAGGCCGTCCCCCAATGAGAAAGTTACGTCGTAGGCTTTCATGATTTCGCAGATGTCTTCAAAATGCGTATAAAGAAAGTTTTCTTTATGGTGGGCTAAGCACCATTTGGCCATGATAGAGCCGCCGCGAGAAACAATACCCGTTACTCGCTTTGCTGTTAGGGGCACGTAGCGCAGCAATACTCCAGCATGGATAGTGAAATAATCCACCCCCTGCTCGGCCTGTTCTATCAACGTATCTCGAAAAATTTCCCAATTAAGATCTTCTGCCACACCGTTAACTTTTTCCAGCGCCTGATAAATCGGCACTGTGCCAATTGGAACCATAGAGTTTCGGATTATCCACTCGCGGGTTTCATGAATATTCTTGCCCGTCGAAAGATCCATCACGGTATCGCCGCCCCAAAGTGCAGACCAAGTAAGTTTTTCGACTTCTTCTTCAATAGACGACGTTACCGCTGAGTTTCCAATATTGGCGTTGACCTTCACCAGAAAATTTCTGCCGATAATCATGGGCTCAATTTCTGGATGGTTAATGTTCATTGGAATAACAGCTCGACCCCGGGCGATTTCATCTCGCACAAATTCTGGCGTGATCACATCTGGAATAGCTGCGCCAAAGGATTCGCCTTTATGCTGCACACCATCAATTCCGGCATCATCAGCCTGTTGTCTGGCCATATTTTCGCGAATCGCAATGTATTCCATCTCTGGGGTCACGATTCCCTTACGTGCATAATGCAGCTGCGACACATTGCGGCCAGCTTTAGCCTTGCGTGGCAGTCGAATATGCTCAAACCGAAGGTGCTCAGTCTGCAAATCAAGCTGTCTGGCTTGGCCAAACACTGAGCTCACTTTATCTAATTGCTCCGTATCATCGCGCTCTTCGATCCAATTTGCTCTGATGGCAGGCAGGCCGGCGCGCAAATCGGTCGTCACACTGCGATCGGAGTAAGGGCCCGAAGTGTCATACACCCTGATTGGCGCATTTTCCTCAAGCCCAGACGCCGTTTCAGTGGCTGTCAGCTGAATTTCACGCATGGGCACCATTATGTCCGGCCGACTGCCTTGAACGTACACTTTGCGAGAATTGGGGAAGTATTTCTCGGTGGCTGTGTCTAACTTACTAATTTTGTCTAAGAATTTTTCTGACTCGGCATTCATTAGAGATTCCTGATTAGTGCAGCTCGCTGGATGTGGAGACGAACAGGAAAGAGTAACAACCGAAATAGGCGATATTGCGATTATTTACTACACTTGCGACTGCGGTAACATTGAGGCGTTATTATGCACCATATTCACTGTGAGTTGTAACGAGGAAAAATAACAACAAAACCCTGTAACCCTTCAATTAAAATTTGCGTCTGATAGGTTGAAACGGGCGTTATATCGCAAGAAACCACATTGAAATTGTCACTTTTGGTGACACCGAGTAGAATGCCGCATGATTCGGGACTCTCGGGCGTACAAAATAGCGCGAATGCTCACCGCGCGACCACCCATCGCCCTACAATTAATAATTAAGTAATAGCCTAAAGGTCACACGTTATGAAACCCATTGCTAAACTGTTTGGAGTGTTTTTACTTGCTGCGGCGACAAGCTCGCTAAGCCATGCAGATGATCTATTTACCATTCTGCAAATGGCCCTAGAAAACGACCCAACACTCAAGCAAGCAGAAGCCAGCTATAGGGCTAACCGCGAGAATATGGTTCAAAGCCGCGCTAATTTTCTGCCAACTTTAGGGGTCGGAGGCGCAACTACCCGACTTACCTCAGGGCCAACAGAATCAGTGTATGCCTCCGTACCAGATCCCATCAGCGGGGAATTGGTACGCAGACGTGTGCGAGATGACCACAGCTTTCGCCCAGGTATTAACAACCATAACTGGGGCGTGAACCTCAATCAGAGCGTTATCAACCTTGCCAACTGGTATGGCTTTCAAAGCGCTCGAGCCACAGATAAAGCCGCCGCAGTCAACCTAGCCGCCCAAGAACAAGACCTCATCTTGCGGGTTGCCGCCGCCTACTTTGATGTCCTGCGTGCCATCGATTTGCTGGATACTAATATCCAGGAAGAAGAGGCTGCACTGCGCTCGCTAGAACAGACTCGCCAGCGCGAAGAAGTTGGCCTGGTCGCTATCACCGACGTGTTCGATAGCCAAGCCGCTTTCGATTTGGCACGCAACACCACAATTTTGCAGCAAGATTTTCTGAGATCTCGCTATGAAGCGCTGGAAGCAATCACTGGTCAGGCTCACCCTGATATCGAAGTTCTGCGCGAAGACTTCCCAATTATCGATGTGGATGGCAGCTTAAACGCATGGGAAAATCAGGCCGACAACAACAGTCTAGCCATCGCGGCCGCCGAATTTAATGTCTTAGCCAGCGAGAAAAATCTCCAAGCGCGCAAATCAGACCACTTACCTACCGTCGATCTGGCCGGCAACTTCGCCCACGACGTAACAGCACCAATCATTAACCAAGGTATCGCCATCGGCGGCGGCGCGTTTGATCGTACCCGTTTATCTCTCAGCGTTAGCATTCCTCTCTATACTGGCGGTGCGGTAAGTTCACGGCGCCGGGCAGCTGAGTATAATGTTGTCGCTGCAAAAGAATCCTTAGAGTTTACCAAACGCCAGCTGACGCAAAATTTGCGCAATGCCTACCGCCGAGTAAACACCGATGTATTAGTGATCGCCCAGCGCCAACGCTCGATCGACTCTGCACAAAGTGCACTGGAGGCAACCGAACTCGGCGCCGAAGTGGGGACAAGAAACATCGTTGAGGTGTTGCGGGCCAGAGAAAATCTATTCCGCGCCCTGCGCCTATACGCGGATGCTCGTTACACCTACGTCGTCGATTCGTTAACCCTTAAGCAAGTCGCTGGCATCTTAACCCCACAAGACATCATTGAACTCAACGAGTGGTTAGACGCAGACGCCTAACCCGGCTCTCTTAAAACCCGCGTTTGGCAGGCAACACCGCTGCCAAACGCATATTCCTGCACCCGCCAAGCCCGCACCAAAAGCCGCTCTCAGCAAACCTCAAGCAATCATTCAAAAGTAACAATACACAGAATCGCCACTAAACCAACCAGCCTGCGTGCGGCAGATGCTGCAATGACTGTCGCCCGCAGGGAGCGGGCGCCAAGCCTACAAGGACGTATTCGCGGCGGCTCATTGAAGCAACTGCCGAACGCAGGACCAGGCAATAAGCAAACTCAAACCAAAAGCTTCTAGGAACTAACTCTAAGTCTTCAATCAAGCGAAAGTAAGACAACGAGAAGAGCCACTCAACCCACAAGCCAGCGTGCGGCGATTGCTGCAATGACTGTCGCCCGCAGGGAGCGGGCGCCAAGCCTACAAGGACGTATT
>CAYGSO010000050.1:0-8706 GCA_964352445.1 uncultured Pseudohongiella sp. | reverse complement strand
TGCTGCAATGACTGTCGCCCGCAGGGAGCGGGCGCCAAGCCTACAAGGACGTATTTACGGCGGGTCATTGAAGCAACTGCCGGGCGCTGGCTCATGTACTAGTCAAATTCTCGCAAACCAACACCAATTCCGTGGCGCTTTAAAGCTTCCGCCAAACAGAGCCTTGGCTCACGATGTACTCATACTTGCGCCGATGCTCCCTAATCATAAACGGAATATCCTCGCTGTGGAGCAGCTCAAAGCCTGGCAGGCGCCGGCCAATGGCAGCAAGCGTTGCATCGCTGTCAGCCCCATCCAAATAATTTTCCGGGTCTGTGTACATCTCCATCCAAGAATTTGGCGAAGCAATTACCAAAATACCGCCGCTTTGCAAATACTTGTCGGAATCGACAAATTGCCGCAAGCAGTGACTTGGATCTGACAAACGGCACAGCAAATTACTCAACAGAATTGCATCAAAAGGCGCCGTGGTTTTAAACAGATTCAGCGCATCAAGATTCGCCGCGTCACCTTGAATAAAACTAACCCGATCACAGTCGATCTGTTTTGAAACAGATGCTGTTAGGCGAGTAAAGTGACTGCCAGTTTCCCAGCGGTTATAGTCCATCTCGCCATCACGCTTGAGCTCATTAGCAACATCGATAAATGCATCACTGTAGTCCAAAGCGACCACCTGTGAGAAATTACGCGCCAGCTCGAAACTTGACCTGCCCACCGCGCAGCCCAAATCTAAAGCGTTATCAAATTTTGGCGCAAACTGATTCATCAACTCAACCGTCCGGTCAATCAAATTCACCGTGTTAGGGTGGCCAGCCGCGCTAGAAATTGCCGTGTCTCTTTGCTCTTCGTCTGCCCCATAATGAAAAAGTAAATACTGATTCACTACTTCGTTCGTATCGTACTTGTCACCTTTCTTGGTTAACGCAGCAAGGTCTTGGACCACGCGAAAACCAGCGTGTTGGAAAAAGTGCCCGCGGAAATGGAAGCGAGACCATATACTTGCCTCGTCACCGGTACTAATAAACGAGCCACCCAGAATCATTTGGTGCTCGCCGTCAAAACAAGGTGAACTAAAGTCTGTGTAGTATGGGTGAATGGCGAAATCATTCAACGGATGAAAAGCGTCCTCGGTCCATTGCCATACGTTGCCTTGGGCGTCGTGTATGCCTTTATCGTTAGCCGCCAGTGCATCAACTGCACTCTCACTGCCAAAGCGTAAATTGTGATTTACCGAATATAGCTCAGTGCTATTCATTACTTGGTCGAGGGCGAGCAGGTCTGGCCTTTGGGGCGAATAGTCGCTTGCTTTTTCGAGTCGACTGTCACAGATCGCAGAGTGTTCAGCTTCTGTGAGCAAACGAAATGGTGCTTCGCCACCTTCTTTTTCAGTTAGCCAACTACAGTAAGCCTTGGCTTCATAAAAATTTACGATAGCTGGCCAACTCCACTGCATTGGCAATTCAGCAAACGTCGAGCGAAGGTTGAATCTGTTTGAACCCGCAGGCCCGTCTTGCACCCAAAAGGTGGGCCACTTTACGTTACGAAATTGACGCCAGCCCCAGCCGTTATCGCACCAATACTTTTGATGCTCATAGCCACCGGCTTGAACAAATTCTAAAAATTCTCCGTTGCTGATTAGAAACTTACTCGCCTTGAAAGACTCAACCTCGCGCTGGTCTGAGCCATATTCATTGTCCCAGCCAAATGATGGCCAAGACTGAGGCTTGCCTAACCGCACTTGCCCACCAGCAATCTCAAGCATCGCGTTGTTAGGAAAATCCTTGCCTGGCGCAGGATCATACTTTTGCGCCACGGGTGCAGTTAAATAAGGAGGCCACGCCGCAGGCTCTTTAACTAAATGGCTGGGCAGTTCTCTGATTAGGACGCTGGATGTTTCCAGATGGATACGTTCGTGCTCAAACCCCATCGCCAATGCCCAGCTTGGTTTATCCATAGTAATTGGCTCATCGAGAGCTGGATGGGTTTGGATAATGTGTTTAACCAGGTTATAAACTTGAGCGCGGTACTCTTTAACTTCGCTTAGCGCTGGCCAAATATTTTGCTCACCATCGTGCAAATCGTCCCAGTTCATCTCGTCGACGCCGGTTTCAAATAACAATTCAAGGTCTTGATTAACCGGCGCATCAATAAAGCCGCTCACCAACAGTTTATTCACGTAAAAACAAACCGGATGGGCGTAGTAAAAAATTAGAGGATGGCGGGTTTTGTGATATGGCCGAGTAAGGTACGCCTCTTCACTTACCAAAGCGGAGAAAAGCTGCTCTGTTAGCGCCCAAGTGTTCTCGAAGTATGCGAGCACGGCATCTCTGCCGGCATTTAGATTCAGTGCGGGCAATGAATACAAAGGTTTATCTGTTTGAGGCATAGTTTTAAGGTTAGTTTTTGACGATGGCTGTAAAGCGGTGTTATCTGAAACTGACATGATACTTCCTATTTCTTTGGATCAAGCGGTAGTCATTGATATTAGCGGCGATTTTGTCGAAGACTGTGCTGTAAAGTTAATTAGTTCGGTTAGAATAGCGGATCGCAGGTTAATGAAAGTCGTGAAGCTTACGACCAGCACTAGGTAATGTATCTTGCAATCTAAGCTACCACATGTAGGCACGACAATTTTTACAGTAATGTCAAAATTGGCCCAAGATCACGGTTCGATTAATTTATCTCAAGGTTTCCCTGATTTTGATTGTCCCGACAGGCTTAAGGAGCTGGTCGCGAAACATTTGTATGATAAAAAGAATCAGTACCCGCCTATGGCCGGGATACCACTATTACGTCAGCAAATAGCAAATAAGATCAATTCACTCTATCAATATCCGGCTGATTTTGAATCTGAGATTACCGTCACTTCTGGCGCCACTGAGGCTCTGTTTGATGCAATTCAGGCCACTGTAGGCCCCGGCGATGAAGTCATAATTTTTGATCCTGCTTATGACTCCTATGAGCCGGCGATACTCATGGCTGGCGCCACACCCGTGCGGTTGCAGCTACGCCTACCGGAATACGACATCGATTTTGATCAGCTGGCCGGTGCGATTACTAGTCGCACTCGGCTCGTAATCATCAACTCTCCCCATAATCCCTGTGGCAAAATTCTTACAATGAACGACCTAGATAGCCTGGCTGCGGCTATTCGGGGTAAGGACATTCTGCTGTTGTCTGACGAAGTCTATGAACATATGGTGTTCGATGGGCAGAAGCACGTGAGCGTACTGCAGCATATAGAGCTCTCTCAAAAGTGCTTCGCCGTGTTTTCGTTTGGTAAAACCTACCATGCCACGGGCTGGAAATTAGCCTATTGTGTGGCGAGCCCGCGGCTCACCGCTGAGTTTCGGAAAGTGCATCAGTTCGTTACCTTCACTAGCTGCAGCTTCGTGCAATATGCTATTGCTGACTTTATGGCAGAATGTCCTGAGCACGCGCTAGAACTATCAGACTTTTATCAAGCTAAACGAGATTATTTCAACAAGCTGTTAGCACCTTCGCGGTTTACCTTCGCACCGTCTAACGGGACCTATTTTCAACTCGTGAACTACGAGGAAATTAGCCAGAAGAGCGACGTGGAATTTGCTAACGAGCTCACTATTGAGCGCGGGGTTGCGGCGATACCACTGTCGCCCTTTTACGCCAAACCTCCTAACACCAAAATCTTACGTTTTTGTTTTTGCAAAGATGACGCAACCTTAGAAAGCGCCGCCAAAATTCTTTGCAGTCTCTAGAGCCTCACAAAGAGAACGTCATGGATTTCTCAAAACTAGCGGCGGATATTAAGCAGTGGGGAATCGAGCTTGGATTTCAACAGGTCGCTATCACCGATATCGATCTTAGCGAGTATCGACCTTATCTCGATGAATGGTTAGCGAAGAACTACCACGGTGAAATGGGCTATATGGCCCAGAATCAAGAACTACGCTGTAACCCTGCAAAGCTGTTGCCTGGAACACTGCGAGTAGTTTGCATAAGAATGGATTACGCAAAAGTGACCACTAACTCCCTTGCCCCGCTCCAAGATTCTGAAATAGCGTACATTTCACGCTATGCTCGCGGCCGAGATTATCACAAGCTTATTCGCAAACGGCTGCAAACTTTAGCAACAAAAATTGAAGCTCAGGTGGGCAGTCATGGCTACCGTGCGTTTGTGGATAGCGCACCGGTGTTAGAACGAGCCTTAGCGGAAAAGTCAGGCCTTGGTTGGATCGGCAAAAATACAATGCTTATCAATAAGCAGGCAGGCTCTTGGTTTTTTTTGGGGGAGTTGTTTACCGATTTACCACTGCCGGTTGACCAAAAAGATACTGATCACTGCGGCAGCTGTGAGGCCTGTATCGACATCTGCCCCACTAAAGCGATAATTGCGCCCAATGTACTGGATGCGACCAAGTGCATTTCTTATCTCACCATTGAGCTGCGCACCGCTATTCCCGTTGAGTTTCGATCAGCCATGGGCAACAGAGTTTTTGGCTGCGACGACTGTCAGTTAGTATGCCCGTGGAACAAATTTACCCGGGTCAGCAATGAAGACGACTTTGCCCCTAGGCATAGTTTTGATAACGCTTCCCTTACCGATCTTTTTGGCTGGAGCGAAGCTGAGTTTTTGGATAAAACCGCGGGCTCGGCGATACGGCGCATCGGCTATGAATGCTGGCTAAGAAACATAGCCATAGGGCTAGGCAACGCTGACTCTTCCCCCGGTGTCATTGCGGCGCTGGAAAACCGGCGACAGCACTCTTCCGCCATGGTCAGAGAACACGTTACTTGGGCGCTACAGCAACACAACCCCCAATCAAAGGGGTCAGAGTAACTTGAAGCTTGTGGGGTATCAATCAAGAGGGTCAGAGTAACTTGAATCCCATGGAGTATCGGGTTTATTGCTGTAGCTAAGACCAAAGGCAATGCAGTGGTTAAGCTGAAGTATTGGCTCAACTGTTTCCACCCCTATCTTGTTAATTAGCTGCTGCCAAACGCGGATCTTTTTGATCCGCGCAGCACTCGGTAGTTTATAACTTCGTGGCCAAGATGGAGTTACAAGCAAGTTGCTCTGACCCCTTTGATCTAGCAAGTTACTCTGACCCCTTTGATCTTTTGGCTTGGGCTATGGGGCAATGAAGTGTTGTCTGTAATATCTGAGTTCTTCGACGGAGTCTTTAATATCGTCCATGGCCTGATGAGTGCCCTGCTTGGTGAGGCCGGCGAGAATCTGTGGCTTCCAGCGTCTGGCGAGTTCTTTTAGTGTGCTGACGTCTAAATTTCTATAGTGAAAATAAGCTTCCAGCTCGGGCATGTAGCGCGCCATAAACCGGCGGTCTTGGCAGATGCTGTTGCCACACATAGGCGAGGCGTTTTTGTCGCTAAACTGCTTGAGAAAATCGATAGTCGCGTCCGTCGCGGCCTGTTCATCTATGGTGCTGGCTTTGACACGCTCAATTAGTCCCGAGTTGCCATGGGTGCGCTGATTCCACTCATCCATCTTGGCGAGAGCCTCGTCGGATTGATGAATGGCAAGAACTGGGCCTTCACCCAAGAGGTTTAAATTAGCATCAGTGACTAGTGTAGCAATTTCGATAATGCGATCTTCTTCTGGCACTAACCCAGTCATTTCTAAGTCGAGCCATATAAGATTAGTGTTTTTATCCATGACAATCTGTTCCTTTGATGGCGATACACGCGCTTGGTTAGCTTATTGGCAGTGTAACAAAGCTACCTGATGGGGAATATGCGATAATCCGCCCAATTGAATGCAACCCGACCCCGCGCTTAAGTTTTATGGCAAGTAGAAAGCTAACTAAGCAACAACAATCCCGCATCTCGGCCAAGCAATCCAACGACTTGATTGAAGGCGGTGAGTTAGAGGGGCTCGAGCAGGCCACCCTTGGGTTGGTGATTAGCCATTTCGGCCAACAGCTAGAGATCGAACCGCTGTCTACGACAGAAGGTGAAAGTGGCTATTGCGCCACGGTTCGCTGCTTTCAGCGCTCCAATTTACCCCAGCTAGTCACTGGTGACCGAGTTCGATTCAGCCAAGGCGACGATGAGACAGGGGTTGTCTTGGCCGTTGAACCTCGCCGCAACGAGTTTCTCAGACCCGGGTTTAAAGGCAAGTTAAAGCCCGTCGCGGCCAATATTGACAAGGTGATTCTTGTAGTTGCCGTGCTTCCCGAGCCGTTTACTAATCTGATTGATCGCTACCTCACCGCCATCGAATCCCTAAATCTCAATGTTCTTATTGTCTTCAATAAGACCGATCTAATCGTCGACGAAAACCGACTGCACATTGACAATATGATGGCTATATACACCAAGGCGGGTTATGACGTCATTCGCGTCTCGGCTACCGACGGCGCCGGTATTGACCAACTAGAAAACGCCTTAGCAGGCCAAACAACAGTGCTTGTGGGGCAATCCGGTGTCGGCAAGTCATCCTTGGTAAACAGACTTGGCGGCAATATGATGGCCGATGTAGGCGGGCTCTCTATTGGCAAAGAGAAGGGTACGCATACCACCACAACGGCGCGGCTGTTCCATTTAAATCGATTTGACGTGATTGATTCGCCCGGCATACGGGAGTTTAATTTAGGCCACATCTCGAACGAGCAGCTCATCCAAGGCTATCCTGAACTGTTTATGCATGCCCAACACTGCAAGTTTCGCGATTGCAGCCACCGCAGCGAGCCCGAGTGCGCACTGCAGGCGGCCCTCAGTGACGGCCTGATCTCGGCAGAGCGGCTCAACAATTATTTTCAAATTTTGGCCTCCCAGGCAGAATGATTTTTAGCATGGAAAAACAGCCTCTCCAACAAAGCCAAGTCTTACCTCTTTATGCGGGTCAATTTTAAGTGCCGTCTTTGTTTATACTTTTCCAATATCTGGTGCCCCAGCATTTGCTTTCACGACTGGTGGGTTTCTTCGCCAGCAGCAGATTTTTCAGCAGGCCGTTTATTTACTTTTTCAGTCGACGCTATGGCATTGACCTTAGTGAGGCCGAAGTAGAAGACCCAAAACAATATCCCACCTTTAATGCGTTTTTCACGCGAGCGCTTAAAGCTGGCGCAAGAGAGTTGCCAAAGCAAAGCGGCTGTATTGTCAGCCCTGCCGATGGCGCAATAAGCCAGATTGGAGAAATTAGCAAAGACCGTATTTTTCAGGCCAAAGGCCAAGATTATTCGCTCAGTAAACTTCTCGCCTGCAGTGAGAATCAAGCAGCCAGTTTTATTGATGGTTACTTTGCTACGGTGTATCTGTCACCGAAAGACTATCACAGGGTACACATGCCGTTAGCCGGTACTTTAACCAAAACCACCTATGTGCCAGGCAAACTATTTTCAGTAAATCAGAAAACAGCGGAGTCTGTGCCGGAGCTTTTCGCAGTTAACGAAAGGCTCGTATGCTGGTTCGACACTGAAGCGGGTCAGATGGCACTTGTTTTAGTAGGCGCGATGATTGTGGCGGGCATAGAAACCGTGTGGTCAGGTCATGTCTGCCCGGTGAAAGGCAGCCCCAAGACTATTACCACCTTATTTGGCAAAGACGAGATAGCGCTGGCAACAGGCAGCGAGATGGGCCGATTCAAACTGGGATCCACTGCCATTGTGCTGTTCGAAAAAGATTCTATTGAGCTCAATAGCGATTTGTCTGCTGGCAGCAGTGTTAAAATGGGCCAACTAATGGCGATAAATAAAACCAAACCCAAGCAGGAAACCTCATGACCCAAGATGAATTAAAACAATTAGTTGCTAAGCGCGCATTCGAAATCGTCAAAAAGAAATTTGATGAAAAAATGATTATCGGGGTGGGCACAGGCTCTACTGCAAACTACTTTATCGATGAGTTAGCCGCGTTAAAAACCGATATAAACGCAACTGTTGCCAGCTCGGAAGAATCTGCCAAGCGCTTAAAAGCTCATAACATTCCGGTGATAGATTTAAATGCGGCTGGAGAAGTTGCCATTTACGTCGACGGCGCCGACGAAGCTAACGAGCATTTGCAGTTGATCAAGGGCGGGGGCGCGGCACTCACGCGGGAAAAAATAATTGCTGCAGCGTCCAAGCAGTTTATCTGTATCGCCGACGAGTCCAAGCTGGTCAAAACTCTTGGCAGTTTTCCCCTGCCCGTTGAGGTAATTCCGCTGGCCAGAAGTTATGTCGCTAGAGAAATAGTAAAACTAGGTGGAGATCCGGTTTACCGGGAAAACTGTGTAACCGATAACGGCAACCATATTTTGGATATATACAACCTCGAAATTCTCGAGCCCAGAGAGCTTGAAAGCGCACTAAACCAAATCACTGGGGTGGTTACAAATGGATTATTCGCGGCAAGGCCTGCGGACCTGCTGATTCTTGGAACAGCCACAGGAATAAGAGAGTTAGAACCCAAGCTAGGTTAAAGTCTAAGCTTAGTTAGAAAGAGGCTGGTGATAATTAGAAACAAAAAAAAACATTAGGCTCTATATTGCAGAGCCTTAATAGTTTTGACTTATTTCTAAGCCACCGCTGCCAAGAGCAACTCTTGGCAGACCAACCTAGACTTAATCGGTTCTAAAGGGGATTTACGTTTTCAGCTTGAGGGCCTTTCTGACCCTGCGTAACTTCCATCGTGACTTTCTGTCCTTCAACCAAGGTCTTTCTTCCAGAACCGGCGATAGCGCTGAAGTGTACGAACACATCTTTGCCACCTTCTTGCTCGATGAATCCA
>CAYGSO010000049.1:20924-25426 GCA_964352445.1 uncultured Pseudohongiella sp. | reverse complement strand
TTCCTTTAGCTCAAAACAATTTTAGAGGTTGATATGGTAGCCACTTCACATGACGTAATGCCTGATATTGAGCTTTATCAGCCCACTGATGAAGCCAACGCCTTGGCATTGGCAAGTAAATTAGGAAAGGATGGATGGTTGCTTGGTGGTGGTCAGGACACTTATGGTTGGTTGAAAGACCGCAATAAAACTCCGACAGCCATGATCGAGTTAACTCAAGTTGATGCTTGGAAAGGCGTTAAAGAAATTTCAACTGGCGTAGAAATCGGCGCGGTAACAACGCTTACCGAAATCGCCAACAACCCGTTGATTCAGTCGCGCTATGGCCTGTTGGCTAAAGCTGCCGGAATTGTGGCAAGCCCACAAATCCGCAACGTTGGCACCATAGCCGGCAACTTGGTACAAGATGCCCGCTGCTGGTATTACCGCCGCGGTCTTGACTGCTACAGAGCGGGCGGCAATATTTGCTATGCCGATTCACCGCAAGGTTTGAATCGCGAGCACGCCATATTCGGCGCCAGCCGCTGCGTGGCTGTTAGCCCTTCTGATACAGCACCTGCATTGGTTGCGCTAGATGCCACGATGGTGATTTCCAGCGAGAACGGTCAGCGCACAGTGAAGGCCCAAGACTTTTTTATCGGTCCTGATCGTGACATCGTCAACATGACAGTTCTGGAAGACGGTGAAATTCTCACCGCCATTAGACTGCCCTCTGAGTGGGCAAATGCTGAGTTCTACTGGGAAAAAGTGGCAGACAGAAATGTTTGGGATTTTGCCTTAGTTAGCATTGCAGCCGCTATGAAGGTGTCAGGGGACACTATTCAAGAAGCGCGCATCGCGTGTGGCGCAGTTGAGTGTGTGCCAAAAAGATTGGAAGCTGTTGAAAACGCACTGCGTGGACAACAACGCTCAGAAGCTCTTGGTGACAAAGTTGCTGCAATCGCGACAGAAGGCGCAAGGCCACTGAACTACAATCATTTTAAAGTTCCACTGATGGGTAATCTGGTTAAAAGAGTAGTCCGGGGCTAAGCCTCGGACTCGCTCCGAAATCGATCGCCACATAATAAAAACAGTAGTTTTAAAACATAATTAGAGGGAAATGCAGTGGAAGAAATAGTCCGCTATAAACGTGATGTTTGGGGAGAAGAAGTAATTCTCGGAGTTTCTTGGGATTTACTTTGGGTTGTTGCGACCGCTGTGTTGGTATTATTGGCGGCGCACGCAATTGTCATGGCCGTTCTGGCCAACAAAAAAATTGAAAAAGCATCAACCGGCGGCAGGCGCGTAGTGCGTCATGAAACCATTGATAGACTGTTTCATTGGGTTATGGCTCTCAGTATTTTTGCTCTTATATTCACGGGTATCGCTCCAATCATCGGGCTACGAGTTGCCTGGTTGCAAATCCACTGGATTGCCGGTTTATTGCTTACGTTTATCACGGTTTTCCACATCATCCGGTCGATGTTCTGGCAGGATTTCAAGTCGATGATTTTAGGCCCTAAAGATTTTGGCGAACCGTTCAACGCTGCGCAGCGCCCTGGGAAGTACTCCTTCGAGCAGAAAGGTATGCACTGGGCAGTGACGGTTGTTGTATTAGGTGTCATCGTGACCGGCGTGCTGCTGTTCTTACAGATAGATACTCCGTTTTGGGATCGCACCAACAGCATGCCTGAAAGTCAATTGGGTTTAGTATTCCTATTGCATGGTCTGTCGACATTGGCATTGGTAGCGCTGGCTGCGACACATATTTATTTCGCCCTGCGCCCAGAAAAACTTTTCTATACACGCTCTATGGTGTCCGGTTGGATTTCTGAAGACGAGTTGAAAGCTAACCATGATGCGAATCTTTGGTCTCCCAAAGAAGCCGATTAACACTAGAGAAGTTTGCTGTGATTGAAGAAAGTATAGAAACCATTGAGTCTGGGTATGAGTTTTTATTGGCCTATGCTGCCCAAGGTAGGCCAGCCGGAATTGATTCTGGTCCAGGCCCTCATGCTCGGCCGACGCTGCAAGGCATTGCAGATGCTATGAATAACCTGATTGAGGCATTTGCCGATAGCACGGTGAGCTTTGAAAAAGTCATAGCGAATGATTGTCGAAATGCGGGCGCCGCTCTTGAGTTTATCTTGGCCCAAGAAAAAATTGGCTCCGAAATCGTCGATAATTTAAATGCATCTATTCATGTCCGTGCGGTTTTGACCGATTTGTTCTTGTACAGCGAAGCGAAAGGTCCTTTGGATACTGCTGCGCCATCGCCCCTTAGCTACGATGCGACTCAGACTAAAAATTGATCGGCCGCGGGCCGTAGATCTAATTCACATCAAATGTTAATACCAAACGGAAAGGGCTCGAAACCCTTTCCGTTTTTCGTTTCTCAACCCTAAAAAACCTCGTTGCTATGATTACATTTCCGCCTCGATTATCTCTGGCTAGTTTGCCAACCCCGTTGACCAAGCTTGAACGATTCTCTAAGACATTGGACGGAGTTAACGTCTGGATTAAAAGAGACGAACTGACCGGTTTAGAAGTGTCTGGCAACAAGATTCGTAAGCTTGAGTTTTCAATCGCCGAGGCCCAAATCCAAGGCTGTAATACTTTAATTACCTGCGGTGGTGTGCAATCGAACCATTGCCGCGCCACCGCTATTCTTGGTGCGCGCTTAGGCTTGAAAGTGCATTTGATTCTGCGGGGCGAAAAACCGAAGTCTCCAGACGGTAATTTACTGATGGACTATCTGTGCGGTGCCAAGGTTAGCTACCTAAGTCAGGAACAGTGGTCAGGTCATGAACAGTTTGCCCAAGAGCTGCAGTTTGAATACGCCAAAACTGGCGACAAGGCCTTTTTTATTCCCATCGGAGCGAGTGACGAAATCGGTCTTTGGGGCTATATAGCAGCGGCGCAAGAGCTAAAACATGATTTTGATAATCTTGGCATCAAACCAGATTATATAGTATGTGCGACAGGCTCAGGTGGCACCCAAGGCGGGCTGTTGGTTGGAGCTGCGCTTTTCGATATTTCTGCCAAGTGTGTGGCATTTAATGTAAGCGACGACGCCAAGTATTTTCACGACAAAATTGTTGAGGACGTGACGCTTTGGAAGCAGCGGTACAATTACGATCTTGATATTGACGCTCTGCCGATTAAAACCATCGAAGGCTATCTGGGGCCAGGCTATGGCGTTGCGGGGGCTGAAGTTTTTGCCTTAATCAATCAACTTGCCAAGTCAGATGGACTATTTTTGGACCCAGTCTATACAGGAAAAGCCTTTCATGGCATGGTTAGCGAGCTAAAAAAAGGTGAAGTAGGTGAGTTAGCTGGCGCCAAAAATATTGTATTTATCCATACTGGCGGTCTGTTTGGCGTGTTTCCTCAAGGTAAAAACTTCAGCTTCGATTAGACTAAGATCGACGGTTTTTCGTAGTAACTAACTAACCGTCATATTACCCTCAGTTTTTGATCAATCACTAATCAACCAATAGCGGAACCGATGTAATGAAAACGGCAATTACCTCTAGCAAAATGGCTTCTTCCAAAACAGGTGCTTTGCCTAGGCTCTTAACCTTTAGTGTCTGTGTGCTAGCAACCGCGTCTAGTTTTTCGTTCGCGCAGCAGGCCGACGGATACGCAGGGGCGACAGCGTCTTACAGTGAACCCTCGATTCCTAGTCAGTGGGATACCAGCTACGAATCTGAGCTGTTGCCGAACACCAAGCAGCTAATCACGCAGGGCCTGAGATCCGGCGAAGGCTATTTTAGCGCCGATGGCTCGCAACTGATTTATCAGGCTGAACTTACCGGCAACAATCCGTTTTACCAAATTTACGTGCTAGATCTAGCGACCGGCAGCAGCCAACAGGTATCGCCGGGTATTGGCTTGACCACCTGCGCTTGGATCCACCCAAGTCTTGAGCGGGTCATGTTTTCATCAACACACGAAGACCCGGATGCCCTTGCTAAACAGGCCGAAGAAATCGCCATCCGAGAGAGCGGAGTCGACCGCCCTTATGGCTGGGACTATGACACCCACTATGACATTTATCAGGCTGACGCCGATGGCAGTAACGTTGTTAATCTGACCAATGCCCTTGGTTACGATGCCGAAGGCTCGTATTCGGCAGATGGCAGCAAGATATTGTTTGCGTCAAACAGAGAGGCGTATCAACGCAGCTTAAGTCAGGCTGAGCAAAAGTTGTTAGAAGATGATAGCTCCTATTTTATGGATCTCTACCTGATGGACGCCGATGGTAGCAATGTGCGGCAGCTGACTTTTTCACCGGGCTATGACGGTGGCCCGTTTTTCAGCCCGGACAATAAAAAAGTACTTTGGCGCCGCTTCAATCCAGACGGCAACAGTGCAGAGATTTGGACCATGGATTTAGACGGTAGCAATCAGCGCCAGTTAACCGCCGATTCAATGGTTGCGTGGGGGCCCTATTTTCATCCTAGCGGCGATTACATCATTTATTCCAGCAATGTGCTGGGACACTCGAATTTCGAACTGTT
>CAYGSO010000049.1:0-20824 GCA_964352445.1 uncultured Pseudohongiella sp. | reverse complement strand
TAATTGCTAGTGGTTTCTGCGTGGCGACATTTGCCCAACTGCCTACTTCCCAACTGCCTACTTCCCAACTACCTATCTCCCAACTACCAACCTCCCAAATACCTAATTACCAACTACCCACTTCCCAGCCAACTGGGCCATCCGTAGATGGTTTGCCGGCAGAGGCTGAAGCCGATGTTCAAACCTCGGCAGTCGAGCAAGCCCAGGAGCTGACCCACCATAGCATTCGAGTTTTGTTAGACCCCGTTAACCAGAAAATCTCAGTCGAAGACACAATCACTTTCTCAACGTCCGCTGTCGCCGGGCAGCGTGAGTTTGAGCTTAATGCCAACTTAACTATCTCTAACACTGAGAGCGGCTTGTCTCGGCTGTCTACCAGCACGCCATCTCAGGCCGTCGGCATAAACAGCACCGGTGCGTTAGCGGCACCGACCGTCGGTTACAGGCTTCGTCTGCCGCAGCAGTCTCAGGGCCAAGCAACCCTAATTTACTCTGGTTCGATTTACGATCTAGCCCAACAAACCAGCGCCGAGTACGCGCAAAGTTTTTCCGAAACCTCCGGCATAATCAGCGCCGAGGGTGTCTACCTCAACAAGGGCAGCGTTTGGATTCCTGATTTTGGTGACGACCTGATTACTTTCGATATAAGTATCGGTTTCGCCCCCTCGGCGAGAACCTGGAAGGCGATTAGTCAGGGGGATCGTAACGGCGAAAACGCCTGGCGCAGTCGGCAGCCCATGGAAGAGGTTTACCTAATAGCCGCCGAATTTACCGAGTACTCCCAGCAAAGCGATGACATTGAAGTACTTGCCTACCTGCGAACCCCCGATAGAAACCTAGCCACCAAATACCTTCAGGCTACTGACCGTTACCTGGCGTTGTATGAACCCTTGTTAGGGGATTACCCGTACAGTAAATTCGCGCTGATCGAAAATTTTTGGGAAACCGGCTATGGCATGCCTTCGTTTACCCTGCTTGGTGAGCAGGTTATACGCTTTCCTTTTATTCTAGAATCATCTTACCCCCATGAGATATTGCATAATTGGTGGGGCAATGGGGTCTATCCTGATTACCGGTCTGGTAACTGGAGTGAGGGCTTAACCGCCTACCTTGCTGACCATCTGTTTCGAGAAATGGATGGTGCTGGGGCTGAGTATAGAAAGGAGATGCTGGGGCGTTATAAGAACTATGTCGCCAGCGATACAGACTTCGCACTGGCAGAATTCACTTCCCGTAATTCCGCCGCGTCACAGGCTGTTGGCTACGGCAAGACCCTGATGCTTTGGCATATGCTGCGAGTAGAAATTGGTGATGAGCTGTTTCTTGCAGGCCTCAACAAACTCTATTCAGACTACAAGTTCAAGCGGGCATCGTTCGCTGATATTGGCCGACTTTTTTCTCAGGTAGCCAATAGAGATTTAGCCCCATTCTTTGAGCAATGGGTAAACCGAGTTGGCGCCCCAGCACTTACTTTTTCAGTCGAAGAAATCAACAACAACCAAGCTCGGATTATGTTCGCGCAGTTTCAACCTGAAGCTCCTTATGCTCTCAAGGTGCCCGTTGCACTTTATTACGAGGGTGAAGAGTATCCACAGGTTTACGATATTGAGCTTGGCCAAAAAGTGGATGGAGTGATCGCGGACAACTATGACCGGCTAAAGGCGGTGTTAGTTGACCCTTACTTCGATGTGTTCAGAACATTAGCCCGAGAAGAAACTCCACCTACAGTTGGCGAGCTGTTTGGCGCCAGCGACATTACATTCGTGCTTCCTCAAACTAATCAGGCCCAGTGGCGCCAGATGGCCCAGTCTTTTGCTGAAGGAGCTAATGCGTCAATTGTCACGGCCAGTCAGCTGTCGAGTTTACCCGACAACCAGTCGGTTTGGATTCTCGGTAGAGATAACCCTTTTGCTGCACAGTTAAACCCTCAACTAGAGTCCTATGGAGCGGAGGTTGGCACTGATCGTGTCAGCATTGGCCAAACCAGCATCGAACACAGCAATAGAAGTACCGTGCTGATCGGGCGGCATCCCAGCAATCCTGAATTGGCTTTAGGCTTAATCCATGTGGATGACATGGTAGCGATGCCAGGGATGATTGAAAAACTGCCTCACTACGGCAAATATTCCTACCTTAGCTTTTCGGGCGCAGAACCTACCAATGATGTGAAAGGGGTGTGGTCTTCTAATGCATCACCCATGCGCTGGACTAAGCCGGGCTCAGTTGCCGAAATTGCTTGGGATAAGCTGCCTCTGGTTACCCCTATTGCGCAGCTGCCGCCGAAATACTTGCCTAGCAAATTGCTAAGTCACGTGACGGAATTAACCGCTCCCGTCATGGCGGGCAGACAGATTGGTACGCAGGGTATAGACGCCGCTGCGCGCTATTTGGCGGATCAGTTTGCGGCAAGCGGCCTGCAGCCAATCCAGCGTAGCTACTATCAACAGTGGACCCAAACTCAGCAGGACGGATCCAGCCTACGCCTGCGCAATGTGGTTGGTGTCATTCCCGGGGAGAATCCAGCGCTTTCTCGGCAGCCAGTGGTTATTGGTGCCCACTATGATCATTTAGGCGTGGATAGCGTTAGCGGAGAAATATTCTCAGGCGCCGATGACAACGCCTCCGGTGTAGCTATTCTTTTGGAGGTTGCGGCAAAGCTGAGTTCAACTTTTGCACCCCAGCGCCCTATTGTCTTTGTCGCCTTTACCGGCGAGGAGGCTGGCTTGCTGGGGTCCGAGTACTTTGTGCAATCCCCGCCAGGGACTTTCGCCGCCGCTGACATTTACGCCATGGTTAACCTAGATGCTGTTGGCCGCCTTGAAAACCGCAAACTGCAGGTGTTTGCCACCGACAGCGCCTATGAGTGGCCATTCATGGCCCAGGGCATTGGCTTTACCATTGGTCTGCAGTCAGAGTTTCCGGCCCAAACCATCGCCAGCAGCGACCATGTGCCTTTCTTGAATGCGGGTATTCCAGCCATTCATCTATTCGCTGGAGTAACCCCAGACTATCATCAAACCTCAGATACCGCGGAGAAGCTCGACGCTGCAGGCATGTCAGCAATCGCTCTGTGGTTGGAAGAGGCCGCGGTCTACTTAGCTGATAACGGCACCCCCCTGCGAGTAACTCTAGGAGGGCAGCCTATCAGCGTGCAGCCAAGCGCAGGCAGCAGACAGGCGAGTCTTGGGACAGTGCCCGACTTTGGATATGACGGCCCTGGGGTTCGGATCTCAGGCGCGACTCCGGGCGGCGCTGCAGCAGAGGCAGGCATGCAGGCTGGCGATGTATTGATCAGTTTTAACGGTACCCCCATTGAAAGTTTGCAGGCTTACTCGAATTATATCCGCGCCGCAGTTGCCGGTGACCTGGTTACTATTGAGATACTGCGAGACGGCCAAACCTTCATCGTTGAGGCTCAGCTCAAAGCACGCTAAACAATACCCCGACACCAATTATCAAAGTTACTACGACGATCAGTCTGAGAGTGATCGAAGACTCTTTGGTCGACCAGTTATAGCTCTCCTCCTCCACAAACAGACAATGTTGATTTTTCTTGAACAGTCTCACTAATTTGGCTCCTTGGATTAGTTTGTTAGCGAGTCTAGTTAACCGCAGTTTTGGGCTTATGCGGTGGAGTAAATGCGTCAATGCGCTGAGCAATTGTGGCAAAGTTGAGGCAGTCCCAGGTCAAATGCAACTAATTGTCTCTAACTAAGAAGTTGCAAGATTTTTGGTTTATAGTCTCACGCTTGCGTCGGTGCATAACCACGTATTGTTGCAAACGCTAAAAAAACAACGGTAATAAATAATATTAGCGAAGGGATCACATGAATCGTCTTACCGAAATTAGTCTCTTACTAGTATGCACTGCCTTGTTTAGTCCACTCGTTTCTGCGCAAGAGCGTTTACCCCAAATTACTCGAGTTGATGAAGCCGTAGCAGACATTTCCTTAGATGGTTTCCTCGACGAGGCCGTGTGGAAAGACCTGCCCGTCATCGACGGCATGAAGGTGATCGACCCAGACACCTTAGAAGACGCCCCTTACGAAACCCATATTCGATTTTTTTATACAGAACGGGGCATGTACATCGGGGCCATGAATTTTCAGCCCCCCGAAACCCTGATCGCTAGAATGACATCGCGGGATGTGCGTCTTGCCCGAGACGGCTTCGTGGTTGGGCTAGATCCTTCGGGAACCGGGCTGTACGGTTACTTTTTACGGATGAACCTTGGCAATTCAATTACCGATGGAACTATCTTGCCAGAACGTCAGTTCAATATGCAGTGGAACGGTTCTTGGGATGCGCGCACTCAAGAGTTAGAGGAAGGCTGGAGCGTTGAGTATTTTGTACCTTGGTCAATGATGTCATTGCCTCAAGCAGATGCCATCAGAACAATGGGCGTTTATTTTGAACGTCAGATAGGCCATATGAGCGGCAATGCTTGGTCTAACCCACCGCTGCCACAGACGGTCAATGAATACCTATCAGCGTTTGAGAAATATGAGTTTTCCGATATAGAACCAAGGCGTCAGCTCACTTATTTCCCTTTTCTCGGTTCGGTCTACGACAATATTAAAGGTGAAAGCCAAACTAAGATTGGCACAGATATTTTTTGGCGACCCACAACTAACACTCAGCTTACCGCAACGCTCAACCCAGATTTTGGTAACGTCGCAGCCGATGATGTGGTGGTAAATTTGACCGCCTTTGAAGTGTTTTTTCCAGAGCAGCGACAATTTTTTCTTGAGGGCCAAGACATATTTTTGACCCACCCAAGAAATACCAATCCTGGCGGTCCCGGCGGCCCTATCTCCATGTTGAATACCCGACGCATCGGCGGCGCAGCCGTCTACGATTTTCCAGATGATTCTACATTTATTGCCACGGACATAAGTAGGCCAACTGAACTTTTGGGAGCTGCAAAATTTACCGGCCAAAGCGGGAATCTGCGCTATGGCACTTTACTGGCATCAGAAGATGATTCACAAATTAGCGGCACTCTCGCCGATGGCACACCGGTGTCTGCCCAAGCCGATGGTCGCGATTTCTTAATCGGCCGAGTTTTGTATGAAGATACCAGCAGAGGTGGACGCCGCAGTATCGGCTGGATGGGCACAAGCATTGAGCATTCCACAATCGATGCAACGGTCAACGGCATTGATGGGCACTATTTTTCAGCAGACAATAAATTAGTAGTTGATGCGCAATTTTTTCACAGTAATGTCAGCGGTGTTACTGGCGCTGGCGGCATGGCTGACTTTCGATTCAGGCCTGAACGGGGCAAGCAGCATACAGTGCGAGCCACCTATTTCGACGAGACTCTCGATATCAATGAGCTGGGCTTTTTGACTCGTAATGACCAAATGAATCTGGACTATAACTACAATTTGGTTCAGTCCGATGATCCGAATCTAAGGAATAAAACAACCTCCGTAATTTTCACGAATCAGTGGAATTTGGAAGGCCGTCCGGTGCGGTTAGGGCTGTTCTTTAATCGTGACTATAACTTTCTGAACAATGATACTTTCGGTTTTAGCCTGCGCTACTTCCCAGAACGTGCGGATGATCGGCTGGGCCGAGGAACCGGTGATTTCAAAGTTCCGGGTCGGCCAGGCATAAACTTTAACTACGAGACTGACACCTCAAAACCGCTGTCTTTAAGCGCAGGGATAGAATTCGGACAAGAAGACCTAGGCCCTGCTCGAATTAATAGTAACGGCGGCGTCAGCTGGCGCCCCAACGATAGATTTTCTGCCAACTTAGACCTGCGCTACACTGACAGTGAGGCAATTCTTGTGCATCGAGGCAGTGGCGCTTACACCAGTTTCGAAGGACATCAGTGGTCACCTAACTTTGAGCTGAATTACTTCATATCAGCTTGGCAGCAGCTTCGAATGACCGTTCAGTGGAATTCCTTGAAAGCGTTTGAAGACCGTTTTTGGCAGGTAAACTCAAACAGTTTCGATTTTCTCCAGCCGGTTGCTAAACCCGATACGACGTCCGACAACTTTGCTATCAGCAGGCTTACTTTCCAAGCCCGCTACCGCTGGGAGATTGCGCCGTTATCAGATTTATTCTTAGTCTACACTCGGGGTAGTAACTTGCCGTCAGATGAATTCGATACCTTTCCCAATCTGCTGCAGCAGTCGTTTAGCGATGCCATTGTTGATGTGTTCGCTATGCGCTTGCGCTACCGCTTTGGCTCATAGGGCGGCTTAACGCTCCTGTCATTGATTTTCTGCGCCGGCACAATTGTCATATGCTGGAAAACATGCTTTGCTACTGTTTCGGGTTGACTAGTTAAGGGGCCTAGCCCCGCAATCCGCAAATGAGGCAAAATATGGGACGATTTCTACACACACTAACCGCTGTTATATTGCTATCTACACTGGCTGCTAACGCTATGGCTCAAAAAATTGTAATTGCTCACCGCGGCGCAAGCGGCTATCTGCCCGAACACACCCTCGAAGCTAAAGCCATGGCCTATGCCATGGGAGCAGACTACATTGAGCAGGATGTGGTCATGACCAAAGACGACCAGCTCATTGTGCTGCATGACATCACTCTTGACCGCACCACCGATGTGGATGAAAAATACCCAAGCCGAGCCCGCAGTGATGGCCGTTACTACGCGATTGATTTTACCCTAGCGGAGATCAAAACTCTCAAAGCAACCGAAGGTTTCAGAATTCAAGACGGCAACAAGGTTCAGGGCTATAGCGACCGTTTTCCAATGATGACGTCGACGTTTCAAGTACCTACCTTGCAAGAAGAAATTGAATTGATTCAGGGTTTGAATAAATCCACCGGTAAGAACATTGGCATTTATCCGGAGATAAAGTCACCAGAATTTCATCGCGCTGAAGGCAAAGACCTGAGCAGCGCCGTTGTCGCTGTGTTAAAGGGCTATGGCTACACAAATAAACAGGCCAAAGTTTTTTTGCAAACCTTTAGTTTCGATGAGCTTAAAATCATCCATGATGAAATTTTGCCCGCCGCCGGCATTGATTTAAACCTCGTCATGCTGCTTGGCAATGTGGAAGACTACCCTTGGATGTTCGAGCAAGATGGAATGCAGCAACTAGCGCAGTATGCCGATGGTCTAGGCCCATCTCATCCAATGGTGGTAGCGACGGATTCTAGCGCCGGCAATATTCAGGTCACCGATCTGGTCAGCAAAGCACACGCGGCGGGCATGCAGGTGCATCCTTATACCTACCGTAAAGACCCTGGCCAAATACCGCCCTATGCGGAAAACTTTAACCAGCTGTTAGATATTCACTTTTATCAGGCCGATGTCGACGGCGTGTTCACCGATTTTACTGACTTGGCGGTGGAATTTTTACGTTCGAAGTAGCACACTCGTTACCTGTTCTTATAATGTTGGAGAAGTATTTTGAGATTAGTAAAGTCCGCAGTACTCATTAGTTCCATTCTGCTTGCGCCGGTATTGGCCGCACAGTCAATTGAAGACGAGGCGGTGGCCTGGCTGCAAGAATTCATTCAGGTTGACACCATTAATCCCCCTGGCAATGAATCACGGGCCGTGGATTTCTACGCTAAGATATTTGAGGCGGAGGGGATTGAATTTGAAACCGCTGAAAGCGCTCCGGGCCGGGGCAATATCTGGGCACGTTTAGAAGGCGGCAGTGAGCCCGCCCTGATGCTGTTGCAGCACACAGATGTTGTGCCCGCGGATGTTGAATACTGGACTACCGAAGTACTCTCCGGCGAGCTGCGCGATGGCTATATTATTGGCCGTGGCGCCAGAGACATGAAAGGCACCGGCATCTCCCACCTGGCTACTTTCTTAAGTCTGCACCGATCCGGTATCCCGCTAAACAGAGACGTCATCTTTCTTGCCTCGGCAGATGAAGAAGCAGGCGGTCTGTTTGGGGTTGGTTGGTTGGTAGAGAATCGCCGCGAGATCTTTGACGGGGTTGGCCTTTTAATGAACGAAGGCGGATCAGGGTCTCGTGATGGCAACGAAATCGTTTTCGGTGTCGAGGTCACTCAAAAAGTGCCGGTTTGGCTGCGCCTTACCGCTATTGATGAGCCGGGCCACGGTTCTTCACCGCGAACCACTAGTTCCTTAACCCGCATCGTTGATGCCTTGGCAATCCTGCGGGAAAACCCATTTCCAGCGCGAATCATTCCGCCGGTAGCAACTTACTTTGCAGGTATTGCCCAGTCACTAGATAACGAATGGGCTGCGGCCTACGCTGATATAGAGACAGCCGTTACCGACCCAGAGTTTTTACCCGCATTCCAAGAATACCGCCCAGGCCATCACGCGCTGACTCGAGATACCTGCTCTATTACCCGCTTAAGCGGCTCCAGCAAAATTAATGTAGTGCCACCAGAGGCGTGGGCAGAGCTTGACTGCCGGATGTTGCCAGACCGGCCCGCCGAAGAGTTTATTGCCGACCTTACGGCATTGGTTGAAGGCACAGGAGTTGAAGTTGAGGTGATAATGGCCTTTACCCCCGCGATTTCCTCCACTAACTCACGCTTGTTTTCCGCCATTGAAAACGTCACCCGCGAGCTTCATCCTAATTCGAGAGTGATGCCTTCAGTGAGCACGGGCTTTACCGACAGCCACTTTACCCGTGACTTGGGGATTGTCAGCTACGGCTTTGATCCCATAATTACCAACGCGGGTGAACACACTGGCGTGCACGGTAATGACGAGCGAATTCCGGTGGATGCGTTTAGGCGCGGTGTCAGCGATATGATTTCTATTATTCGCAATGTGGTGCAGAATTAAATCTTGTCCTTAAAAGTTAACTAGTTGAGGCTCTGTGAAAGTAAAAGATCATTTTAGCAGCGAGGAAATACAGAGCCTGTGCAAGCGCAGTGACGCCCATGGATGGTTTGCGGTTGCAGCCAACTGGGCGATCATTGGTTTTGCTTTTACTCTCGCTGGGCTGTGGCCCAATCCCATCACTTTCCTGGCTGCGCTGATTCTCCTGGGCGGGCGCCAGCTGGGCCTTGGGGTGCTGATGCATGAATGCGGCCACGGCACTTTGTTCAATTCTAAAACAATGAACCGGTTAGTTGGCACTTGGCTTTGCGCAGCCCCTGTGATGTACCGCCTCGATGAATACATGGCCAATCATTTAAGCCATCACGCTAAAGCGGGTTCTGCCGCTGATCCAGACCTGTACCGCTATCAGCACTATCCGGTGTCGGCAACGTCGCTGGGGCGGAAACTGCTGAGAGACATTAGCGGGCAAACCGCGCTGAACTTTTTGCGGGCCTCTTTCAGACGCAATCAAATCATTAGAGGTGGTGACAATGGGCAGGCCGTATTTGATTGGGCCCAGCTATGGCGCCGACTCCACGCCCCGATTTTGGCTAACCTGATAATGCTGCTCGGTCTGGGGCTGTTGGGGGTAGGCTACCTGTACGGCCTTTGGGTGGTTGCCTACTTCAGCTTTTATATGCTTTTTTCCCGTATTAGAAACTTGGCAGAACATGCCTGCGTGGCAGATATTTTTGACCCTAACCCCTTGCTGCACACCCGAACCACCTTAGCCAGCTGGTGGGAGCGACTGACCTTTGCTCCTAATAGCGTCAACTATCACCTCGAGCACCATTTATTGCCCTCGGTGCCCAAATACCGCTTGGCACAATTTCATCAGGCCTTGAAACGCCGGGGCTTGTTGGATCAGGCAGATATCGAAACCGGCTATGTGGCGCTTACCCGTCGCCTTATCATCCAAGCGACACCTGCCCCTCAGTGACAGCTTTAATGCAGGCCATGTTATGCACCGGCTATGGCCCGCCCAGTGTATTGAAATTGGCATCCATTGCCGTGCCTGTGCCAAAGCACAATCAGCTATTGATTAAAGTGCACGCTACGGCAATTACCCCCGGTGACTGTGAAATTCGAACCCTAAAAATGCACCCTACAATCTATCCGCTGTTTCGCTTAGCGCTAGGGATAACTAAGCCGCGCAACCCAGTATTGGGGATGTACTTTTCGGGCACGGTGGTTGAAATCGGTAAGTCCGTTGATCGCCTGGGTGTTGGTGAAGAGGTCTTTGGCTGCACTGGCTTTGCCATGGGGACAAATGCAGAGTATTTAAGCGTCGCCGATTCGGCCTGTATTATTAGAAAACCCAGTAATCTCACCCACGTAGAAGCCGCCGCCGTTCCTATTGGAGCCCTTAACGCACTGCATTTTTGTAAAAAAGCCAACCTGAAACCAGCGCAGCGAATGTTGATTGTCGGTGCCGGCGGTGCCATAGGCACGTTCGCGATATTGCTGGCCAAGCTGCAGGGGGTTCATGTGACTGCGGTTGATAGCGGTATCAAGCTGGAGTTGCTTCGAGACCTTGGTGCGGATGAAGTCATTGACTACACTAAAACAGACTTTACACAGGGCTCAGAAAAATACGATGTAATTTTCGATGTCGTGGGCCGGTCGCCGTATTTGCAAAGTTTAAACCGGCTAAACCAAGGCGGGCGCTATGTTTTAGCTAACGTGGGCTTCACCCCGATGCTGCGGGGGGCTTGGACAACACTGACCAGCGATAAAACCGTAGTATCAGCCATGGCCCCGGAGACCAAAGCACCGCTAGAGGAGATCAAAAAACTAATTGAGACCGGAAAACTTAAGCCGGTAATTGACCGTGTGTTCACAATGCAAGAGATTCCCGCAGCCCACAGCTACATAGACAGTGGGAAACGGCAGGGCAATACAGTCGCCAGCTTTATCGACTAGGGACTTTTAGGACTGCCATCACCATTCATTCCTTCAGCTTCATAACGCCGCCAGCCTGCCAAGATACCGATCATGCCATGGTTGCCTTCATGGCAGGCGTACTCGTAGATAGGTAGATCGGTTCGCCGCATAGGCACTTTTGCTGACCAGCTTACGTCCCATGTATTGGGGTCTGATACCGTAAAATCATAGTCTAAGGTATTTTCATCAACCCAGTTAAAGCGTTCTTCCAGAACCATGGCGCGAGAGCTGCCCCGGGAGTTTTGATCATAATAAAAATCTTGGGTATGAATCACTAAGGTATCCCCATCCCAATGGGCAATGGAGTCTCCGTCCCATTTCAATTGCTTGGTATGGTGTTCACTGTCTAATCGTATAATGCGCGCTCGGTGGATCATTTCATTGAGAATTACGATGTGGTCTTTTGTCTGCACTAACTGCATATTGTTGTTATAAGACCCAGGAATCATTGGCGGACCAGCGCCGCCGCTCATCAGGCAGCGATCGGCAAGTGTTCTAGCCTCAGGCCCAATGCTTAGTCGACGCCGCTCCGCGACCTGCTGGGCTCTTGCTTTGCCGGTGTCATTTAATGCCGGCATTTTGCCGTTGGGTGGGTCGTAGATTAATGAGGTGCGGCGATCAGAGATGGTTTCGACACCGCGCTCGTACCAAAACTCGTTATAGGATATTACCCCCGGCGGATAGCCCGCGCCGCCAACCGAGTCAATGATCAGATCGCGGTTTTGACGGCGGTTTTCAAAGGCCTGCCACTCTTGTGCTTCGGCTTCAGTTAAAGTGGCTTTGTCTGCCAGTTCAGCAGGCCGGTTTAGCGGGGTTAAGGTTCTGAAGGTATAGGTGCCCTGAAAGTTGGGGTGGCCGTATTCTGTTCGCGGTGGGCTGGCGGTTTGGGCGAAAGCAGGGGTGTTGCTGGCGGTATAGAGGGCAATCCCAAGTATCTTCAGTAGGTTTCGCAAGGCCATTAGAGTCTCCATCATAACTGTGTTGTTATTGTCTACGACGAGATGACAGCTTGAAGCTAGGCCTGTTAGTGAAGATTTGCAAGCAAAAGAGCAGAGGTAGCAGAATATCAAGAAGTTTTAGTGAGAATACCGTTCCAATAGTTGAAATTTAACTTGCTGATTTTGCGGGATTATTCTGGAAATATGAGTGCCATGGAGGCGGGCTGGGCGTAAGCTGTTGACATGGCGCCAAAGTCCGGCCTAATCTGTTAGCTGGTATTGGACTAATAATTATAAAAGAGGCTTCCATGAATAAAGTAAAATTCACAGCAGTTGCATTTACCCTCGGACTTTTGTCATCAGCGGCGTTCGCCGGCGATGAAGGCTACACAGCTAACGAAGCATTTCAAAATATGCTGAAACTTGAAGGCACCTGGACTGGAGAGGGGCGGGTAGTTCCTGTCGGCGCTAATAAAGAAGACATGCCAACAAGCACTTCAACAGTGACTTGGGAAAACATTGGTTTTAACACCTCAATCATGCAAACGTTTTTAGCAGGCACTCCAGCGGAGATGGTGTCACTGTACCATCAAGATGGCCCAGAAAAACTGATCCACACCCATTACTGCGCTGCGAAAAACCAGCCTTCCATGGCATTTCGCGATGTTGCCGAAGCTGGCGTGATCGATTTCCAATTCACTAGTGGCACCAATATGGATGTTAATGTGGACGGCCATGCTCACAACAGCACTATGAAGATAATCGATGAGAATACCTACGAGACACGCACTGAAAATTGGAGCGGGGGTAAACTGTCTTCAGTAAGATACACCGTTATGAAGCGCGTGACTGAGTCTTAACACGAAGACCACAGCTTGAGAAAAAGGGCGTTTTTAGAACGCCCTTTTTTTTGGGAATTTTTAGAATTTTACGCGAAGGCCGATAAAAGCAGATCGCGGCGCTGCCGCCCCAAGAAACCGAGGGATGGTCAGGTCTGCAATAATAGGAACGTCTAACTCGCCTGGCTCTTCTCCTAGCAAGCCAAAGGTTTCGAACTCACGATCAAACAGATTATCCACCCTTAAAAACGCCTGCAGATTGTCTCTTAGAGCATAGCCGGCGCGCAGCGTACTCACTAAGTAACCATCCACTGTGTCTAATTGATTAGATTCATCGCCACGGATGTGCTGATCGCTATTGTTGATGAAGTCTATCCCCACACTTAGGGCTGGCGTAATCTGATAGTCGGTTAGCAGCTTGAACTGATGCTGTGGGATGCCAGGGATCCGATCGCCCCGTTCAATACTGATTTCACCTTCCTCATCGGCAAAAGCATGATTCGGGCTCAAGGCAGTAAACTCAGATTCAAAGGTGGCGCGCACATAGCTATAGGAAGTCTTCCAGCTTAGCTTGTCCCACTGTCCGTTCAACTGGGATTCAAACCCGCTGCGCCGGGTTTTGTCGACATTGGCAAACAAGCCAGTGGAGCGACCGGTAGTCTGAAACAAAATATCGTCTTTGTTAGTTGTGTAATAAATGCCAGCCGAATACTCAAAAGCGCCGATAAAACCGCGGCTGCCCAATTCAAAGCTTTCCGCAACCACATCATCTAGGGGCGGATCGGCAAGAAATGCGTTGGGCAGCCTGCATTCGAAGTTGACATCTTCTGGATCTTCACCGCGTTCGATGGCGAACTTAACCGCTAGATCAAAAACCCCTTCGTTGCAGGCCAGCTCTATTGGTGTTGGGGCGCGAGATGATTCACTGTATGACCCATAAAGGTTGTGATTTTTATTGAGCTGCCAGGTGAGACCAAGCGAAGGATTCAGCCGAGTAAATCGGTGATTGCCATTGAGCTCAGGTCGCCTTCCGCTTAAGTCTTGAAGGACTACATCGGTGCGATTGCCTCGCGCGGAAATTGTTAGGGCTAAATCGTCCCTAAGGTCTAGGGTATTGGTCAAATAGAAACTGGATGTTTCTGTTTCGGTATTGATTGAGGTAGCTTCTTCCTGAACAAACACACCGGTGCCTAGCCCCGTGGTTAGCCGCGTCAGCGGATCTATGTCCGATAGCTCCAATACCGAGTTAAACGTGGATTCTCCATTAAAGTAAGAGCCACCTATTATTAACTGGCCATCAAAGCCAAAGAAGCTTCCCAACAGTGTCCACTGCAGGTCGAGGCCGCTGCTTTCTTGGGTGCGGTTGCTTAGGTTGTTAATTGCTTGGTCGGACAAGGCCCCGTTGCCAGACAGCTCATCGGTCTCAAATGGGTTTAAATCGAACAGCTCTTCATTTGCATTAGCCGCGGCGATGTTGAGGAAAGACTCAAGCTCGGCGGCAGAATTGAATTGACCCTCGCAAACATCGTCATCATCAAAACCTAGCTCTTCAAGGTCGTCTTCTTCGAGACCTTCAAGCAGCGTTGGCGAACCGCCGAAATCACACACCGCAAATTCAGATCCATCGCCGTTCAATGACTGAGTTTTGTTTCGACGGTAGTAGGCATTAGCAGTCAAAGACTGGCTTGAGCTGAAGGCGTGTCGAAAGTCTGCGGTAATCATATCCAACTCATTAGCGGTAATGTCAGGCCCGGTAAAAATCGCTGCTCTATCAATGGCCAGCAGTTCGACTGGGGATGCGCCATTGCCGGTTAAATTAGAATCGCCCCGCTGATAGCTAACATTGGCTGAACTTGCCGTTGTTTTCCAGCCCAGGCTGCCAAAGAAATTAAGGGCGTCAGAGGCCGATTGGTCGCGCCAGCCCTCCTCGTCAAACAGTTCGATATTACCGTAGTAGGCGAAACTGTGTTCACCTAGAGCTGTGTTGCCACCAGATTCAATATTGCTGGTTGTGCGGCCAAATGAGCCCGTAGCCACTTCAAACTTATTCCCTTGAAAATTAAAGCCATCCTTCATCTGCATCACCAGTGAACCGCCTAGACTGTTCATGCCGAAAAGTGGGTTGGCACCGCCGCTAAGGGTGACTGAATTAATTGCTGACTGGGGCAATAAATCCCAATTCACGGCGTCGCCCAGGGGCTCATTGATACGTGCACCATTTTGATAAACCGCTAAGCCTTGGGCCAAGCCAAGTAGCGGTGAGGCAGTGAAGCCGCGATACTGTAGGTCAGGTTGCAATGGGTTGTTTTGGGCGTCATTCAATGTCACGCTGGAAAAACCCCGCTTTAGGAAGTCGGCAATACTCTGGGCATTGGCGCTTTGAAGGTCTGCCGCGGTGCTCGACTGCACAGGGAACGGAATCTTACGCCGGTCCAGCGCAGTCCCATTGGGAAGTATCCCTACAACGACAATTTCCTCGGTGACTTGGCCGTAGGCCAGGCTAGACCACAGCAGGTAAAGTAGGACGCAGGCAGCCACAAACACGATATTTCTAACAGGCAATTTCATAATCTACTAACTTCTCTAGGTTTTTTGAATTGTAGCAAACCCAGCTAACCAATTGGAAAAGGATAGCTTTGTGAGTAACTTAATACTAAGGACCCGCATGCTAGCTCAGGGTTTTGACGCGGCTAACTCAGACGGGTAGATTGGACAACTATTTGGGAGGGGTATTCATGGCAACTGTACTGATAACCGGCGCTAACCGCGGCATAGGCTTAGAGTTTACCAAGCAATATTTAGCGCGGGGCGAAACCGTAGTCGCCACTTGCCGAGATCCACAGGCAGCGACTGAGCTAATGGCGCTGAGTGAAGGCGGCAGCCAGCTGACCGTGCTAACTTTGGATGTGGCTGATGGGGCATCGTTAGCGGGATTTACCGCCCGACTTGGGAACACCCCTATCGATATATTCATCAACAATGCGGGGATCTACGGGCCTAGGACTGGGTTTGGTGATCTGAACGAGGCGCAGTGGGCAGACGTGTTTCAAGTTAATTCCAGTGCGCCGCTGATTCTGACACAGATCGTGATTGATAACCTGCGCGCAGGTGCGCTTAAGAAGATGGTTTTTCTGACTTCAAAAATGGGCTCTATTGGAGATAACCAGGGCGGCGGTTCCTATATTTACCGAAGCTCAAAAGCGGCCCTGAATGCGGCGGTGAAAAGTTTGTCCATTGACTTGGCGGATGAGGGTTTCTTGGTTGGCCTACTGCATCCTGGCTGGGTAAGAACTGACATGGGCGGGCCCAACGGCTTGATTGATGTCACCACCAGTGTCAGTGGGCTCACTAAAGTGATTGATAAGCTGGCAGCCGAAAACAGCGGCAGCTTTTTTAACTATGACGGCAGCATTATTGAGTGGTGATGAGATCAGCAGCGACCAGCGCGGTATCGAGTTAGAAGTTGTGCCAACCAGCCCTCCGATTGGGGGCGGTCATTTAAGTTCATCAGGCGAAGCCCGAAGCGCTCGGGAGATGTTCAGGCGATGAGAGCTGCGATAGGGGGCGGCCAATACAGCTGCCCTTAGCCCAAACATCTGTGGATTGGCTTAAGGCAATACGCTGTCAGTTTCCTGATAGCCAGCAGAGGCTAAGATCGAACCGGTAGCGTAGTTATGCTAAGGTCGAGTTCCTCATATTTCGACTATACCCCTCACCTTTTGAGTACATTGGCGCCTTTTTCCTATGATGAAACCCAAACCTTCGCTTTTTGTTCACCTCACTCTGGCGGCCCTGCTGGCGGTTTTACCGGGAGTAAGCTTCGGTCATGGCGGGGTAGCATTTGATGGCGATAATTGTGTCATCAACATTAATTTCCTTACCGCTCACTTTACCGTCTTTCAACCTGAAGGCCGAGGGCCTGAAGAATACTGTGAGGATATACCTGATGTCGCGCGCTCGGTCTTTGTGATGGAGTACCTCCATGATCTGCTCGAAGAAATGGAGATAGACTTCAGAATAGTTAAGGATGTAAATGACGTAGGGCAATATGCAACCTGGGACGATATATTAGACATCGTCGATCTGGAAGCTGCAACTGTCTACTACGAAGCGCCCCGAATTGAGCAAGGCGGTTTTTATACCGCGAGTTACGAATTTGAAGAACCCGGCACCTATATAGGGGTGGTGACGACGCAGCACCCAACCCAAGACCGAGACTACAACGCTGTGTTCTACTTTCAAGTAGGTGGCGCAGACTATGGAACCTTGCCGCTGTTTGCAGGGCTTTTGATACTTCTGCAGCTTGGCTATTGGCTTAGCAACGGGGGTTGGCAAAGGTTTCAACAGCGCCGCAAAGACAAAGCGCTGCGTCTTAAAAGCTCCTAGTAATCTAGCGCCAAAGTGAGTAGAGGTAGCACGGTTTGAAAGCAAGCTCGAAACCGTATTACTATTTCAGTCCTAAGGTTTTAAGCCGATAGGTTTAAGAGTGTTTGTTCTCTTGGCTATTTCTGATCCGGTGATTTTGCATGAATGCGAAGATTCTGAGATTGAATAAAGCAGGTATCCCAGTTAGCTGGCTGACTCGGGAAGAAACGGCCACCTTGTTAGTGAAGGATCAGGTGATTTGGTCGCTTGGCGACACGGTCATGGAAATTCGCGGCGGCTACAATCGGGTGGGTATTCAATCTGTTTTAAAGCTGCCTAGCATCGTCGCCTGTGACGGCAAAGTACACAGCGACAACTACGACCCTCCGCTGGAAAATAAATTTCTGTTTCGCCGCGATAAAAATCTCTGTCTTTATTGTGGCGGTCAGTTCGCGGTAACAGATCTTTCACGGGATCATGTGCAGCCAATATCAAGAGGCGGGCTAGATATATGGACCAACGTGGTAACTTCTTGCCGGCGCTGCAATAACCACAAAGCTGATCGAAATCCAGAGGAGGCTCATATGCAGTTATTGGCTATCCCTTTTGTACCCAATCAATATGAGTTTCTGTATCTATCCAATCACAATGTGCTGGTGGATCAGATGGAGTTTCTCAGCGCGCGCTTTTCACGGCATATTCAGGTCTCATAGGCTACCCGACCTTACTGGCAATAAACCAAGCTAGCTGCCTTGTTTGGGTGTAAGTATTTCATGCTAAGATGCGGCTCCGTTCAAACTTGTGCCCACTCATATTATGGCCGCTACTGTTCAAAATCCATTAGCCGGATTTCTTCTGGCCTTAGTTGCTGCTGGCCTCTGGGGCATGCTACCTATTGCCGTAAAAGAGCTGCTGGCCGGCATGGACGCCATTACCATCGTTTGGTACCGGTTTTTTGTGGCAGCTGTCATTTTGGGTGGCTGGCTTTTTGTGAAGAAAAAACTGCCACACGTTGTTGGGGTTGGCCTCAAGATAAAGAGTTTTTTGTTGATTGCAGCAATTGGCCTGTGCGCAAACTACTTTCTGTTTTCTCACAGTTTGAATTATGTGAACGGAGAAACTAGCGAGGCGGTTATTCAGCTGACAACTCTGTTTTTGATTTTGGGCGGCGTTATTTTCTATAAGGAACCGTTCGATCGCATCCAGAAGCTGGGTACGTTTTTTATCCTTGCCGGGATGCTACTTTTTTTCAGTGACCGTTTGGGGGAAATCAGCGACCTTGGCAGCCAACAGTCTATTGGTATTACTATCGTCTTCCTAGCCGCAGTCACCTGGACTGTTTACGCGCTGCTGCAAAAGCGCCTGCTCAATCACTTCTCATCGGTTCAGATTTTGTTTTTAATCTACGTTTTTGCATCCATTGCTTTGCTGCCCTTTATCTCGCCAAGTAAGCTGCTGGGCTTAAGTCAGTTTGAACTCGCGCTGTTAGTGTTTTGCTGTGCCAATACCATCATCGCCTACGGCTGTTTTGCCGAAGCCTTAAACCTTTGGGATGCGTCTAAGGTTAGTGCTGTTTTAGCCTTGGCGCCGCTATTTACAATTTGTAGCCTAAAGCTAATCGTCTTTGTTTCGCCTGACTATGCTTATTCAGATCGCTTAGCGCTGGTGTCAATTATCGGCGCATTGTTGCTGATCTTAGGGTCTGTCCTAGCCGCGCTGATGCCGGTGATTAAGCACCGGCTGCGCGCTCGCAGATCACCGGTTGTTGCCACTTTCGAGTAGTGCCGGCCCGAGTGGGCTCGGTGATGCATTGACAGGCATGGTGAAATACTAAAAACTGTAGCCATCGCTTCGAATAATAAACCGTTCCTAATAATAAAAGGGTTGATACAGCCATGTTTAACACCCAAGCCATTACTCGATTTTTTAACGTAAGCATTCTTACGATCTTCTTCTGCACTAGCGCATTGGCCCAGGTCACTCGCATCGAAGTTACGGAAAAACACAGGATTGAGGATCAGGACAGTAGCTTTAGCTATGAGTCAATTAGCGGGATTGCCTATTTCGCTATTGACCCGACTCACCCCAGCAACGAAGCAATCTCTGACATACAGTTCGCGCCTCTTAACTCTGCAGGCTTAGTGGAATTTGCCACTGACTTTAGGCTATTACTGCCTTCAGCCAACATCGCCAGTGGCAGCCTGCTCTATAACGTCAATAACCGCGGTGGTAGCCGGTTTCCGCCAGAAGCGGGGCTTGATCATCCTCTTAGCGGCTTAGGCTTCACCTATTTGGCGACCGGTTGGATCAATGAGCTTGCACCGGCTCAAGATCGCCTGCGTCTGCACGCACCTATTGTGCAAAACTCTGGCAGCCCCATTACTGGGGACGTGCGCTATGAGGTCACTGTGTCCAGTGCAACCGCTGAGGCGGTCAATATTGCTGGCAGCAATCATTTGGCCTACACCCCAACCGAGGCAGGGCTGGCTAACGCCACGCTAACTCACAGGCTCTATCAAACAGATCCTCGAGTGCCTATTGAACGCGCCGGTTTCTCCCTGACTGTCACCGAAGAGGCGGACAGCAATCAGCCTGTTGTTACTCTCACGGTGGACGGCGGTTTTGCGCCTGGGGTTATTTACGAGCTAATTTATGAAGCTAAAGACCCTGTGCTTGCCGGCGCCGGCATGGCGGGGATTAGAGATTTAGTCTCGCTGCTGCGCTTTGGCGGCCAAGGGGCTGAGCAAATTAGCTCACTGAATCTACCTGAGATAGAACACGCGGTAGCTTGGGGCAATTCTCAGAGTGGACGCTTACTGCGGCAATTTATGTACGATGGGTTTAATGCGGACCTTGCAGGCCGTAAAGTGTTTGACGGTATTATTCCGGTGATTGCCGGCGCTGGCTACGGCATGTTCAATATGCGCTTCGCTATGCCTACGCGAACCAACGGGCAGCACTCAAACTATCTCTATCCGAATGATCTATTTCCGTTCACCTACGGTGACAGCACCGACCCGTTCTCCGGCGATGTGGACTCTGTGCTGCGCCGAGCCGAAGCTACCAACACGGTGCCGAAAGTGATGCACATTCAGACTTCCAACGAGTATTGGGTGCGCGCGGGCTCATTGCCGCACACAAACCCACAGGGTACGCAAGACGCTGTTATACCTGCGCAGGTTAGGTTCTACACTATAGGCGGTTCACAGCACGGCTCTGGCAGCGGCCGCCCCAGAGCTGCGAGCTCAGGTCAGCTCCCAGCCAACCCCAACATGTGGTCGCCTTTCGCGGACTCATTGCTGGTAGCAATGGTTAATTGGGTCGCCGAGGGTATTGAGCCGCCGGCTTCGCGCTATCCAAAAATCGCCGATGGTTCATTGGTTGCGGCTCACGCTAATGGCCAAATTAACAGTGCGGCATGGCACCCGATGAATGGGATTAACCATCCGGCGGCGATTTATCAGCCAGCATATGCTGACTATGGAGATAGTTGGCTAGCCAATAGAATAGTGAGTCGTCATGGGGATTATTCAGACTCCCTGTATACGGCGCTCGTGCCTGCGGTAAATAGTGATAACAATGATTCTGCTGTAAGCACGCTGTTGCCACCACTAACGCAGGTGCCGCTTGCCACATTTGTACCGTGGAATTTGCGGGCTGTAGCAACCGGAGCTGAAAAGTCACTAGCAAGATTATCCGGTGGCTATATTCCGTTACCTGCAAATAAAGCCAGTGCCTCGCGGGCTGGTGATTCGCGGAGTTCAATAGCGGAGCTTTACACTTCTTTTGATGATTATCTTGCTCAGTATGAAGCGGCAACGGACGCGCTGATCGAAGACGGTTATTTGCTGCCTGGGTTTAAAGACACACTTATGGGAATTGCTGAATCTAATGTGGGCGTTTTTGAGTGACTTAATAGTGGGGCATTT
>CAYGSO010000048.1:0-27153 GCA_964352445.1 uncultured Pseudohongiella sp. | reverse complement strand
TCGGCAGTCTCAACGCCTTCGTTCCCGCTGACTAGGTCAGCTGCCCGACCAAAGTAACACCATCTGTTCGATCAGGCCGCGCATACTACATAAATTCTGGGGTAGGTTCAATACCCCAGAAAAAGATTTAATGGCTTTTTTAAACTCAAATACCGCAGCAATTGCTTGCCGCACACTCAGCTACCAAGCTCTCGAGATGGCTGCTAGTCCATCGCCGCGCTCCTACAGGTGCTGGCAGTTCAGCGCCAAACACCTTGGCAAGCCCAGAGCTTGCGCAGTCTGCAAGCAAAAGAAGCGTACTAAGTTTGAGACAACTTTGATAGAGTTAGTCCCCTGCTCTTAGGGGCAGTGTTTTTGAATGTCTAATTGAATGACGAAAAATGGGTAAATTAACCGACTCACACGCTTGGCGCGCTCTTCTTAAAGTCGCCGATCAGCTTAAGGCAGAGAATCTGAGAATCGACTCTTTGTTTGCCAAAGACGCAAATAGATTCACCAAATTCAGCCTGCTGCACGACCAACTTCTGCTCGACTATTCTAAACAGCTGATTACCGCCGATGCTTTGCAGTGTCTTCTGAGCTTAGCCCATGACAGCAATCTCACGGTAGCCATCGACCAAATGTTTAGCGGCGAGAAAATTAACCGCACAGAGAATCGCGCCGTATTGCATACCGCCCTGCGACGCCCCGCGTCTGACAAGCAGCCGGCTGAGGTCGCCCAAGCTCTGCAGCAGATGGAGCAGTTCGTTGGGGACATTCTAGACAGGAGATGGTTGGGCGCAGACAAGCAAGCGATAACCACCGTCGTCAATATTGGCATTGGCGGCTCAGACCTGGGCCCCGCGATGGTGGTTGATGCTTTGGGGGATTTTGCCCAAGATGGCCTGACGGTTCATTTTGTCAGCAACGTAGACCCCAGCCACATTCGATCGGTATTGCAGCAATGTGATGCTGGCCAAACACTGTTTACCATTGCCTCTAAATCATTCACCACACTGGAGACCCATCAAAACGCCAGTGCCGCCAGACGCTGGTTTCTTGACTGTGGGTTTACCGAGCAAGACATCGCCAAACATTTCGTCGCTGCAACCAGCAACGGCGCCGCAGCCGAAGCCTTCGGCATTGCAGCCAGCAACATTTTTCCCATGTGGGATTGGGTGGGTGGCCGCTATTCCCTATGGTCAACCATCGGACTACCCATAGCGCTGGCCATCGGCATGAACAATTTTAAACAACTGCTAGCTGGCGCTCATGCCATGGACGAGCATTTTCAGCACACGCCACTGGCTAGCAATCTACCGGTTATGCTGGGGCTGATTGGAATTTGGAACGTTAACTTTCTAGGCGCCCATAGCACAGCGGTAGTGCCCTATAGCCAAAGGCTAAATCAGTTTCCCGCGTATTTACAGCAGCTCACAATGGAAAGCCTCGGTAAGCGAGTTAATCTGCACGGCGAGGCAGTCGATTACCGAACCGGCGAGGTTATCTGGGGAAGCGCCGGCACCAACGCTCAGCATTCCTATTTCCAATTGCTGCATCAGGGCACCGAGTTTGTGCCTGTGGAATTGATCGGGTTTTGCTCTGGGCACTCGGCGCGCGAGTCAAACCAGCATCAACATTTGCTGGCCAACTTTTTAAGCCAAAGCAAAGCGCTGATGGAGGGTGACACCGACAACGCGGATCCGAATAAGTACATTGAAGGCAATAAGCCCAGCACCACCCTACTCATCGACCAGCTTACTCCGGCTAGCTTAGGCTCCTTGATAGCACTGTATGAGCACAAAGTGTTTGTGCAGAGCGTGATCTGGCAAATAAATGCGTTTGACCAATGGGGCGTTCAGCTTGGCAAAGTGCTTTCAGAAAAAATGACCAATGCCATCAGCGCACCAGCAAATGCTCAGCAAATTGATAGTTCTACTCAAGGCCTAATAGCACAAATTGGAAGAGTTAAAGAAACCGCATATGACAACTGAAAAAGATCGCATTATTGTTGGTAGTGAAGAATGGCTGACATTACCAGCCATGGGCCTACCACTGGTCAAGGCTCGGGTTGATTCCGGCGCAAAAACTTCAGCGCTACATGCGTTTAATATTCGCAGTTTTTCCCGCAATGGCGTGGCTTGGGTAAGCTATGAAGTTCATCCGCTGCAAGATAACCGGCGGGTCATTGTTCGCTTCGAAAGTGAAGTTGTCGATAAGAGAGTGGTCAAAAGCTCAAGCGGCCTTGCTGAAAAACGCTACATAATCAGAACGCCAGTAACGCTTAAAGGCCATACCTGGGATATCGAAATCTCCCTCACCAATCGAGACTCCATGGGCTACCGCATGCTATTTGGCCGCGAGGCGATGAATGGCCGTATTTTGGTTGATCCTTCTGCGAGCTTTCTCTGCGGCAGCCACTCTAAAGACGTCGTCAACAAGCTTTACGGCCATGCCCCACCAAAGTTTGACGGCCTAAACATTGGCCTATTGGCTTCGAATCCTGAGCTCTTTAGCAATCAACGCATCATAGAAGCTGGCGAAGAGCGAGGCCACCGCATTCGCTTTTTCGACATTAATCATTGCTTCATGAAATTAGACGCCGACAACCCAGCCATTTATTACCGTGGCGCTAAAATTCTCAATGAGCTGGACGCTATTATTCCCCGCATAAAGCCCGGCCTAACTTTTTACGGCTGTGCGCTAGTTCGCCATTTCGAAAGTATTGGCACGTTCTCGTTAAATTCTTCAGCCGCTATCACGGGCTCAAGAGACAAGTATTACTCACTACAGCTGCTGCTGAAAAACGGACTCAACATTCCAGTAAGCGGTATTGCCAATTCTCAAATCGATACCGAAGACTTAATTGAAATGGTAAATGGCGCGCCCATGGTTATAAAGCCGGTCACCAGATCGCAAGGCAACGGCATGGTTTTGGCGGAGACTCGCAAAGCCGCAGAAAGTGCCATTGGCGCATTCAAGTCCATTGGTTCAAATCTGCTAGTACAGGAATACATCAAAGAAGCCGAAGGGGCAGACTTACGGCTGTTTGTGGTTGACGGCAAAGTGATTACAGCGATGCAGCGCAAAGCAGTTCGCGCTAGCAGCAAAACCAACACCCAAAGAGGCAGCACTACTAGCATAACCAAGGTGTCAAGCGCAGAGCGCCGGCTGGCAGTCAAAGCCTGCAAAGTGCTTGGGCTGAAAGTAGCGGGAGTCGACATCATTCGCTCCGAGCGCGGGCCATTACTGCTATCAGTAAAGTCATCCCCAGGCCTTGAAGACATTGAGGACACTACCGGCAAAGACTTAGCCGGGGCGATGATTAGTGCCTTGGAAAAAGCCATGAACTGGACTCGACCGCTTGCCAACTAACCGCTGTAGACGCTGACAATGAATGCTTCACTGCAACTCATAAAAGGCCTGCCTGGGGATCAGGAGTGGCTCTACGGCCTGTTTCGTAGCACCATGAAACAGCATATTGCGAGCGCTTGGGGTTGGGACGAGCAATTTCAGAAAGAGAGTTTTAACACATCTCTGCAAGCGGTGAATTTTAAAATCCTAACGGAATTTAACACCAAAATAGGCGGCTACCATATGTCTGAAAAGTCAGATCACTTCATGCTCGATATGATTTTAGTAGAGCCAAGCCGACAGCGCCAAGGCCACGGTTTGTTTATGATGGAAACTATCCAGCAAGAGGCACGTGCCCGCAAAAAGCCTATTCACCTTAGTGTCTTGAGAACCAATCCGGCCATTGCCTTCCACAATGCCTGTGGTTATACAACCACCGAGACCGACAGCCACAGCGTTAAGATGCAGTGGCTTAATTATTAGCACTATCAGTTAGTGTCTAAAGCAACTTGGCTCCGTTGGGCACAGCCGAATCTGGCGAGACTAAAACGATAGCGCCGGATGCATTGGCAAACCCAGTCACCAAACAGTCAGACATAAAAGGCCCAATCTGCTTTTTGGGAAAATTAACCACAGCCATAATCTGCTTACCGATTAAATCTTCGCGCTGATAAAGAACGGTTATCTGTGCGCTAGAGCGCTTGATGCCTATTTCGTCGCCGAAATCGAGAGTCAATTTCCACGCTGGGCGGCGCGCCTGGGGGAAGTCTTCGACATCCACGATAGTGCCCACTCGCAGCTCTACTTTCTCAAACTCGGCCCATGTGATCTCATCCATTTTTTGCTCCTTAATCCGACTATCTACTACCTTGCCTCCGGCGGCACTTGTTTCAGAGACTGCGCGAACTCGTCAATCTCATCGCGACTAAACTTAGTCACCACCGCCGTGCTGGAAGGCTTCTGATGAACCGCACTGGTTCCTGCTCGATGGGCAGTTTTTGGTCTTACCGGTCTGAACTCAAAGCCACCGCCACAGTTAGGGCACACATTGGACAGGGCATCTTCAACACAGGTCGTGCAAAAAGTGCACTCATAGCTACAGATACAGGCTTCGAGCGAATCCGCTGGAAGGTCTTTTTCACACAGCTCACAGTTGGGTCTAATTTCTAACATAGGGTGTCTCTTTACCAGTGAAAAAACTGGCGCTATAAAAACGTCATCACAGCCAAATTACCTTGCCTCTAATAGACTCAATAACTCCGCCGTTTTACCCCGCATTAGTGCTTGATCTGCGCGGGACTCGACATTCAGGCGAACTACAGGTTCTGTATTAGACATTCGCACATTGAACCGCCAATCAGAAAAATTCATGGATAGGCCGTCAGTGTGGTCAATGGACACAGCGGTGTCTTGATAGGCCTTCTCGATCTTGGCAATCACTTGAGGTGGATTTGCAATCGTTACATTGATCTCACCGCTCGCGGGAAACGCCGCCATTCGAGCATCTACAAGTTCGGCAAGGGTCTTTTGCTTGCGCGACATTAAAGCAATCACCAGCAGCCATGGAATCATGCCGCTGTCGCAGTAGAAAAAATCACGGAAATAATGATGGGCACTCATTTCACCCCCGTAAATCGCATCTTCCAACCGCATCCGCTCTTTAATAAACGCATGGCCCGTCTTGCACACAATGGCTGTGCCAGAAAATTCTTTGGCCACCTGCTCAGTGTTCCAAGTCAGGCGCGGATCATGAATAATTTTTCCACCGGGCTCCTTCTCGAGAAAAGCCTCCGCGAGCAATCCGACAATATAATAACCTTCGATAAACCGACCATTTTCATCAAAGAAAAAACAGCGATCAAAATCTCCATCCCAAGCTATGCCAAGATTGGCCTGTTCTGACAAAATCATATCAATGGTTGGCTGCCGATTTTCTTCTAACAGCGGATTAGGCACGCCGTTGGGAAAATTGCCGTCCGGTTTATGATGAACCTTGATAAATTCAACCGGCAGATGCTGCTCCAACAAATCGACAGTAGCCCCGGCTCCGCCATTGCCGGCATTACAAACAATCTTCATCGGCTTGAGCTGCGTGAGATCGACGTAACTGAGCAAGTGGTCAACATAGGCCTCACTGATCCTTTGTGAGGTAACGGCTCCTGGATGTGAGGCCGCTATAAATTCATTTGCCTCTGCAAGAGCCTGAATCTGTTTAAGGCCCGTGTCCCCGCTGATTGGCTTAGAATTCTCGCGAACTAATTTCATGCCGTTATAGTCTTTCGGGTTGTGACTCGCCGTGACAACGATTCCACCATCGGCCTCTAAAAAGGACGTCGCAAAATACACTTCCTCGGTACCGCATTGCCCTATGTTAATTACGTCTGCCCCGGCGTCTGTTAAACCCTTGGTTAGGGCATCGCAAAGCGACTCGCTTGTCAGGCGAATATCAAAACCTACAACAACTTTTTTCGGCTTGAGGAATTCAACAAAAGCACAGCCAATTCGGTAAGCTACTTCTTCATTGAGCTGATCTGGAATACGCCCGCGGATATCATATGCCTTAAAACAATCTATAGCGCTTTTCATTATCTCGTTGCCTACTTTGCGTTAAGTTTTTCATAGGTAAAATTAGTGGCTTGTATATAACCTTCAACACTGCCGCAATCAAAACGCTTGCCCTTAAACTTGTAGCCAATTACTCTTCCTTGCTTGGCTTGAGTTAGCAGCGCATCAGTAATTTGCACCTCACCATTTTTACCCGGTGGCGTTTGGCTGATAATCTCAAATATATCTGGAGTAAGAATATAGCGCCCAATAATCGCCAAATTACTTGGCGCATCTTCTGGTGCAGGTTTCTCTACCATATTCGAAATTCTATAGATCCCTTCACTTTCTTCAACTCCGTCAATCACGCCATAGCGAAAGGTCTCTTGTTTTGGCACCTCTTCAATAGCGACAATGCTGCACTGGTATTTTTCAAACAGCTTTACCATCTGAGTTAACACCGCATCACCCTCGGCCACGCAGTAATCATCGGCTAGTATGACAGCAAAGGGCTCGTCGCCAATCAGATTACCGCCAACCGCGATAGCATGGCCTAACCCCTTCATTTCAATCTGGCGGGTATAGGAAAATGTACATCGGTCCATAATGTTGCGAGTCTCACTCAGAAGCGCTTCTTTGTCGGAGCCGGATATTTCATTTTCCAATTCATAGCTAATATCAAAATGGTCTTCAATAGCGCGCTTGCCTCGCCCGGTGACTATTGCCATACCGGTAATACCCGCCTCCATGGCTTCTTCCACACCGTATTGAATTAGGGGCTTGGTGACCACCGGCAGCATTTCCTTCGGCATCGCTTTAGTGGCGGGCAAAAAACGTGTGCCATAGCCCGCTGCGGGAAACAGGCATTTTCTTATCTTGGTCATGTTGAACTCTCCATGGTCTTATTTAAGTCACATTAATTCCGCTGATACATCACGGTTTTTCGATGGAACTGGTAGCTTCTGGGTTGTCGCCGGTATGAATTTCAATAAATTCTAATGGCTTCTCACCGCTGTTAAAAATCTCATAAGCTGCTTGAGCAGCAATAAAAAAACAGTCCCCTTGTGCTACCGCCATTGTTTTCTGGCCGAGCCCGAGCCTGATACTACCACTGCCACTAATAACAACGCATTGGCTAGCTGTAAATACAGGCAATTGCCGCGCCAACATCCCACCAGGTGCAACATGCAGGTGTTTAATCTGATAACTTCTATCGCTTCCCGATCCAGCACACTCAGCTGCAGCCACCGAAAAATCCGCCGCCGCGGCCGCGTTCAATCTAGCCCCTGCATCTAGATCCCGAATCACCACTGCAGCTTCATTGAGACGATGGGCATCTGCTACCAGTATCCCCTGAGCAGTCTCGACCACTAAGGTGTCCTTGAGGCCAACAGCTACCACTCGCCGCGTTTCGCTATGCACAAAGGAATTAGTTACGCCATGCAGCAAGACGGCTCCGGCGCTGGCATTGCCATTGCTGTCTTTAGACTGAATTTCCCACAGCACTTTGAATGACCCCAAATCAGACCAGCCTGCGTCCAATGGCACCACGACCGCATTTTGAGTCTTCTCCATCACTGCATGGTCAATCGATCTGCTGGGGCAATTGGCAAACGCGGCCGCAGGAATTGCGGCGATACCGTTGTCGACTGCCATTTGCCTCGAGATAGCCTGACACGCGGCATAAATACTCGGCGCGTGCTGCTTGAGCTGCTCAAGGTAGACAGACGCTCGAAACATGAACATGCCGCTATTGAAAAGATAGCGGCCGCTGGCAAGATAATTTTTCGCCGCATCCAAAGCTGGCTTCTCTACGAAGCTTTGCACCTGTCGGGCAGTGTGCTGGGGCAACGCGGCGCCGCATTCGATGTAGCCGAACTCAGTATTTGGGACATCTGGCACGATACCAAACATAACTAGCCTGCCCGCTGCGGCAAGCTCAGCCGCGCTATCCACAGCAGCAATGAATTCGGGTTGGTTTTCAATTAGCTGATCGCAAGGAAGTATCAAGACAATAGGATCGCCATGCAGCGCCACTGCATGAAATGCGCCCAGCGCTGCCGCCGGTGCGGTATTTTTACCAAACGGCTCTAAGAATATGGCACTAGCACAGAGATGGATTTGTTGAAGCTGCTGGCTTACCGCGCTCAAATGCCGAGTATTGCACACGACCAGCGGATCTAAACATTTTGGCAAGCAGCTTAAACGAAGTGCTGTTGATTGAAAAAGACTGCGCTCGAGCCCTGGCAATTGAGAAAACTGCTTTGGCAGTTCAGCGTGGGAAATCGGCCAAAGTCGCGACCCCACTCCACCGCCAAGAATTACAGGTAACATCATCCGCCTAAACCGCAATAAAAGCCGCAAGTGTAACAAATGTAAACAATTTTTAGTAAGGCGCGAGCCTATTAGGTTTAATTTCAATAACTAGGTTCGCTAATTTGCTATCGATTATTTGTGCTTGGCAGGATAAACTCGCAGCCGTATCTAATTAGGCCTGAAAAGTGCAGCTAACCCTATGAAATTGAAGAACGAAAGCTTTACACCGCAAAGCTCATACGACATGGCAGGCTTAGTCGAATGTGGATATGGTCGATTATTCGGCCCAGGCAATGCCAAACTGCCTATAAACAATATGCTGATGCTGGATCGCATCACCAATATCAATACCGACGGTGGCGCCCATGGTCGCGGGCAGGTTATCGCTGAATTAGATATCCGGCCCGACCTGTGGTTTTTTGACTGCCACTTTCCCGATGACCCAGTTATGCCAGGCTGCCTCGGCTTGGATGCCCTATGGCAATTAGTCGGATTTTATCTTGGCTGGTGCGGCCACTTAGGTAAAGGTCGCGCCTTAGGCGCTGGGGAAGTTAAATTTACCGGCGAAATACTGCCTACCGCAAAGCTGGTTACCTATGAGCTTTCGATCAGCCGAGTCATTGATCGAAAACTTGTTGTAGGAATCGCTGATGGCACTGTGGCTGTAGATGGCACCGTAATCTACACAACCAAAGCATTAAAAGTTGGCCTATTCACGCCAGAAACTTCGTTTTAATAATTTCGCTAATAGTAGAGGTTCATATGCGCCGTGTTGTAGTCACTGGAATAGGAATCGTGTCGTGCTTAGGCAACGACAAGCAGGCGGTTTTAGAGTCCTTGCAAAAGGGCCAGAGTGGAATTCGCCATAACGCTTCTTATGAAGAAGTAGGAATGCGCAGCACAGTAAGCGGCTCGATCAATATTGATTGGGATGAGTTCATCGACCGCAAGTTGAAGCGGTTTATGGGGGCAGCCTCTGCCTACAGCTATATCTCTATGCTGCAAGCAGTTGCCGATGCTGGCCTGACCGATGCTGAAGTGTCGAATCTGCGAACTGGTCTGGTGGTGGGATCAGGCGGCGGGTCTCCTGAAGATCAGCTTGAGTCCACTGATATTCTGCGGGAGAAAGGCATACGCCGAGTTGGCCCTTACTATATCCCTCGCACCATGAGCAGCTCTGTATCAGCCTGTTTAGCAACCCCATTTAAGATTAAAGGCGTGAACTATTCTATTTCCTCCGCCTGTGCCACCAGCGCCCACTGTATTGGTCATGCCGCTGAGCTAATCCAACTCGGCAAACAGGACATCGTCTTTGCCGGAGGCGGCGAATCAGAACATTGGACGATGTCCCATATGTTTGATGCCATGGGCGCCTTATCCAGCAAATACAACGCCACCCCTGAAAAAGCCTCGCGGGCATTCGATGCCGATCGCGATGGTTTTGTGATTGCCGGCGGAGGCGCAGTGTTAGTGATCGAAGCGCTGGACCACGCCTTGGCCCGGGGCGCGAAGATTTACGCCGAATTAACCGGCTACGCCGCCACGTCCGATGGTCATGATATGGTGGCTCCGTCTGGCGAAGGCGGTGCCCGGGCTATGCAGTTAGCCACCGCCGAGCTTGAAGGTTCTATCGACTACATCAACACTCACGGCACCAGCACGCCTGCTGGAGACATGTCGGAGCTGCGAGCTATCAAGCAGGTGTTTGCCGACAACATACCAATAATCAACTCGACTAAATCCCTAAGCGGCCATTCATTGGGCGCCGCTGGAGCACACGAGGCAATTTACAGCCTATTGATGATGGAGAATAATTTCATCGCCGCTTCTGCCAATATTGACACCCTTGATGAGGGCGCAGCCGGCTTCCCTATCGCGTTGGAGCGCAAGGACAACATTACTCTCAACCGAGTGATGTCCAATAGCTTCGGCTTTGGTGGGACTAATGCGTGCTTAGTATTCGATCGATATTCGCAGTAGCGAATAGCTTTTAGCTGAAACCGGTCTAATCACCATGCAGCGAATGATTGTTAAACCCATGCTAGGCGCACTTGTCATGATCGCGGCATTAGCTGCGTTACCGACTATTGCTCAAGAAATCACCAGTTTCAGCGCGCTTTCGGCGCAAGACCGCGCGGCCTTCAAGCCCCTTAGCCAACAGCAGGCGTTCCCCTATTTTGTGAGTGAGGCTGGGCAGCAGCGCCTGCAAGTTTCGTGGCAGCCTGCCGCCGAGCACTATTTGTACAAACGGGCGTTTAAGTTTACTTTCTATACCTCCCAGTCAGAGCCTGGGCTGACAATTCCTTTTTCCCTTCCCCAAGGGCTGGCAAAAAACGATGAGTTTTTTGGCGCTGTAGAAGTCTATTATGACTCGGTGGCGATCACCTTAGAGTTGCCTACAACACCCACTGATGGTGGGTATATCATGATTGAATACCAAGGCTGCGCCGATTGGGGTTTTTGCTACCCGCCGCAAAAGGAGCAATTTAGTTTCTAATCGCCTAATTTCGACAAATATTTGTTAAAAGTAGTGATATTCTGTTAAATATCTGCAAAAATGCGGCAAAATTGCTAAAAGACTAAAAAACAAAACCACAGCGACAGTGCAATTTCAAAAATTCATTTTTCTAGCAAGATAGGCGAAAATGGCAACAATTCTCGCATTAAACGGCCCTAATCTTAACTTATTAGGGCATCGTGAGCCCCATATCTACGGCACCGATACCTTGGCAGATATCAATGCTAGGCTGGCCGCACACTGCGAATCTTTAGGCTTCGACTTTGATCATATGCAGAGCAATTCCGAAGCCGAGCTAATCGACCGCTTGCACCAAGCAAGAGTCGATGGCACTTCCTACCTGATAGTTAATTTCGGCGGATTCACTCATACCAGCATCGCCCTTCGCGATGCTATTTTGGCCACTGAAATCTCGTTCATCGAAGTGCATTTATCAAATTTATTCAAGCGCGAAGAGTTTCGCCACCACTCCTATTTCTCGGACATTGCAGATGGCTGCGTGTTCGGCTTAGGAGCACAGGGTTACGAGTTGGCCGTACAGGCAGCAGCAAAAAAATTAGCAAGCTAATCAATAGCGAAAGGGTGAACTATGGATATCAGAAAAGTCAAAAAACTCATCGAACTGCTTGAAGAGTCGGACATCGCGGAAATCGAGATTAAAGAAGGCGAAGAAGCGGTAAGAATCAGCCGCATGTCTTCAGCAGCGCCAGCACAGGTGGCCTATCAGCCGCCCGCCGCTCCTGCACCTATGGCAGCTGCGCCGGCGCCTATGCGAGAAGCAGAAGCAGCCCCTGCTGCGCCGGCGATCGTTGGCAACAATATCCAATCCCCGATGGTAGGCACCTTCTACCGCTCGCCCTCTCCGTCTACCCCGCCGTTTGTCGAAATCGGAACTCACGTCCAAGTTGGCGATGTGGTCTGTATCGTTGAAGCGATGAAGATGATGAATCAAATAGAAGCAGATCACGCCGGAGTTGTAGAGGCCATTCTCGTGACCGATGGCGAGCCGGTTGAATATGATCAGCCCCTTATCCGCATCGGTTAGACATCCAAGGGAATTAACTCAATGTTAGAAAAAGTATTGATCGCAAATCGTGGCGAAATAGCGCTGCGAGTACTTAGAGCCTGCAAAGAGCTTGGCATCAAGACTGTGGCCGTCCACTCAACCGCCGATCGCGACCTAATGCATGTCCGCTTGGCAGATGAATCTGTTTGTATAGGCCCTCCTAGCCCTACTGAAAGCTATCTCAACACCCCAAGAATTATCTCTGCCATGGAAGTCACTGACGCTACCGCTGTGCATCCGGGGTACGGGTTTTTGTCAGAGAATGCAGATTTCGCCGAGCAAGTAGAGAACAGCGGCTTTGTCTTTATAGGCCCTAGCGCCGAAACCATTCGCTTGATGGGCGACAAGGTAAGCGCTATCGACGTCATGCGCGAAGCCGGCGTACCCACTGTGCCGGGCTCCAATGGCCCGCTTGATGAAAACAAAGAACGCACTCTTAGTTTAGCCAGAGAAATTGGTTACCCGGTTATTATCAAGGCAGCTGCCGGCGGCGGCGGTCGCGGTATGCGAGTTGTCCATAACGAAGCCTCTCTTCTCAAGGCCGTTTATGTGACACAAACTGAGGCCAAATCTTTTTTTGGCAGCGGCGTTGTATATCTTGAAAAGTTTTTAGAAAACCCACGCCACGTTGAAATTCAAGTAATTGGCGATGGCCTCGGCAACGCAGTTCACCTTGGCGATCGCGATTGCTCGCTGCAGCGTAGACACCAAAAAGTCATTGAAGAAGCCCCTGCCCCCGGCATCCCTGAACCTATAAGACAGGGCGTGTTTGATACCTGTATCAAAGCCTGTCAAAAAATGAAGTACCGCGGCGCCGGCACGCTGGAATTTTTGTACCAAGACGAGAGCTACTACTTCATTGAAATGAATACACGGGTACAGGTGGAACACCCTGTCACCGAACTAGTTTCCGGGATAGATATTGTCCAAGAACAGCTGCGTATTGCCAGCGGCCTGCCTCTTTCAGTTTCGCAAGCAGACATCAAGATATCAGGCCACGCGTTTGAGTGTAGAATAAACGCTGAAGACCCAGTGACCTTTTTACCCAGCCCCGGCAAAGTCACTATGTTTCATGCCCCCGGCGGGCCAGGGGTGCGTGTTGACTCCCATCTTTACAGTGGCTACACGGTGCCGCCTTTTTACGATTCACTAATCGCAAAACTCATCACCCACGGTGCAAATCGCCAGCAGGCTCTTATGCGTATGCAGATTGCCCTGGATGAACTGCTAATCGATGGCATAAAGAGCAACACCGCGCTGCACCGAGAGCTAGTTCGAGACGCAGAGTTCCAAAAAGGTGGGGTGAATATCCACTATTTGGAACATAAGCTGAAACTTTAAATTCCACCTTCTTCGGTGGGGGTTTAAAGCGGCATCGCTTAAATACATCAGTGTGCCAAGGCAATTACTTTGAATTGGGCATCCTATGGCTTGGCAACAGCTTAAAATTAGAACCTCGGCGGCTCATAGCGAGCCGCTAGAGCAATTGCTGCTAGAGTTTGGCGCTGTTGCTATTTCATTTATCGATGCCGAAGACCAGCCCCTGTTTCAGATTGAGCCCGGCAGCACCGTAATTTGGGACGCTACCATCCTTGTAGCGCTGTTTGAATTAGATCACGACCTCAGTCAGTGCTTAGCCATTCTTTCCCTTCACCCGGCCGTCGACAATGGCGCAGATCTAACAATTGAAATACTCCAAGACCAAGACTGGGAGCGAGCATGGATGGATGAATTTCACGCCATGCAGTATGGTCCTGCCCTTTGGATCTGCCCTAGTTGGCAAACCCCACCCGACCCACTCGCCATCAACATCATGCTTGATCCCGGACTTGCATTTGGCAGCGGTACCCACGCCACAACTGCGCTTTGTCTGCAGTGGCTAAGTGGGTTCGATCTTAGCAATAAGACGGTTGTTGACTACGGCTCCGGTTCAGGCGTGTTGGCAATTGGAGCCGCATTGCTTGGCGCAGATCGAGTTATAGCTGTAGACAACGACCCGCAAGCAATTACCGCGACCATTGATAATAGTCGGCGCAACCACATCGATAGTGCAGTCCTGTCGGCGCATCTGCCCCAAGACACGCCCCAGACTCAAGCGGATGTTCTGATCGCAAATATATTAGCCGGGCCATTACTAACCCTAGCGCCGACCCTTGTAAGCCTGCTGAAACCCTCGGGCAGCATTGTTCTTAGCGGCATTTTAGAAGAACAAATCTCAATGATACTTCAGGTGTATGAGCCACTATTTGAGATGCAGCCACACCTGATCAAAGACGGCTGGGTAAGATTATCTGGCACTAGAAAATAGAGGTTCGCTATCCGCGGCGCATTCCCCTAAAATCTCACTATAGACTGTGGTACCACCCCTTACTTTGTCAGCTGGATAAGCAACCGCGCTATGGCTTTTCATGTCACTCAGTGCCCGCACTGTGAATCCACATTCAATACCAATGCAAATATCTTAGGCGCTGCTTCAGGCCGAGTCAGATGCGGTTTCTGCCTGCAAGTGTTCGATGGTATTCAACACATTGTGGCCGCCGAAGAACCCCATCAAGATGACCTGCAAGAATCGGTCTTCATCGGCAACTTCCCTGCAGATTACTTTAATCCACAGAGCTTTCTGTCACGGGGCAGCCTCACCCGGCCCGCCGAAACCACTGTTGATAGTGTTAAACCCAGCTTTCCTAGCCGGGCAGCGCTGTTCAGCAAATTCATCCGTAGCGAAAAGAAACCCGAAGACGACACTCTTCAGTCAGACACTTGGCCGAACCATGAGCCCTTTGAGTCTGATGAGCCAAGACTTGAGCCGCCGCTGTTCGAGTCAGGGCCACAAATCAACGCAGAGTTAAGCACCGAGCCACCCCAGCTCGAGACAGCTGATGCCGAGATTAACGTTGAGGTTGATGCTGATGCTGATGCTGATGCTGATGCTGATGCTGATGCTGATGCTGATGCTGAACAGTTTGATCCGAACCAAGGCCTAGTGGGAAGCCCTGAAGCCGAACATTTAGACCAGCAGCCAATCCCGGTTCGCCCCGAGGATGTGCAGCTATCGGCATCATTTTCTTTAATGCATATGCCGACAAAAGCGATAGCCTCAGAGCCTGAAACTTCGCCATCGCAAAACCGCTCTGAGTCTCAGCCACCACCTGCACCCAAGCAAACGCCGACGCCGCAATCAGCCCCGACGTTACCAAGCGACCAAGCAGCACAGGCATTCGATATTGATGAACGGATACTCCTTCAACAAGATTTAATGCCCGCCGAGCCCTCTCCAGCTGTCAAGTCGCCAACTGCTTCTGAACCGGAGCATGAGTCTGAATCTGAGTCCGGGCCTGAATCTGCGTCTGAGCCTGAATCTGGGTCTGAGGTGAACGCAGAATTAGATAGAGCTGACTCCTCATCGGCAGACCTGTTAATTGAGGAAGAGCTAGCAGCTGATTTTATCGATCAAGCAGATGATGATCTTTATTTTGAAGATGAAATAGCGGAACTAGAACAAGCCCTGTTAAACGCTGATGAAGCAGAATTCACCGAACTGTTCGAAATAGAGAGCGATACAGACGCGAAATTAGTTGCCCAAAAATTCGGTGCGAGCGAAGCCGAAGTTCAAGCTTCAGTCGAGGCAGATAATGCAACTCAGACTGCAGAGGAAGAAGCAGCGGGCAACAGTATCGAAACTCAAGACGACAGTCTCAACTCAGACTCTCCCTCAGAAGCAGTGCCTGAGCAAGAGTCGGGGGAAATCAGCACCGAGACTATCCGAGCCAGAGCCCTGAGTGCCGATCTTAAAGATGAGCAGGCTTTGGAAAAGATAGACGCTGCAGATCTTGTCGGGCTAAGCAATATCCCAAGCCCACTCGAGCTGCTTAGCGGCAGCCAGAAGAAGTGGGCGGGCCTTATAGCCACTTCTGCTCTATCGCTAATTTTATGCGCCACTCTTGCCGGTCAGTATTTTTGGCGCTACCTGCCGCTTTACAGCCAAACAGACAGCCTGCGGCCCTACTATTTGACGCTGTGCCAGTGGCTGGACTGCCAACTACCGGCCTATACCAACCTGGACGCCATTCGAAGCGAGGATCTTGCCGTCCGCAGTCACCCCAGCCAAGCCAATGCGCTAGCGATTACCGTTTCATTTCGCAACGGCGCGGCGTTTCCCCAAGACTTCCCAGTGCTGATTCTCAGCTTTAACAGCGCGACCAATGACATAATCGCCCTGCGCGAGTTTGCACCCGAGGAATACCTTGATCCCGCCCTGCGCCAATTTACCCAGATGCCCCCCAACACGCCCGTGCAGGTGGAGCTCGACATAATCGACCCAGGCCCGTTTGCCGTGAACTACACCTTGGCATTTCGCCGGCCTTGAACTAGTTCTGGACGCCATAGCTAAGTCTAGGAATTGTAAGCTGGCCTAACTGAGTAGAAACTGGTGAATTTTTAACCAAATGCCTTTCGCTAATTACGTGGTGCAGTTATCATACTCGGCCTGCAAAAAAACAAGAAAACTTGGTAAGAATGATAAAAATCGGCCCGTACAATTTGCGCAACGCCCTATTTCTGGCGCCAATGGTAGGAGTTAGCGATCCCCCTTTTAGAGAAATCTGCAGCCAACAGGGTGCCGGTCTTACCGTGGGCGAGATGTTGCCCTCAGACTCCCAAGTTTGGGGACGCGAGCGCAATCGCCTCAGACAGGTGAAACCTCAAATTAAGAGCCCCCAGGTTGTTCAGATTGCCGGTTCGGATCCCGCTATAATGGCCGAAGGCGCCGCCCTGAACGTTGACATGGGCGCCGATGCGATTGACATCAACATGGGTTGCCCTGCCAAAAAGGTCCTCAAAAAAGCCGCCGGGTCTGCGCTGCTGCGAGATGAAAAACTAGTCGCCGACATATTGGAAAGCGTTGTTAAAAGCGTCAACGTGCCTGTCACCCTGAAAATCAGAACCGGTTGGTCGCCGCTGGAACGTAACGGCGTCACTATCGCAAAAATTGCGGAACAGGCGGGTATCCAGCTGCTAACGGTTCATGGTCGCACTCGCGAGTGCCGCTTCAAAGGTGAAGCCGAATACGACACCATCGCTGAGATAAAGCACGCCGTTTCTATTCCTATCATTGCCAATGGCGATATTACATCGCCAGAAAAAGCCAAGTGGGTTTTAGATAAGACCAATGTTGACGGCCTGATGATTGGCCGCGGCGCGCAGGGCCGGCCCTGGATATTTCAAGAAATCGAATACTACCTGCGTACCGGTCAGCACTTACCGCTGCTCAGCATCACCGACAGGGCGGCAATTGTTGCGGAACATTTAGTGAAACTTTATGGTTTCTATGGCGAACACCGCGGGGCGCTTTACGCTCGCAAACACGTCGTGGAATATGTTTCAGACTTACCCCTAAGCAAAGAATTTCGCCAAGAGTTCAATAAATTTGAGCAACCCAAAGATCAACTAAACGTATTAGAGGACTATTTTTCTATGCTTGAAGCTAATAACGGAGCAATTGCTGCATGAAAGACATGGACGATAATTCAGCCTTAATTAGCTTTCAATCCTCATCACATATTGAGCCATTCGCAAAACAAGAAAGCAATTTACGCACGGAAGTCGATAGAGCTCTTAAGCGCTATTTTCTTCACTTGGAAGACGAGGCAGTTACCGACCTGCATCACATGGTGATGGCCGAAGTTGAAGAGCCTCTATTGGCCGCTGTCATGCGCTATACCGGCAACAACCAAAGCAAGGCTTCTATCATGCTTGGCTTGAACCGTGGTACTCTGCGAACTAAATTAAAACAGTATGGTTTGTTGTAACGGACCTATTTTTTTCGTGCTTTCATGAAAAACTAAGGCTGGCCTGCGAAGCATTTTCTAGTCACTAAACCGAGCTAAAAAAACCCTATGACCTCAGACACTTCTGGCGCCATTCGCCGCGCATTGATCTCCGTTTCAGATAAATCCGGGCTTTTGCCTTTCGCTCAGTCACTGCACGATCTAGGCATAGAGATTCTGTCCACCGGCGGAACCTTCAAACAACTAAGCGCCGCTGGTATTCCCGCTATCGAGATATCCGACTACACCGGCTTTCCAGAAATGATGGACGGCAGAGTGAAAACCCTGCATCCCAAAGTCCACGGCGGCATCTTGGCGCGTAGAGATCAAGATCAGGCGGTAATGGCAGAACACGATATTCCACCTATTGATCTAGTGGTGGTAAACCTATACCCGTTCGAAGCAACCGTGGCCAAGCCAGACTGCGATCTGCCTACCGCTATTGAAAATATAGATATCGGCGGGCCAACTATGCTGCGGGCGGCCGCCAAGAATAACCGCTTTGTCGCTGTGGTGGTCAACCCTTCTGACTACGACCCAATTATTGCGTTACTCAAAGCCAACGCCGGAAGTTTAGATCAGCAAACTCGATTCGATCTTGCAGTAAAAACCTTCGAACACACTGCCGCCTATGATGGTGCTATCGCCAATTATCTAGGCAGTAAAGTTGATGACAACCAGGAGAGCTTTCCGCGCACATTCAACAGCCAATTCACAAAGACCTTAACCATGCGCTACGGCGAAAACCCCCATCAAAGGGCTGCGTTCTATGTCGAAAAAAATCCGGCTGAAGCCAGTATTAGCACGGCAACGCAGCTCCAAGGCAAAGAGCTGTCTTATAACAACATTGCCGACACCGACGCCGCCTTAGAATGCGTGAAATGTTTCAGTGAACCAGCTTGTGTCATTGTAAAGCATGCCAACCCCTGTGGTGTGGCCGTGACTGACTCTATACTATCGGCTTACGAAAAAGCCTTCCAAACTGACCCAACTTCAGCTTTCGGCGGCATTATCGCCTTCAATAGAGAGCTCGACGGTGCAACTGCCAAGCGAATTGTCGAGCAGCAGTTTACCGAAGTAATTATTGCGCCAAGCATTAGCGCCGAGGCCTTGGCCATCACCGCTGAAAAGAAGAATGTACGAGTGCTTAGCTGCGGTCAGTGGGATGCCACGCGCAAGGCCGGCTTAGACTACAAGCGGGTCAACGGTGGCCTGCTAGTGCAGGACCGTGACATTCATCAGCTTGTGCAAGCGGATCTAAAAATCGTCAGCGCAAGAGCACCCACGGAAAACGAGATCACCGACATGATGTTTGCCTGGTGTGTCGCCCAATATGTAAAGTCGAATGCCATCGTTTACTGCAAGAACATGCAGACTATCGGTGTCGGCGCAGGCCAAATGAGTCGAGTCTATAGTGCTAAAATAGCCGGCATAAAAGCCGCCGATGAAGCGCTTGAAGTTCGCGGTTCTGTCATGGCCTCTGATGCATTCTTTCCCTTCAGAGACGGCATAGACGCCGCCGCTGCCGCCGGCATTACTGCGGTAATCCAGCCTGGCGGTTCAATGCGTGACGACGAGGTGATTGCCGCTGCCGATGAGGCTAATATCGCAATGGTGTTTACTGGCGTCCGTCACTTTAGACACTAGCTCTAAACAATTAAGCGAGAACTCAACATGAAAGTATTGGTCATTGGCAGTGGCGGCCGAGAACACTCCTTAGCATGGAAGGCAGTGCAGGCCGCTGCTGTGGAAAAAGTCTTTGTAGCCCCCGGCAATGCTGGCACGGCATTGGAGCCCGGTCTGGAGAACGTCGCCATTGACCCTATGGACTTTCAGGCATTAGCTGACTTTGTTAAAGCCAACGCTATTGGTCTCACCATAGTGGGCCCTGAGGCACCTTTGGTTGCAGGGGTGGTGGACTATTTTACCAAGCTTGGCCTTCCCTGCTTCGGCCCTAGCGCAAACGCCGCCCAGTTAGAAGGCTCAAAGGCATTCACTAAAGACTTTCTGCACAAACACAATATTCCTACCGCAAGCTACCAAACCTTTACCGACAAGACCGCCGCTATTGCTTATATCAATGAGCAAGGCGCGCCCATAGTCGTTAAAGCTGACGGTCTGGCCGCGGGCAAAGGAGTAATAGTTGCCCATACCGAAGCCGAAGCCATAGCGGCAGTAGAGGACATGCTCGCTGACAATAAATTTGGCGACGCCGGTCATCGGGTCGTTATCGAGGGTTTTCTCGCCGGCGAAGAGGCCAGCTTTATCGCCATCGTCGACGGTAAAAATGTACTGCCTATGGCCACCTCCCAAGACCATAAAGCCCGTGATAATGGCGACAAAGGTCCGAACACCGGCGGCATGGGAGCCTACTCGCCAGCGCCTGTGGTAACGCAAGCGGTCCACGAGCGAATCATGGAGCAAGTGATTTGGCCAACAGTGAGAGGCATGGCCGCCGACGGCAATGAATACAAAGGCTTTCTTTATGCAGGGCTAATGATTTCGCCCAGCGGCGAAGTAGCCGTGGTCGAATTCAACTGCCGCTTCGGCGACCCCGAGGCCCAGCCAGTGATGATGCGCCTGCAAAGCGATCTTCACACTCTGTGCTTGGCGGCCATTAACGGCACGCTGGACAATGCAACCGTGCAGTGGGATCCACGTCCTGCCGTTGGCGTTGTCATGGCGGCTGGCGGCTACCCAGATGCCTATGGCAAGGGGGACGTTATTCACGGTCTCGACGAGGCCGCAAAACTCGATGGCAAGATATTTCACGCCGGCACAGCCACCAAAGATCAAGCAATTGTAACTAACGGTGGCCGAGTTTTATGCGCGGTGGCTTTAGGGGATAGCGTCTCTGCCGCTCAGTCTCAGGCCTATGCCTTGGTAGAAAAAATTAACTGGCAATCAATTTACTACCGTCATGATATTGCATATCGAGCGATTGCTAGGGAGAATAGCTAAATGAAATCACTGCAGCATTCAGCACTAGACAAGTTTCTAATCCAGTTCGATCAGGCACTGCGAACCTGTACCACAGGCGCGGCGCAAGCCAGACGGGTCTCGCCTGCTAAGGCAGTGCCTGAAAATGAGCTTGAAGAGGCTGATCGCAAACACATCGCCGGTCTCATGCGCATTAATCATACCGGTGAGGTCTGCGCCCAAGCACTGTATCAAGGTCAGGCAGCCACCGCGACGCTGACTGAAGTTAAACAGTCTATGGAACACTCGGCAGCTGAAGAAGTTGATCACCTAGCGTGGTGCGATGAGCGCCTGCAGCAATTAGACAGCAGACCAAGCCTGCTCAACCCTGTGTGGTACGCCATGTCCTTTGGCATGGGCGCAGCCGCCGGGTTGGCTGGCGACAGATGGAGCCTAGGCTTTGTCGCCGAAACCGAAAATCAGGTCTGCGAACACCTTGAACAACATCTGCAAGAAATCCCCAGCAGTGACGGTAAAAGCCATGCAATTTTGGAACAGATGATTTTGGACGAAAAACAGCACGGGGAGTCCGCTAAACAGGCCGGTGGCGCTGATTTACCTGCACCGATTAAATTTGGCATGGCACTGATGTCGCAAGTGATGAAGAAAACCACCTACCGCCTTTAAGTGGTTTTTTATTAGCTCCACCAACTCTACCCAGTGGATACCTCCACCCACCAAGCCTTAATATCAGTTGCCTCGATACACCAACACGCACTAACACGCACTAACACACACTAAGAGCATTACGTGGTTGTTATCAGTTCTACCAACCCGCCATATCGGTCGCCTCTTTGCACTGATATGCACCGAGATAGACTGAGATGCACTGAGGGCATTATCTTGCTAGCCACGCTAACTAGCTAATCCCTACGCCGATTCCGAAATTTCAAAACTGTGAGTAACAAGCACGCCCGCGTTTTTCATCATGATCGATGCAGAACAATATTTATCAGCCGATAGTTCGACCGCTCGCTCCACTTGTTTTTCACTCAGCTCTTTTCCGGCTACCTTGAAATGCAGATGCATTGATTTAAACGTAGCAGGTGTCGTGTCTACGCGCTCTGCAGTCACCTCGGCTTCACAGCTGGTTACTGCTTGTCTGGCTTTTTTCAAAATCGTGACCACGTCATAGGACGAACAGCTGCCGACGCTCAGCGCCATAAGCTCCATTGGCCGCATGCCCATATTGCGACCACCGCCTTCCGGCGCGCCGTCCAATACGATAGCGTGGCCCGTGCCTGACTCAGCCACAAACATGACATTTTCTACCCATTTAATTCGAGCATTCATAGTTAAGTTGTTTCCGGTAATTCATAAGAACAATAAAGGTTTAAACCCACTGTACCGATAAGTTAGTGGGTGTATCGGTTACAGAGGCCGTTGCAGCCAAAATTTTACAACTATTTCCATAAAATAAAGACACAATAGGCCAAAATACTGCGCCGCTGATGATTTGCCTTAATATTGTGACAACCATCTCACAATTGCTAGAATAATATGATATACATTTGAGCGTACAAAAAAACAAGGAGATGCCACGATGGCATTAATGGCTATAACGCCACACATCGAAGATTTGGATAATTTTTTATCCCACTGTCATCGCAAGCGCTACCCCAACAGAGCCACCATTATCTACGAGGGGGACCAGTGCGACACCTTGTATTACATCATCAAAGGTTCTGTCTCTGTCATTTTAGAGGATGATGATGGCAAAGAAGTAGTCATTGCCTATTTGAACCCTGGCGATTTTTTTGGCGAGATGGGCCTATTTGAACAAGCAGAAGAGCGCAGCGCTTGGTGTCGAGCCCGCTCTGCCTGTGAGATAGCTGAAATTAGCTACGCCAACTTCAACACCTATATCCGCTCTCACCCGGAGATTGTTTTTACAATTGGCCAGCAGATGGCCCACCGCCTGCGCAACACGACCCGCAAGGTTGGCGATTTGGCGTTTTATGACGTAACAGGCCGTATCGCGAGAACGCTTATCGAGTTGAGCAAAGAGCCGGACGCCATGACCCACCCTGAAGGCATGCAGATCAAAATCACCCGCCAAGAGATTGGACGCATTGTTAACTGTTCCCGGGAAATGGCAGGCAGGGTATTAAAAACACTGGAAGAACAGGCACTGATAAGTGTTTCTGGCAAAACAATCGTAGTGTTCGGCACTCGCTAAACTAAAAATAGTTCTCTTAGCTTATCCCCAGGGTGGGGCGCGCGCATCATCGCCTCACCCACTAAAAACCCGTAAATACCGTTCGCCAGCATAAGCTGTACATCGTCATGGGTGTGAATACCGCTCTCAGTGATCAGCAGTTTGCCTGGGGGCACCATTTTAGCCAACGCTAGAGTAGTTTCTAGCGAGGTCTCAAAATTATGCAGATCTCGATTGTTAATCCCAAGCAGCGGGCTATCCACTTCCAACGCTCGATGCAGCTCTTGCTCATTGTGCACTTCAACTAACACATCAAGCTGCAGCTGGGCGGCATAGCTTGCCAATTCCAATAGTTGCGGCTGGTCTAGAGCTGCAACGATAAGCAATACACAGTCAGCCCCCAGTGCTCGCGATTCAGCAATCTGAAACACATCAACCATAAAGTCTTTGCGAATAACCGGAAGCTCGCATGCAGCACGCGCCTGCTGCATATATTCATCATGACCTTTAAAAAAATCTTGATCCGTGAGAACAGAAAGACATGTGGCTCCGTTAGCCGCGTAGTCAGCAGCATGCTGGGCCGGCTGAAAGTCTTCGCGAATAAGACCTTTCGAAGGTGAGGCGCGCTTAATCTCGGCAATGACAGCCGGCTTACGCTGGGATATCTGAGACTCCAGCGCAGCGGCAAAGCCCCGCAGCTCAGACGCAGCAGGATATTGGCGCTCAAGCTCGCTGATTGAATGTTTTAACTTGGCCGCGGCAATTTCTTCGTGTTTACGGGCAATGATTTTTTCAAGAATTGTCGATGCTGTCATAATTTATCGCTGAGTAGAGAGTCTATTTACCGGCTATGTCATTGGAAAAACTGGACAGCTTGGCTAACAAATCAATAGCCTTGCCAGAGCGCAAAGTTTGCACCGCCAGCTTCACACCATCAACCAACGAGTCAGTAACATTAGCAGCATAAATCGCAGCGCCTGCGTTCAATGCAACAATGTCCGCCGCTTGCTGGTCAGTATAAGTCAACGCCGCTTTTACCAAGGCCAAGCTTTCCTGTGCACTGGCAATTTGCAGATGTTTGAATCCGACCTGCCTCTCAAAACCGAATGTTTCCGGCTCTACCGTATACATTGTTACCTTGCCGTCTTTAAGCTCGCCCACCGTTGTTGGGGCTGAGGCACTAATCTCGTCCAAGCCATCGTCCGATGCCACAATCAGCACATGCTCACTGCCTAAATCTCGCAGCACTTCAAGCAGCACCGGAATCCATTTCTTGTCATACACGCCGATGATTTGATTCGGCGCCGCCGCGGGATTGGTTAAGGGGCCCAGCAAATTAAACAGCGTTCGCACCCCAATTTCCTTCCGCGCCGATATAACATGCTTCATGGCGCTATGGTGCGCTGGAGCAAACATAAAGCCAATACCTAGCTGGTCAATACACTGAGCAACACCGTTTGCATCAAGGGCTAAATTTACCCCGGCCGCCTCAAGTAAGTCGGCGCTACCGCTCTTACTGGTAGCGCTGCGATTGCCGTGCTTGGCAACTCGCGCTCCGGCGCTTGCCGCCACCACCGCTGCAGCGGTAGAGACATTGAATTTATTAGAACCGCTGCCACCGGTGCCGCAGGTGTCCACCAAATTATTTTTATTCTCAACCGCGACCGGAGTCGCCAGCTGGCGCATTACCGTCGCGCCACCGTAAATTTCATCTGCCGTAATCCCTTTCATTTGCAGGCCCACCAAAAATGCCGCAATCTGCGCATTGGTGGCATCTCCTGACATGAGAGTCTGCATAACCGCAATCATTTCATCTCGGCTAATATCCTGATCTTGGGTGACCTTCGCGATAGCGTGTTTAATATCCATAGGGCGCTCTTGCTTTAAAGCTCTGTCTGCAGAAAGTTCTTGAGCAGCGCATGACCGTGCTCACTTAGAATTGACTCGGGATGAAACTGCACCCCTTCGATCGCCATCGATTTATGGCGCACTCCCATTATCTCTTCCACCTCACCCTGCTCATCCTCTGTCCATGCCGTTAACTCCAGGCAGTCGGGCAAAGTGTCTTTATCTATTACCAAAGAATGATAGCGAGTCGCAGTGAACGGATTCGTCAGACCACTGAACACGCCCACCCCAGTATGCTGGATGGCAGAGAGTTTACCGTGCATCACTTTGCCCGCTCGGACAATCTTGCCGCCAAAAACTTGGCCTATGCTCTGGTGACCAAGACAAATGCCTAGTATGGGAAGCTTGCCGCCAAAGTGGCTAATAATGGAAGTTGAGATGCCCGCCTCATTCGGCGTGCAAGGCCCGGGAGAAATGACGATTCGCTCTGGCGCTAACTGGCTAATTTCTTCGACAGTTATCGCGTCATTTCTGTAAACTTGAACATCGGCGCCGAGCTCACCAAGATATTGGACGATGTTGTAGGTAAACGAGTCGTAGTTGTCGATCATTAATAACACGAGACAGTCCAGTACCGGCGTGGCAAACAAGTCAATTGAGGCCGCAATCATACCACACCGGCTATACCTGTCATGAACCAAAACAGGCAGTAGTTCGGCCACACACTAAACCTGAACTGAATCAATTGCGTATCTAAACATACCAACCTTTAACTTCACTACGGATTATCCAAGCATGACTAATAGCCCCACGCTAGTATGGTTCCGCCAAGACCTAAGGCTGAACGATAACCCAGCCTTAGCTCACGCTTTAGAGTCCGCCGAAATCATTCCCGTGTACATCCTAGATGATCTAAACCCCGGCGACTGGAAAATTGGCGCTGCCAGCCGCTGGTGGCTACACCAATCCTTGACCGCACTAGATGCCGACCTCAACAACAAATTATGGGTCATCCAAGGCGACCCTCTTTCGGCGCTTAAAGATCTAATCAAACAGCATGGCATCAGCAAAGTCGTGTGGAACCGAACCTATGAGCCATGGCAAACCCAAAGAGACACCGCTATAAAAGAAGCCTTAGCCAAACTGTGCGAGGTTAAAAGTTTCAACGGCAGTATGATGTGGGAGCCTTGGACCAACCTGAAAGACGACGGCACCCCCTATCGGGTTTTTACCCCTTATTACAAACGCTCCAGCAAAGACTATGCCGTCAGAAAACCCATAGCCAGCAAACCAAAAGCGAACAAACTTGCCAGCTGTACACAGCCAGCAGATAAAATCGCCGCCCTTAAACTACTCCCAGACCACCCCTGGCACCTACAAGTTGCAGAAAACTGGCAGCCCGGCGAAAAAGGCGCCGAAAAACGCTTAGCAAGCTTTTTAAAGCAGGGCCTAGCAAGCTACAAAACAGGTCGAGACTTCCCCGCCCAGCGCAGCGTCTCCAGACTATCGCCCCACCTCCACTTCGGTGAAGTCTCCCCCAATCAGCTTTGGCACGCGGCCTTAAATCACACCGACCAAGCCCCAGACCATGAAATCGAACACTTCCAGCGCGAACTTGCCTGGCGCGAGTTTTCCTACTACCTGCTTTACCACTTTCCAACCATCCCAGATCAAAACCTCTATTCCCATTTCGACGGCTTCCCTTGGCAAGATGACCCAGCCGGCCTCAAGCGCTGGCAACAAGGCATGACCGGGTATCCCCTAGTCGACGCCGGCATGCGCGAACTTTGGCAAACAGGCTACATGCACAATCGCGTGCGTATGATCGTAGGCTCTTTCTTAATCAAAAACATGCTCACCCACTGGCACCACGGCGCACGCTGGTTCTGGGATTGCCTAGTCGATGCCGACCTCGCCAGCAACTCAGCCAGCTGGCAATGGGTAGCCGGCAGCGGCGCCGACGCCGCGCCCTATTTCCGAATCTTCAACCCCGTCACCCAATCTGCCAAGTTCGACCCATCCGGCGACTATATAAAACGCTATGTTCCAGAACTAAAATCCATGCCCGACAAACATCTCCACGACCCAAGCAACGCCCCAGCCGAAGTCCTAGAACAAGCTGGAGTAGTCCTCGACAAAGACTACCCCCGAGCCATGCTGAGCCTAAAAGAAACCCGAGAAAGAGCACTAAATGCCTACGCAACCATAAAAGCAGCACCCAGAAAGAGAGAGCCCTAAACCTCAACTAGACTCACTCACCACCTCAAACAAAATCCCGAGCAAACAGCTTAAAAAGAGCGATAAACCAACGCCTTAGCTGACCCACAAATCCGGCAGACAAGAATACTATGCTCCTGTCTGTGACCGTCGCCCGCAGCTTAACCCGCCACAAATAAAGACTAATCAACAGACACAACAAAAGAATAGGTAGCAAACAACTTTAAAAAAGAACAACAAACCAACTCCCGAGCTGACCCACGAATCTAGCAGACAAGAATACGATGCTCCTGACTGTGACCGTCGCCCGCAGGGAGCGGGCGCCGAGCCTACAGGGACGTATTCACGG
>CAYGSO010000047.1:19014-27218 GCA_964352445.1 uncultured Pseudohongiella sp. | reverse complement strand
CTTAATAACCTATCGCCCCGATTTTAATGCTCACTAAGTTATTAAGTTATGGGTGTCCCCTATCGCCTGCGATTTTAATGCTCACTAAGTTATTAAGTTATTAAGTTATGGGTGTCCCCTATCGCCCCTAAAGCGACGTAGCACCCCAGAGTTTTGAGTATTGTTCGCAGTGCAGCAAAAGCGTGGAGTAGTTGGCATAGTCCGATGGCAGTTTGTAGCTTTGCTGGCCTTTGTTTGATAGCAAAGGCGACACTATCTGCGCATTTTGCATCGCAGTTTTACTGGTGACTTGATCCAAAGGCTGATGGCTAAGCACAAACTTTAAATCAGGTGCTTTACGGGTTTGAAAGCTCTCATCCAGAACAAGGTAGTGGCCGTCATCCCGGGCCTCGATAGTCCAGCTGCCGCTAATTTTCTGCTCTTTTTTCGTCCAAGTACCCGCAAGACCTTCGCCATAGGCCATTGAGTAAGCACCCATTACCGCAAGCAGTAAAAGCAATACAAATGAGTTATTCGATTTGGTGTTCATATTCAATCCTCTTAGATTTTTGCAGCTAGAGCTGCATGTTGTTGTTAAGAGAAAAGACCTTAGGGTTAGATTTATCATTCCCTAGCTGGACTATTTGCATCAACTTCTGGACTAGGGTGTCAGGATCGCTCATAGCTTAATAACTTGAAAATAGCTTGACCGCCGAGCTGAACATTGCATCTGTAGCGCAACTATTAAATCCACTGCGCGCATTTTGAATTGAAAACTCACAAAGTTACTGTGTTCCCTAAATAGTGCTAAGGTATTAAGTAAAGAGTTTTCCCTATAAATGTTTGCTGGCGTGCTGATCAAACTCCTTAATCAAGCGAACTGCTTCGCGGCTGAGCTCCTTCGCCTAGGTTGTTTCTTTTTAATTCGGATACTCCTCTAGCGACATTGTCACTGAATCAAAGTATCTGCTGTGCGCAGGGAGGTTCAGAGAGGCCCTAATAGATGTCTATAGAGACGGCCCTTTAGACGAAAAAATTAAACTCACTTGCCTGCAATGGAAACTGTGAGGCGATACTCGAGTTTTCTATTCCCGCTAATTGCCGCATCGCTTGCTGAATATGCTTTGGCTCTAACCGCACACCCGACGCTGAGTTATCAACTTCTAGTGTAGCCGGGTTAAGCGACGTTGTGTTGTGCCCTTCATCCGTTACGCCAACAACCCTATTGCCCCAACTAGCACCTTGCTGGATGAACACAGTACTGCCTATAGGCCAGTGATCTTTGCCAGCGCCTGCATTGTAGTAAGGCGTCCGACCAAAATCAGAGCCAATGGTTAAAATTATTCTGTCAGCGAAGCCTGCCTGCTCAGCCGTATCAAAAATAAAGCTTACTAAATTGGTAAGCTTGCTCATGGCAGTAAAATGGGTACCGTCATGACTCTGGTGGGTATCGAAACCGCCGAAACCCAGTTGCGCTGACACGCAAAGTCCAGACTGATAAGCCACCAGCGCCAATTGCGCCGCGCGAAAATCGCGATCTGCTTCGAATTGATTAGGCAGTAAATCTGCAAAGGCGCCAAGATCATCTCGGCCTGCATTAGCCAGGTATAGGTTATTGAGCCCCTTGATCTGCCGTGGCAATAGCTGCGGATCTAACATCTGCCGCTGTAATCTTGCATTGTGAAACTGGCTTATGAGGTCTAACTCAGAACTCTCAAACAAACTAAAGCTACTGTTGCCCACAGTGACGGCTGAATCATTGATCAAGTTTCGAAGTACATCCGGGTTTTGTAATCGGCTAAAACGGGTGATACCCGCGGTTTCACTAAACCCGGAGTCATGAACTAAGCTAAGAGGTAAGTCTGACCCCAAAGTAGCGGCGGCCAGAGCGCCAAAACTCGGATAGCCGTTTCCTAGGCGGCCGCTCCAGGTATGACGCTGACCATCATCATGGGAATTAGTCTGCGCATCAACGCCGTTAACTACCAGCATATCTCGATAAAAACGTTCAAAAAACTCTCTGTTGCCAGCGACAGGGGCATAAGAAAGATTACCAATCTGCTCAATACTTGCGGTGTCCGCCCAGTTGTTTATGCTGCGCTCGCCTGGGATATTAGCCTTAGGATCACAGAAGCTAGTAACATCCCAGCCGCCAATCGCCGCCAGCGAGATGAAGAATGGCCCAGTATAGGGTTCGGCAGCGCGACTTGTAGTCAGCGGCAAGGGTGCAACCGCACTAACTCCGGCGAAACCAAGCAGTCTATTGAATTCTCGTCTGTTCATTTGCCAATTTCCTATTCGTAGATGAAGCGGTAATCGCGCATCATGTAGTTAATGACGGCCGCCCAGCTGCGCAGTGTTTGGTTAGGGTCAGTGTTGATGGGGTTTACAATATTCTCAAAAATACACAGCTCTACAGGGCTAGATACTGCCGCGCTTTTGCCAGACGCTAACCTGGCAGCCCTTACTGCGGTAAACAATTCATAAGTTGCGCCAATTTCTGCAGAATCCAACGTTAGGTCCTCTCCCAGCAAGACTTTGTGCAAATATTGCATATTTGTACGTAGCGCGATCTCAGAAGACTCCGGCAAGGTAGTTAATTCGATATAGGGAAAAAGTTTTCGTTGGTCCTGCTGTTTCGAGAAATCATTGTTAACAATCGAGCATGACGCCTCATTTGCCATGGTTGTAACTACCGTGCTCATTAGTGTCGTGAGTTCCGTAGCTCTATCAGTAATTCCATTGGAATCGATACCGCCGTAGATCAAGCCGTAAACCTCCTGCAGCGCATCGGTTGTGCCATAGTTCCAAGAAAACCCCATGACATCTTCAACCTTACGACCAAGTTGTTCTGGCGTTAAGAGCCTCCCTGCTCCCACATCGACTAGCTCCAAAGACTGCGAGTCTTGCTGAGCGATAACAGAACCTGATCTAAACTGATCGCTCAATATCAAGTCCAGCAACATATCTTTAAGATTGAATCGGCCGTTTCCTGCATTGCCCGCATCGAAATTTTCTGCTGCCGCTTTCAACATGCTCTGCTCTGCCAAGTAAGCTGCAAGCTTTGAGGAATAGTCGCTATCCTGAGGATTCTCCGGCTCACTGTAGGCTTCCCTGCCAATTACCGCGGGATACCAAAAATTGGCAGTTCCAAAACCGAATCGACTATCTGCAACGAATTGCTGCGCAAGCCATTGCATTGAATTATCAGCACTCGGCGCAATGAGCTCACCAAAGCCGGGAGTTAGCATATCGGCATACCAAGTATCCCCTGGCTGATAGCCGCCATTGCGATCTCGTTTATAGGAAAAAGGCAGAGAGTCGTTACCTCCAGCTGCACCCCGATAAAAACCGTCATCACTGTAATTTTGAAATGCACCTGCCACGGGATCCATGATGTCGTGGCATACCACGCAGTTAGGATTGTTCAGTGTAGGGTTGTCGAGATCCAACAGGGCATCTTGATCCGTTGTGCGGGCCGAAATAGCCTCAATATCTACTCCCAGGAAAAAGTAGTAGGCCCATCTTGCACGGGCTCGATTTCGATTGGTTTCAGTGGAAGGATAACGCGAAAGAAAAGCCGGTGAGTTTAGTACTCCGGCATGTGGGTATTGCGTTGCGATATCATAGATATTATCAAGATCGTTACGATTACAATTAGAGCAACGAAAATAGTCTGTAATCTGTCCTGGCTTCCACTCATTATAGTCCTCAGGGTCATCAAACTGCAGCCCGCTATTATAGATCTCTGCGGAGTAAGGATTCATCAGCGTGTAGTCTGCGGTTAACACTTCCGTATAGGGAAGCTCATTAGTTACCACGTGCTCAATAAGCCTTAAAGGTTCCTCGGCTAATGCTGAGGCGATCACCTGGGCGCGCTGACGCAGGCTAACATTCAAAAAATACTTGGTTGAGTTTGGATAGTATTTCCGATCTACAATTTGAAACATAGCGCCGCTAAACGCTTTAGTGAGCAGTTGATCGTTAGCGCTCTCAATTAAAAATTGGCTAAATCCAGAGCCAGACATTAAGCCTCTAATAACACTTCTTAGTTGAAACTCTTCAGCGCCTGCGACTAAAGCCAATTCGTTTTCAGTAGGCAAGCGCCCAGCCAGTAATAAGGCAGCCCGACGCAAGACTTCTTCATTAGAGTTTGGAATTACCGACGAAAATATGGCCGAAGCAGTAACGGTTGTGCCGCCAGACTGAGCCTCAATTTCTGAGATAGCACTGGCAACGAAGCTTGAGAACACTGCAAAATCGTTGCTACCAGCAGGCAGTTGAACACCGCCACCATGGCTGTCCAAACCCTGCGGCTTCGACAAAATTCGCTCTGCACCGTTAGGGGAGTTAGCAATAAAGTCCATTAATGTATTGTAATTTGCGATCTGATAATCAGGCTCAGTGCTAGGCTTGAATAGCAGTCCACTCGCGCTTGCGACACCACCATTGACATGACACACAATACACTTGGTTTGCACAATGGGTGAAGCTATCGTATCGATATAGAGAGTTTGGCTAGTTGGCAGAGAAACCTCGCCATTGACAAAAAAACTGATGGGATTGCCGGAGAAATACAGCTCCCCGGGGGCAGCATTGGAATCATAGGCAAGATAGATGTTCAGCGCCGCATCGGATACGCCAGCGGCACCAAAGGGTAAGTCATCGAAAATGGTAAGCGGTTCCTGCGCGGCCAATAGCTTACCGGTTACGGCGCTCTTCAGCCCTGCAACGGTCCCATCCCATAACTCATAGCTATCAGGTCCATTGCGCACAAATTGATCTTCGCCCAGTACAGCTAAAATGTAAAAATTACCTGTTGAGCCAACATGATTGGCCTGAACATTAATTTGAGCAATAACATCAGTGGCATCAGACGCGTTAACAGTGGTCACGAAACTTTGACCATTGTCTACAGATGCGCCACCAAAAAAGCTGGCACTGGTGGCAGCACCAGTCAGCGTAGATGGGTTCGTTAATTCGGGCAATTGCCCATAGGCCGCAAAGGAGAAAAGCAAGCTGGTTGCAGTTAGCCAACAAATATGGGGGTATTGTCTAACATTGAAGCCCTTGGGCCACTCTAATTTGGAGACTCTAATCATAACCACAATCTCTTAATTGCATCGAACGTTAAACCTTTTAGAACAGCAAGTAGTTGATGCTTTTGCTGTTTAGGATAATTAGTTTAACGCGCCAATTAAGAGTTGGTTTACAAGGGCCGCCGCTAGGCTGAACTGCCAGCTTGCTTAGGACAGACCAAACCCCGGTCGATACTGTTTTTCTAGGTAGGCATTAGCGCCATCATCATTGGTAAAGCGCATGTTAGCGCCGTCGTACTGCAAAACTTTATTCTCACTAGCCCTAACAGTCGCCACATTGCCTAGCAGCATGGTTTCGGTCAGGCGGGCGGCATAGTCAAAGTTTGAGGTTGTTTGCTTGCTGCGGTCTTTAATGGCATCGATCCACTCTTGATAGATTCCCGGCGAACGGTCAAGGGTCTTGGCTGGAGTTGGGTAGGCCAAATGTTTAGCCTCAGGAATCAGACAAGGATTTCGCCCATAGACCCCGTGCATTAGAGTATTGTCATCACCCACTATTAATACACCGCCGTCGTTATCCCCCATCTGGCGGCCGTTTTCAATGAGCTCAGGCCGCTGGGGCATTAAGCCGCCGTCATACCAAGTCATCTTCACGCCAGGTCTGCTGGCTGTTGCTGGAAACTCAAAGTGAATCTTCGAGGCAATTGGAAAGGTTTCCAACTCGCGCCCGAACCGGCTAGAGCTGGCTGATATTGATGTAGGCAAGCCTAAATCCAACGCCCAGTAGGGATGGTCTATAATATGCGCCCCCATGTCCCCGACAACCCCAGTGCCAAAATCTAGCCAACCACGCCAGTTAAACCAGTGGTAGCGGCGTTCCAGAAATGGTCGCTGGGGCGCAGCCCCCAACCATAAATCCCAATCCATGTGTGCTGGAACAGGATCTTGCCCTTCGGGACGGGCAATGCCTTGGGGCCAAACTGGCCGATTGGTCCAACAATGTACCTCGCGCACTGTGCCCAAAGCGCCGTCAGCCACTAGCTCATTGATAAGCCGCGCGCCTTCTTCGGCATGGCCTTGGTTGCCCATCTGAGTGACAACATTTTTTTCCCGTGCCCGCCTTGCCAAATAGCGCGCCTCGGCGACCGTGTGGGTGAGGGGTTTCTGCACATACACATGCTTGCCAAGATTCATGGCAAGGGATGCGATGGGGGTGTGCATGTGGTCTGGGGTAGAAATAACCACGGCGTCTATTTCCGGCTCATTGGCCAGCATTTCACGGTAGTCGCGGTATTTCTTGGTTTTGTCTTTAAAGCCCGCTGCCCAGTCTTGATTGAGCGTGTCGGCAAGGCGGTTATCATCGATATCGCAAATAGCGTAAATATTCTCGTGGGCCACGGATTGAATGTCCGAACGCCCCTTGCCGCCAGCACCGACTGCCGCAATGTTAATTTTATCGCTGGGGGCAACATAGGCTGGCCCACCCAAAACGTGGCGAGGCACAATCATAAACGTGGACAATGCCGCCGTGGCTTTCAAAAAATTGCGGCGATTGGAGGGTTTCGCGGTTGGCGCTGGGCCTTTGTTCTTATTAGTCATGGGCTGCCTCTTTGCTAATACGATACTTTAAATTACCACCAATCGGAGACTAGCATAAGTAATTGAAGATGCTGAATCGCTTATTCAGGGCAATTATTGGCGATAAAGCCGCCAATCTGAGACTATACGTACTTGGCTGCAAGTTTTTATACGGCGTAAACCAAGGCTTCAACTTGATACACTTAAGCTAACTAAGATGGCAAAACCACAAAACCATCACTAAGCTAGTTTATATTCACACACTTCCCTGCTGGCAGTTCTGTTTTGATCGCATCTATTTTTAGACTCTCGACTATTTTATTCGGTGTAGCCATTCTGATCACAGGCCACGGTCTGCAGCTGGCGTTTATACCCTTGCGAATTCAGATGTTGGGTTGGACTAGCGCCGAAGGCGGCATACTCAGTTCTTTATACTTCGTCGGTTTCTTGTGTGGCTGCTTTGTAGTACCAAAATTAGTCAACCGAGTGGGTCACATCCGCTGCTTTGCGGTACTCACCTCAGTTATGTCGGTGTCTATTCTGTGTTTAGGCCTGTATGAAAATTTTTACTTTTGGATAGTATTGAGAGTTGTCACCGGGTTTGCCATTGTCGGGCTGTACCTCGTAATAGAAAGCTGGCTTAACGCCGAGGTCACCAATGAGGTAAGGGGTTCGGTGCTTGCCACTTACACCGTGATCATATTAGCTGGCTTAGCGGTTGGGCAGCTGCTGATGAACACGACAGCGGTCGATGGTTTTCAAATATTAATGTTCGCGTCTATCCTTATCACTCTCGCCGCCGTGCCGGTCTGTTTAACCAGCTCCACTCAGCCCAGCCCAATTCCCAACGCGACATTCTCACCGCTGCTGGTATTGAAAACCTCCCGTGCCGCGGCTTTAGGAGCACTAACAGCGGGTATAGTGTCAGGCTCGATCTACGGCCTAGGCGGAATCTACGGCACTCAGGTCGGCTTAGACGTTAGCAGCATCAGTATCATGATGGCCTTATCCATTGCCGGCGGCGCATTAGCCCAGCTGCCACTGGGTAAATTATCAGATCGTTATGATCGGCGCCTGGTCATTCTTGGCTGCATGACCGCCGGTGCCATCATCTCGAGCATTGCACTACTTGTTCCAAACTCCATGGTTTTTGTGGTCATGTTTTTCTTTGGCGCTGCCGTTATGTCGCTGCAGGCTTTGAGTCTTGCCCTTGCTAGTGACAATGCAACTAACGGCAATTTCATGGAAGTTGGCACCGGCCTCATGATGACCAACGCCGCCGGCTCCGCCATAGGCCCGCTGCTCACCTCGCTGTTAATGTACCGTTTTGGCCCGGACTATTTCTTCATCTCCCACTTTGCTGTGCTTTTAATCGCCGCGCTGACGGTAGCCATTTTGATCAAAACCAAACCCGCTGCCAGCGAGCACCCTTCGAACTTCATCCTAGCCACCTCCGCCTCTGCCCAAGCAGCGCTACAGCTAGACGTCCGCGCCGATGCCGAAATCGAAGCTGATGCAGCTGCAGACAGCTTAGAAGAGGATTTCAGGCAAGAAGGCATTGAGCCTATAGATCTTGGAAAAAGATCAAAGGGGTCAGAGTAACTTGAA
>CAYGSO010000047.1:0-18914 GCA_964352445.1 uncultured Pseudohongiella sp. | reverse complement strand
AGGCATTGAGCCTATAGATCTTGGAAAAAGATCAAAGGGGTCAGAGTAACTTGAAAGATCAAAGGGGTCAGAGTAACTTGAACCCTTACAATAGGATTTCATTATCCATCGCCAAAGCTAGCTAGAGCTGCCGCTACCTCGAACTTCCACACAGAACACTATTATTAGGCCGCTAAGCTGGGGCAGTCAAAGAACGACAATCCCATTCTAGCCACTACTTTTAGGAGCATCCACAATCATAAAAGTTGCGCTGGTTTTTGCGACTAGCTTGTCCGAGCAATGAATGCTGATCTCGGTACGGAACAGCCGTTTACCCGCATGTATCACCTCGGCCGTAGCTATCAACCTATCTCCCGCGGGCGGCCTGATAAAAGCTATGCTCAGATCGGTGGTTGCCGAGACTTTGCCATCGGGTCTTTTGCTGCGAACGGCAACCCCCGCTGCAGTGTCTGCAAGGCTTGTTAACAAACCCCCATGCACCCTCCCCCCGTTGTTGAGATGATGCGGCTGTAGCTGCACCGCACACACCGCTTTGCCATCCGCCATGGAAATCAACTCTATGCCCAAAAGGTCGCCAAACGGGCTCATTGTGAGTTTTTCAGTCATGATGGGGCCCGCCAGATTTTTCGGTTTCGCGCTGAGCCTCTTTGAACGCTAGTTTCTCGCGGCGCCGAGTCTCAATGGTTGCCTGCATGGGTTGACCTATGTGCTCTTCGCCGCGCTGCTGTGCGAGCTGCATTTGTCGTTCACGTTCAGCATAGCGCTGGGTCTGTTCTTGCGAGACTTTGCCGAAGCAATGATGACAACTGACGCCTTTTTGATAATGTGGGTGCTTCTTTTCAGCATCAGTGATGGGCATTCGGCAGGCATGACATTGATCGTAACTGCCCTGATTTAAATCGTGGTCTACCGTCACTCGATTATCAAACACGAAGCATTCGCCCTGCCATTTAGTATCAGTCGCAGGCACTTCTTCTAAATATTTAAGTATGCCTCCTTTGAGGTGATAGACCTCGGCAAAACCCTGCTGTTTCAAATAGGCAGTCGACTTTTCGCAGCGAATGCCTCCGGTGCAAAACATGGCAACTTTTTTATTCTTTGCCGGGTCAAGATTTCGCTTCACGAACTCTGGAAATTCTCGGAATGAGGTGGTGGCCGGATTGACTGCATTCTCAAACGTGCCAATTTCAACTTCGTATTGATTCCGAGTATCGACAAGCACCACATCAGGATCATCTAACAGAGCGTTCCAATCTTTTGCGTCGACATAGGTGCCAACTATCTGTTTCGGGTCTATGCCTTCTACGCCCATGGTGACTATTTCTTTTTTTAGTTTTACCTTGCTGCGGTAGAAGGGGTTCTCATCCACATAGGACTCTTTGGCCTCCAGACCGGTAAAGCGGACATCGCTTCTTAGCCAGTTCAACACCGCGTCGACGCCCTCGCGGGTGCCAGCAATGGTGCCGTTTATGCCTTCGGCGGCCAGCAGAAGAGTGCCGCGCACGTTATGCTCGAGCATAATCGAGAGTAGCGGTTCACGCTTGGATTCGAAATCGGGGGTATCGGCAAATCGATAGAGTGCGGCAACCACACAGGTGTTGCTGTTTGGATTATTCATAGGTTAATTCTCTACAGCTTTCCGGAACGTAAATCCGGCGCGGGGCAATTGTATCAAGGAAACCAAAGGATTTTTAGCGGCAATTCGGCTGCCGACCATCAACCGGCAAGGTGATCGGCGATAACCCGCACGAAGGCAGGGCCGTACTTGTCCAGCTTGCGCTCGCCAACTCCGCTGATGAGGGCAAATTCGTTCATGTCGGCGGGCATGGTAAGGCACATTTCCTGCAAAGACGAGTCATGAAAGATCATGTAGGGAGGCACTCCTAGCTCTTCCGCGAATTCGCGCCGACACTCCCGCAGAGCTTCCCACAGCCCGATGTCTACATCGGCAGCAAGTTGGGTCTTAGTCTGTTGTTTCACTACTTTTTGCTTTTTGTCCAAGCGCAGCTGAATAGTCTCTTCACCACGTAGTAAAGGCCTGCAAGCCTCCTCCAGCCGCAGTGAGCCGTGCCGCTCGAGGTCTACACTCAAGTAGCCCCGCGCCACTAATTGCCTGAACACTGAGCGCCACTGATTGTTGTCTAAATCTAGCCCGATACCATAAGAAGCGAGGTTTTGATGCCCAAACTGGAATATTTTATCCGCGTTACTGCCTCTTAGCACGTCAATCAAATGGTTAACCCCGAAGCGCTGCTCTGTCCGGTACGCCACACTCAATGCTTTGCGGGCGGGCTCAGTGCCGTCCCAAGTCTGCGGTGCTTCCAAGCAGTTATCACAGTTGCCGCATGGCCCTGGCAGGGAGTCGCCAAAATAGCTCATTAGGCTCATGCGTCTGCAGCTGGTTATTTCACACAGGCCAAGCATCGCATTTAGGCGGTGCTGCTCTGCCCGCTTGTGTTCAGCGCTGCCTTGAGACTCCTGCATCATCTGCCGCAGTTTAATCACGTCTTGCAAGCCATAGACCATCCAGGCGGTTGCGGGCAAGCCATCGCGTCCGGCTCTGCCAGTTTCTTGATAATAAGACTCAATGGTTTTTGGCAAGTCTAAATGCGCCACAAAGCGCACGTCGGGTTTATCGATCCCCATTCCGAAGGCTATCGTGGCAACCACGATAACGCCCTCTTCGCGCAAAAACCGCGACTGATTTGCCGCGCGAGTCTCCGCTGGCAAACCAGCATGGTAAGCCAAGGCTTTGAAGCCTAGGTCTTGCAGCCAAGATGCTATTTCTTCTGTTTTTTTCCGCGATAGGCAATAAACAATACCAGCGTCTTTGGGGTGTTCCGTTTTCAAAAATTTCAGAAACTGTTGCTTTGCACTGTGCTTGAGATTTATTCGGTAGCGAATATTAGGGCGATCGAAGCCAGCGACAAATTCATTGGCCGACTCCAAGGCGAGCCGAGCAATAATTTCTTGCCGAGTCCTGGCGTCAGCCGTTGCCGTTAACGCAACTCTAGGGATATCCGGAAACAGCTCATGCAACAAACTCAGCTTAAGGTAGTCGGCGCGAAAATCATGACCCCATTGGGACACACAGTGAGCCTCATCAATGGCAAATAGCGCGATCTTAGACTGCTGCAACAACGCTAATGTTCTAGCTTGATTGAGCCGCTCGGGAGCAATATAGAGCAGGTCTATTTGGCCATTGGCTAAGGCGTTTTCAATCCGATTTGCCTCAGCTGCAGACAGCGTTGAATTTAGAAAATCGGCTTTGATACCCAACAGGCGCATGGCATCCACCTGATTTTGCATTAGGGCAATAAGCGGCGAGATCACCACGCCGCAGCCTTCTCTTACCAAGGACGGAATCTGATAACACAGAGACTTGCCCCCTCCCGTTGGCATAAGCACCAAGGCATCTTCGCCTCGAATAATGGAGTCGACGATTTTGCCTTGATAGCCGCGGAAGGAAGAAAAGCCAAAGACTGTTTGAAGAATAGATTGGGCACTGCTCATTGCCGGCAAGTATACCTCAGGTAAACCTAGCGAGTCTTAGATACTCAATTACAAAAAGCAGAAAGCGGCTGCAGCCGTCGCTTGGGTTCTCGGTGTTGGCGCGATTACTCCGACGCCAGTTGTCAGCATTTGCAGCCACCGCATGCACCTTATTTAGTTTGTCCCATCGCTTGGAACTTAGATTAGTACAACTCTTTTGCTATGGCCTAATTTTGAACGCCGCCCGCCGTCGAAGGGATTCCCCTACATCTTATGACCGCTACATCTGACTGGGCCATGGGACCAACAACCAGGGCTCCTACCGACTGGTTATTGGAGGTCAGGAACTCGGCAGTTAGGTTGGGTTTTTGCGTAAATGTTTCGGCAGTTAGGTTGGGTTTTTGCGTAAATGTTGCAGCGTACCCAGGTCTTGTTTATGACAGAGCCCCATAAATAACCAGGTTTTTGCGCATGAAGCCTGCAATTTGAGGCCCATTGACTGCAAAATAGCGCCCGTTTGGGGTTACCAGCAAAAGTAATCCTTTCCTAACCATGCCCGAACAGGAGATAATGCGCCGCAAATACCGCACACAAAGCAAGCAACGACCTCTATTTTACTCGATATCTTATTAGCACTGAATCCTCACGTAGTCCGTCGGCATTCTGTATTTATTAACTGGCTGACTCTCGCAGCGCCAACCACAAGGCATCACTGATGACTATTCTAGACACTCCTTCTTTCGCCGATTTAGCACTTTCAAATGACGTGCTCAAGGTTCTCCATGAAGTAGGATACGAAACTCCTTCACCCATTCAGGCGAAAATGATTCCCCTAATGCTGGAGGGCCGCGACGTCGTCGGCCAAGCTCAGACCGGCACCGGCAAGACCGCTGCGTTTGCCTTGCCAATCTTGACTAAGCTCGACATGAAGCAGAGAGACCCGCAGGTTTTGGTGCTAGCACCCACGCGAGAACTCGCCATTCAGGTAGCGGAAGCCTTTCAGCGCTATGCAGCCCACTTAAAAGACTTTCACGTATTGCCAGTCTATGGCGGCCAAGACTACAGCGGCCAAATTCGGGCGCTCAAAAGAGGCGTACACGTCGTGGTGGGCACGCCGGGCCGAGTTATGGATCATATGCGACGTGGCACTTTAAAGCTAAACCAGCTATCAACTTTGGTGTTAGACGAAGCGGATGAAATGCTGCGAATGGGCTTTATTGACGACGTCGAATGGATTCTTGAACAGACACCTCCAACCCGCCAGATTGCTCTATTCTCAGCCACTATGCCAACCCAGGTTCGCAAAATAGCCAACCAACACCTGAAAAATCCAATCGAAGTGACCGTTGAGATGAAAACCGCAACCGCGCCTTCGATTCGCCAACGATTCTGGCCGGTTAGCGGCATGCATAAACTCGATGCCCTAACTCGGATACTCGAAGCAGAAGACTTCGACGGCATGATTATTTTCGTGCGCACCCGCGTGATCACAATTGAGCTGGCCGAAAAGCTATCCGCGCGCGGCTTTGCGGCAACAGCCCTCAATGGTGATATCCCTCAGGCACAGCGCGAACGCACTATCGATCAGCTCAAGAAAGGCAAACTCGACATTCTAGTTGCCACCGACGTCGCTGCGCGGGGCTTGGACGTCGAACGCATAAGCCATGTTGTTAACTACGATGTTCCCCACGATACCGAGGCTTACATTCACCGCATTGGTCGCACCGGCAGAGCGGGTCGTACCGGCGACGCGATCCTGTTTATAGCGCCAAGAGAGCGACGCATGTTGTCTGCTATCGAACGGGCGACTAAGCAAAAAATCGAAATGATGGAATTACCGTCGACCGATCTCATCAACGACAAACGCATTCAGCAGTTTAAGAAATCAATCACCGACAAGTTGGCCTCAGAAGATCTAGGAGTTTTCGCTGAACTCATCAAACAGTATCAGGCCGACACCAATATCCCCATTGAGGATATTGCGGCTGCACTAGCAAGCTTGGTTCAAGGCGATTCGCCGCTGCTGCTAAGCCACAAACCAGTGCCCAAATCTAAGACCTCATGGGAGTCCAATACTCGCGAAGATAGCCGCAGCAAAGGCAAGCGCGGCAAGCGAGAAGGCGGCAACGAACGTCCGCGAGCTCCCCGCCGTGATGGCCCGCCCCAAGCGGGCTCTGAAAGATACCGAATTGAAGTGGGTCATATCCATAAAGTAATGCCGGGTAACATCGTCGGCGCCATCGCCAATGAGACTGGTATCGACAGCAAGGATATTGGCCGCATCTCGATTTTTGATTCCCACAGTACTGTAGACCTGCCGAAAGACATGCCGACAGACGTGTTCCAAATTTTGAAGAAAGTTTGGGTTGGTGGGCAGGCTCTGCGCATCAGTCGATTTGATGAATCCGCTGCAGGCAAAGGCAACGACGAAGATTCAAGAGGGGGTTCACGCCCACCTATTAAACCAGCGCGCAAGCGTGAACCAGAATTTGCTGACAGCCCGATAAAGAAAAAACCGCGTAAGGCCAAGCCCGCTAAAAGCAAAGATGCCAAAGCCGGCGCGCCGAAGAAATCCAAGCCCCCAAAGAAGCGTACGCCTAAGGTCTAACACGCAAGCTCTAGCCACTTAACCCTTCAAGCTCTGCATTTTGCCAGCATTACTCCAGTCCTGTAATGAATCTGTCAACGTGCAGTGGCTACAATTGAAAGGTTAAGCTTAAAGGAGAAAACTGATGGCGGCACCTACCTCAACGCAGTTAAAGCCGAGCCGCGACACAGAGGATAGGCGACTTTGCAGCAAAGCTGTTTTAGCTCTAGCCTTGTCTCTTGTGTTTTGCAATCAACCCCTCGCTGCCCAAGACAATGACAGCGCTGTTGTTTTTGCAGTGGTCGGCGATGTGCCTTATGGCGACAAAGCACTGGCCCAGTTCCCAGAATTAGTCGCCTCTATTGAAGCCTCAGCAGCCCAATTTGTCATTCATCTGGGCGATATCAAGGGCGGTTCAGCTAGCTGTTCCGATGCAATGATTGCAAGCCGCATCCAGGCTATCGACGCCATTAAAAAACCAACCGTGTATATTCCTGGCGACAATGATTGGACCGATTGCCACCGCCGTCGTGCCGGTAGATTTTCCCCACTGGAGCGGCTGGGGTTTCTTCGCCAGCAGGCCTTTAAAGTCACCGGTCAGAGCCTTGGCCAGCCCCCCTTAGCCGTTGAGTCGCAGGCAAGCCAAGCCGGCTTCGAAGAATTTCCTGAACACCAACGCTGGACCCATAACAATACCGCGTTTATCGCGCTGCATGTATTGGGTTCAGCCAATGGGTTTGAAGGTTTTAGCGGCAGAACCCAAGCCGACGACGCCGAGGCCGTAAGGCGGACCGAAGCCAGTATTGCTTGGCTGCGCTCGAGTATGGAGCTGGCGATAAACGCCAATGCGGCAGCCATTGTGGTGGCTATTCATGGCAATCCATTCACGTTGTCTCCCTCCCGAGCAGCACGCTATGACATGCATCCCTACGAAGGCCTTTTAGCCCAGCTTCAGCAGCAGAGCATCAAATTCGGCAAACCGGTTTTGCTAATCCATGGCGATACCCACAGCTATAAGTTTGATCAGCCCTTCACCGACGTCGCTTCCGACGTCGTACTGACTAATCTGTACCGGCTTGAGGGTATCGGCGATCCGGCCATTGGCTGGGTTGAAACCGCAGTTGATTCAAATAGTGCTCAAGGGTTTAGTGTAATCCCCCACTACATTAGCCGTTAATCGAACGGCTAAAGCCCGTACCACATTATTGCTATTCGCGGCGCAGTAACCCAACCCAATAGATGTGTCGCTTCAAGACCAATTTCTTGAATGCGCTGGGCAGTAGTCTGTGCAAAAAACCCACCCGCATAAAACACCTACTAAGCTAGAACGCAGACACACAGGAGAGGCTCTAACGCCTTACTTATGCATAGCCTAAACTCTATTGGCGCACCGATGGCTCATAAATTCTGTTTTACGCCGCGTGAATTAGTAAGTAGAGTCACTGATTCGCAAATTCGGGAGTTCACTTTTGCCCATATCGATAGACGACGTGATTCCAGATGCCAGAGACGGTTTAAACCGCAAAGAGCGGGTTATTCTTTATTGCCTGCATCAAGCCCAGAAAGAATTTGTCGGCCGCAATGTCCCTACCGCCTTGCTCTATGGCCGGGTGATTGAGCACATGGATATGTCCCAGTCGGAATTTCAAACCATACTGTCGCGAATGGCCGGGCTGACCCGGGACACCTAGCAAAACGCTTTCGTCACTTGTGCCTAGATTAAACTTTGTGGCTTGATCCTTATTGCCTCAGTCTCTTGTGCTTAGTGCTCAATCCTCAGTCCTTGGTCCTTGGTCCTTGGTCCTTGGCCCTTAACCAGTTCGCTCCAACGTTGCTTAGTTTGCCGCAACAACGTACTCTTTTTCGACTCACTTTATCCGGCTAGACTTTATGCACAGACTACTCAGTCTTCTTGTCAGTATTGGATTTTTCATTGCCCCGCTGCCAGCTGTGCAGGCCCAATCCGCCGCCGTTGCTGGTGGGGTTATCCTGGCTGCGGCAGAGGTTGTGGTACAAAATAGCAGCAGCGCGCGCCGTGTAGAAAGACACGCCGAAATTTATGCGGGCGAGACTATTGCTACTAAAAATCGGGGGAACGCTGTGCTGCGCATGAGTGACACCGCGCTCCTTGCCCTCGGCTGCAGCACAACCCTAGAAATTGAACGCTATTCTTAAGAGCAAAGCCAAAGTGATGCCGTCTCTTTGAACCTAATCGCAGGCCGCCTGCGCACCATCGTCGGCAAAATCAGCGAAGATGATTCAACTAAGTATCGGTTAACTGCATCAAACTCTTGGGTAAGTTCAAACGCTGCAGACTTTGCAGCCACAGTGCTTGAAGATGACATCGCCTATTTTGCGGTTTTTGACGGCTCTATCACGCTGACTAACCGCTTTTGGACCCTAGTCTTGGGCAGAGATGGCAATGCCGACTTCGCTCGAATGGAACTCGGTGAGCCACCGGTGGCTCTGCTGGTTTATCCCCAGCAACTAAATACGCTATCGATTTCAACCAGTAGCACACCGAACACGCTGAACCTATCCAACACACCCAAACCATTTAACACGTCACACACTAATTCGAACTGCCCATAAAATAGCGGCGCAAAAAAACCATCCTCGCTAACTCGCCGTAAGATCTTACTAAGACCTACAAAACCCAGCAGTCACGGCAATGCCTAGCTTACGAAGACGCTTAGCTGTTGCAGGGCTGCCCCAACTTACTAAATCGTGCCCTAACCATGACTCAGCCAATAGCCCAACAGCGAGCAATCGCCGCTCTTAAAAATTCATTCATCGCAGACTCCTTAGCGATGCCAGTACACTGGTATTACAACCCCGGCGATATCTTCAAACAATTCCCTAACGGCATCAGCCAGTTTGAAGATGCTCCTGGGTTTCACCCGTCCTCGATTATGTCCCTGCATTCTACCCAGCAGGGGGGCAGAACCGCGGTGGCCAAAGGCACAAAACTTGAGATTGTTGGCGATGTTATACTTCGCGGCAAACGGCAGTATTGGGGGATCGCCAATCAGCATTATCATCAAGGCATGAAAGCGGGCGAAAATACTCTCAATGCCCACTGTGTTAGAGCGCTTCTGCGTAGCCTGGCGAATGAAGAGGGGGTGTACAGCCGAGATGCTTTTCTGGACGCCTATATAGACCTCTTAACCGCCAGTGAACCGCAACATCCAGACACCTATGCCGAATCTTATCACCGTGGTTTTTTTGCCAACCTAGAAGCCGGCAAAGATGACTATGAATGTGGCGCAGTCACCCACGATACCGCCTCAGTTGGTGGCTTGGTGACAATCGGGCCACTGGCTTTAATCTGCTTGCTGCAAGGCAATTCCTTAACCCAAGTTCAAGCAACCTGCAGATCTCACTTAAGGCTTACCCACCCTGATGAGGAATTAGCGCAGGTTGGCGACTACTACGTTGAACTGTTGCAGCGACTGCTGACTCGCGAGTCCGAATTGCCTCAAGACATCATTGCCGATATTGCCAGCCGAAGTATTGGCCTAAAGCTTGCCGAGCTTGCGGCAAAAAAACGCAGCGACTTCGAGATAGTGGGCGGGCTATTCACCTCTGCCTGCTATATCTCTGGCTCATGGCCAAGCGTGCTTTACTTCGCGTATAAATATGCTGATGATGCCAAGGCAGGACTTCTAGCCAACACCAACGTGGGCGGCGACAACGTCCATCGCGGCTCAGTGTTGGGGCTGATTTTAGGGCTAATAACAGGCTCGGCTCTGGACACATTGTTTACACAATTAAAAGATGCTGGGCAGATTGAGCAAGAAATCGGCTTAGTCTGTCACCACCGGTAGCTTGCCTGGCATGCCCCACTCTGCCCATGAGCCATCGTACACAGACAGGTTCTCGTAACCGCCCACGTAAGCCGCGAGGGTGAGAACACAGGCTGTGATGCCCGATCCACAGCTGGTGATGATAGTTTGGTCTTTGCTGGCTTTGCCTGCAAACAGAGCCTCAAGCTCGGTCGGGGTTTTTAGAAAGCCAGCGTTGAGCACGTCTGCAAACGGCAGGTTCAGGGCATTTGGCATATGGCCTGAGCGAACTCCCGGCCTTGGCTCCGGGGCGACGCCGGCAAAGCGCCCTGCCGAGCGCGCATCGACAATAGCAAACTGTGCATCTTGGGTCGCCTTCAGCACCTGTTCGAAATCGCAAAACAAATTCTCTTGCACCGCCGCTTTGAAGTCTCCTTCAACCCCTGCAAGCTCGAGCTCGGCGCTCACGGAGTTGCCAGCGGCGATCCACGCCGGCAAACCGCCGTCTAAGACAGCCACTTGACTATGGCCCATGGCTTTTAACATCCACCACGCTCGCGGGCTTGCATACAGTCCCACGTCATCATACACGACGAGTTTACTGTTTTGATTGAGCCCTAATTCACGAGCCTTAGCCTCAAACAGCGCAGGCGATGGCATCATGTGGGGTAGTGAGCTATTGGGTTTGCAAATTTCTTTGTCGTAATCGAAACGCCGGGCCCCAGGTATCGCCTTGAAAGCGCCTTCACTGTTTAGGGATACAAAACCCGGCACTACCGGCGGCACCGAGGCGTCTAACACGATTAAATTAGCGGCGCCTAAATTTTCACTCAGCCACTGAACATTAACTAAAGGAGTTGGCAAATCCATTTCTGCACCTAAGAGTGTGTGTCAAGTTAAAGCAGCGATGCAAAATCGATCAGCTTGCTTTTAAGCTTAGTCGCGTTTTGCGGCCCAATCCGTATTAGCTGCTTATGGACCTGCTGCAGGTTTTCAATACTGGAATCGGCATACAAATACATCACCGAAGGTTTCACCAACTGATACGGCCCTGGCACTTCCTCGCTATTGACAACAACATTGATGGCTTTGCGCAAGGTGTCATCGAAATTCTCATCACGAAACCCAATCTCTGCAAATGCCTGTTGAAACAAGGGTGACAGTAGCCGGTAGAGAGTCAGTGCTGTGTCAGTATCTACCGCCATAAACGCGGCGATAACCTGATCAAAACGGGCATAGGCTGCAGCGTCCATGACGAAAAGATTGTCATCGATATTGCGCACAGGCATTGGAGTTTGAATTGGCTTGTAAGGCAGGCCTGTCTGGGGGAAACCACCACGGGAAAGGTTTTCCACAAATACCACGAATTTTCGAACCAGCTGATCAGAGGCCAAATATCTGACAAGCTGCGCACCATTGGCCAGTGCAGTAATCTGTGACACCACAAATCGATCGCTGTTATTCAATGCCGGCAGACTCGGGGAAGCCGCGACTGGCTCAGGCTGAGGGCGCTGAACTTCTTCCGGCATCGGCGCTATTTCCGGCTCAACCACGGCTATTGCGGCAGGCTCGGCTGCTGGGCGAAAAATAGACGTCGGCAGCGGTGACGGACGCTCAGGGTTAAGTTCAACAGCAGCAGATTCAGGCTCGACTTGCACCGGCGCAGCTATCGCCACCGTCGTGCGCCCCTGGGGGGCTTCAAACGTTGCCGCGGTATAGATTAGATACAGCATGGTACCTACTGCCACAGCAGCTACAGCCCAAATACCTATTTTCGACATGGTTTGCTCCAATCCTTAAAAAGGTTCCGATATTCTTACATATAGCACAGGGCGCCACAACGCGGCGCACATCCAACAGGGATTCATCAGGCTCTCAGGCTTGCGCCTAAACTGCGCATTCGAGTTAGTCGCGAAACAGCAGAAATTCGTTTGCAAAAAAAACCCGATTACAGCGAAGTAATCGGGTTTTTACTCGATCCAGTCTTAAACCTGTGTCTAGATTTTAGGAAAACCTAAATCTTCCATGGTTTGCACTAGGTCTTTTCCCGCCGTTGCAGGCTTGGTCGACTTATCTATCTTCAGTACTGTGCCGTCTGTACCTATGTAATAGGTCCAGCGATTAGCAAAGCCTGCTCCCATGAGAGCGCCATAAGCACCCACCATTTCTTTGCTAGGGTCAGCAAGGATTGGGAAGCCAGCCGCGTGCTCTGCAGCAAAGGCAGTATTGTCTTCTAGCGTATCTACACTAGCCATAAAATATGCAACGTCGAAACTTGTAATTTCTCTAGCACTGTCACGCAGCGCTTTACATTGCATAGTTCAGCCACCAGTAAAGGCTTTGGGGAAGAAAGCAATCACTACAGGTTTTTCTCCAGCAAACTGAGAAAGGCTGTAGGTCATGCCGTCGGATGCCTGAAGCTGAAAATCGGGCGCTTTATCACCCACTTCCAAGCCTAAGGCAAATTGGCTGCTAAGGGTAGCTGCGGCAACAACTGCTGCGGCGAACACCTTACCTAGCCCTTTGGCAAAATAGGACATATTTATCTCCGGTTATGAACTAAAGTTGAACAGCAGTCCAACAGAGACTGTTGTACGATAAGTAGGTCGAAAACTCCAGCAAATTCAGATTACTTGCGCTGCAGACTCTGTGAAGCGGGTCAAACCCCTCACAAACCAAGGAACTTAGTCTAAAACCCGAAAATTCGGCGCTCTGAGCGCTGCAGTTGAATGGATTCAGTCTCTAGGGTGGCGATTTGAGAATCTAGCTCCAGCTTATCGGCTTCGGATAGTGACGTGCTGGAATAACGTATCTCACGCAGGCGCTCGACGGATAAATCAATTTCGCGGGTATATCTGCGCAGTGCCATGTTTTTAGCATCCTGTTGGGACTGCCGGTAGCGGGGGTTTTCTACCTGAACGTTGACACATTGGCGAACCGATTGACCCTGGGAATTAACCCTGTTTTGGCAGCGAGTTTCAGTTACATAGGCACTTGCCGTGCCGTTGAATGCTGACGCCGGGGTTCTTGCGATGGCCCGAGCTAGCACCAAATCTGCCTCAGTTTTGCCGGTTATAATCGGCCGCAATGAGGCGGACTCAACGTCCGCTTGGCTTGCTATTTTTTCCAGCGCGACTGCATAAAAGTTGCTCAATTCAGTCGCTGTATCCATCAACGTTCTTGAGCTTTGATCGAGAATGTTTTCTTTGACAACCCGCAGCTTCCACTGACCGTACTTCTGTATTGTCTGCAGGTAGCTGTCATCGCCCGGGGCAAACGTCCTGCTAGCCACAAAGTACTCAAGCTCATGCAGGCGATCGACCGCGTCCCAGCTCTTGGCCAGCGCTTGATTTTGCATTAGGGCATTAATTATTGGTAGCTGCTCTTCACTGTAAAGCCCTGTGTTAATGCGTGCCACTTGGAGGGCGTCGTTGTAGAGTTTGACCGCACTGTCATAGTCTTCAATTTCGCGGTAAAACCCGGCAAGATCTGAGTATAATTCCTGCAGCTGCGGCGCATAAATACCAAGCTCACTTTGCAGGTTTTCAATCGCTTGAGTGCGCAGACTGAGCTGCCGGCTAATTTCAATGGCTCTTTCCCGAGCAGCGGCTAGCTCTTCTTCTGTTGGCTCTTGAATCGTCTCCAATTGATCGTCGGAAGCTGTCTGGCTTGAATTATCAATGACAATCTCAACGTCAGCATCTGGCGCAAATTCTATTTGCGCTACCCCAACAGATGCGAACCCCATCGTTGCGCTAAACACCAGCAAACCCTGCAACGCGGCGGCTGCAAAAGCCGTGATTAGTCGATAAATACTGCACTGTAGAACATTTAAAATCATGGCATGAGTGTAATAGTTAATGAGAGAAGTTGCAGCGACTAACAGCTCTCGCGGCAAACAATTTATCAGGCAAAGCAAGCGACAGACAATAATCAGGCTAAGTTTACCCAGTGGCGTTGAGTTGGTAGCCTTAACGCAATTACTAATCTCCAGCGTTACTAACTTATAAACCTCGCCTGCTGAATTGGTCCTGAATGGGCTGTATAAAACTTTTCCAGCAGCCAGTTGCTCAGCTAACTGGCTGCTGGAAAACTAAAAAGTTGCAATGGGATTAAGCGGCGATCCAGTGCCTGAGGTTATCCTCAGCGGCGCCGTGGTTAGCAGAAACTCCCAACGGTTTTGCCGAATCGCCTCGGCTGCCACAGCCTCTAAGTCCAAATTGTCGAAGATGGGCGTGCCCATGGCGACCAAGAACAACAAATGCACTGGATGCGTGTAGGTTTCTACTCCCGATGGAAACACATCAAGCGCAACATCGCTGCCAATCATGGCGATATCTTTGGCTTTAAACCACTGCGCCGCCGAGGCGTGCAAACCAGCAGACTGGGCGGCGACATTCCATGCCCCTAAAGCGTCTCTTCTTGCCCAGCGCCCCGTCCTCACCAAAACCACATCGCCTGATTGAATGACAATGCCCGACTGCTGTTGCCAAGCCTCTAAATCAGCGGCCGTAATGGGCGTGCTCAATTCAAGCCATGGCACCCCCTTAAACTGCGCCATATCGATGAGTACGCCGCGGGCGAAAATACCTGACTGGGCGGTTGTAATGGCCAATTTGCCGCAGCCGGCCTCGGTTACTTCGGCTTCTGAAAACCCGTTGTACATCGTGCCTTCATAAAACCGATGGCATAGGGCGTCTAGATGGGAATGGGCATAACCATGATAGGAAACACCGATTGAGTCCCCCGACCACGGCCCTGGACTGCTGCCAACGGCGGTCATGGTATGCTCATAAGGACTGCTATTGTCTAAGGCGGCTTCAGTTAACACTTCATGGGCTAGAGAAACGGATACCCCCTGTTTCACCAAAGCGGCCGCTGCTACTCGGGTTTGAGGCGTAATAAGATTCAGAGTACCTAGCTCATCTTCTGCCCCCCAACGGCCCCAATTGGACAATTCACTCATCCATCCGTCGACAGTCTCCTGGTTCAATTGCGTCTGTGAAAAAGCACAGGGAATCATTGCTATACTGAATAAAATCAGTGCACTGGATCTAAATAATCTAGTCATATTGGGTCCTTTTAGGGTGCAAGGTGAAGCAATTCGCAGAGTGCAAAATATTTGTTTGCTAGCTTAAAACAAATTCAGCCAATTAAAAGCAATTGCAACGCAAAAACCTAAATCCTTACCTATACTTAGCACGAATTCCTCCACAAGACAGAACCTGCCGCCCATGCCCAAGTGTGTATTGCGCATCGTCATCTCTTTAGTTTGCTTGGCAAATGGCTCGGTCTTCGCGGCCGACTCTGTGCGGCTGCTGCAAACAGTGCAGACTTTAGAGGCTGCAACTGCCGCTGCAAAAGTCTTGGGGGGAGAGCCGTTACTTGGAACCTTACCGCAGGAACGCGCCGATGCTTGGCTGCATGTAACCCTCGAAAACCCCAATACTGCTGTGCTGCATTTCCCGACTCACTCGGTCGCCCAGTACGCGGTCTATGAGGTTGAGACAGGCCAATTGCTAGAAACATTCAGCTCGCCGTTTCAACCCGCCACTCACATCGATTGGAACCCGAGATTCACACTCTCATTTGACAGGTCTTGGGGCAACGAGTTTCTAATACATCTGACAATGGTGACTTTATCAGACATGCCCTACGCTCTTATGACCTTCGAGCAATACCATGATCTTATTTCAAGTCAACTGATTAACAGCGGCGTGTTTTATGGCGCAATTTCCCTTATGGCGCTGTTCTCATTCTCTCTTTATGCCCTGAACAAAGACAAAAATGCAGGCCTTCTAAGCCTCAGCTTTACGGTATGGATTTTAACTATGCTGTCTATTTGGGGTTATGGCGCTTCCCCCATGCCCTTTGGCCTGTCAGATTTTTTGCCGGCGCTGTCTAACCAGTTAACTATCCTAGGCTCATTAACCGGCGGCATGTTTACCGCGTATTTTCTTCGACCAAGCGTTGCAAAAACCACCATTCATAACATTTTGCGTCTTTCGCTGCTGCTGCAGGCATTCTATCTAATAGTGTCATTTATCTCGGCTCCACTTTGGGGCCTCACAATAGTCGTGAGTATCGTCTCTGGCATGCTCTGCATGAGCTGCAGCGTTTTAGCAATCGCAAGAGGCGACGGCGCAGCGAGGTATCTGCTTGGCAGCGCCGTTCTCATCAACAGCCCGTTCGTGTTTATTTTTATCAGCCCATTCAATCCACAAACTTTGATTGTTGTGGGTATAGGCGCTTTAGTTCTGGTGATGTTGGCGCTACTGCAGCGCATGGCTGAACAAATTCAAAGCTGGGCCAGGAAAGCTGATTTGGCGTCCGAGCGCGAGCGCTTTTTGGCCAGCATGAGCCACGAAATCAGGACGCCCCTAAACGGCATTATCGGTTTCAGCGAATTGGCCAATCAAGAAAAAATGAATGGCAAAGTTGCGGATTACTTCAAGCAAATCGACCGTTCTTCAAAAGTGCTGTTAGGCATAGTGAATGAAGTTCTGGACTATGCAAAATTGCAGGCTACAGAAATCACGCCAAATTTTGCTCCGCTGAACATCAAACAAACCTTGGAAGATGTCATCACAATTAACCTGCCAACGGCAACTAAGAACGGCATCGACCTGAGCTATGGGGTGGATGAAAATTTACCGGAGTATGTTACAACTGACCCCCAGCGCTGTTTGCAAATACTGATCAACCTGTGTGGCAATGCGGTAAAGTTCAGTAAAAACGGCTCTGTATCAATCGCTGCAAAACGAGAAAACTCGCAGTTAGTGTTTGAAGTTATCGACAATGGAATCGGCATCAATAAAGACGTATTGGCTGGCCTGTTCAATCCTTTTAAGCAAGCCGATGCTAGCACTGCAAGGCAGTTTGGTGGGACCGGTCTAGGCTTAGCTATATCCAAACAGCTGTGCGAGCTTCTAGGCGGCAGTCTTACTGCTGTCAGTGAGTACGGCAAAGGCAGCACGTTTACGCTGCGCTTGCCCTTTGTCGCTGCCGAAAAGCCAAGCAGTGAGAAGCCAGTCAGTGGCGTTTTTCTCCACGGTAAACGGGTGTTGGTTGCCGAAGACAATCCCATCAACTTGCTGCTAGCAACCCAAATACTAAAAAAGCATGGGCTACTAATAGATACTGCTGAGGATGGCGAAATAGCGCTAAAGAAAGCCAGTGAGAATCACTATGACTTTATTCTGATGGACATGCAGATGCCCCAATTAAGCGGAACTCAAGCCACGCTCGAGCTTAGAAAGCGTGGCTTTAACACTCCTATCATAGCTATGACTGCCAACACCTCCCAGTCTGACCGCGACGCCTGCTTAGCCTCTGGGATGAACGACTACCTCGCCAAGCCCATTGAGCAGCAACAGCTTTTGCAAAAGTTAGCCCTATGGTGCGGTGCGCTCTAGAGCCCGAACTGTTTAAATCATCCAGCACGCTAAAAACCCTTCACTATTTCAGCCAGCTTTGCTTTCATTAGAGGATCCAAGGAGATCACTATGCGACGCAATCCACCGGCAATTTTTAAACTGTTTATCTGCACCCTATATATTTCACTTTTTGCGCTTCCAGCCACGGCCAGCGAGGCTATGATGCACGACATAGTGGCGGCCGTTTCTTCTGCGCGAATCGAAGCAGACATTACTCGCCTGGCAAATTTTGGCACTCGCCACACGCTGTCTGAAACTCAGTCAAGCACCCGCGGCATCGGCGCTGCTCGGCGCTGGATGGAAGCCGAATTCAATCGTATCTCCGCCTCCTGCGGCAACTGCCTTGAAGTGTTCACCGTAAGCGGAGTTGTTTCAGGCACAGACCGCATTCCCGACCCGGTGGAAGTCGTCAACGTGATCGCAGTTTTGCGCGGCACTCAAGACCCCAACAGATTCACTATGATGAGTGGTGATATTGATTCTAGGATAAGCGATCCAATGAATTTTGAGTCAGATTCTCCAGGGGCCAACGACAATGCGTCCGGATTGGCGGGTGTCATCGAAGCTGCCAGGGTTTTGAGCAAGTATCGCTTCAAAGGCTCTATCGCCTTTGTAGGACTCTCAGGTGAAGAGCAGGGACTCAATGGCGGCGCCATTCTTGCTGAATACATTATTGAACAAGGCTGGAACTTAGACGCGGTCATCAACAACGACATGATTGGTAATATCACCGGGGTCAACGGCGTAACTAACAACACCACGGCCCGGGTGTTTTCCGAAGGTACCCGCTATGCCGAGACTGAAACAGAAGCCCGGCAAAGACGTTTTCAGGGCGGTGAGGTTGATTCGGCTTCACGCAATATTGCCCGCTATGTGGACAGCATGGCTGACCTCTATATCCCCAATCTAGACGTGATGATGGTTTATAGACTCGATCGATTTGGCCGTGGCGGCCACCATCGCCCCTTCAACGAAGTCGGCTTTCCCGCCGTGAGAATAATGGAAACCAATGAAAACTATACCCAGCAGCACCAAGACCTGCGGGTTGAAGATGGCATCGAATACGGCGACACCTTAGAGCATGTGAATTTTGACTATGCGGCGAAGCTAACGGCGCTCAACGCTGTCACACTTGCCTCGATGGCGGCGGCACCAGCGCCACCGAGCGGCGTTACCATCCGCGGCCAGGTTTCTCCCGATACCACGCTAAACTGGCAAAAGGTCGCCGGCGCGACTAATTACCGCCTGCATTGGCGCTTAACTACATCGCCTACTTGGGACTATCACCGCACGGTGGGCGACGTTGATAGCTTCACCCTCGAAAACATTGTGATTGATAACTACTTTTTTGGAGTTTCAAGCGTGGCGGAAGACGGCAGCGAAAGCCCAGTGGTTTTCCCAGGGCCAGCTGGATCATTTGATCGTTGAGCTGCTGCTTAGCGGGTTCATCGGCACCTCATCGAGCGAAAGCGACTATGCTGAGCCCCCAGCCAACGGTTTCAGCATTGGCCCGGTACAGGTTATCGCAGCCAACATGACAAACACCTATGGCTGCGATACTCTGAGTTCACACAAAAATATAAAACTGGGAAAAGACCAATAATCATAAATAGC
>CAYGSO010000046.1:16805-28646 GCA_964352445.1 uncultured Pseudohongiella sp. | reverse complement strand
CTCGACTCGAGGCCATAGCTGACCTCAAAGTCATAGCGATATGTTGAAATGTTGATAAAATCAAAAAGCTAAAATGTTGTAAAACTATAAGTACAGCTTCTGGTTAAGACGCATTTGCTAGTTAAGCACAGCCTGAGGGACCGCACTGGGCTGGCAGTTCCTAGTGAGCATTTCAGTTTTTGCCGCGCTACCAACTTTCGCTCAGCAGCATCAAAGCCTCTGACATTGTCATTAATCACCAGGCGAAAAAAAAAACGGCTGGATTGCTCCAGCCGCTTTTTACCGTACAGTTTAAAACTAAGGAATTAAACGCGGTATAAATTTAGTCATTCCTTGGATCGGGCCTACTTCTCCCGCATACACCACGCCATTGCTGTCGCTGGTTACGCCTTCGCCCATTGAGCCGACACCGCCCATGCCAGAAGATCGCTCTGGAGACACATGCTCAGGAATAAAGTACAGCACTTCGCCAGTGCGCGCATCGCCAACCCGCAGACCTTTACGCCAACCGCCTGGGTTGTAGTTTGGATCTGACTCAGAGTCGATGGCATAGAGCATATCGTTAGCTGGATCTATGTGCAGACCGCTGATGCGACTGAACTGATACCAGGTGTCCAAATGATCACCATCCTGCGTGAAAATTTGGATTCGATTGTTGCCACGGTCGGCAACAAACAGTCGGCCCTGCGAATCCATAGCTAAAGAGTGAGGAGAGCGGAACTGGCCGTCTTCAAAACCCCATTCGCCAACAGTCTTGATAAAAGTGCCGTCTGGCTCCCATAGAGTTAACCGGCTCTTAGAGTTTGGACCTGGCTCATCCTGAAACTGTGCGCCGTGAGTTTCCACCACAAATATTCTGCCGCTGGGCGCAACTAATACGTCGTTGGGCTCAGTGAAATGAGTGGGTGGATCGCCCATCTCTCCGGGAGTGCCAAGCGTCATCAGCAGCTCACCGGTTGGGCTAAATTTGAGCACCGCGCTGCCGCGATTGCGGGCTGCTGGGTTTTCCTGCAGCTCGCGCTCGTTGGCTAGACGGGCATCAGCAACCCAAACGTTGCCTTGGTGATCCACATCCATGCCGTGGGGCCAAATAATTTGGTTTGCACCAAACGCAGTAACCACTTTGCCAAAGGGATCAAGTTTTAGAATCGGGTCAACGCTGGATGTTGCACAGGAATTGCTGCCACAACGATCACCCGCCCACACGTGAATGCCATCGACATCAATATCTACAGCGCTCACCGAGCCCCAACTGCGCCCGTCTGGCAAACTGCCAAAATTACGCTGGGTCTCATAGGGGTTGGGTAAATTATTAATCGGCTGTTGACCGGCATGGGCCTCGGGCTGCACAGCGCCGCGCTGAGACATCACTGAGGTTGACACCGCTGTGAGTAAAATTCCGGCCATGCCAAGCTTAATTAGAGACTGCGCTCTAGTTCGAGCAATTTTGTTCATTATTACCTCTCCACTGACTACATTTAAATATTGTTATAGGCTGCATGTAACAGACAGACTGCAGAACATGGACTTTCGAGCAAAGCTTGTCAAGCGACCTCAGTTCGCCACTCCCTGCTGTGCGACAACTTGCCTTATGCAGAGCTGACTGGGCAAAAGGATTAGAACTAGACTCCCAATCACAGGCTGTTTATCCTGAGCCGCTGCGGCCAACGCCGGCTACTAGTTACCAGGGGAAAATTACAGATGGCGAATCGACTCATTACGGTGATATTCATCCTGTGTTTAGCTATGGGCGCACTGCTGCTGGCAATCTTATTTGCTGAGCAGGCCCCGGGGGCCAGCGGCGCGCCACATCCAACCATAGCCGGCATGCAGGTTGGCGGAGACGGCCAGCTCAGACTCGAAGCCATCGGCAGCTTTGCCTTCCTATTTCAAGCGCTTTTGCTGCTTTTGATCTGCTGCCTTTGCGCCTTGGGTGTATCGGCCAGATACCGCAGCAAAACATTTTACGCTTGTTTAGCGGCCTGCTACGGCTTTATGTTTTTAATCTGGTGGCAAACATATTTTGGCCATCAGGATTTTTTAGCGACAGGTGACACAGCTTATTTTATGGGCTTCCCGGTAGCGAGTGCCTGGCAAATGTATGGCACGTGGCTCGGAGCTATTGGGCTGGTATTAATTTACATCCTCGGCTTCGAAAAATACATTTACACCGAACAGGACGAGGCGGCGTTTCAGGCGCTAATCGACGAAAAAGACGCCGGCCCAGGAACCCGCTAAATGGAAGTCTACCGGCAAGAGATTATTCTGACGGCTGTGTTTGTCTACATGGCGTTCTGCGTTGCCACCGGCGTGTGGGCAATGAGACGGACCAAAGACTCCAGCGATTTCTTCATGGCTGGGCGCGGCCTTGGTCCGATTGTTCTCTCGCTGGCTTTATTTTCCAGCACCCTTAGCGGCTTCGGCTTCGTCGGCGGCCCAGGTCTGGTGTACTCCATTGGTGTCAGCTCGTTTTGGATGGTGGTTATTTCCTCCTCCGGTTATGCCGTCGGTTTTTTCTTGGTCGCAAAGCGCATCCGCTTGATTGCCGAGCTGCGGGACTGCATCTCACTACCTGACATAGTCGCGGCACGCTACAACAGTGAAGCCGTGCGGTTTCTAATGGCAGTGACTATCGTCCTGGGGGTAATGGGCTACCTGGCCACACAGATTCTCGCTATGGCGGTGGTGATGCAGGCCATCCTGTCTGGCACTTCGATGTTTACTGACATTAGCCTTGTTAGCTGTGTCGTCATCAGCTCAGCGGTGTTGATTTTTTACTGCGTTACCGGCGGCATAATTGCGTCGGTCTATACCGACGTGGTGCAGGGGGCGATAATGATCGTCGCCGGTGGGTTGATCCTGATAACCGCAACATCAGTATTCGACGGCGGTATGCAGGAAGCCACAGCTATTATCTTGGCCGATGACAGCGAAGCCATAATGCCTTTTGGCGCGGCCGGCATCATGGCGTCCCTTGGCTGGTTTTTTGTGTTCGGTCTGGGCCTTGCCGGCCAACCCCACCTCATTACTAAAATGATGATGAATAAAGACATGAGGGATAACAGAACTATCCTGCCGATGTCTTTATTTGGCTATGTTATGGCGGCGCTGCTGTGGATCTCCATTGGCATTATTATGCGAGCGGCCGTAATCAACGGCACCATAGACCCGCTAACGGTACCCGATGACGCGGCGTCGGTGTTTCTCTCAGTTTTTACCAACCCATTGCTGGCCGGCATAGTGTTTGCGGGATTGTTTGCGGCAATTATGTCCACTTCCGATGCCTTTCTTAACATCGGCACTGCGGCTATTATTCATGACATTCCAAAAGCCATTAACGGCCGCAGTATTGACAATGAACTTTACTGGGCAAGAATTGTGACGGTGATCCTCGCCGTTGTCGCCGCGAGTTTTGCCCTGTATTCCTATTATCTCGATGCCACCCTCGTGGCCTTGCTGGGCGCGTTTGGCTGGGGCACTTTTGCTGCCAGCATTTTTCCGGTGGTGGCAATCGGCTTGAACTGGAAAGGCGCAACAGTTGCTGGCGCGGTCACAGCTATAGTCGCAGCATTAGTGATTAACTTCGTGGTTCAGTTGGCAGGTATCGCACTGCCTTTTGGAATTAGCGGTGGTTTGATCTCTTTTATTTCATCGTTAATACTTTTTATTGGCGTTTCGGCTGTTACTAAAAAACCCACTATTGCCTTGGACCTAGAACGAGTGCTCGATATCTGAAAACCCCATTTACAGGCCCCTCAGCCTGCTACAAAAATGGACCGTTACCAATCGACTCAGCCTTTTTGTCTAACTGGTAAAAAAAGCGTCAAGCTAGTGCGTTTCTACCTAACAGGCAAAAAATGGTTTATTCACATAATCCTTGTCAATAAGAATCTAACGAATTATTCTCCTGCCTAAGCCGAAGTGTCTGCCCCGCAGAACGACGCCTAATAATTAGAATTAAGCTTAAATATTAATTAAATCAAGAAAAGCAAAAAATCTGGAGAGAACCCTATGCAGTTTAGAATTCCACACAGAAGAAACCTGCTGTGCACGGCAGTTTCACTATCCCTGCTCCCACTAGCAGGTGTTTCAATAGCACAAGACGACACAGTTGAAGAAGTTCTGGTAACAGGCTCTTTTATTCGGCGCAGTGAAGGCTTTACATCTTCATCAGCGGTGACTCAGCTAAGTGCTGCCGACCTGGAAGGTCAAGGCACAATGAACATGGGCGAGGTGATTCAAAACCTGAGCTTTGTCAATGGCGCTGCCTCAGCCATAACAAACACCATCCAAGGCACCTCATCACGTAACCAAAGCATCGACTTACGCGGCCTGGGAGCTAGCTCCACACTAACTCTTATGGACGGCAAGCGTCTGGTCAATCAAAACGTGCAGGCCTTGCTCCCTACAATCGCCATTCAACGCCTTGATATCGTTGCAGACGGCGCTGCCGCTCTTTATGGCAGTGAAGCGGTGGCGGGTGTGGTTAACTTTATTCCTTACAAGTCTTTTGACGGTCTGCGAATTGACACGTTCGCTGAAGGCGATGCTCAAGGCGACTTCGATAACCACGTGATCAACGCTATTTGGGGCACAGAAATTGGCGGCATCGACATAGTTGTTGCCGGCTCTTACGAAAACCAAACTCGACTCGGTTGGGATGAGCGTAGCGACCTTGCTAACTCAGGCTTGGTTTTCTCTAACAACGCACCGGGCAACTACTTCACTCCCGATCGTGATGCCGACGGCCAATATACGGGCACACGCACAGCCTCTGTAGATCCGAACTGTGGCACCGCTGCAGGACGAACTGACTATACTTCTGGTGTAACCAACAACGCGTTTGGTATGCGTTTAGGCAGCAGCTGCTGGTTTGACTTCGGCGACACGCGAAGCTACTTCGAGCCGGAGCAAGACACCAAGCTATACGCCAACCTGACATACGACGTAAATGACGATTTGACACTGTCAGCTCAAGGCTTCTTGTCACGTTTGTACCAAACTCGACACGAATCCACATCAAACCCAGGTAACTCCCGTATTGGCGAATTGCCCTCAGTGCGCGGTGAAATTCCAGGCAACCCGTTCCGGGCTGTAAACGCCGGTGGCATGCCACTGTTTGGTGTTGATGCCAACGGCGACGGCGTGCCAGATAGAGGAACTGCAGACTTAAATGGCGACGGCACACCTGACGCTCTTGTCTCAGGTATCGCCAACAACGGCATTCCATTGTTTGAAGACGTGCAGGCACGAACACTGCGCCCAATCAATAAGACCCACACATTCCCAGTTGGCTTTAACGACGATGGGGATAACGTGCAGGATGACATCGACCATATTAGCCGGCTTTCATTCCAAGCTGATTTCAATGTGCCCATGCTTGACGGCTGGCGCGGCATGGCAGCGTGGACTCACAACTACCGTGAGCAGCGTTTCATGTCTGGCCAAAACTTTGACATCGAAGCAATGAAGCAAGGCTTGAACTGCGACGTAGTTAGAGACCGCGACTCTTGCTACAACCCGTTCTTTGTTGTTGATCAAGCCAACAACAACAGCCAACAGGTTATGGATGCGATCGCCGCCCGCGACAAAGAAATCGTTGAAGATCAGTTAACCACGATTGACATCGTGCTTAACGGTGAAATTGCGCCAGGTGGCTTTGAACTTCCAGGCGGCCCAATCGGCGCTGCTGTCGGCTATCAGTTCCGTGACGACAAATTCACTAACACGCCTTCTCATGTAGAATTAGCCGGTGATACTTGGATTGGTGGTACTGACCAAGAAGCAGTAACTACTGGTGCTCGAGAAGTTGATGCTTACTTTGCTGAGTTTGCCTTCCCTGTGCTTTCTAACTTAGAAGTTACTGCAGCGGTGCGCCGTGAAACTTTCAGCAGCGGACAGGAGTCAACTGACCCTAAGTTTGGTGTGACCTATGCACCTACTGAGTGGTTAACGCTTCGTGGTACTACGGGTGATGCGTTCATTGCACCGTCTTTGGAAAACCTGTTTAATCCGGTCACCTGCGGGTTGTCTACAGTAACTGACCGTTTCGGTCCGTTCTCCGCATTCACTACAGCTTGTGGCGGTGGAAATCCAAATCTAAGGAATGAAACGGCTGAATCAATGCAGTTCGGTTTCGACCTGAACTTTGATAGCTGGGATGTTGCGTTAACTTGGAACAATACCCAGTTCCAAAACCGTATTATCACTATCGGCGGCCAAGACAAGATGGAGCTGGACTTCGACAACTTCCGTCGAGTCACTGGTTTCGGCGGCACAGGTCTTGCTGGCAGCCAGCCTACTGAAGCTCAGTTACGTGCATGGATAACTAATCCAGCATCAGATAAAGACATCATTCGTGATGATTCTGACATCTTCAACATTCTGCAGGTTAACAACACCAGTACAACAAACGCAGAATCAGTTGAAGTTACAGCCTACGATATGCAGGCAAACTACCGCTTCAGTGTTGGTGATTTCGGCGACTTCCGTTTGAATCTTCAGGCTACATATGTCGATGAGTTTTTATACCAGAACGACCCAACTCAGCCTATTCTCGACGGCGCAGGCAATTACAACGACCTAACAGCCGCTGCACCTAGCCTGCCTAAGCTGAGAGCCAACATGACTGTTAACTGGACGCGTAACAATCACTCCATTAACGCGATCACTCGCTACGATGGAAAAATTGACAATTACGATGGCCCACTGTTCACGTTTATGGACTTTTTCGGCGGCACTAATCGCCCGGGCAACATCGTAGAGACTGGTGTTAAAGCATGGTCGCAAATGGACATTCTCTACACCTACCGTGGCTTGAGCTTGTTCGACGGTGAAGCGTCTGTGTCAATTGGCTCACGTAATGTGTTCGACCGTGAACCGCAAAACTCTCCGGAGTTCGCGGGTATTCTCGGCGCACTGCAAGATCCACGTGGTCGCATGATCTATGGTCGCTTAACCTATGACTTCTAAAAGGGTTATCACTTTTTAGATCTAGTCTAACGACGAAAAAGGGCTCCCTCGGGAGCCTTTTTTTATACCTTTGTCCCGTCCTGAAATTAGGTTGTCACCTTGGAGACCTATTAGTGGAGCGCCGTTTTTTCCAATCACCGGCAAGTGATTTAGCATAGTTCACAGCAAGACCATCTTCTGCGGTAAATCTTAAAAAAACACCCATGACATCCCAAATTCTGCCTGAACTAGCACCTCTAAAGAGTCAGTTCATTCGCAAAAATTGGAAAAATAAGCTCATTTAGAGCAAAAGTTCCTTACTTGACCCTACTTTTTTTATAGCCCAAACACATCAGGGACTTCGGTTTAGCTGTCCATATAGTTCGTCTGACAACCACCTAAGCAGTCGAAACACAAGCAGAAAATACTGCTCTAGCGCGCTAATTTCGTGGATTTAACGGAAATAGCGGCAGTTTAATGATCACCAGCGCGGAAAAGCCAAACCAGCAGGCTATGGAAAAACCACCGCTCCTGCCCCTTGCCTAAGGACTTGTATCGCCGTATCCTCGCCGTCGCGGTCAATTTGCCAAGCAGCAAGTGGCCTAATTACAAGCATTAATAAGTGTAAAATTCCCACATAAGAAATTTGGAGAGAAGTTATGCATTACCAAATTCCACATAGGCGAAGTCTACTTTGCTCAGCAATCGCTTTTTCCCTTCTACCTCTGACCGGCTCACTATCAGCCCAAGACAATAGAATCGAAGAAGTAGTGGTAACAGGCTCATTCATTACCCGTGACACAGTAAATACTACAACTCCTGTGCAGACAATGACTGAGCAGTCATTGATCGAGCAAGGAACCCCAAACCTAGGTGAGGTACTGCGTAACTCTACCTTTAACTATGGCGTCGAATCAGTTACTAACATCGTTGCCGCCAACGGCCAGTCAGCTGGTCTACAGGGCGCTAACTTCAGAGGCTTGGGCGAGCGAGCAACGCTTACCCTGATTAACGGTCGACGTACCCTTAATACCAACCTAGCTAATTTATACCCACAAATCATGATTCAGCGCACCGACAGCTTAACCGCTGGTGGTGCCACTATTTATGGTACAGATGCCGTGGGCGGTGTATTCAACGTTATTCCTAAGACCAACTATGAAGGCTTCGCCGTTCAAGTGGGCACCAATGACGCTGAAGGCTGGTACGAGAATGCCTTTAATTTTATCGCCGGCATCCAAGGCGATCGCGGTGGCGTGGTGTTCGGCGCTGAAATTCGCCGTAAAGATGGTCTTAACTTCGCTGAACGGCCTGAATTCACTCTGGGAGCCGCTTCTTACTCAAGCACCAGCTGGCCCGGTGACTTCCGCGTTGCAAACCGCGATATCAATGGCGCCATCACTAACGTTTCAAGCCGACCAGACCCAGGCTGCGGTTTAAATAACGAAGCTACAGGGACGCCTACAGAAAGAAAAGCCGCTGGCGTATTAGGTTCCAGACAAGGCACTCTAGTCGGCAGCTGCCGCTGGGAGTTTGGTGCTAACTTTGACCTGATGAATAAGCAAGACACATTTACCACTGCAGCTCTTTTTGACTACGAGTTTTCCGATCGCTTGAGCTACGAAGGCGAAATGATGTTCTCTGGCAATAGCGTAATAGACCGCGGCAGCCCATCTAACCCTGGCGGCCGTATCCCAGAGCTAGGCGCAGTGCCGGGCACTAACCCAGGCAACCCTTACCGTGCGTTCTTTGATGCTGATGTAGATGGCCGCTTTGAACCAGATCTTGGTGATCTATTGCTGTTTGCCCAAGACGCTAATGGCGACGGCATACCTGATCGCAACCCAGGGGTTGACCTCGACGGGAACGGCCTTGATGACGTGATAGTTGCAGGCTCAAACGCGGCTCTTGGTATCCCCTTCAATGAAGATGTCCGCATCATCGATTGGCGTCCTGTGGGCTACCCATTTGTTGGGCCTTCGCGTTTGAATGCAGACGCCACCAGCGGTGGCGCAGCCAACGCTGAGTACACTACATTTCGAATCGTGCAGCAGATGAATTTCGATATTAACGATAACTGGTCAGGCTTTGCCAGCTACCTTTATAACTTCAGAGAATCTCAGGTTGACGGCGTAGACGAGTCTTTGTCTGCCATTAGCGCTGGCCTCAACGGCACCTTGCTGGTTCGCAATGAAGCGACCGCAGCCTCTCAGACGGCTTTCTTTAACCCGTTTGCGACGCAAAACTTCGCCTGTATTAACAGAGACTGTAGCGGCGGTATTTTGCAAACAGACCCAGCACAGATCAACTCTACTGCTGTCTATGACCAAATTGCAGTCGACGAAGACACTGAGATTACCGAGACTCTACAAGTTGTAGAATCAGTAATCACGGGTGATTTATTTGAACTGCCAGCTGGCTCTGTGCAATCGGCATTCGGCTTCCAATACCGAGATGAGACTTACGACCTTAATGCTAACTCCTTGGCGAATGCCCTCGATTTATGGATCGGTGTGGGAACTCCTGATTACAAACAGGACCGTCAGACTCTGGCGCTGTTTGCTGAATTTTCAGTACCCCTGCTGGACACACTGTTAATGGATGTGTCGATTCGTGATGAGCGCGTTAACGATGACTCTCCTGAGGACCTAGACCAAACGACTTATGCTCTAGGATTCAACTGGACTCCACTTGACTATGCGACATTCAGAGCCTCTTGGAACTCATCGTTTATCGCCCCTAGCTTGCCACAGCTGTACAACTCACCAACCCTGCAAGGCTTGTCTCAAACGACAGACCCGTTTACAGGCAGCTCAGAGTTCACAGCCAGAACCACTGGTGGAACAACTACTTTGCGCCCAGAACAGGCAGATATTTGGAACATTGGTACAACTCTGTCATTCTTGGATGACGACCTAACCGTCAGCATCGACTACAAATATTTCGACTTCTCTGATCGCATCATTCGTCCTACTTCGCAAGAAGTGATTGATGCCGAAGCCGACATAGCCGTTGCCAACGGTTTCGCCCTAACTCCAACCGGTTTAGCCGCGTTTGAAGCTGCAGGCCTTAACGACCCGCGCATCCAGCGCAGCCCGAACCCTGGTCGCCTGTTAGAGCTGGTGGTTACGGATCAGTTAAACGCCCAGTCTATGGAATGGCGCGGTGCTGATGTGTCAGTCAACTACGGGTTTGAAGCCAGTGAAATTCCTTTCATCGGCGGCGATTACGGTCAGTTTAATGCCGGATTCGACGCCACTTATGTGGAAGCCTACGATTTCACGAGCTTCGTTGGTACCGAGATCAAAGGTGCGGGCAATCGTAACAACCGCGTTGCGGCTGTGCCTCCAACACCGCGCTGGAAAGCCAATGCACGTTTTGCTTGGAACATGAACAATCACCAAGTGACAGTGTTTGGCCGTTACTTACACGGTATAAACAATGTACGTGACGGCGACCCGTTCTCATCCCCTGCCCCAGCTACGCGCGGTTTCTTTGCGCTGCTTGGAGTAACTAACCCGACTCCAGATGAGTTAGGCAGCTACACCACATGGGATGTTCAGTACAGCACGTCCTTCGAGACGCTGTTTGACGGCAACACAAGCCTGCAGTTAGGCGCTCTAAACGTGTTCGATCGCGCGCCACAAGCGCTTGTCACGTTGGGTGGTCTAGAAACCAGTCTGTATGACCCAAGACTGCGAACGTTTTATGCTCGTTTAAGACATGAGTTTTAACTAGTAACTCATCGGAAAAGCCCCAGCCTAGCTGGGGTTTTTTTTGACTAAAACAATCTGTTCGGTTTAACCGAGTTTTTTATTTGGAAATAATTGATTGACTATTCTAATATCAATCGAAAAATTAAATTAATTTTCATCAATCAAAATAAATTTGTAGTTTCTAAAATAGTTCCTGCAACCTACTGTTCTTTTTTCTAGATAATATAAGTTGTTGACTTCGTTTTTACTAGATATCAACTTTCCCCCCATATCCATAGTCATGTTGAAAAAACCCAGTAATTACAAACTATTACCAGCTTCGCTAACTTTCTAGCATTCGACAAGCTCTCCTATAAACACCCAACGTGCCTGATCACACTCTATTAGCTTATTGTTTAAGTGATAATTCCAATTTATTCTCAGCAACGGTCTGTAGTCTACCCAAAGTAAGTGACCGGTTAGAATAAAATTAACAGTTCGGTAAGTATTACTAACAAAATTAAAATTTACCTACGCAAGATCCCGGAGAGACTCAATGCAATATACGTTTCCTTACAAGCGCAGTTTGCTGTGCACAGCAATCTCACTATCTTTACTGCCTATTTCAGGTGCGACTTTTGCTCAAGATGCGGTGGAAGAAGTACTCGTAACAGGGTCGTTCATTCGTCGCTCTGAAGGCTTTACCCAAGCGTCAGCAGTTACCCAACTCACAGCAGAGGATTTGGTTGCGCAGGGCACGATGAATATGGGCGAGGTTATCCAAAACCTAGCCTTTGTTAACGGCGCCGCGTCTTCGACAACCAATTCAATTCAAGGCACAAACTCTCGCGAGTCTAATATCGACCTGCGCGGGCTTGGTGCTAGCTCAACCCTAACTCTGCTTGACGGTAAGCGGGTTGCCAACGAAAACGTCAACGCCATGCTGCCGCAAATAGCCATTCAGCGCCTTGATATCGTGGCTGACGGTGCCGCCGCTCTATACGGCTCTGAAGCCGTGGCAGGGGTAGTTAACTTTGTGCCAATCAAGAGCTACGACGGCTTCAAATTAGAAGCCTATACCGAGCAAGACTCTCGCGGTGACTACGACGAGCATAATGCGCAGTTCCTATGGGGCACAAACTTCGGCGGCGAGCTCGACGTTGTGGTGGCAGGCTCGTTCAGAGACGCCGGCCGC
>CAYGSO010000046.1:15497-16705 GCA_964352445.1 uncultured Pseudohongiella sp. | reverse complement strand
TCTCGTATCCGCCCAATCGGCAAGGCCAACACCCTGTCTTCTGGCCATGGCGCTGACGGTGATAACTGGAGTGACTCCAAAGACACTAATTTCCGCGCCTCGATTCAAGCCGATTTCACTGTCCCATTTTTAGACGGATGGGAAGGTATGGCAGCCTTTACCCATAGCTGGGCTGAATTCGATCTGATGTCTAACCAAAACTTTGACATTACCGCGATGATCCAGGGCCTTAACTGTGACGTGGTAAACGACCGCGATGCCTGCTACAGCCCTTTTGCAATCGTCGACCCCAATGACCTAACCTCAGTGGCTGTGATGGATGCAGTCGCGGCGCGTGACCGCGAGCAGGAAGAAGATATTCTTCAGGTATTTGACCTAATCCTTAATGGTGAAGTGTCACCAGGCGGGTTTGAGCTTCCCGGCGGCGTAATCGGTATGGCGGTTGGCTACCAGCGTCGTATGGATGAGTTCCTAAACACCCCTTCAGCGGTTGAAATCGCTGGCGATGCCTTTATTGGCACGCCAGAGAATGAAATCGTATTTGGTGCGAGACGCTCGGTGGATGCTTTCTTTGCCGAGATGGCCTTGCCGGTATTGGACACGTTAGAAGTAACTCTAGCCCTTAGAAACGAGTCTTTCAGCACTGGCCAAAGCTCTACCGACCCTAAGATTGGTGTGACTTGGGCGCCTATTGACTGGTTAACCCTGCGGGCAACGACTGGTGATGCCTTCATTGCACCCAGTTTGAATCAGCTTAACGCGCCAGAGGCCTGCGGACTAAGCAACGCCGACGATCCGTTTGGCCCGTTCTCAGGGTTCGTTACAGCCTGTCAGGCGGGTAACCCCAACCTGCAGAATGAGTCATCAACCACCTCGTCGTTTGGCTTTGATTTCAATCCGTTAGACAACTTAACCGTGTCAATGACTTACAACCAAACGGAATTCGTCAACCGGATTGTCACCCAGTCGGCAGCCCAGATTTTAGCCAATGACTTCTTCCAGTTCAGACAGGCCACGGGCGCAGGTCCTGGTAGACCTTCGATTGACCAGCTGCGGGCTTGGAACAACAACCCGGCTCGTGACACTCGAATTACCCGCTCTGTTAACGATATCACCGAGATATCCGAAATTAGAACCGGCGCCTCGAATGCGGAATCGGTTGAGGTAGAGGCGCTGGATATTCAGGGCACCTATACCTATGACGCCGG
>CAYGSO010000046.1:12504-15397 GCA_964352445.1 uncultured Pseudohongiella sp. | reverse complement strand
GATGTGGATGTGGTTTACAACTACCGAGGTTTGCAGCTGTTCGAAGGCCAAACCAATATCTCTATCGGTGCCAGAAACTTGTTTGACCGAGAAGCGCAGCGCACGCCGATGTTGGCGGGTATACTCGCTGAACTGCAAGATCCATTGGGTCGAGTGGTTTACCTGCGAGCCAACTACGAGTTCTAGAAGGGCTCAAAATGGAAAGAGGGCACCTTTGGGTGCCCTCTTTTTGGGACCTATATATCTGACTAGCCAATAAGTAAGTTGGCTAGTCACCGCATCTTGGCTAATATACTTCCACTACATCTTATACGAGTCTGTATAGCCCTCCATCGACCTATCCTCAAGTTATCAACAACTTGTTCAATGGCTAGCTATGTATGTAGCTCCCTCTTTTTTGGCTTGCAACGCTCTCGAGCGTACTAAAACAGCATTAAGCGCTGGCTACTGCTTACTGAATTCAGGATAAAGCCTTTTACGACAGTCAGGGCATATTCCATGGCTAAACTCTGCCGCAGAATGTTCTCGAATATATGCCTCTAAACTCAGCCAATTTTTGTTTTCATCTTGTATGCTTCTGCAGCTAGAACAGACCGTTAAAAATCCATCCAGCCACTCAAACTGATTTAAAGCAGACTTCAGTTCATCTATTTGCTGGGCCTGCTCATTAGTAAATGCCTGCCGTAAGCGGTAAATTCGCCTACTCTCAAGCAGGGACATAACCTGTTTCGCCAATTTTTCTAGAAACGAAATTTCCCGTTCGCTTAGCTGTCTTGGCACCGTGTCGAGCACGCATAAAGTCCCTAACTTTTGTGCCTCAGCCGTAATCAATGGCACCCCAGCGTAGAAGCGAAATTTTGGCCCATCTACAACTAGAGCATTGGCTTGAAAGCGTAAATCTTCAATGGTGTCAGGAATAATCATTATAGAATCTTGCTGAATCGCATGGGCACAAAACGAAACGTCCAGAGGAGTTTCTGCAGGCGTGAGCCCCACTCTAGATTTAAACCATTGTCGCTCTTGATCCACTAAAGAAATCACCGCAACCGGTGCCGCGCACAGCGTCGCTGCCATCTCAGTTAGCTGGTCATAGCTAGCTTCTGGTTCGGTATCCAGTATGCCAAACTCTCTAAGAACTTGAATTCTTTCAGCTTCTTGACTTAATTCCATTGGGTCAGCCTCTTTGTGCTTAGCGATACCTTACGGCGCACTAGTTGGGACTAATTAATTTTTACCAAACCCACTCGATTAGAGCTGCTTTGGTGGATCAGCAAATTATTGTCTTCGGTCACCCAAACATTTCGAATAATACCCGCACCGGAGGGTATGGCCCAGCTTTGAAAGGATTCTGTACGCGGATTGAAGCGCACCAAAGCGTCCGGCCTCATGCCTGACTCGTTGTACCACACAACGTCATCGATAACCGCGATGGCATAGGGGTGTGAACTCGGCCCGCTGGGGGAATCCCACTGCTTAATTTCAGCTGTTTCGGGGTCAAGTCTCCCTATTTTCCCCAGGGTGGAATTGACGAACCAAATGATGCCCGCGCTGTCTATCGCCAAACGGCGGATTCGAGTCCGCTCGTTTGGCACTTCATAATACTTTATAGCTAAGGTATCTGGATCCACCGCGCCAATTTTGTTGGTGCCATTAAATGCCACCCAAACTACTCCGTTGCCAGCCACTTGAATGCCGTAGGGACGCGGCTCACTAGGCACCTCTTTCACTTCGCCAGTGATTGGATCTAAACGGCCAAGCACGCCTGCCTGCTGGGCCGTAAAGTACAGCTTACCGTTAGGGTGAAAGGTTGCCGTATGGGGATCTCGTGCCTGAGTTTTGTATTGGGTTACTTCCCCTGTCGCCGGGTTCAACATACCAATGGTGGCGTTGCTGTTGCCGGTATACCAAATATTCCCGTCCTTATCCGGCAATACCGAATGAGGCCGTGAGCTAGGGGGCAGTTTAAACTCTTCCATTATTCCAGTATCGGGGTCTAATCGGCCGGTGAGGCTTGCCCACATCCCGGTCCACCAAATTGAGCCATCTGGCGCTTCTATAGGATCCCTAGCCCGCTGACCTAAGGTAGGTACCGTCCATTCGATAATTTCTATTTCAGTATCGCCAGCGATTAAATTCGGCCGCCGTGAGGTATCTTCCGGGTAGTGTTGTGCGAGGTAGGTCGCGATCGTGGTAGCTTGAGCATCACTCAACTCAATCATGGTAGAAAATAGTTCCCGCCACTGCTGTGCGCTGCTGTAGCCAGCCGCACGTGTAATTGTGGCTACACTGTGGCAGCTTGAGCAAAGCTCTTCGACAAGCTGTTTCCCTGGGCCCTCCGGCAATGGCGTAGCTGCTCTGGATTGGGCAGCCGCAGAGAAACTCGCTTGTAGTAACATTACACCCAACCAACACATCGCACTTTTTTTCATGTTTGCGCTCTTTCGTTCCATTAATTTCGTTACTGTAAAATAGGCAAGCGAGGCTAGTTCTACCAACCTACCGCTTGACCATCCTTGCGGTGGTCTGACCCAGCGCGGTAAATGCCATTCACCGGATGGTCTTCATCGATACTTGTTTGGTTCATCACCGGCGCCGGCAAGTTAGGATCTTTGGTGAACAAAACCCCCTGATAGCCGCCAACGCTGCCGCCGTTAACTCCCCTCACCTCATGGCCTTTGTTCCGTAGCGCCCGCCCAACTAACTGGTAGAGATTTTCCTCCAGCGATAATACATTGGAGTTTTGACTGTGAGTAAAGCGCGCGGCATCGGTGGTCATTTGAACGTTCATACCATGGTCTATGACATTCACCATATGCTGGGCATGGGTTTCAGGCTGGACTGAGCCTCCCATATTACCGAATGTCATTAGCGGTTCTCCGTCTTGCATCACAAA
>CAYGSO010000046.1:0-12404 GCA_964352445.1 uncultured Pseudohongiella sp. | reverse complement strand
TTTGACAGTAGTTCATCTAAAGGCACAGCGCTAAATTTCGGGTCTGCGTTGTAGGCATGTAGGTCTGAATAGGCGAGCTTTTTGGCTTCGACCATAAAATGCCAGTAGTCTGGATGAGACGGACCCAAGGCCTTTAAGCTCAGGCCATGAACAGGTGCGCAGACTTCCAGAATATTGAGCATTTCGAGGGCAGCAAAGCCCTGCCCGGGCGGTGGCAGCTGATAAATATCATAGCCATGGTAAGAGGTGGAGATGGGCTCGACCCACTCTGATTCGAAGGCCGCCAAATCTTCGTGGGTCATGACCCCACCCTCACTACTAATTTTAGCCACTAGGGCATCGGCAATGTCGCCTTTATAAAAAGCATCCCGGCCCTGCTGCTGAATTAAACGTAAAGCGGCGGCAAGATCGGGGTTTCGGATCACACTGTAGAGCTTAGGAATCTCACCATCAACAAAGAAAGTCTCCACAGAGTCGACATCTGAGCGCAGCTTGGCTTCCACCGACACTAAATCTCGATGACGCCGCTCTGATTGGCCCCAGCCTTCTTCGGCTATCTTCACCGCCGGGGCAAAAGTTTCGCGAAAACCCATGGTGCCGAACCGAGTTAACAGCGCATCGTAGCCTGATATAGCCCCTGGCACGGTGGCCGCATTGACTCCTGAGCCCGGAATCCGCTCTAAACCTAGGCTGTCCTTAAAAAATTCGGGGGACCAAGCAGCGGGGGCAAATCCTGCTGAGTTTAATGCATAGAGTTTCTTGTCTTGGGCGCTCCACACCAAGGCAAATAAATCTCCGGCAATACCGGTATCGTTTTGTGAGGTCACATCCAACACTGCCGCGGCAGCAACGGCAGCATCAATCGCATTGCCGCCTTGCCGAAGTATCTCTAAGCCAGCTTGAGCCGCTAGCGGGTCACTAGTGGCAACAATGCCGTGGCGCGCCATAACTTCTGACCGGCCTTGGCCGGCAAAACCCTGAGCCCTAGTGCCAGCAACGGCGACAATGTTTGCAGCAGGGTTAGACTTGCCGGTGGTGGGAATGCCAAAGGGATGGTCAGATTGAGCCGATGCTGCCGTGCCTGTAAGTCCAAACACAAGGCTTAGCGCCGTCAAAGCCAAAGCCTGTTTTATGGCTGCAGGTTTAACACGGGCGGAGACTGTGGTCTTAGCTGTTAGATCCATGGCTACCGCCCCTAGACGGCAAACACAAATAAGCAACTCAGCCGGCACCAAGGCCAAGCCCTTAAAACCAGCTTCACTTAAATCAATACTCTTCATAAGACATCATCTCACTCTTGTCGATTTCACTAATGGGGATGCTGGGTTAAGTGAGCCGCCAACAAGTCTTTGCCATAATCATTGCCGTTTGGCGTTCTTACCACTGTATGAATGTGATCTCGGGAAGGCACTCCCGGCTGATTTTTAGAAGTTGTTCCAACTGGGTTCTGATGATCGAACTCAATCAAAATTACCGGGCTGTGAATACGGTAGTAAAACACCGCCGCTGGATCAGTCTCACCTACCCAAGAAAAATAAGTGTCATCAAGATGTTGGGCTATCTGCGCCATGGTGACCCGAGCATGGCCGTCCTGCATATTGCCTACATACAGTTCAATCAAACCCAATAATTCAAGCCGCTGCACACTGCTCAAATCACTCCCTTTCAGCCCAACATAATCAAGCACTAAGTTATCGGCATTGGCCGCCGCCACTTGGTTATTGCGATCTTTAAGGCCAGTTGTGGTGGCTTTGGCTAGCTGATCTTGGGAGAAGCTCTGGGCGAAAAGCAGACCCACATTTTGTTCTTGCTGCAGAATTGTACTGCCCCGGTAGCGGCCGCCTTCGATAGTGACAGGTTCGCCACCCCAAAAAGCTGGGGTCATCACGATCTGATCGCCAAGCACAAAAAAATTAATCACCAGATGGTGGCCATCTAGCTGCCAACCCCAGGGCTCCGATTCATGGGGAATACCCATCACTGTTAGGTAATATTTTTCTTCACCGTAACGAATAGGTTCGTTGTTTATTTCTAGCAGCCGCTGCTCGGTTCGCATGATTTTGCGCACGGTTTCTAAGCCTCTAACACTAAGCGAAGCCTCGATGAGCGCCCACGCCGAGGATTTTTGCGACTCATTCATCTCTTCTAGACTTAAGCCATAGCGGGGGAAAATCCCCACATCGACATTGGACCAATTGCGCCACTCGGGGTCGTCTACGGCAAACTGGACTTTACCTAAAGCGATGGTGTCTAAGCTGCGGAGAAAGCCCTCTGCAGCTGTTTTGATAGGGGCAGTTGTGACGCCGGTTGAAACAATTGGAAACAGGCCGCTTATTTTTCCTGCTGTGGTGGTCACGCCCACAAACGGCTCGCTCAGGGAGCTGGCTAGAGCCTTAGTGAAAACACTTTTAGTATTAAGCAAGCTATTGGAATACTCAGTTTGCGACTGGGCAGAAGCAGCGGCCCCCAAAAAGGCAACGGCAACAGGGGTCACAATAGCGGCTAAACAGCAAGCGAAACGTTTCACAAAAAGCCTCTTCGGGCAGATTTTCTTAAGCCTAGGCTAACTCGGTAACAGCTACGCTGCAATCTTTGTGTGTCGAATCTGAGGAAGGGTTTGTTATTATAGAATCTTAAGTTTTATTGCGCAGGCTGGCCAGCGGCTTTCGGGGTGATTTTGTGCGGCTCTAAAGCGTATTATCCGCACGCACACTGAGTATCCGCTACTCGGCCATTACTCGCGCTAAAGCGTCCTGATCACGCCATTTTCCGCCCCACAGGCGCAGACCATAGACTAAGGCAATCGCCAGCAACATAATCACAAAGGCAATCCAAGACACTTTGGGGCCATATTCAAATACTCTGATTATAAAGTACTGAGCCACCAGCATAGCCCAGTGCAATGACACCGACGCCATCATTAGCCAGCGAGTATCGCCGGCGCCGCGAAGCACGCCACCGGAGACTAATATAACAGCGTCTGCCATAGCGTACGTAGAGAGACCAATCATCATAAACGCAGAAAGCTCTCTAATTTCGGAGAAGTCGCCGGTCGGGGGCGCAAACACCTCAACCAAGGGATAGCGGAAAGTTACATACAGCGCCGCCAGCACAAAGGAATAGGATAAGCCCAGCAAAAACCCAGAGGCAATTACTTGATTCGTCCGGTCCATGTCTTGCGCACCGACAAACCTACCAATTAAGCTGATCACGCCAATGTTTAGCCCCATCATTGGAATGAACGATAGCACGTCCCAATTAAACACAATCGCCGCCGATGCGCCTTGCACAATGCCGTAAGATTGAAACATCAGCAGGAACAAATTGAACGCCGCCACATTGAGAAACAGCTCAAGCCCGGAGGGAAAACCTAAGCGCAAAAACCGCTTGAGAATTCCCCAGTCCACAACAAAGGAATCTCTTACTGAAAACTTATCAAGATGCTCTGCTTTGAAATAAAAGACTATAAATAGAACTAAGGCAAACAAGGTGGCAATGATGGTTGAGATTGCCGCGCCTTCTATCCCCATCACAGGAAACCCAAACTTGCCAAACACCATGGCATAGCACAGCGGTACATTCAAAATTAGGCCGCAGACGTCACAAACCATGACAACGTAGGACCTGCCAATACCTGCAAAATAGGATGAAATACAAATCTTGGCCAATGTGATTGCGGTGCCCAACATCAGCAGTAAGTAGTAAGTTCTCTCTAACTCAAGCTGCCGAGGATCATGATCCATAGTCTCAAAAATACCGGAGACTAAATAAGTGATGACAGCAAGCAACGGCAAACTCAGTGCGACCATCACCATGCCTTGAGTCACAACTTTAGGGCATTTAGCTAACTCACCCGCCCCTAAATACTGGGCAGCCAAGGCATTGGAGTAAGACAACACGCCGGAGAAAAAACAGAATGAGAAAAACGCCGCAACCCCACCCCCCAGCGCTGCCGCCATATGCACCGGGTCGATTTGAGACAGAAAATAGCGATCGGTGAAAATCATCACCGCAAACGTGCCTTGGGAGATCACCATAGGCAGCGCAATACTCAGCAGTTCTGCCAAGGTTCGCTTGTTAATATTGAGATAGTTTAATAACACGTGGCTTTTCCAAACAGCTAAAGGCTAACGCTAACCGGCTAACAAAGGAGCTAAGTAGCCTCAAGCACATGGGTCTGCAGCAAACCATGACCCACCTACCACGCCAAATGGACGATTTCAGACTTTATAAACACAGCACAACTCAGCGACCCGCTTCAGGGTCGGCGAGGATAATAGGTGATGTAATGGGCTAACTCAACCCTAAACTGGCAGGCTCTAAGGGAATGAGTTAAGCAGGGAAACCATACCTACTTTGACCCGTGCAAATATCGTCACTAGCTACTTAATTGATTGAGAAAGCGGCAACTCTGCACTACAGTCATACCCTAGCAGTTAGAATCCAGCAGCCCCTTGTTGCTTCGACTGCTAAGGTCTTAAGCTGCAGCTTCACAGAGGTCAACACATCACCATGGGCACAAAACTCGCGATCCTTTGCGGCATTTTACTGCTGCAACTAACGGCCTATGCACAAGATGAGCTTCCGGCGGCGGACAACCATGTGCACGTGCGGTCTACCAGGGCCGCAAATGCCTGGCAGCAAATTCGCAAAACTAATCCCAAGCTCGCCAACCCTGCGGCCGAGCGACTAATCTTGGCGCAAGATGTCCTGCTGGACTTGAACCTAGCCAGAATTGAACAGGCACTGCTTATCTCAGAAGCCCATGTCTTTAGCATGACGGAACTCAGCCCCAGCGGAGAGTATCCCCTGGTGCAAGCGGAGAATAATTTTGTTGCCGAACAAGTTGCCGCAGCGCCCCACCGTCTCGCTGGGCTATGTAGCTTAGATCCATTGGCTGACTATGCCCTAGAAGAAGTCCAGCGCTGCGCCCAAGTGCTAGGCCTAGGCGGGGTAAGCCTGCATTTCAGCGACTCGAACGTAAACCTGCGAAGCAATGATCACTTGGTGAAACTGGCTGAGTTTTTTGAATTTTTGAAAGTTCTCGATTACCCGGCGCTAATCCATTTAGCCACCCGTAATCCTTACTATGGATCGGTTGACGTTAAGCTATTTATCGATAACGTGCTCATAAATTCCCCCTCTATCGACATTCAAATTGCACATTTTGGCGGCCAAGCAGAATTTACAGTGCAAACCGATAGAGCGATGAGTGAATTCATACTGGCTTTTGCAGATGGCCGGCTACAGCCCTCGAGACTGCAGTTTGATTTGGCAAACACCCCGCCGTTTCCGGCAACTCAAGCCGCCGCGCAAAATCAATCTCGGCAGAGAAGTCTTAGCGCAATGTACGCCCAGCGCATCCGCCAACTGGATCCCCAGCAGGTGCTGTTTGCCTCGTCTTGGTCAGAAAAGCTCGACCGCAATAGCCGGCTTGCAGTAGCCCAGATCAAAAATGAGTTAGGGCTGCGGCCGCAGACTGTCGCTAGCTTTTTTGACTCATCAAGCCGGTTTTTTGAAAAATGAGTCCTGGAGTATTTCGGCGCTAACGACACCGCCCCTAGCATTGAGGCTCAAAAGTTTTCATAATGGGCCCACGGTTTTTTTGGATATTTCGATTTTTAGTCTAGTGTTGGAGTTACTATGAAAAATGAGCTCATGCAAACCACTATTTTCCCGCGGCGTTTTGTTATCGCGGGCCTAACTTTGTTTGGATTATTGCTATCGCCGCTACTGACAGCACAGTCTATTGATGACGTGGTATTGAACGTTTACAAAAGCGAAACCTGCGGCTGCTGTGTAGGCTGGATCGAACATATGGAGGCCAATAGCTACCATTCCACTGTTTTCCACCCGACTGATCTAGACGCAGTGAAATTAGAGCTTGGGGTAAAACCCCAATGGGCATCTTGCCATACCGCCGTGACCAAAGAAGGCTTCGTGTTTGAAGGCCATATTCCAGCCAAGTTCATCGATCAGTTTTTAGCTAACCCACCCGCCGGCGCGTTAGGCTTAACCGTGCCGGGTATGCCAATCGGCGGCCCCGGCATGGAAATGGGCAATCGATTCACCCCTTACGATATTCTCGTGATGAATGCAGACGGCACTTCCAGCGTCTTTGCCAGCATCAAAAGTGCCCTTGATCAGTAGTTAGATTTCTCCGCGCCTAGCCGCTTGAATCATGTTATCCGCTGCACGGAAGGCCAGCGCCATAATAGTCATGGTGGGCTGACCACGGCCCGATGTCACCATGCTGCTGCCATCCACCATAAACAGGTTGGGCACGTCATGGGAGCGGTTAAAACGGTCGACAACCGAAGTGTCAGGGTTATCACCCATGCGGCAAGTACCCAGCAAATGCACATTGCCGTTCTGGCCGTTCTCTGGATAGAAACCGTGGATATTTTTGGCCCCTGCCGCCTCCATCAGTTCAACAGATTTATCCTTAAAAAATTTCATGGTCTGAATATCGTCAGGATGGTCTGAATAGGTACAGCGCAGCGCAGGCCTGCCCCACTTATCGGCTATCTTAGGGTCAAGACTGACGCTATTGGTCGCCAGCGGCAAAGAGGTGGTATGCCCATCGAAGGCTACTGCATGGGTGAACTCGTGGTTTAGATTTTTCTTGAAATCACTGCCCCAGCTAAGCCCAGTAAAAATACTGGAATTGAGCGCAAAACCCATGGGCACACCGCGGGATGGATGGCGCGAATCGATACCGCCGCCACCATAAAAACCCAGACTGCTATCAAGCTCGTAAAAATCGTGCACCACCCGAGTCGCCGGAATACTCTTATGACCATTAACAGGCTCATCCATCAATCCTGCCACCGTAGAGTAACCGTTGAACATCAAATTCTTGCCGACGAAGCCGGACGAATTTGCTAAACCGTCGGGAAAGCGGCTGGAATCGGAGAGTAATAATAACCTTGGTGTCTCAGCACCATTCGCGCATAAAACAATGGCTTTACCCCGCTGCGACTTCTCTGTGCCGTCAGCCTCCCAATAAACAACTTGGGTTGCTTTGCCTGCATCATTGGTTTCAATTCTGTTTACCGTGCAGCCGGTACGAAGCTCACAGTTGCCTGAGGCTAAGGCAAGGGGAATCATGGTCGCCATTGATGAGGACTTGGCATTTACCTCACAGCCAAACCCGTTACAAAACCCACAGTGAATACACCCCGGCCTGCCATTATGGGCTTGTGACAGTATGGCCACCGGTGCCGGATAGGGATTTAACCCCAGTTTTTTAGCCGCTCTTTCTAGCAGCACGCCCGGAGATTTTACCGGCATCGGCGGGCAGGGGTACTCTCTTGATCTGGGTGGATCCCAAGGCCCCTGCAAACCGGAGACGCCAATCTCCCAATCAACTTTGGTGTAATAGGGTTCAAGTTCAGCATAGGTAATGGGCCAGTCGGCGAAATTGGTGCCGGCGATAGTGCCTTTGACGCTTGCCTCGATAAAGTCTATTTCCCGCAGGCGCCAGAAATTTCCAGAAAAATGCACGCTGCTGCCGCCAACATTATGGGCATAGCCAAGAGATTCTCTAGGGCCCTTAACAGCGATCTCGGCTTCAGTTTTTCTAAAGGTCTGGGGATGCCCTTGGCGCGCCCCCCAAGTTAAATCGTTATTATGATCATACCCCCATTCGTCGTGCTTAAAATCACCTGCCTGCAAATGCGGCCCCTGTTCTAGAACGACCACCGAAAAACCGGCTGTGGATAGTTCTTTGGCAACAATTCCCCCTGCTGCACCGGAACCGACAATAACGAAATCAACTTCATCTTGATTTGAAAAGCTAGCCTGGGCCATAGCCTATTCTCCCCGCGCCGCATAATCAGCATCATAGAAACCAAACGGTGGCGCCCAGGCATGCTGGTCATCAAAGCCGATTAGCTCATAGCCTAGCTTGTTTTTGTTGCCGCCATAACTGGGTAAGGAGAACATCCCGGCGATAGTAAGGTAACGAATAGTGGCGAAAAATGCAGTGTTCTCTATCTGAGCGAGCAGCTCATCTTGCTGGGTGGTGGTGAGGTCGGCAAAGTAAGATACCGAATATTCCAACGCCGCGTTGTATTGAACCTCGCGCAGAGCATCACGCACATTGCTGTATTCTTCATCACGATTGTCGCCGAGAACCGCGTCAATAAAATAGATAACACCCGCTTCTTCTGCCCCCGGGGTTTCGTCGCTGGGGATAATCCGCGATGCGATTGCCCTCAGTTCTCGAGCCTCGATGGCGGTGAGCGTTGTGAATTGCTCTGTGTCCGCGTTGATGGCTTCATCTGCTTGTTTACAGGCGGCTAGAATTCCCGGCGCCGCCAATACAATGAATGATCCTTTTGCAAGAGTTGAAGTCGATTGTAAAAAAGCACGACGGGAAAACTGATTTGTAGGCATAGATTCATACTCACCGCTAATCGAGGTTACTCTGATGAGTGACCGAAGTTAAATTAGTCTACCACGGCCGTTTGCACTTACAAGTCAGGCGCCTGCTAGGCAATTGATCGGTGCTAAAGCCGAGGCGCTAGGTTTTTTCAGCGTTGCCATGGGCAATAAAGTAGGAAAAGAGGCCATCGCGGCTCCCACTGTTAGATAGGCGCTACACTGCAAACTCGCCAACAACTGGCGAATTCCGCCTTACAACTCTCCAACTGCTGCTCGCGCGAGAATAAACCTTAATAATTTCAATGGTTTAAATTTTGGCACAGTTTCTGCTTCAGCTAACCGTAAGCAGCAAATCAAACTGCAAAAATCTACAGGCGATACATTTTGGAGGTTGCCAGATATGAAACAACACAGCACTGCAGCCGGCGCTAAATCCCTGGCCTACAAAGCGGCTTTAGTCGCGGTTATTACGCTATGCGTGATATTGGGTGTTATCGGGCTAATCCTGCCTATTATTCCGGGCCTCTTATTCTTGGCGCTGGCGGTCATGCTTGCTAGCAAGCTATCAAATCGCGTCGCCCGCTGGGCTGACAGAGTTCCCGCATTAAAACACTGGTCTAACCACAGACGCACTTTTGGCAGCCTGTCGACTACTCAAAGGCTCAAGCTAGCCTTCTGGGTCAGCGCCAGATATACGGTAGATGGCTTGAGCGCCATTTCACAACAGCTAGATCCGCGAGGCAAAACTCAGTAGCGGGGCTGTGGAGGTGTAATTGGGCTGTATAGCTGAACTAGCTCAGCTGGCCAAAGATTCTGCTTATCTCCTGTTAAAAGACCGCAATCGAAGGTGTTTACGCCCTAAAAATGAGCGAATTCACTGCCAATTTTCCAGATAATCCTCTTATCTCCTTTCTTTCTGCCTTTTAGTTGTGCGACAAGAAATTCTAGGGCGAACCAAATTGGTTTCAACGCACTAAAATAACCTCTTAAACGCACAAGAAGGTAGCCAAAATTAACAAAAAATCCCTAAACAAGACTTATTGGACTTGATGTATCTCAAGCAACCATCGTTTTGCACACTTAATAGCCCTCTACGCCCTACAAGTGGGCTTAATCGCTAGACTTTTGCCTATAGCACTCTTATGCTTGGACGCTGATTGGGCGTTAAATAGGTTCCTAGCTTTAGGGGTTAGGCTTATTGCTCTATCAAATTAAGAAAATGAGCTCCCTAAAGGCTCTAGATCTTTGATACTAATAAAGGGGAAATAAATGTTTAAACAACCAAACTTGGCAAAAAGGGTTCTCCCTACTGCCATTGCGCTTGGTCTCTTGGTACCTGCAGGTTTTGCACCTGTTGCCTTTGGACAACAAGCAAATGATGTTGAAGAAATCATAACTATCGGCTCACGTCGCCCACAGCGAAGTGCAGGCGATTCATCAGTGCCCGTTGACGTTATTGCTGGCGAAGAATTCGTTAACATGGGTTTCGCTGACTTAGACGAGATGTTGAGAACGTCTGTTCCTTCATACAACGTCCAGCGTAACGCCATCTCTGATGCTGCAACAATTGTGAGACCGGCCAACTTACGTGGCCTGCCACCCGATAACATTCTTGTCCTTGTAAATGGCAAGCGTCGTCACCGTTCAGGCGTTATCGCCGAGCTAGGCGGCTCTCTTGCAGCAGGTTCACAGGGCGCTGACATTTCAGCTATCCCAGTACTTGCGTTCAAACAAGTTGAAATTCTACGTGATGGCGCTGCTGCACAATACGGCTCTGACGCGATTGCGGGCGTAATGAACTTCGTACTTAAAGATTCTCCAGACGGTTTCTCTATGGATGCCCGTGTTGGTGAATTCGGCGAAGGCGACGGCGGCCTAGAGCAAGTCATGGTGAACTTTGGTCTACCTTTAGGTGACGACGGTTTCATGAACGTAACTGCTAGCGCCATGCAGCAAGAAGCCACTAGCCGTTCCATTCAACGAACTGATGCCAGCGTACTTTCAGCAACTGGTAACACAGCTCAGCGCGCTAACATTCTTAACCCAGCTCAAGTTTGGGGCGCACCAGAAGTAAGTGATAACTGGAATGTGTTCTTTAACTCAGGCATTGAGTTGTCGGCAACTCAAGAAGTGTATGCCTTTGGTAACTACGGTCAGCGTCAAACTGACGGTGGATTCTTCTACCGCAATCCAAACTCTCGCGGTGGTGTTTACACAAACGGCAATACTCGCGCGATTGTTGATACCAACATTGCACGTGGCGCAACTAACCAGACGTCTAACTGCCCAGCGCTAACTTCACCGGGTTCTGGTGGTAACGGTCAGCCGCTTAACGCAGCAGCTGTTGCAGCGGACGAAGCAGCATTGAATAGCCTTCCGGGCAACTGTTTCGTATTGAACTCAATCCTACCGGGTGGTTACACACCATCGTTTGGTGCGGGCCTTAAAGATGCGAGCATCGTTGGTGGTATCCGTGGTGAGTTCTCTCCTAACTTCAAATACGACTTTAGCGGAAGCTATGGCCGTAACGCGGTTGCTTTCCGTATTTCAAACTCTTGGAACCCATCAAATGGCCCAGACGGCATTGTTAATGGTCAACTCCAACAGGGTTTTGAGCTAGGTAGCAACATCCAAACTGAAACTAACTTCAACGCAGACTTTGTGTACACACTGCCTGTTGACGGCTTAGCGTCAGATTTGAGCATCGCGTTTGGTGCTGAGTGGCGCAACGAGATTTTCGAAACTATCGTTGGTGAAGTTGCATCTTGGGAAGCGGGCGACTACGCCTTCCAAAACGTAAACGGCTCTAACACCTATAGTGACGGAGTAACTCCTCTGCCAAATCTAAGTATTGGTGCCCACGGTTTCGCCGGTTTCAGCCCAGAGCAAGCGGGTCTATGGAATCGTAAAAACATCGCCCTCTACACAGATATAGAAGCTGATATCACTGACGCCTTCACAGCCGGTGTAGCGCTTCGTTACGAAGACTTCGACAGCTTTGGCAGTGTAACTAACTTCAAAGTGTCTGGTCGTTACCGTATAACTGACACATTCACAGCACGTGCTGGATACAACACTGGTTTCCGTGCCCCGACTCCTGGTCAGGAAAACGTAACCAAGCTTTCTACTATTACAGTAGATGGTGAGTTGCAGCAACGTGGTCAAATTCCACCAACTAATCCAATTGCTCAATTCTTGGGTGCAGAACAGCTTGATGCAGAATCATCAGATAACTTCTCTGCTGGCTTTGTGTGGGAAGTAACTGACAACTTGAATGTCACAGTTGACTACTTCAACATTGATCTAGTTGATCGTATCTCGCAAACAGGTACTATCGATATTAATGGTAGACCAGTTCCTCCAGGCATTAACTGCCCGGGCGCACGAACTAACCCAGTGGGCAACCTAGCGCTATGCTTGCAAGAAATTGGCGTACCTGGTGCATCTGACCTAAGCTCAGTGTCTTTCTACACGAATGACTTCGACACAACGACTGAAGGTGTGGAAATTGTTGGATCGTACAATGCTGACTTCGGCGATGCGGGTAACGGCGTCTTGAATGCAGCTTGGACTTTCATCCAAACCGAAGTTAACAGTGCAGGCCAAGAGGTTGATCGTAACCGCGTGGTAAACCTAGAAAACTTTAATCCAGAAAATCGTGGTGTATTCACATACAACCACTTTATCGGTGATTTCCGTTTACTAGCCCGTGCTAGCTTCTACGACGATTGGGTTTCTTCTGGCAACAGTGGTGACACTACGCCACGGGGTGTTAATGGCACAGGCTACACGCTTGATTGCACCATCAACTCTGACGGTTGCTACGATGGCGAATGGATCTTCGATCTTGAAGCTGCCTACACTTGGAATACCAACTACACATTCATCCTAGGTGCTCAAAACGCGTTTGACCAAGATGCGCCTCTTGATCAAGACAACCTAGACGGAACTATCGGATCTGGTAACAGATTCGCTGGCTCGTCTCCTTGGGGCTTTGAAGGTCAGTTCTTGTATGG
>CAYGSO010000045.1:0-28816 GCA_964352445.1 uncultured Pseudohongiella sp. | reverse complement strand
GCAACTAATCAATCATGATTTCTGAAACTCACTCAACAACTCAAGCGCCTGTTCAGCCTTCGCCGCAGGCACATAAACATGATCATGGTAATACGCGGCAACCATATTCGCGCTAATATTGTTACTCGCTAATTTACCTGCCACCGCCGCCGTTAACCCCACAGCATCAAGACTAGAATGCACAGACAGAGTAATACATCTAAATAAAGCTGACACATCAAACCCAGCAGAGCGTGCCGCCGACTCCGTTAAAATCAGACTCATGCCCTCCTGCTCTCGGTAAGTTGCAACAGGCGAAAGCGCCATGACACTTTCTTTTGGCATATCAAAGGTACTGCAAAATACAAAATTTCCATCAAGCAGCTTAGGCTGCAAAAAGGCTAACAGTTTTTCGAGGTCCGTTTCTCCACTCATATTGCTCGAAATTCTCCTAGCGGGTTATTCAGATGCGAGTTCATCATAAAAGCCAGGAATACTTCTACTCATGAATAACCCGTTTTCAGCCTGCGTCCAACTCAGATTGACATCTTTAATTGCTTCAGCCGCGTCCTCTTTAGCCAAACCTCCATCAATTAGATCACGCATCTTCATGCGCACAGCTTCCATCTGATTTCTAAAGCCAAGCACATCACGCCTATCCATCACCTCGCCATGACCTGGAATCGCCGTATCCCAATCCAGTGCCAATATACCGTTCATAGTCCCTACCCAACCGGCAGAGCTGCCACCGTTACCGTAGTCGACGAAAGGCGCAATTCCGTGCAGCAAATCACCACCATGAACCGTTTTCAAATCAGGAAAGTAAACCACCGTATCACCATTAGTGTGACCCAAACCAAGGTAGTGCGCTTCCACTTCCACACCACCAAGGGCGATTGCCGCGTGCAGTGTATAGACCAAGCGAGGGATGCCCGACTGATTGCCTCGAACCATATTATCCCGCGCATTCTTATGAATTATTATCTCAGCCATTTGCAGAAAACCCGCGTTACTCCCCGTATGGTCGCCGTGGTTGTGAGTATTGATTATATAGCGCACCGGCAAGTCGCTAACACTCGCGACCAAGCTTTGGATTTCCGCAAAATCTTCGGGAAATTTATCATCGATCAGAATCACACCTTCACTGGTAACTCTAACCCCAATGTTGCCACCTGGGCCAGTTATCACATAAAGCCCATCTTTTACCTGAGCTATATCCAGACGACTCTGGCCCAAAAGGGCTGTACTCAAAGTCATTAGCAGTAGCGAAAATACTGCTGTTTTAATTTTGCAGAACATATCTTTTCTCCATTTTTTATTGTGGAAGTATTTTTGACCCAATAACAAGGCAGACATAAATAATGCTAAAACTTATGCCATACATCACCAGCGCTAGTAAGCCGGCAACCAGACCCACCACTAGATAGGCATTGAGCCCAATGCCGCCATCTAATTCCAGATCTATCTCCAAGTTACCAAGCACAAGCAACACCCAGCACAGAACGCAGACTATAACGAGTAACACAGTGAACCATTTTGTTAGAGTTTTGGCGAGCAAATGAGATCTATTTAATTTACTAGTCATTCAAGCTCTCTCGGCACCATGCCATAGGAATGTCGGACTCTAGCGTGCCATCGAGGTTGCGAATTCTATGATTGAAGCATCCCTCCTGCTCAAAGCCAAGAGACTCATAGAATGTGATAGCCCTGTGATTAGATTCCCGGGTAATTAGCTCCACCCTCAGCACTTCCGGCATGGTTAGACAGACCTCGTCAATGAAACCTCTAAACAAAAGCCTGCCAACGCCCTGCCCTTGAGCGGAGGGTGCCACGGCAATAGTTAACTCGGATATCACATGGGCAAAACAATACAGGCCCACTTTATAGCCGTGTATTTCACCCAACAACTGACCTTCGCTTTCAGCAACCAAGATAAGTCCAGCAGCGCAGGAATTAGTGACAAAGCGCTCAATGTACTGGGTATCTATTTCAGATTCCAATCTTGCTAAGCCGCCGGGAAATTTCGCGACACTGATATAAAGTCGGTAAATCGCAGCCACATCCGCGACGGTCGCTCGACGCAGTTTGAGTTCATTCATGAGAGAAAACCAACGCTTTATAGTGTTATAGAGAAGACAAGGATAGCAGCTATAATGGCGGGACTGCTACCAAGACCCACTAGGCAGAAAGCCAGCGCTCGAGTGAATTTGTTAGACCATTGAGGTTAATTGGCTTGGCCAAGTAATCATCCATTCCGGATTTTAAGCAGCGCTCGCGATCGCCCGCCATTGCGTTAGCGGTTAATGCAATAATGATCGATTTTTTCCGCTTGGATTTTTCTTCTGAGTCTCGAATAGCCTGTGTCGTTTCAAACCCGTCCATACCGGGCATCTGACAGTCCATGAGAATTAAATCATAGTCAGTCGTTGCGAGATCATTCAGGGCGTCTTGTCCACAGGCTGCGACAGTGGTTTCAACACCCAAGCGATTTAACATGGCACAAGCGACCTTCTGATTCACCACGTTGTCCTCCACCAAGAGAATTCGGCGGCCAGTGAATTTCGTTTCTTTCGGCGCCGCCACTGAAGGCAACTTTGCCCCTCCCTTAGTTTTGAGCGCATCTGCTAAGTTGGCTAGTGATACCGGAAACTGCAAATAATGGGTGCCTTGACTACTTAGAGCGTCTCGGCGAGCTTCTGTGGGCGACATATGGCCCAGAGTAATAATCGGTATCCCGCCACAATCAATCTCAGGAATATCTGTAATCGCCATTTGTGCTTGTGCCAGCGTACTTATTTCGCAGCCCAAGCGCTCCAGCAGCAACCTTATGGATTTGCTTTGCAGCTTGGACTCCACCAAATAGAAGACTTTTTTATTCAGAGGCTGAGCAAAACTGCTCCTAAATCTGGGAGTCTCACAACCTTCAACCGGCAGCAGTGCAGTGAATTTTGAGCCCATACTAAGCTGGCTTTCTACCGTAATTTTGCCTTGCATTAACTCGATCAACTTTCGAGTGATCGACAAACCTAAGCCGGTGCCACCAAACACCCTAGCCGCGGAACTGTCTGCCTGAATAAACTCATCAAACAGTGATTCTTGCTGTTCAGGCAAGATGCCAATGCCTGTGTCAACCACATCAATTCGCATCTCACCTCGCTCAACCTGACAGTGAACAGTCACCGAGCCGCGATCTGTAAATTTCAAAGCATTGCCTACGAGGTTCATAATTATCTGTCTGATTCTAGTGCCATCTAAAACATAGTGATCATAGGCCTCGGGGGTAATTTCATGCACCAACTGCAGCTTCTTCGCCCGAAACTGGGGGGCTAGCAACGTACAGACATCTTCTATAAGAAAACCCGGAGAAACTGGCTCAGTATTAAGCTTCATTTTACCAGCGTCTATCTTTGAAACATCCAGCACGTCGTTAATAATGGCGAGCAAGCCCTCGGCCGAATTAAACGCGGTAGTGACCTGTTCTTGTTGAACAGTTGTCAGACTGTCCTCTTTTAATAGTTCCAACATACCCAACACCCCATTCATGGGGGTACGAATTTCGTGGCTCATATTTGCCAAAAAATTACTTTTAGCTTTAGCTGCCGCCAAAGCTTGCTCTGTTCGCAGATTAACCCGAGTTTCTAGATCTGAGCGATTTTCTTCAAGCTCTACTCTGCGCTGCTCTAGCACATCCCTTAAAAAGAAATACCGACGGGCATAAAATTCAGAACTGTATGCCACAAACATGCCTAGCAGGCAGGTGGACGATATAAAAAAGATTCGCATGAAGCGCTCTGTAAACGAGGTGTCAGCAAACAGAAAATCAGCGGCAGCAAACCCCAAAAGAGTTATCCAGCCAGCCAGATTCGCCCAAATGAATCGTAACCGCAAAAAGGCGTAGGCAAAGAAAACAACCAGCATATGCCCTGCAAAATAAATAGGTGAGGTATTTACCGGCAGCACCAACATCACTGCAGTAAGACCAACACCCGTAAAAATGACTAAACCGACCAGCGAGACCTGCATCTTGTCAAAGAAAAACTGGCTAAAGGTAAAGAGCAGAAAGGCTACTTGAAACGGCACTAAGACGCCGAAGCGGATAGAAGTGACTAGGTTTTTATTATCACTTAAAACGATCGAATCCATGATGCCAAAGGCTGCCACCATGAGAATCCCAAGGGCGATGGCGATACGGCTATGGGGCAACGAGACTTGGCTATACTCGTAGAGAAACGATTTCTCCAGATGAGTGCTGCTCCCCCGAAACCTCAAAGTCCAAGGGTCGAGATCCATACCCAACACTGGGTCGCTGGGGGAGTTTAAAAAGAGATATGGTGCGTTTAAAGCATTCATTCGGTCTTCGAAGACGTGTTCTTATGGGTTTAAGCGTAGTGGTTAAACTGAAATTTGGCCATGATTTTCTCGGGTTTAGACGCGGCGAATTGGCCATTATTGATTTGGCGCAAAATCTCTTTTAGGCCATCAGGCAACTATGGGCAGCCGGACTGGGCCCCTTAAAGCCTTGCCAGTGCTAATCGATTGCCGCAAACGAACCTAACATGTACACTTTTAGGCCTACCTCGAACAATTAGCTTGTCCCATAAAAGGATCGTCAATGAGCACTAAAACCAGTATTACACTGAAATGCATCGCCCTGGCTTTCGGTGCCGTGGCAATTAGCAGCTGCAGCATCCCAGGCATACCACTTCTATCATCTAATGCCTCAGGGGCGACTCTAGCCACGGGCGAATCGGCCAATACCCATTTTTTCACCAGTGAAATGAACCATGATTCTGGCATTGCCTTGGAAGCGGGCGGCCGCTACGCCGTGAACATCACTATTCTAAGCAATTGGATTGATAGTGACATCGCAACCAATGAAGCGGACCAGCCACTGGACGAAACTGGCTTTGCTAATTCATTAATGCCTTGGGACTGGGTTGGCCTTACCAGGCGCTCAAAGCAGCATAACTGGTTCGAACTGATGCTCAAACAGCCTGGCTGCGGTGGTGCAGTAGGGGTTAGCGATTTAGAGTTCGACGAAAGCGCAGGCCACTATAACTTTACCGCCGATTGCAGCGGTCAGCTGCAATTATTCGTCAACGACACCATCGGCTTTTATGGTAACAATGTTGGCTATGCCAATATTCAGGTCTCAAGGCTCAATTGACCCTTGTTCGATTGTGTAGCCCCCTTGCGGGCTAGGCACAAACCTCAAATGCCGGTTTAAGCAGGCCGGCCGCTCATCTGCGACATGACTCACGTAAATGAGTTGTGTCGCAGAATCTCTGACAATTGTGTCTAATAAAGCCAGAATTTTGTGACGAAAGGCATCGTCTAAACCCACGCATGGCTCGTCGAGAATTAATATAGGCGGTTGCTTTAGCATTGCTCTGGCCAATAAAACCAGACGCTGCTGACCGAAAGACAGCTCTTCGTAGTAGCGGCTTTTAAACTCCAACAAATCTAAACAGCCTAGCCATGCCAGAGCTTGTTCTGACTGCGTCACTGAATTTTGATCGTACAACCCCACCGAATCAAAAAAGCCAGACAGAACCACGTTGAGTACTTTCCAGCCCTTTTGATATTTGCTGTGCAGCTCATTGGATACTATGCCAAAGTAGGATTTTACCTGCCACACAGTTTCGCCACTGCCACGGCGTTTGCCAAACAAACGCACATCTTGGCCATAGGCCTTGTGATTGTCGCCATCGAGAAGGCTAAGCAAAGTAGATTTACCGCAGCCATTAGGGCCCTCCAGCAAGACCTGATCGCCCGGCAGCATTTTCCAGCTGAAGTCTGAAAAAACCACCTGATCGCCGTAGCGCGCCTGTATGTTGTTCAATTCAATCAGCGGCTGGGTTGGCGGCAATTTCGTGGCGGCGGCGAGCGGCGGTAGGGCCTTGCCATGAACCTGCGCCCTGCCGGCAGCGTAATCAGAATCGATGAGATTCAAACTTGTTTGTGCCGGCCCCGCTGCCACAAGACGCAGGTCCTTCATGTAGGCAACATGAGAAACACTGGGCAAAACATCGGCCCTTCTCCGGCACAGCTGGATCATCGTAGTTGAGGCCGCACCCGAAGATTCAACACAGTGGGAGATAGCCTGCTTTGATGCGCTATCGAGGGTTTCAAAGGGGTCATCCAGAATAATGAGCTGCGGGTTCCTGCCGCGCTTGGCGTAAAGTGCCCGCGCCAATAAAGCGCGTCTAACCTGACCGGAGGATAAAAACCGAATGCCCTGCGCCCTAATGCCTAATAGCCCCAGATTTTGCAGCAGCTGACTCTTGAAAGCCTCATCGGCTTCGTCGCTGCTGCGTGAGCCGGCGATCAAAGCGTCTATGGACGTACCGGTATCTTTTGCATCGGCGCTGTATTCACTCATGTCTAATTTGTTGTCCATTTGCCAAAGCCTTTGCTGCTCTTCAAATGAAACCCAATGGATATCCTGCTGCACACTAAAGCCTGCGGCATAGTTCACGTAGCTGCCGCTTTCAATGCGTTTGCCGGCCAATAAATTAGTGAGCAGTGATTTGCCAGAGCCATTGCCACCGAAAAAACACCACCGCTGGCCTGAATAAATTTCAAGCGCTGGGACGATCAGCAGCGCCTGCCTATCGATTCGGCACTGGGCATTTTTGATTGTGATAAGAGCGGGTGAATCAGTCATAGAAAACACTGCCTAGGGCCTGTGCCCCAGTGCCCGCTGCATTATTTCATGCTGGATCGCCATCATATGCCCGACGCTGCGACGCCAATATTCGGAATTATGAGCCCCTTCTGACTGCATATAATTGAATGGCACATTGTTGATCATGAGTATATTGGCGATCTCTTTGGCCTCGTTGACCAAGCCGTCCTGGGTTCCTGAATCCAAATAAATATGGGGCATTTGGCTGCGAGGCACTTTGTAAATTATGCTAAACGGATCATAGGCCTCGGCCTGCTGGGGGGTTTCAAAATCGATACCCTCAGGGGTTCGCTCGGGCTGAGTACTAAATCCGGGGATATCAATAATCTGTGAAATTAGGGCATCCGCCCCGGCAATTCTTGCATCACGCTGGGCATTGTCGCGGTTAGCCTGACGATCAACCCCGGCACGCAGCGCTGCTGCCGCCGACCTAGCATAGCTCAAGGCGCCGCTGGTGCTGCCAATCGAGGCAAACATGTGTGGGCGCCGCAGCCCAATGGCAAACGCGGCAAACCCACCCATAGACAGGCCCGAGATAGCCCTGCCTTCGCGGCGCGCTTCGGTGCGGTAGTTACCATCAACATACCCCAGCAGATCTTCCACCAAATAGTCTTCCCAATCGTCTTTTTGCCCGTCGGCACTGCGTGCATAGTTAACAAACCACGTATTCCCGCCATCAGGCATTACGAGGATTAGGTCTTGCAGCTGGCGGGCATAATAAGCACCGTTGAGATTACGCCCCCAAACCGTGTAGTTCTGCATATAGCCGTGCAGCAGATAGACCACTGGGTAGCGTTTATCGCTGCTGTAATAGTCTGCGGGCAACACAATATCAAACTTCATGGTGCGGGCCACCGCCTCACTATAGAACTCGACAGTTTCTAAGCCCTGAGGAATCGGTGCGCGCACATCGTCTAGCGAAGTTGGCTGCTGGGCCGACAGCTCGGTGCTGAGCATAATAATTGCTAGTGCTATTGCTGCCAGCCTGAGTGAACTAGTTGAATACATGGTGGCTCCGTTTTATTCAGCAAAGCGATTTATAGCATTTTTCCCAAGCCTTGACCTAGGTTTGGGTTTTACTCAAGGCCTCGTCAACTGTTTCTGATTCAACTGCATTGGGCCATCACAACAACACTGCGTTTTCAGTCATTGCAGCGTCCCAGTTTTTTAGGGCGTTTTACTTGAAACTAACATTGCTTATTTGTTGCGCACAGCATTGACGGCTTTTGGAATGAATTATGACTAAGCTAAACCTGATTACCGTAGTTCTTGGTTTCCTTACAAGCGTGGCAATGGCGGCACCTGCTGAAAATTAGCCAGTGCCCGATGAGGCATTTAGTAAAGTCCTTGACGCCTTGCGCAATGCTAAACATATTGCTGAGCTGTCTGTGGCCATTGTGATTGATGCCAAGCTAGTTTGGTCAAGCGGATTTGGTTTTGCTGACAATAATCAAGAAATACCAATCACGCCTAACACACCGTTTTGGGTCGCTGCACTAACCAAGACCTTTGTTGGCTTGGCGTATCTGCAGTTAGAGAATGAGGGTGTTGTTAACCTCGACGAGCTGGCCACTCTTACCCCAGAGTTCGACGATCTGTGCGACTGGTTGACAGGTACAACCTTCCCCTTTGGTCAAGGCCTTGACTGCAAAGAACCACTATCAATCCGACACATTCTTCATCATCAGTTGAACAAGCCCGTCGGCAGTACATTTTTCTACCACCCTATTATGTATTCGAGACTATCACGGCACCTGGAACACGGCGTTGGCGAGGGCGTGCGTCAAGTGGAAGGCAGACCCAATTATTTAGCACAAGCGATAGACAGGTACATTCTAACCCCTGCCGAGATGACCCGCAGCATGGCAAGCATGTGGGATCGCACTAAGCCATTGGTGTATTTCGATCTTGCCGATGGATTTGCGGTGAAACAAGACGGCTATAAAAGCCGCAACCGACGCCCGGAAAGGCATATCGCTGGCGGCGCCGGTGTAGTCTCTACCGCGCTAGATTTGGCCAAGTATGACATCGCGATCACTGCTGGGACCATCGCATCGGGAGAGATTAAAAAAAGGCAGCGCTTGTTAGCGCTACAATATTCAAGCCAAAAGGCAAGGCCTATCATGCTGCGGTTCGGCCACGACTGTAGCAATATCTAGGAGACTCTATGATAGGCTTAGTCCAATCTTCATCCTAGCCAATAAACTTTGAGCAACCTATGCCAGAACATAAATTTATTACCGAAGGTGAAGGCCTGCCAAAATGGTCAAATCCAATAAGCCACGCTGTTGTTGCCGGCAACTTATGCTTCATCAGCGGTCAGCTGGCGGTGAATAGGCAAGGGGTTTATGTATCTGGGACCATCTTAGAAGAAGCCAGACTCGCTTTTAGCAATTTTTTCGCCGCGGTAGACGCCGCCGGCTTCAGTAAAAACGATATCGTGTTTGTGGATATCGCGTTTGCCGATCTAAGTCAGATAGACGCTGTGAATGGGCTCTATAGTGAACTGTTCGCGCAGGGCAGCCGCCCGGCTCGAACAATCTATGAGGTTGCTGCGCTGCCGTTCGGTGGGAAAATTAAAGTTATGGGCACTGCAGTTAAGCAGTAATCAGGCAGACCGATTAGCCTACACCACAGCGGCGTAGTGAGCTCGCCTACTATGGCCGAAACCCAGCGCAGTTCGCTTGGTCATTTGCTTGCCCTAAACTAAGCGAAATCAAAGCACCACAGCCTTAGTTAGCTGAAGTTGAATCGGGTTTGAACCGGCGATAATCGCCAGTTCAATGTAGTATTTAGTCGCACCCACCTTGACCACTGGAAGTACCAAGGTTCCAGTTGCTCCATTAAATACCGCTGCTGAAAAACCTGGTTGGCTCAGCAAATCGGCCCCTGCGAGTTGAAACACCAGATTGGCCGGATCAATCAATGCCAGGGTAAGTCGATAAAATTGCTCATTGGCTTTTAGTCTGGGCATCACTAATTGGTTTGTCGCCACATCAAACACACCTGAATTGTCTGTTGGTGCTGGGGCAAGCAGTTTAATCTTCTGTGCTTCCCGCAGGCCTGAGTTATAGGCTCCGTTAGTCGTTGCCGCATTGTCAGTATCGGTTGCCTCACCGGCAAAAAACAGCCTGTCGGCAACAGATCTAGCCAGTGTCGCTCTATCCTCTATGGTAGAGCCCACCTTGATAAACGAGTAGGCGCCTTGGGCAAAAGGATCGCTGTTCCAGCGCGTAATAACTTGGTTGATTGGTGCAGGAATATCTGCTCCCCACATAGTTCGCAGAATTGTCATTGCTTCAGCGACTATCTCAGCATCAGTTTTACTTTCTATTTCTAAGCCGTATTCCCCCGCGTTGAAGCCAAGAAGGTGCTTATTGCCGGTCGGTTTGTGCCAGTTAACCCACTCATTGAAACGGCCTTTGGGCACACTAAAATAGTTGTGAATAGTCGTGTTGCTCCAAAATACGCTAGGAAATTCAAGCCACACCTTGTTCAGCACCCCAGAACCCAAAACTGAAATCGAGTTGAGCTTGTCAGCAGGCAATGGCGGCTTAAAGGTGATAGCACCGGACTTGAGCACACCTAAGGGCACGGTAACAATGACTCTGTCACCACTGTAATCGCCTTTAGAGGTTTTTATCAATACGCCGCTGGCGCCATAGTCAACGGACTGAACAATAGTTTCCAGCTGTACGTTGAGGCCCGTGGCCAAATAATTAGTAATGGCATCGAAGCCATTAGGAAATAAAACATCGCCGCCGCCCATATCAGCACCTTCCTCGGTTCCGATCTGCGACAGCTCTTTTGCGTCACCGGCGTACTCATGTTCCTTGGTTGAATTTACTAGAGAGTCAATTGCTCGTAGGCTAAGGCCGCCCAACGCACCCACCCGCAGCGCCTCATCCACTACGTCTTGCACCGAGGCATTGACATTGACTGCAGTAACACTCTGGGCGTATTGCGCAAACACACTCGCAAACATCTGTTCTTGCGCCGGTGTAAGAGGATCCTCTTTGCCATCGGCATCAAAAACACTTGTGTCCTCGTAGTCTACAAGTCCAGTAAGGGGTGTGTTGATCTTATTCGCCAGCCCAGTAATTGGATTACCCGTTATCCCGTGAATCCAGCTGGCGCCAAGATCTAGTGGCTTTCCGGTTGACCTGTCGGTCCAAACTCTGCCACCTACCCGGTCTCTAGCTTCTAGAATAACAACTTCGAATCCGGATTCTTGCAGAGTCTTAGCTGCAGCTAAGCCGGAAATTCCGGCCCCCACGATGATGATTTTTTCTTGCGCTAATGTCACCTGAACAAGCCCTAGGGAAACCAACAGCAGAAGTGTAGTGCGCAACATAAAATACTCCGATCTCTGGGAATCGTTAATACAAAAATGGGGAGGTCTTCACAGTACACTATTTTTACACTTGGGTACGAAAAAATGCCCCTGGGCTAGACAAGCCAACTAATCGCAACATCTGTCACAAACAAGTAACGGAAACTAATCATGCTCGGTCGTCGATAACATGCACGACTTTGCTTTATCAATCTTCCATCGGTAAGAAGCTAGCAGCCTGAGCAGCAAAACTCGAATCTGCTGCACTTGATAACCTCGAAGCGCTTTTGCATAATCCAGACTCATTTACAGATGCTTCTACTTCCATGCACCGCACCCCATCAAAACTCGGCCGCAGGCTAATTTCAACGTGTATCTGCATTTTACTGGCACTTCGCCCTTGTCTAGCAGCAGGTCAGGTAACTGAGGGAGAGATGTTGTTCTTGAATAACTGTGCCCAGTGCCATCAAGCTAACGGCAAAGGAATTCCTAACGTCTACCCTGCATTAGCTAACAATAGATTAGTCAATGCCAGCGCGGTTGACGTTGCTTTAGTCCTGCTTATTGGCAGGGGTGATATGCCTTCGTTTACAGGAACAATACCAAGCGCGGAGATCGCTGCCATAGTTAACTATGTGCGCAATGCTTGGGGTAATAAAGGTGAAACAATCACTGAGGCGGCCATCGAAAAACTGCAATAAAAAAGGGAGTCGGCAAATGCTTCCTCCCCCAAAATCAGAACGTGGCTTTGCACACTAGAAACTGTAGCGCACACCCATACCGTAAGTAGTGCCAAACTCATCATACTGCGACAGTCGGTTGGCGTTACCAAAATAATAGTACTCCGGCTCGTCGTTTAGGTTAATGGCCTCGGCAGTAATCATAAGGTTTTCATTCACCTCGTAGCGCGCCGTAAAGTCCATCTGCATAAAGTCGCTGGTGTATCTGTCTGTCAACGGATCGCCGCCAACATCGTCTAGGAAGTCACTGCGGTAGTTAGAAGCTAAACGCACATCCCATGGCCCTTTGTCGTAGCCGATAGAGACATTGGCGGTGTTCTTTGCCTGCTTAAAGAATGGAATCGTACGCTGTCCGCTAATAGACTCTGCCGGCAGATCGGTTTCACCATCGGAGTAGGTATAGTTGGCAACGAATAAGAAGCCGTTTTCCAGCAGGGTCTGAAACGACAGCTCAAATCCCGCGATGGTGCTGTCATCGGTATTGATAAAAGTGCCGGCTACATTGTAAAGTTGGCCCCTGAACTGGATATCTGTTGCCTCTACCGCAACTATTGCGTCCTGCAAAGCCTTATAGAAAAGTCCTGCCCCAAAAAACGTGTCTGTGCCTATATAGTATTCGTAGGTAAAGTCGAAGTTCCAGGCAGTTGTGGGGTCAAGTTGAGGGTTGCCGCCTTCAATCTGATTGTCTTCCGTATCGACGATGGCGCCTGCATTGGATTCTTGAAAGCCCGGTCTCACTAAAGAGCGAAAGATTCCGCCTCGGATAAGCTGATTTTCTGTGAGGTCAAATTTCACATTTAATGACGGCGCAATAAAATCGTAGTTGTTTTCAAATTGAGTAAATCCGGCGAAACCGCCATTAAACGCTTTACCTTGATAGCTTGTTGCAGTGTCTTCGTAGCGCAGCCCGTAAACCCAAGTTGCACCGCCGCTCACAGTCGTAGCCATCGCATAGGCGGCAAAGACATCCTCTTCAGTCACCCAATCAGCTGGGATAGATTCTTCGTCTTCGTCACCGCTAAACTCAAATAATGCGCCGGGGTTTTGGCAGCCGGTACCATCTGACAACGTGGCAGAGCCGGTTCCAAGCTGGCTAATAAAGCCTTTTACCTGATCAAATGAAGCTGTAGGGCCCGCTGCCGTGTTTAGGAACTGGCTTGGGGTTACAAAATCAACGCTGGATAATAAAATGTCATTTACAGGCTCATAGCCGCAAAAATTGTAGTCGTTGGTTTTTTCGCGAGCACGGTATTTCAAACCAAACTGTAATTCAGTGCTGTCACTGTACTGGTGAGTAAAGTCAACTTTAACGCCGTTGTCCTCATCTGTATTAAGCGCGAACTCGCGCTCGAAGGCATTCAGCCCAAAAATTGATGGATCATAAAAGCCCGGAGCAAAGGTTACTGCCGGTTGACGAGGATCAGAGTTGTCAAATACCACTGGCTCATCAATTGTAGAGCTGCGGAAAATCACGGCTTGGCGATCACGGTCATCTTGCTCCGCTTCCGAATGGAACAGCTCGATTTCTAACAGGCTTGCAGCGGACAGCTTGAGATCTGTGCCCACCCTTACTGACGTGATCTTGCGTTCCTCGGTGCGGTTTCTGCTTTCGCTGTCGACTCGGGAATTGGCGTAACTAAACACGTTGCCATTGATGACCGGCTCATTGTCTTCCAAGCCGTCTCGAGTCTCCCACTTTGCCCGCCACTCTGTGTCTGAATAGTCATTGTGAAAAAAATGAGCGAAGTAAGAGTTGCCAGAGTTAGCTCGGTAGTCTAAAGCCAGAACAGCCCCTCTGCGTTCACGTTCCAAATCATAAAAACGCAGCTCGTAATCGTCATCAGGGGCAATTTCGCCCCAACCACCCACTTCATTGTTCTCGCCGACAATGCGCCGGGTTTGATCGCTCAGTACCATAGCAAGCCCAAGCTCACCATCCCCGACAGACCAGCGATTGGTAAATGTAGCCGCCAACTTTGGGTTGCTGCTGTCTTCGGTCAGCTCGTTGTATGACGTTTCTGCCTTAAGCCTGACGAACATCTTGGGATAGGAAAAGCCAGTGATGGTTTCTAGATCTATGGCGCCACCGATAGTGTCAGCGTCCAAGTTAGGAGTTAGGGTTTTGTAAACCGTCATTGAATCAAGCAGGTCTGATGGCACCCCGTCAAGAATAATGCCGCGGCGATCCTCGGGAGAGGCAGTGCTGACCCCATTTATAGTCATTGCGTTAAGATCGGTATTCATGCCGCGAACGGTGACGTATCGGCCTTCACCTTGATCGTTCTCTACCATGATTCCGGAAATACGACGCAGCGATTCGGCCACGTTAATATCGGCAAAGTTTCCCATAGAGTCTGAGTCAATGACACCAATCACTTTGTCTGAGTTTCTTTGTTTTTGAATGGCACTTTGTAAACTTGCGCGACTTCCCCTAACGACTATTTCATCTATGGAATCTTGAGATTGAGCAACTATCTCGGCAGACACTGTTAAACCAATAGCAATCGCTATGCTCTTTCTCAAAAAGTGACGGTTATTCATTTTGCTTTCCCTAAGTGATAAAACTATGGGCAAGCACAGTAATAAATTCTTATTACCGTATGATTACAAAAAACCTTCAGCGGGAACTTTACAGGGAATTTATATAACAAGTTATACTTGGTCGCTTTGAAAACAGAAAAAGAGCTTATTATTCACAAATCTGTAAAATTTTTGAAGCATTACTGACATTGAATTGAAATATAAGCGTCAAATTTCTACAGCGAAAGAGCTTCTGCAATCGCCTGCCAAGAAACATACTTGAAATTTTGGGCAGCACCAGGCAGCGTATTAAAGCCATCTTGCATCACCACCAGACCTGCCGGAAATGCGGCAGTGCGTAAGATGCTGCTGACATCCAGACCATCGGTTTCTTGAGAGCCATCAATCCCTCGAGCGTCATTATCGCCAACATAGAAGCTTCCACGATAGCCGTGTGGCGGCAGTCTATCGTAGATTGAATAGCTGTAGTTACCTTGACTAGACACCAGCAGATAGCCGCCAGAACCCTGCTTATACAGGCTCAGCCCTTCCACATCGGCAGCAAGAATTACGCCGTCCACGTTTGCCACTGTGTTCAATTGCGTAGAGGCGTTCATGTCAGCCGCAACGACCTTCACGCCTTCTGCTTCGACTCCTAAGAATAACAGGCCCTGCTCATCATCTGCCACACACCCCTCTGGCTGGCTGGCCACCGCGAACTCCCTGACCAACGAAGCAGACAGTTTCAGCTCTGGTGATTTTACCTGCAGCCCGACATCTCCAAGCAACCATTGTTGATAGCTGCCATCAGTGTCATTGACAAAGATTTGTATGCCGTCAGCATTTTTGTAAAGGCACAGGCCGTAGGGCTCATTCAGCCCGGTGCTGATTTCGCTTTCTTGGAGCCAAGTTAACTTGCCGCTGTGATCAATCGCAAACAAACTCACCGTATTTGCAGTCCGGTTGCTAGCGGCAGCGATAGCACTCCAATGAGCATTACCTGAGAGATAGCGCAAATCGATATTATTGGTTCGACCAGCGGGAATTGATTGCACTCGAACGCCATCGAGATTATACACTTCGATCCCGTAAGATTTATCGGTACCCAGAACTAAACTAAGCTCAGGGTTCTCGGGGTGCACCCATATCGCGGGGTCATCAGCAGCATCGCCCCGGCTGTTAACTGGTTGGGTTTCCGCCACAGCCTCTATTCGCTGCGCATTAGGAGGCAACGGAGCAACAACGTCGGCAGCACACGCCGTCAGTAAACCAGCGCTTAGGCTAAGTACAATTACTATTTTCATGGCAACAACAATCCTCGAGTCTAGCTTGATCCAATTAAGGCCGCCTATGCTATGAGATTAGTGTTTCAATACTATTACGGGGTAGGTAACACTCGCTTAATCTCTCCACAAGATCTGAGTCTTAGTTCGTGGTTCGTGGTTCGTGGTTCGTAGTTCGTAGTTCGTAGTTCGTAGTTCGTAGTTCGTAGTTCGTAGTTCGTAGCGACAAGTCGAGCACTCCAGCTCAGGTTTCTAACAACTTTTTTCGACAAAAAAAAGGGCCTGTAAAGACAGACCCATAAAAGCTACGTTGTTAAAAGTCTCTTTCGAGATCAAGCTTAGTAGCGCCCACATGCTGAAACAGCATGGTACAAGCTAGGAGAAGATTAACTTGCAGGCGCAGTATAAGTTCACAGTGTTGCTTTTTTCTTGCAGTCCAGTGAACTTTACGTGACAAGAAGATTCGAAAACGATTCGGTCTGCGGTGAGCTTACTAGCTTCGAAGGTAAGAGGCACCGTTGACATCAATTATGGTGCCACTAGAGAACTCAGCGCCGGTTGATGCGAGAAAAAGCGCAGCATAAGCGACCTCATGGGGCTCTGCCACCCGATTAAACGGGCTTTGCGCACGAATCTCATCGCCCTCGGGGCTGGCCAAGCGATCTGCTGTCAGCTCAGTGTTTACGAACCCAGGCGCGACAGCGGCGACGAAAATATTGTACGGCGCGAGTGCCTGTGCCAGTGATTGAGTAAGAGAATTTAGGGCCGCTTTGCTGGCGCCGTAGGCCGGCTTGATTGGCTCGCCGCGAAAGGCTCCGCGGGAGCTGATATTGACGATTCTACCGCCGCCGGCTGCAATCATTTTGTGCCCTACACAGTAACAAAGATTTGCCGGCCCCAAAAGATTAGTTGCAAGGGTTGCCTGCCATGCCGCCTGCCATTGCTCATAGCTAGTATCGGGCAGTGGATGGTAGCTACCGATACCTGCGTTATTCACCAAGATATCAATAGCGCCAAGTGTTACAGTAATTTCCTCTACTACCTGATGGACCTGCTCAGGGTCTGCAATATCGCATTTGAATGCGCTATGGCCAGGCCCTTCCAACTCGTCAAGAGTTGCCGCTGCCGCGGCAGCGTTGCTCTGATACAGTATGGCGACCTGTGCACCGCGCGCAGCAAACCCTTGCGACACAGCCTTGCCTATGCCCCTGCTGCCACCGGTGACTAAAACACGCTTGCCGCTAAAATCCATTTTCACTCCCCCTGTGCTGATTACTTAGCAGACATACCGTCCATCACGGCAAGCCGCTCAATCAACTCTTCAACCCGCGAGCTATAGCCCCATTCATTGTCATACCAACTTACCACTTTGACCAAGTTACCGCCGATCACTTGAGTTAGCTGAGAGTCAAAAATACTGGAATGGGAATCGCCAATAATATCGCTGCTGACAATGGATTCTTCCGTGTAAGAAAGGATGTTTTTCAAAGGCCCCTGGGCAGCAGTCAGAAAGGCACTGTTAACGTCTTGGACCGAAACAGTTTTTGACAACTCTACGGTTAAGTCCACTAGGCTGCCATCAGGCACTGGGACTCGCATCGCCAAACCATCCAGCTTACCCGCAAGCTCGGGTAAGACTAGGCCAATGGCACGGGCAGCACCGGTTGAAGTTGGCACTATATTGGTGGCAGCATTACGGGACCGCCTTTTGTCGGTATGGGGTGAATCTATTAAACGCTGATCTGACGTGTAAGCGTGCACCGTGGTTAAAAGCCCTTTGATGACGCCAAAATTTTCATGCAGTATTTTCGCCAGCGGCGCCGCGCAGTTAGTGGTGCAACTGGCATTACTAATAATGCGGCTAGACTCGTTTACGACATGATCATTTACACCCGCCACTAGAGTTGCGTCTAAAGGGTCTTTGCAGGGCACCGTGAGTATTACCCGCTGTGCACCCGCTGCCAAATGCTTTTCTAGGTCGGCTAATGTTCTAAATACGCCAGAGCTTTCCACCACATAATCAACACCGAGCTCGCGCCACGGCAATTTGGCTGGGTCTTTTTCACTGAGCACTTTAAAGGGGTCGCCACCGATGATCATTTCATCACCATTGACCTCCACCTGCCCTTGAAATACGCCATGCGTGCTGTCGTATTTAAACGCATAGGCTAGCTGCTGGGGGCTAGCCAGATCATTCACAGCAACCACATTATAATGGCCCCGCAGTTTAGCGATGCGCATAATTGTTCGGCCTATGCGACCGAACCCGTTGATAGCTATCTTAGGTATTGCCATTTCAACCTCCACGACTCTAAAATTTTATTCAGTGTGTCTTACCCGCAAACTAAATCAACCAGTTTTAGCCGAGCATAAAATACCGACCAACATTTAAATCAGCTTAAGACTTAAGCATAGCCTCGGTTAGATCCCAAAGCTTCAAAGCGCCTTCGTCACTCGCCGCCCACGGGGCCACGTCAAAGAAACGCGGCGACTCTGGGGTAGCCAGATTAGCCACGTCACAATCTTCACAGTACACGCCGCCGACATCATTCAGCAATTCGCTGGTGGCCGCCCACAGTGAGGTAGTGCAGCCTTGAGTTGTGGATTTAAACAGTGCCGCTGCCATTTCCGATAAATTGCCCTCGGCGTCAGTCCAGCCTAAAGCCTGCATTTCCTCATTGCCTAGATGCCGCTGCAAAGGTGTCAAAATACCCCCGGGGTGCACAGACAAGGCTTTAACTCCTGTGTCGCTGAATTTAATATCCAACGCCCGCGCAAACAGCGCGTTCGCTGTTTTCGCCTGGGCATAGGCCGTCCACTTCTCGTAGGGCGTATGGGTAAAGTGAATATCGTCCCAAAGCACATCACTGCGCCGGTGAGCGATGGATGATAAACACACCACACGAGCACCCTGCGCCTGCTGCAGCAAAGGCAGCAGCGCGTTGGTGAGCACAAAATGGCCGATATGATTAATTCCAAACTGCGACTCCCAGCCATTGCCCACTCGGGCTTCAGGGCAGGCCATGACGCCGGCATTGTTAATAAGCAGATCGATTTTAGCCTCAACGTCGATGACCGATTGCGCATAAGCCGCAACGCTGCCGACATCTGCAAGATCCATTGCCCCTAGAGTCACTCCCTGAATATCGTTCAAAGTGGCTTTGGCTTTCTCAGGCGAGCGCACAGGGACGTGTACCTTAGCACCGGCATTGACCAGCGCGCGGGTGGTCTCTAGACCAATTCCCGAATAGCCCCCAGTAACGATTACTACTTTGCCAGTCAAATCTTTGCCCGCAAGAATTTGCTGGGGCTCGGATTTTGCGCCAAAACCTGAATTTAATTTTTTTTGCTCACGATTCGTCATTGGCTTCTCTCTTAATAGATACTAAAACTAAAAGGGTAGAAAAAGGTTGCGCCCAGCTTCGTTAGACACAATTCCTCGGCGGCCCAGTTGCTCCTGGCTCATAAAATCCTGCAGCAGCTGCTTATCATCGGGGGTGTTGGCAAGAAAGCGCTGACCGTCTTCAAGCCTGCCAACAACAATGCCCCGCACCGGCCCAGCGCGATCACAAGCTACCGTATAGGTCTCCACTATACCAACTCCATCGGGGGTTTGGGTCAAACGCGGGCTGGGCATTTTGTCTAGCTGGCTTTGATAGCTAGCAGGCGCCTCTCGTTGCCATTTACCAGCAGTGGGCTGACAGGAATAAATTCCCGTGGCATGTTTGGTCAGCCTACCGCCGTTTGCTGATATTAAGCCTTTGGCTTTGGGATTTGTTCGCAGCAGTGGCAGCAGTGTGGCGATGGCATGCATTGAGTAGTTATTCCCCGGCCCGCCAAAGAAAGGCAGCCCGCCTGTCAAGGTAAGGCCGCGCTCATCGTTGGTCGAAATTCCAAGAGCATCACAGGCCACCTCTACCGCTGACGGAAAACAGGAATAAATATCAATGTATTGAATTTCACTGATGTCAGTGCCTGCCATGGCAAATGCCTTATCGGCATTGAGCTTCATGGCCGGTGATGAATAATAATTAACCCGATCTGTGACCATGATTTTGTCATTGGCTTCACCACAGCCATGGAGGAACACCCATTTTTGCGGATCAATCCCCAGTTGTTTGGCCTTGCCCACTGAGGTCATTACTACAGCGGCGCCTTGGTTTACGCTGTCCATAGCGTTCATCCATTTAGGATAAGGAAAGCTGATAATGCGGTTCTCAGGAGTAACAGTAGCCAATTCCCGTGCACTGCGCGGTGTGCCATAAAAAGCAAACTCATTGGCGGCCGCCACTTTGGAAAACGGCTCAAACAGCTGCCCCATTGCCAATAGATGCTGCTCAACCGTATGGCCTAGCTGGGCTCTAATGGCATTTTCAAATAAAGGGTAGACAAATATTGGCGAGCTAAGACCATGAGCAATTTCATGGTCTGTAGACATTCTTTCTCCCAAGCCCCTGTCTTCTAGAGAGCCTGAATCTTCCTCATGCCAGTTTAAAGCGATGCCCTGACGAACGGCTTTTTGCGCCGTATTAATTGCCTCGGAGCCGGTAAGCAAGGCGACCTCAATGTCGCCTTCGCTGATGCGCTGAGCCATTTCATTGACCGCTTTTTGCGGGGTGTTGCCGCCAATTGTGCCGTAAATCCGGTGCTTGGGATTCGCCCCGATCCGCCTCGCCACCGCCCCGGGTGGATTCTGCGCCCTACCAAAGGAGTTTGACACCCGATCATTGGCAAAGGAATCAGGAAAAATGCGTGTGACAAATAGGGTATCCATAGCAGAAACCACTGCTGCACCCACACCGGTGTCCGCGATAGCCGCTTTAGCCGCCTCTGCCGCGATCGCCATGGGCGAGTGGGCATGCAGTGGATGCACGTCTTTTTCGACAAATTGGCCGGCGCCTACCAAAATTGGGGTTGAATTATCCAACTCTCTTTCCTCAGTTTAGGGCTATTGCTTTCTACTGGCTATACGGTCCTGACTATAAGACACCATCAACTAAGCGCCAATGCAAGTCATCGAATTCTCTATAGCAGCGCAAGAAAAACCAAACCGTCATATTTAATGCCTATGATGTCAGCAATAAAAAATTGACAGGCCTGAGTCTTAATGGGATTTTCAATATTCTCCGGGCGTTGATCTGCAATCAAAAAATCGGCATTGTATGCCACCACACAACGAGAGTTTTGGCCAATGAATTCACTAAAAATCCTGACCAGCATCAGTCTCCTAGGCTGCAGCACTTGCGCCTTTGCTAACTGTGACTACCCTGCTGGGGCTGGAGAAATTATCCGCGGCAGTGTCTATGAAGACAGAAATAGCAATGATCGCCATGACCGAGTTGAGCCAGGCATTGCCGGTGTTAGTGTGAGTAACGGTTGCGACGTGGTCGTTACCGATGGCGGTGGCCGCTACCAAATTGAAATCCATCCGACGCAAATCCTATTTGCCTCCAAACCGGCAGGCTACAAAGTCAAAGTGGATAATTACAACGTGCCACAGTTTTTTTATCGCCATTACCCCACTGGCACGCCCCAACAAATCGCCGGCACCGCAGTAGATTGGGCATGGCCGGTCACCGCTGCAAGCGGCCCGCTGCCAAGTTTTATTGATTTTGGTTTTCTGCCAGATCCACAGGCTAGCGCTGATTTTTTGGCCCATGGCTTTGCCGACACTCAGGCACGATTTGATTTGGGTGAAGACATGCTCAGAGAAGATTTAATCAACCCGCTTATTGGCAACCCCTACGGCGTAGAATTTGGCCTGACGGTTGGCGATGTTGTCTTCGACAATTTGGCCCTGTACGAGCGACACAAAAGAATGATGGGGCTAATGAATATTCCCCAATGGTATTTACCAGGCAATCACGACATTAACTTTAATTCGCCCAACAGCATGTTCGCCAATGAAACATTCAAAAGCCATTTCGGGCCGACTTACTATTCGTTCAATCAAGGTAACGTTCACTTTGTTGCTCTCAACAACGTGGAGTATGCCGGCCTCGACCAACGCTTTGGCAACTCAAGCTATCGGGGATTTATTCCTCAGTACCAACTGGATTGGCTAGAGCAAGACCTCGCCAACGTTAGCCCGGATAAACTCATTGTCATCGCCACCCATATTCCGTTGCTAAGCGAGGCTGATGACGGCGCAAGCGCGCCAATCTCAGGCCCCTCAACTGAAAATTTCGCCAGCCTGCTGGAAATATTGGCACCGTTTTCCAACATCTACGGCCTTGCCGGCCATGACACCAGCAGCAGCTGGAAGGTTGCTGTTGGCCATGACCACGGTTGGCAGGGCCAGCCCTGGATTGCCCACACTTTAGCCGAAGTTCGCGGCAGCGGCTGGACTAAAGGCAAGCTAGATGAGCGTGGGGTCAAGGACGCGATAATGGACGACGGCAACCCCAATGGGTTTTACCTGCTGAAATTTGCCGGCACCCAGCTAACTCCTCAATTCAAACCGTTTCCTTTTGGTGCTGATGGCAACAAAGCCTTTCGCATCACCCTAGACCCAGCACTGTCTGCGCAACCCAGCGGCAGTATTAACCGGGGCCAACTCAACCCCGATACCAAGATCGTGGTAAATCTATTTGACGGCGGAATACGTGATCAGGTTTTGTTTAGCGTTGACGACCAAGAATTCAAAGCGATGACTTACACGGTGCGCACAGACCCCCATTTAGAGCGGCTCCATCAGCAGAACCCCGAGGGTGATGAGTCTTACAACGCGCCGACTCGCTCCGCCCATATTTGGGAGATTCCCCTGCCTGAAAACCTTGCAACCGGGCTTCATGTCATCCACATTAAAACCGAAGATGAGTTTGGCCAAAAAAACAGCGGCGCATTAAGTTTTGAAATACTTCCCTAAGTTTTCAGCACGGTGCAAACGCGTAATTAATTGGAATCACTATGCAGCAGCCATTAACGTTTTACTTTGCCCCGAAGACAGTTTCCCTCGCCTCCCATATAGCCCTAGAAGACGCCAGCGCAATTTACCAGCCCCAGCAAATAGACTTCGCAAAGGTTGAGCAGCGATCATCTAACTATTTACAGGTGAATCCGAAAGGCCGCGTGCCTGCGCTGGCAACCCAGCGTGGCATAATCAGCGAAACGCCGGCTATCCTGATGTACATCGCGCAGATGTTTCCCCATGCTGAGCTGGCACCGTTGAATGACCCGTATTTGTTCGCAAAGTGCCAAGAATTTAATCTGTACCTATGTTCGACGGTGCACGTTGCCCATGCCCACAGGGTTCGAGGATCACGCTGGGCGGACGATGACACTGCCATTGCGGCAATGCAGGGAAAAGTAAAACAAAACATGCAGGAGTGTTTTGAATTAATCGAAACTAAGCTGTTCGCAGGTCCATGGGTTATGGGTGAGGTCTACTCAATTTGCGATGCTTATCTGTTCACGATCGTGCAGTGGTTGGTTGGAGACGGGGTAGACGTAAGGCAATTTCATAAAATTCGTGACTTTGATCTACTTATGCGCGAGCGACCCTCGGTAATTGCACTCGCCGACACCTACGGCATTCGGACTATTGCGTAAACAAGCCCCTAAGACTCTTTCTCTGCCAGCATTTGCCGAAGCATGGTTAGGTCTCCATTAAGCGCTTTAAAGTAGTCATTTTTTGCGAGCTCGGCATTGAGCAATTGTGTCAGCTCGGCGAATTCGGCCGACAAATTCTTGCGCAGATCAGCAGGAGACAGCTGCACGCCGATTCCCAATTGGAAGCTGATAGCATTTTCATTGCGCGCCTCAACCACAAAGTTTGGCTCACAGGCTCTGGCACTAATGTTAGAGTTTGTCGGTATATAGCGGGTGCAATGAATCTGGTAGTTTTCATCTGCAACGCTTGCGTTAAACACGCGGTAAAACTCGTTTTCGTATTTTTCTATCTCGGCGCGCAATTGACCTTTTGACATATCCTCAAGCACGATTGCGTTGCCGTCCGCGGCAAATGCTGAGGCGCTTATAAGGCTCAGACTCAAAAGCACTAAGGGCAGAAATGAGTTTTTTAACACGGTTATTACTCACTAAAATTGGGGTTATGCACAACTATAGCGCTTTTGTTTCACCTTACCAATACCTACTTAATGGGTAAACTGAAGGCCGAGAACTGTCTAGGGCCTGCTCATCGCTGGAATTAGTGCGAATCAGTGATTATTCAAAGGTCGCTGGATTGGGCAGCCGAATCCAATTAATCGATTGCAATACCTAGCCGCTATTGGCAACCTAGCCCTGAGGTTACTTGACTACATCTAGCCGTCTTATAGGGCCAAAAATGACTAAAAAACCACAATCCTTAGAAAAAGTAGCGGGCAATGGCTTAATCAGCAGACGCCACTTGCTAAATCTTGGCATGGGCGGTGCGGGCTCACTGCTAGCAGCCTCGGCGCTGGCTGCTGACAACAGTGCTCGCATCGAAATACCTTCATGGTCAAAGCAGCCAGGGCCCGGCCCAAGCGGCTATGGAACGCGCTCTGCACACACTCAGTTTATGCAGCGAAGCGCTGGCAGCCCTAATCCTATCTATCCTGGAGGCGGCGCCTCGCGCTCGCCTTTACAGCATCTGCAAGGCACTATCACTCCAAACAGTTTGCATTTTGAAAGGCATCACGCAGGGGTGCCAGATATTGATCCCAGCCAGCATCAATTAGTGATCAATGGTTTGGTTGATCAGCCTTTAGTCTTTAGCTACGAAGACCTGCTCAAATACCCAATGGTTAGCAAAGTCTATTTTCTTGAGTGTTCTGGCAACAGCGGCAGTTTGTATGGTGACAAGCCCGCCGACGGCAGCGCGCAAAGTATTCATGGCTTGGTCTCTTGTGCAGAGTGGACCGGAGTGCCTCTTTCGACCCTGCTCGACGAGGCTGGCGTTAAAGCCAGCGCCCAATGGGTGGCTGCAGTAGGCGCCGATGGCGCCAGCATGGGCCGCTCGGTGCCGCTCGCCAAAGCAATGGATGATGTATTGGTTGCTCTGTTCCAAAATGGCGAGCCGGTTCGTCCCGAGCAGGGCTATCCAATGCGGCTTTTCGTTCCCGGCTGGGAAGGCAATATCAGCGTCAAGTGGCTGACCCAGCTAAAACTCACCAGTCAGGCGACTCAGTTTAGAGATGAAACCAGCAAGTACACAGACACCATGCCAGACCGCACTAGCCTGCAGTTCACTTTCCCCATGGGAGTCAAATCCTTGATTACTAGCCCCTCGGGCCAAATGGCTCTGGAGCGGCAGGGAATCTATCAGCTTAGCGGCATCGCTTGGTCAGGTTCTGGCAGTATTGCAAAAGTTGAAGTTAGCGCCGACGGTGGTCGCTCGTGGGCAGATGCAGCTATCGAATCCCATCAGCTAGACAAAGCGCTAGTGCGTTTTGCAATCCCTTGGCGGTGGTCTGGAGGGCCGGCCATATTGCAAAGCAGGGCCACCGACAGCCGCGGCAATGTCCAGCCCAGCAGAGACGCGCTGGTATCAGAGCGAGGCGCCATTAGTTTTTACCATTACCATGGCATTCAAAGCTGGGGCGTGGCGGCATCAGGAGAGATTAAAAATGTTTACACATAAAACAAGTGCTTGGCTGCTACTGATCTGCACATTTGTTTGCGCCCCAGCTTTATATTCTCAAAGCTTGGGTACGCCGATTGACGAATCCCAATTAGACGGGTTTGATTTAGTCGCAGAACCAAACGGCACAGGTTTCCCCAGCGGCAGCGGCACGGCGATTCAAGGCAAAGCGGTATTTGAATCTAAGTGTGCGGCCTGTCACACCCTCACTGGCGAAGGCGTATCAGCGAACACGCGACTTGTTGGCGGAAGCATGCAATCCCAAGGCGAGCCTCTGCGCACGGTGGGTAGTTTTTGGCCCCATGCAAGCACCTTATTCGACTTCATCCGCCGTGCTATGCCAGCGAATGCACCGAAGTCTCTGAGCGATGCGGAGGTGTATCAAGCGACAGCTTATGTGCTGTTTCTCAACGGCATCATCGCCGATGACACGGTTATCGACAAACAGGCATTGCTTGAAATTGTCATGCCAAATGCCGCTGGCTTCGTTGATCAAAGCCATTTGCAGTGACATGTCTGGCAACTCCGGACTCCGCTAAAGGGGCAAAACGCGGCTTTTGGACCTTTTGAGCAAAAACGACTCTTTAACGCTTAATCCCATGGCGGCGGCTCACTGACCATGATAGAAAAGCCTTCGAATGCGTATTCTCTATCACCATCGCTAAGCACGAAAGGCGCATTTGGCGCCTGTATAGCGACGAATGCGTCGCGCATAGCTTTCAGATAGTAGCTTGGCATTAGAGGTTCATTGTGTGCAGGCAAAATATAGTCAACGACTAACTGATACTGGGATAATTTTTCTGCCGAGTTCGCATAGTCTGAGAAATTCGCGTCGCCCATATGGGCATACATTGTTGCCGGGTAAAACGTATCACCCATGAACATGAGTCTATTGTCTCTATCCAGCAGGACCAAGGCATCGGGGGTATGGCCCGGCACCAGAATTACTTCTAGTGCCCTGCCCCCCAGATCGATTACCTGAGAATCGCTGACAAAATCAGTGACAGTAAAGGGCATACTTGCATAGTTGGACACGGTTGTGCCTGCCGGTAGCGGTTTCCATACCCAGCCCTCGCCGATAAATTCGGCAACCTCATCATTCACTCTGCCTTTGCTGCGCTGTTGGGAATACTCCAACCCAGTGCCGTATATTTTGTCGAAGAAGTGATTGCCGCCCACATGATCATAATGGCTGTGTGAATTTAATACAGCCACTGGCAGTTCAGTTAACTGGGCCACAACGCTCCCAATATCGCCCACTCCGATGCCTGTATCAAATAGCAGCGCAGAAGTATCGCCAACAATCAAATAAGAGATAACCTCTTCAAACTGTCCGTCCTCGTAAATGCCATATACCCCGTCGCTAACGCGGTAGACCTGAAACCAATCCTCGTCCTGTTCAACTGCAATTTTTGGAAACTGCAGCCATGCCGCTCTTGGCAGAGCATCCCACCAATTGTCTTTGCCCTCGCCTGGGCCTACTACAAGCTCATTGCCTGCGCTGGGGACAGAATCAACCCCACAGGACGACAGCCATAGCGCCAGACCAACCGCAAACACATTTTTTACTAACACAATCCAAACTCCTCTCGTCATTAGGCTTAACTACAAGGCCGTGACAATAAACAAATTAGCTAATATTACTAGGAAATGTAGGGAATACTCACCTACACTTAACTCAAAAACACGGGCAAGAAAAGTGCTACTAACAAGCCACTTACGATTTATCTATAACGGCGGCCTCGATCCGAGCTCTGCTGATCCAAGAGAATTGGGAAGACGACGCACTCTCGCCGCACTTATTTTCTGTCTGATTCCACTAGCATGCGTTTTGATGGTATCAAATACCTACCTTGACGCTAAATCCGATAACCCCTTTATAATCGCCGCTGTTGTATCTTTCATTTTTTCCCTCTACCTGCAGGCCTTTTGCAACAAGCCGGGGTGGGCAAGTCAGCTTGTTGTTGTAACGTTTTGGCTGGCACTATTTTTGTTGTTTTTTGACTATGGTATCGTCGGCGCGCCTATTTTTTGGTTGTTTCCAATTCCTCCCATAGCAATCCTCTTAAACGGCATTAAGCCTGGTATTTTTTGGTGTATAACCTGCATCTCAACCGCGTTTTTCTTTTGGTTTTTGGAGGTGAATTCAATTTTGGTGCTCGAAAATAGCTTACGCACGGTAATTAATCTTGCCATGAGTGGAGATAGCGCTCTCATTTTCGCCAATGAAGCATCAATAATTTTGGTCATTCTGACTGCTGCGACAATTGTATTCAAAAAGTCACAGCTGGCGGCGGAGGATAAACTCAATAAGTCCGTGGATAGTTTACAGCAAGAAGTAGGCATACGCAGACTCGCCGAAACTAAAGCCATTGATTCCGAGCGCGCTAAATCGGCATTCTTTGCCGCTATGGGGCATGAGCTACGGACACCGCTCAACGGCGTGATTGGCGCCGCACAGTTGCTAAAGAACGCCAAAGGTCAATCAGAGCGGGGAGAATTCACCGACGTTATTATCCAAAGCGGCGAGACTCTGCTAGAACTCATCAATGATGTCTTAGACCTGTCTTCCTTGGAATCGGGAAAAATGACACTGGAAACACGGGAGATTCCCCTAGAAAAATTTATGCAGCAAGTGCTGGCACCTTTCCAATTGCAGGCAACAGCTAAGTCTATTGAGTTGAGCCTAACGATCAGCCATGACACGCCTGACATTGTCTATGGCGACCCTACCAGACTGCGTCAAGTCATCATCAACCTTGTCGGCAACGCAATGAAATTTACTAGCGAGGGTAAAATTAGCCTATTGGTAGACACACGAGATAATTCACTGCGTATCCGCGTCTTTGATACAGGAATAGGAATTGCTGCATCGGCACAGGCCAAACTGTTTGAGCCCTATGTCCAAGCAGATGCAGACACTACACGTATATATGGCGGTTCAGGGCTAGGACTGGCGATAGTTAGCAAACTGTGTGTGGCAATGAATGGCTCTATCTCGGTTGAATCTGACCTAGGAAAAGGCTCGTGTTTCACCTTCCTTTGCCCATTGGGCAGCAGTCAAACTCTGCCTGAAACAGCAATCCCTTTCGTCACATCAAGACTGCCCCAACTCAAAGTTTTGGTCGTGGACGACAATGCGGTTAACCGCATGGTCCTAGCCAGAATGTTAGAAAAACACAGCCATGAAGTTATGTCGGTAACCGATGGTAAGGAAGCCGTTGAGCTTGCCAATAGCGTGGCGTTAAATTTGATATTGATGGATATCCAGATGCCTGTTATGGATGGCCTGACAGCCTGCAAGCTGATTCGGCAATCAGGTCAATTAAACGCCAGCACACCAATTATCGCCATTTCCGCAAATTTTTCACAAGCAGATGAAGCGGCGGCGATAGCGGCCGGGATGAATGGCTACGTCACTAAACCATTCCGCTTTGAAGATATTACCGAGAAAGTTGCGCAGTGCCTCTAAAGCCTCGGGACAATGTCAAATGCCCAATTGCCTAATAAGCTAGCGATCGCGGCTCTGAGGTAAATCGAACCCTATAAAAACCCGGTATGGATAGCATTCAGGGGCAGGTTTAGGCAAAATGACGCCATGGATTTATTGATAGAACACGCGAAAAATGCGATTGGTTACAGCTATTCACCCTACAGCTCATTCAAAGTTGCTGCCGCTGTGCTGGGCGACGACCACAAGATCTACAC
>CAYGSO010000044.1:0-29644 GCA_964352445.1 uncultured Pseudohongiella sp. | reverse complement strand
CCTACTGGCAGTTGCCTGTCAGTCATATCGGGCGTACTTAAGTCTTTTCAGCGCAGTATGGTAGGCTGGCAATGGTTTCTAGAATATCGTTAACAATTTTCTGGGCGCTATCACCGGCACTGGAAAGTTGAATATCTGCGTAGCTCTGATACAAAGCATAGCGCTCTTGAAAAATCATCTGGATGTTTTGCCCAGGTGCGCGGGCTATGCCGCGCTGGTCGAAATTATGTATTCGCTGTCTGACAGTGTCTAAGTCGATATCGAGAAATATTAGACTAGAAAACTTCTTGAGATGGCGCATTGCCTTGTCACTGTAGACCGCACTGCCTCCGGTGGCGATAACCTGCCCAGCTGGTGCCATCGATAGAATTTGTTCCTCTTCCAATTGCCTTAGCGCCAAATAGCCGCGCTCGTTGAGTATGTGCTGTAAAGCTGCGTTGTGGGTTGCTTCTATTAGTAAATCGGTGTCTACAAATTCGAGGCCTAAACGCGTTGCCAAACTTTTTCCGATAACAGATTTGCCCGCACCGGGCATGCCAATAAGTGTGATGCTTGATTTCATTAATTCTGCGGGCTCAAAAAGGCTGGAATATTCGGTTTTATGTTGCTTGTACTGGGCAGCAATGGTTGCAGATTGCTTACCAAAGCTCAATTAGCAAAGCGCCATTAATTCTATTTTATCGTTAAATAATTCAACTATAGTCTGCTAATATTTGAGACCGGTTTCACCTGTCTTATTAAGTTGGCAGTCCTCCCAGCAATCTTACGGGCGGCTAGAGTAACCCAAAGGATAAAAGATGCCGCTATTAATCCGCCCCAGGAGCCCACTATGCAACTTCAAACTACAGCTATTGCCAAGCTAGGTATTAGCCTCTTGCTCAGTTTTTGCGCGGTTTTGGCCGCAGCAAAAGAGATCAATCCCCAAACCGGTGAAGACACTAAGTTTTCCGAGATAATAAACGGCACGGCGGGCTCCACGTCTACCTACCCATGGATTGTTTTTCTTCGCACCAGTAGCGGTGATCAATACTGCGGTGGCAGTCTAATTTCCCCCACGTGGATTTTGACCGCAGGCCACTGTTTCTTAAATGAAGCAGGTGATTCTATCGACATTCCCACTGCGGCCACGTCAACGGTCGTCCTAAATTCTGATACAACGACGCCAGTCGCGGTGGACTCCATTATTGGTAACATCGGTCAAATCATTGTCCATCCTGACTATAAGCCTGACCAAGCCACTAGCCCCAACGCCGATGACTTTGACATGGCACTTGTTGAGTTGACGGCAGCGGTAAGTCTGCAGCCCATCCAACTACTTGATGCGGGTGCGCTAGTGCCTGCTGAGAGTATGGTGTTGGCGATGGGCTGGGGCACCACAGCGGTGGATGCTGATAATCAATCGATTAACCCATCGACCACATTGCTGACAGTAAACCAAAAGATTGTCAGCAGTGAGGCCTGTAATGCCGTCTACGGTGGCCGGGTCACTGGCAATATGATTTGTGCTGGCGGGGTTTCCGCCACGGACACTGGCGATACCTGCCAAGGGGACAGTGGAGGACCGCTGGCAATTGGCAAAGGCAGCGGGTTTGTTCAAGTTGGTCTTGTGAGTTTTGGCGGCACGGAAACAGGCCCTGCCTGCGGCGACCCAGCAGCCCCTGGGGTTTATGCAAATATTTCGGCGCTTAGCAGTTTTATTAAACAGCATGCCACTGACGCCACGTTTACGACACTTGAAGAGGGTAATCTCCCGCCAGTGATTAGCACTAGCGTAATCGGGACGCAAGTAACCCTGTCTTGGACCTCCTATGCAGGGGCAAGTGGCTACACCTTGTTTTATGCGCCGTTTCCATCCCAGAGCCCCATTGCAAGTTTAGATGTTGGCGCGGTCAATTCCCTGTCTGCAGCGTTGCCACCGGGCTCAGCATTCTACGTGGCGATACAGCCTTATACCGCAGCAGGCCCGGTGAACAGTTTCTCCAACATTGGCACCTTCACGGTGCCCTTGGCGTCGGCATCGGTTGGCGCAAAAATGGTTACCTTGCCAGAAGTGGAGGCTGCCTGCGCCGGAACGTTTGACACATCCGAAACAGATGCACCACTTACATTTGTCGTGGATGGCAGCCGAGCCATTTTTAGGGGACTGATTGACAGCTCTACGCCGCAAAAAGTGACGGATCTAATTAATAACAGCCCTGAGGTAAAAACCATCGTAATGGCCTATGGGCCAGGTTCAGATGACGATGATGCGAATTTGATTGCGTCAAAGATGATTTATGATGCGGGGTTCGCCACTTGCGTGCCGGATAACGGCCAAATATCTTCCGGGGCGACAGACTTTTTTATGGCAGGGGTGATACGGCGTTTTGGCAGTAATTCGTTTATTGGGGTGCATTCATGGGCCGCTGGGGCAGTGGAGGGTTCTAGCCTGCCAAGAACCGATCCGGAGCATCAAAAGTATCTGGATTTTTATACATCAGTTGGCGTTGATCCGGAGTTCTACTGGTTCACACTGCAGGCAGCAGCTGCGGCAGGCATGCACAATATGACAGCTGCGGAAAGAATCACCTGGTCGATTGCCAAGCCTTAGTTAAAAAAGCCTAGCTTGCACGAGTTCAAGCTAGGCGAAGGTTGGCTACTCTCTGAATTAGCCAGCAAATGTAAACGTCAGTTGAACACAGGGCGGCGTGCTTAGAAGTACCACATCAAACGGCCATAGACGTTGCGGCCAAGCCCTGGCATGCGCGCCCGTGCTGGGATATCAGGGTTGAAGGCTCTGTTGTATGCCGCGAGATGGTCTAAGTATTCCTCATCAAGAACGTTCTCAATTCCAAGCCTGAGTTCGGCGCCAATGGGCAAGTCGACTCTGGCGGAAACATTTACTATTGAATAGCCGTCGGTAGTTTGTTCCAGGTTGGTGACGGCGATTCTGTTCTGGTCGGCATAAGTTACGCTTTCCAGCGAGGCTAACCAATTATTGGCACGGTAGTCTAAAGCCAGAATAATATTGTCTGGCGAAACCCGGTACAGATCATCATTGATGTCATCACGTCTGCCTCTGACGATATTGACTATGCTGCGAAGCGTCAGCTGATCGCTGAGTTCATAGTTGGCTTCCATATCGAACCCATAAAATGTGGCATCGGTGTTGTTGAACTGCAAAGGGTCTGGTGCCCCCATTCCCATGCTACTCATCATCAGAGCTAACTGATTGGCAGGTGCATTGGTGCTTGGAGTGCCTTGAATGAAATCAGAGACATCCTTATAAAAAAAGCGTGGATAAAGAGAGAATCGCTCGCCTACTAAATCAAAACCTAGCTCAATTTCGTGGGCTACCTCTGGTGCAAGGTCTACCTTGCCGATGTAAGTTTTACCATCTGCCATGCCGCCCGCGGATTCTAGCGGTGTCCATAAATAGCGCTCCTGATAGGATGCTGAGCGTGTTTTGCGAGCGGCACCGGCATACCAAGTCAGGTCATTATTCGCCTCAACACTCAGCCTTGCGAACCAGTCAACATTGTTGTCAGTTTGGGATCTTTGTGAGTTGTTAAACTGGTTGGCCAAATTGCCTGCAAGATTGTTCATCATCACCGGCATTCCCATCATCATGTTCATGGGGTTTAGGTTAGCGCCTATTGCGCCAGCGTCCATACTCACTGAGTTGAAGCGAACACCAGCATCAAGTCCTATTGAATCACTAATTGATAATTCACGTTCGACGAATAGGCCCAAAATATCCCGCTGCGCGCCGTTAAAATTATCGAGAAAAAATGCGCCGGCGTTAGGGTTGGTAACCACCGCATCGTGGTCGGTGAAGTGACCGTCTAAGCCGTAGCGCCAAGTCCCATTGTCAGCAAATTGCTCTATTTTCACGGCAAAGCCTTGGTTCTCGCTGGCTGCATAGGTTTGCCGAAAACGCATCGCCCCGGAAGTCATCATATTGTCTTGAGGAGGGCGGCGCAGGTGAAAATTGGACATCCAGTGTTCATTGTCACTGCCAAAAAATTCAGCAGTCAGATTGAAGGAATTGCCTGAATAACTGTAGCGAGAGCGGAACAGGTCGCTGTCGATTGACACAATGTCCATAGGCAAGGCAGCTGTTCCGGCATCGCCGGTATTATTTCTGGCGATATCAATACTGAACTCATGGTTGCCACTGCGGAAACCATAACCTATATCAAACCGTTCTCTTTCGTATTCGCTAGGAACAATGCTGCCGCCAGGAAACTGCAGGTCGTCGGCACTTTCGTTCATGACAAATGCTCTGACTATGTGATTCTGATTTGCTAGCGAGAAAAATCCGCTGGCGACAACGCCGTCATTTATAGATTGGGTGCCAAAGTAAGTGCGTCCTGCAAACTCAAAGCGATCGCTGCTGCCAAACTCACCGGAATAAGTTTTGGCTTGGATATAGCCGCCAATTGTCTCTTGCGCCGAGCTTACCGGGGCGATTCCGCGATTTATTGTGAGGGACTCTAACAAGGCTACTGGGGCATAGGATAGAGGTGCGTCCATGGCGTTGGGTCCGGCGCCGCTTATTTGAGCGCCGTCCACGGCGACATTGATGCGATCACCAAACATGCCGCGGTATTGGGCAATGCCTGTGAGTTCGCCATTTTTGTTGATATTGGCCCCCGGCATTTTTCTTAGCATTTGTGCGGTGTCTGCCGGAGCTACCAGCGTGTCGTCTGTAACCACGGTATGAGAATTTTGCACTCCCACTACGAGTATTTCTCTGATTTGTGCGGGTTCTTGGGCGAGGACCCAGGGTGATAAGCTGGCCAAGACTGCTAGGCTGGTTAGTTGTCGCACGGTGTTCTCCTTGGATGTAGTTGCCGACAGCGCTTGCTGCCATCGAAGGTATAGATTATGGGGTGTGGATGGAATTTTTCAGTGTGACATGATGTCGCAGTTGGCCTAGGTTGGAAGAAAAACCACAATAGCGTTGATAGAGATCAAGAAATATTGGCTATGGCTAGGGTGTTTGCCAGAGGCCAGCGGGATACGGCGGAAGTTGAAGCGGTTCTGCTGATAGGAGGCTATCCAGCTAAGAGAGTGATAGTTCGTCTGCCCGCATCGTTTCCTGATAGAATCATGCTCTACGCCCCGCTTCAGCTTTTTGCTGGATGCCTAAAATGAAAGAGGAGTTACACATGATGAACCCACAAATTATCCGCGGCGATAAAGTTGAGGTGAATTTTGGTCAAGAAACCGACCCTTTGTATGGCACCGTGGTTAATGCCCCTCACAGAGAGGAAACCCATGAGAAACTTGGGTGGATTATCGAAGACAAAGACGGCGCGATTTACTCACTGGGCCGATACGCCTATATTAAAAAACTGGGCTAAGTTGACTCATACAGCCAAAGTGTATGCTTATGGCTAGACCTAAGCAGTTTCATAACAGCGCCTAACTCTAGCGCGCATTGGCTTGAGTGACCGCAGTAAGAAAGACGTTTTTAGCTGTTCGTTGTAAAACCGGTATGTCTGCCCATTCATCAGGGAAGCCGCGACGCCCGCCCCGTTCACTTGATATGCCAATGGCTAGAGTGCCACCAGCGATAGCGACATTTAAATTTGCCGACCCGGCATTAGATAGCGCTGGTGAACTGCCGAGAAAGTTTGAGATGGCGATAGAGGTTTGCACCAGGCTGCTTTCTAGCGCGCCGGGGATTTGCCCAGGGGGTGTCATAGAGACCGCTTCCATTTCTAAACGAATACCCAACTGCGCAGAAACATCACTTAGAATAGCGCGGGTTTGCTGCTCCATGCTGTCGATGTGTTCTGGGTCTAACGAGCGCACATCCAATGAGAACCAGCCGGTTTCTGGTTTGTGGTTAAACACCGCGCCGCTATTTAAGATTGCCACATTCAAGCGAGTGCGGCGATCTGCGTACAGCTGTGGGTCTGGAATCTGCAGGATCTGGTCGACCGACCGAGCAATCGCCTGATTAATATTCGGCAGGCCGCCGTTGAGGGTATGCCCGGCGGGGCCATAAGCATTGATACGCCACCAATGAATCCCCAGTGCGCCATAGCTAATGCCATTGCCTTCCCCTAGGACATCGACGAAGGCCAAGGCGCGGTCTTTATAGTCTTCATACAGAGCCCGCATGCCCACTAGCCCAGTTTCTTCTTGGGCTACGGCGGCAAAAACAATGTCATGCTCGGGTTTGAGGTCTTGATTAATTAGCGCTCGCGCAGCCGATAGCAGCGCGACAGTAGTCAATGAAGTATTGGTGCCAGCACCGACTACGCGATCGCCGTCAATTATCGGCAAGCTGTTTGCCGCCGCCTGATGGGCAGCCACGGTAGCCAAGTCGTCCAAGGTCGCGACAAATACCACAGCCTTGCCCGAGGTGCCGGGTATTCGCCCAATTGCATTGGGGCTTGCCGTAACTTGAACATCCTGCAGACCAATTTGATTCATAATGGCTGCCACGGCTTGAGCTCTTTCTAGCTCTTGGCCGGAGGGCGAGATTATTCCGCCTATTTGAACCAGCTGCGCAGCAGACAAATCTCGCGTTGTCTCTATTGCTTCGAGGCCGTTCTGTACCGCACTGTCGGCCAGGGCATCATCAAGTGTGCGCTGAGCTAGGGTCGTTGCTGAAAAAGCCAGTGCAGCGAAGACGGCACTTGGCAGAAATATTCTAAGTAATGTCACGGGTTTGTCTCCTCTTTTGATGCCTGCAATAGTGCCTTATTGTTGCATTCGGGACCAGCCATGTCGGCCAGTTACCACTCAATCACGCTGTTGTTAACGCCCCCTAAAGGCTGGGTTCGGGGCTGCCCACCGAAATGCCTGTAACCCTTTCTAACAAATTACGTCTAAACCTCTAAATACTGCAAAGTCTCGGCGCTGCGCCTGCGCGAGCAATAAAATGAGAGGGGGAGTTAGATGATCAAACTACAGAACTTGAGTAAGGTGTACCGAACCGCGTACATGGAAACAACAGCGCTCAATAAGATCAATATCCAAATTGCTAAGGGCGAGTTTGTTGCGGTCATGGGCCCATCTGGCTGCGGCAAATCTACCTTGCTCAACGTAGTTGGCATGATTGATAGTCCCTCTGAGGGTGACTATGTATTTGATGGCCAGGAAATTGGTCACTCATCTGAAAATCAGCTGGCTGATTTAAGAAAGCAAAATATAGGCTTTATTTTCCAAAACTTTAATCTAATCGACGACCTTACGGTGCATGAAAACGTCGACTTGCCTTTGCTGTATTTAGGCTTGTCAAAAGCGGACCGACGCAGGCGAGTAGACGAAGCCTTAGAACTTGTAGGGCTTGCTAGCCGAGCCAATCATAAGCCTCAAGAATTATCTGGTGGCCAGCAACAGCGGGTTGCCGTGGCGCGGGCGGTGGTAAGCGAGCCCAAACTAATCTTGGCTGATGAGCCCACCGGAAATCTCGATACCAAGAACGGTGACGAGGTAATGAAAATGCTGGATGGACTCAAACACAGGGGAGTAACCATCCTAATGGTGACCCATTCTCCAGAGCATGGTGAACGGGCCGACCGCATTATTCAAATGCTTGACGGCGAAGTTGTATCCCAACAAAACACAGCCAGGCTGTCCGTCGTTACGGGTGCTGTTAGTGTTGGTCAAACTCCAACTCAAGCCAATTAATGAGGATTTAGCCGATGATTGCTCACTTCACAAAGATGGCGTTTAAAGCGTTGTTTCGCTTCAAACTTCACTCGGTTATCAGCATGCTAAGTCTATGCGTTGGCTTTCTCTGCTTTATCTCGGCAATCCTTATCGCCAACTATGCCAGTAGTTTTGATCAGGGTTTTCCAAACTCGGATAAGATTTTCAACATCATGATTCGCTCGGTAGGTGATAGCCCCTTGCCGGATCGGTTTCCCATCGTGAATCAGCCAACAGCACGTTACCTGCGAACCGCATTTCCCGAAATCCCCAACATCGCACGGGCCTCGTCAGGCTTTCCGCAAACCGTTACTTACAGTGGCCAAACAGTGGCATTGGATGCCAAGTATGTAGAGAGTCAATTTTTCAGTATTTTTCCCCTGCAAACTCTTTACGGCTTAGAGGCGGGTCAGCCACTGCCTCCTAACTCGGTGATGCTCAGCGAAGCGGGCGCGATGAAAGTATTTGGTCGTACCGACGTAGTTGGCGAGCGTCTAATACTTGAGAACAGGCATGACGTAGTGGTTGCCGCAGTCGCCAAAAAGTTAGAGTTTGCCTCCCATCTAGAGTCGTCGGTCGCTTTTTTCAACACTGAACTGTATGCGCCAATGGAAATTCCAGATCAAATGTCTAGGGAGTATAGAATAGCGTCTGGGGCTGATCCTGATGCGGACCGATGGGGCAATCAATCTGATTTTGTCTATTTAAAGTTTCCCGACGACATGGCAGTCGATGTGGCCGGGTTCAATCGCCGTTTAGATGATTTCGTAAAACAAACCCTGCCGCCCGAGCGGGTAGAAATTCAAACCTTTGAACTGCTGCCAATACGGGATTTAGTGCCGACTCAATTGGCTTTCATAACCGGTGGATTCGACCTGACTGAAATTTTGATCGTCGCTGGTGGGCTGGTTCTGTTAATTGGCTGTTTAAACTACTCCAATTTAGTGATCGCTCAGCTGTCGCTGCGCAGCCAAGAGATCGGCGTGCAGAAAATTCTAGGGGCCAAGCGTGGTTTGCTGCTAGTGCAGTACGCCTATGAGAGTTTGCTGTTTGTTGCCCTGTCGCTTTCTGTCACGCTGATACTGCTGTTTTTGGTAATTAATCGGCTGCAGAGCGGGGGTGTTGTTGGTATTGGCGGGGCTATGCTGCTAGATCCATTCCTGTGGAGTGCGCTGGTCGCTGTTATTGCTGTTATTGTTGCTATTGCGGGGGGCTATCCGGCAGTGCGTACGGCATGGGTGCCGCTTGTCTCACTTATGCGGCCGAAGGGCTCAAGCGGCTATTCTGGCCGGCTTCGAGCGATCATGGTTGGCGTCCAGTTTTTTATCTCCGGCACACTTATGATTCTAGCGCTGATCATGTTTGCCCAAAATGGTGCCATGACCAAGCAGCTCGATGCTGGTCAAAGCGACGTAAAAGTGGTTATCTCAGTGTCTACTGAAACTTTTACCGCTGATCCCGAACTGCTGACGCAGCAGCTTAAGCAGCACCCTGCAATACTGTCTGTCACGCAAATTGATATGCTGCCATGGAACATCAGTAACTCGACCATAAGCTTTTCAACAACCCGTGACGTAAATGCGACAACCTATGAGATGGGTCGGCACTGGGTGGGCTATGAGTTTACTGAAACTATGGGCCAGCCCCTCCTAGGCGGTCGGGATTTCTCCCGCGAGCGGGCCAATGACAGATCGCCTCCGATTGCCACTCTTAGCCCTGCTAGCGGGCCTTTTGCCATCATTATAGATGATGTTGCGGCCCAATCGTTTGGCTGGGAAAACGCCAATGAAGCCATCGGCGAATCGGTGTATCGACATTTTGGACCGCCGGATGTTCAGCAGGAATTCACCGTTGAATACACGGTGATTGGCGCTATGAGCGAGCGTAAATACGAGTTTATTGATTTTGCTGCGTTTGGCATTCAGGGCCAGATATACATGCAGCAAAATGAAGCCGCTGAATATATGGTAGTGCGTTTAGCGGCAGACAATCTCAATGCAGGTTTGCAGCATATCGACTCGACTTGGCAGCAGCTCATGCCCGATATCGCGCTGCAGAGGGAGTTTGTAGACGACTTATTCTATGCAACTTACGGCATGTTTTTGGGGGTAAGTGTATCCATTGGCGCGCTATCTATTTTTGGTTTCTTCGTCGCTAGCATTGGCTTGTTAGGCAATGCGACCTTCATCACTAATATCAGGCAAAAAGAAGTTGGGCTTAGAAAAGTGATGGGCGCGAGTAGTGGCCAGCTGTTAAGAATGTTGCTGCTGGATTTCGCCAAACCAATTTTAATCGCCAACGCATTGGCGTGGCCACTTGGCTATTTGCTAGGCAGCGGGTATACCAGTTTATTCGCCGCTCAGATGGACATAACTCTACTGCCATTTGTGGTGAGTCTTTCGCTGTCAGCTCTGATTGCATTTGCGGCTGTGTTTTCCCAGTCTCTCAAGAGTGCGCGAGTCAGGCCGGCAATGGTGCTGCGCTATGAGTAGGCTCAGCATGGACAGACTCGCACAAAACACAGTAGGTAAGGCAATAACGTATGAGGCTCACTGTAGGAATGTAGCTCAAACAAGGTCTCGGTTATGGATCGACAGATAGAAAAACAAAAAACTCCAAGTTGGAAAATAGTCGCAATGGGCTGTTCTGCTCTCGCCTTTGTGTACCTTGCATACACGCTGTTTGTCGACGCTGGGGTGCGAACTTACTCGGTGCCTACCGAGCAACTCATTGTGTCGACGGTTAGCCGTGGCTCCTTCGAGGACGTGATTCCCATTCGTGGCACTATTCAGCCCCTTAATAGTGTGTTTTTAGATGCAGTAAATGGCGGCGTGATTGAAGAGGTTTTTGTAGAAGAAGGTAGCTTTGTCGAAGCAGGGCAGCCGCTGCTGCAGCTGAGCAACACGAATTTACGCCTCAGTGCGGCGCAGAACGATACCAATATCACTGAGCAGCTCAATTTTCTTGGCAATATATCCAACAACTTGGAAACCGATAAGCTGCGCACCGAGCGGGAAGTGATTGATATCGAATACCGCCTAACGGTGCTCGAGCGGCAGAAGAATCGGTTTGAGCGTTTGGCCGATAGCAGTCTGATCTCTGAGGAAGAATATACCTCGGTGTTGGATGAGCTTGCCTATCAGCGCAGGCTATTGGGCAATAGCAAAGCCAGACAAATGCTGGAAGATAAGATACGCGGCGAGCGGATGCTGCAGATAGCAACCCAGGTTGAAAAGCTGGAAGAGAATCTTGAGGTTTCTCAAAGCAGCTTTGAAAGCTTATTAGTCCGTGCGCCTATTTCTGGCCAGCTAACGTCACTTCCGGTGGATATTGGCGAAAGCAAAATGGGTGGTGAACGTCTCGGCCAAATTGATGTAGTTGATCAATACAAGATTGTCGCTCAGATCGACGAGTTCTATGTCTCTCGGGTAACAGCAGACCAAAGCAGTCGCTTTACTCTGCTGGGTGATAGCTATCGATCACGGGTCATCAAAGTCTATCCAGAAATTACTAATGGCACCTTTGAAGTGGATATGGTGTTCGAAGCGGCGGCACCTAAAAATGTTCGCCGGGGGCAAACCCTGCAGATGGAATTAGTGTTGGGGGATGCGGTTGAGTCATTGCTGTTGCCGGTGGGTGGATTTATTCAAGATACCGGGGGCAATTGGGCCTTCGTTCTCGACGCTGCAGGCAACGCTGCCATGAGACGGGATATTCGAGTAGGCCGGCGCAATAATCGCTACCTAGAGGTGCTGGAGGGCTTGCGATCGGGAGAGCGGGTGATCACTTCCGGTTATGGTCAAATGGAAGATGTCGACCGGGTTCAGTTGTTATAGCGGCAGGGCTGCAGCCTTTAAAGCGAACTGCTAACAAGTAGGTGTAGTCTAGTTCGCTGAAGGGCTCACAAGCATGGCCTGCCATTAGTAAATTAAGACTGACTCTACAGATTAACGATCAGATTGATTAGCGGCCTGCCTCGGAACTGTAAATGTTGCGAAGAAACCGGTGAGTGCTTGGTGTATCCAATGTGCAGCTTGCACCAGTACGGGCAGCGCGATAATAAAATAGGCGTTAGTTTCTGCAAGTTCTTCCAGCAGTCTAGCATGGGAAATATTGAACAGATTTTTGTCCATGGTGCCGCCAGCGACTAACAGCAGGAACGCAACCGTTAATATTGCAAAGATCGGCGAGCCAGCAAATCTTTTTATGAACCGAACCTTATTGCTGATAGCCACGAGGCTGTAAACGCTCAGTACCAGCCACAGCACCGCTAATAGTATTTTCTTGCCGGTGCCGCTGCCAAGTGCGATAAAAAATTCTGGAATATTCAGATATTCCACATCCAGCTCTCTTAACATAAAGCTAAAACACAGCAGAGATACAGCAAGGTTGATCAAGCGTGTGTCTTTCTGAAGTGGGGGTAATAACAAATAGCCCAGCGCAGCGACTGCTAAAAAAACAACTTGGGAGTTTTCCAAAATGGAGTTTTCGGAATCTATAGGCTGCAACTGAAACATCACAGCAACGAATGCCAAACAGCCGGTAGCAGCAGCAAAAGATAGCCCTAGCAGCATTGTTTTAGTAGTACGAATCATTCTGCCAATCTCCACATAGTCCCAACAAATCGTGAAGAAGATGCTGCCGACTTTAATTTCACTAAAATACTGCAGAGCCTGACTATAAAAAAAAGAGCCAGAAGTCTTATTTTTAGGGTAGCCTGCTCAAGTTAAATAAGGCAATGATTAGGCCAATATTTCACTTAAATGACAAACTACTAGTATTTACGAGCAATGGGCAAGAAACAGACACATCAGATTCATCGGTTTATACGATGTTTTAGTTCGTTATTATCGAATATGGCCTGGGTTTAGGCCTAAAATAGCTTCGAAGTCGTTTTCGCGGCAGGGCGCGGTGAAGGGCTGGCTTGAGTGATGTGTTGAGAGCTATCTTTTCAACTCTTGCCAAGTAGGCATAGATTCTTGAGCGCCTGTGCGGGTGACCGAAATTGCAGCGGCTGAGCAGGCGAAGACGGCGGCATCCAACAGCGGTTCATTTCTAGCCAGTGCCGCTGCCAACGCGCCATTAAAACAATCCCCAGCAGCGGTCGTATCGACAGCCTGAATCAAAGGTGCTGGGATGATCTCGCAGCCATCTGAATTTGCTAATAGCACGCCCGCATCCCCCATTGTTAACGCGACGTTTTTAACGCCACTGGCAACTAATTTTCCAGCCGCAATCTTGGCGTCGTCAACGCCGCTGATCTCCATGCCAGTGAGACTCTCAGCCTCTGTGAGATTAGGGGTTAGAAGAAACACACCTTGCAGCAGGACAGACGGCAGCACTTGAGCAGGGGCTGGGTCTAGAATCACTTTACAGCCATCGCGTTTCGCTTTTTCAGCGGCGTGAATCACACATTCGAGGGGTATTTCAAGCTGCAACAGCAGCAATGAGGCAGCGTTGAGCGATGCCAGTGCAGTATCGATGTGCGAGCTGGTTAAGCTGTAATTTGCACCCGGCGCTACCACAATATGGTTTTCGCCTGCCGCATCGACGCTGATTAATGCGACCCCCGAAGGGTCATGGCTATCTTCAGTGACAAAGCGGCAATCAATACCTTCGGCTTGAAGCCGGCGCTTTGACTGCTCGCCAAAACTGTCAGCCCCAACATTGCCCACCATAGAGACTAAGCCGCCCAAGCGGGCTGCAGCGACGGCTTGGTTGGCACCCTTGCCGCCAGATGCCATGAGGAAATTGCCGCCGAGAACGGTTTGCCCAAGGCGAGGCAGAACCTCTGTCCGCACCACCATGTCGGTGTTGATACTGCCGATAACAATGATTGGCTGTGATGTGTTTAAGGCCATAGTTCTTCCTAGGTGCCAGCTTCCAGCGCGAGAGTCGATTTGTACAGGGCTAAGACCCCAGCTGCGTCTACCGAGGTGCAGATTTTGCACAGAGGCTGGTTATCCCAAGCATCGGTAATATAGGCGCGGGTTTCGTCGCCGTGAATGGTTTGGCCTCCGGCTATCCCTTGGGTAACCACCCTCACTGGATGTTTAATTGTGGAAAACAGTTCAGGCTTTAACAGGTAAGCTACTGCCGAAGAATCATGCAGCGGGCATTCAAATTTGCCGCTCAGGCCATGGTGAAAATCAAAATACAGCCGGTTAATCTGCGCAATAAAATTACCTGCATGGGGTGCCAGCTGGATCAGCGACTGAATAAACTCTTGGTCCATAACTACTTCATGAGTGACGTCCAGACCAACAATTGTTGTAGTCATGTTACTGGTAAAAACTCTATCCGCTGCCAGCGGGTCGCTGGCAATATTGGCCTCCGCAACAGGGGAGACGTTGCCGCGGTGGCCGTTGTAGCCAAAGGCGCCGCCCATTACGATGAGCTTATCCACTCGCTGGACAAAGCTAGGGTCGAGCTGTATCGCTGCGGCAATATTAGTTAGCCCACCCACTGCAATGATGCTGATTTTGTCCTGGGAAGCTGCGGTTAAGTCCACTAGCGCTTGGGCCGCGGATTTCGCGTCGGCCGAAACTGCGGGCTGTTGGGTAATGACATCGCCCAAACCGTCTTCACCGTGGACGTGGGCAGGATAACCTTGGCCTAGTCTTGTTGATAGGGGGCCAGCTGCGCCTTTAAAAACAGGGGCGTCGATGCCAAACAGCTGTTTAACCATCAGGGCATTTCGAGTGGTGTTTTCAACGCTTGCGTTGCCAAATTTTGTAGTAATAGCGATTAGCTTGAACTCAGGGGCGTAGTGAAGAAACAGCAAGGCCATTGCGTCATCAATGCCGATGTCGGTGTCGAAGATAACTGACTTCATTGTGGGCTCATCTGTATGTGGTGGCGCACCCTTATTGCGGCTAGCCAGGGCGTTGGTCGTTTTAAGTATACTTGGATTGCGCGCAGCACCAATGGGTTCATTTTTGGAGCGCCACTAGCCCGAGCCCGTGAATACTTTTTGAGGCTAGCCGGTCTAGCTCATAAGGGGGCGATAGCCTTAGGATTGATGTGGCGTGTATCATGTTGCTAGCAAGGGCTATGATCTTTATCCTGTTGAGTTAACAAAGACTTTTCGGGAGCGCCCAGCGAGCGAATAAATTACCTGTAATTAACCAATGCCAAAGGAGCTTTGCCAAAGTGGATCGGCTTGCCGTTAAATCAATCGATAAATTTCAGGACCCACTGCGCACAGCCGAAGGTGAGCAGCGCGCATTTGTCGATCTGCAGTCCCTGGAAACCCTGTGGTTCAATACCGGTTCTTTATGCAACCTAAGCTGCGATAACTGTTACATTGAATCATCGCCACACAACGACCGCTTGGCCTATATTACTGCCGCGGAAGTCGGCAGCTTACTGCAAGAGATACACGATCACCAGCTTAGCACCAAGCTAATTGGATATACCGGTGGCGAGCCGTTTTTAAACCCCGAATTTTTGGAAATCCTAAAGCTAACCCTGTCCAACGGTTTCGATACCTTAGTGCTCACCAATGGCTTTAGGCGGATTGAACGCTTTAAGGCCGAGTTGTTGGCACTCAAGGCCCGCCATGGTGCAAAGCTGCAAATACGCATTTCGCTGGACCACCATAGCTCCCAGATTCATGAGAAAGAACGCGGCAGCGGCACGTTCACACCAACCATGAAAACCGCTAAATGGCTGTTCGACAATGGCTTTCGGTTAAGCATTGCCGGGCGCGCCATTGAGGGCGAGAGCACTGAGCTGGCGCTGCTGGGCTATCAGAGGCTGCTGGATGAAATAGGCATTGGGCTTGATGCCACGAAACCTGAGAATCTGGTGATATTCCCCGAGATGGACTTACACAAAGAAGTGCCAGAGATCACAGTAAAATGCTGGGACATTCTAGGCAAAAAACCACAGCAGCAAATGTGTGCCAGCGAGCGCATGATCGTTAAACGTAAAGGCGATGCTCAGCCAACTGTGCTGCCCTGTACACTGCTAGCTTATGACAAGCAGTTTGACCTTGGCTCATCGTTAGCCGGTGCAACCACTCGCGTGCAGTTAAACCATAAGTTTTGCGCACAGTTTTGCGTGTTGGGTGGAGCCTCATGCTCGTCCACGGCCTAGTATGATCAGCATCGTCCTGCCCACATTTAACGAAGCGAGTTCGGGTTACCTCAAGCCGATTTTAGAGCGTTTGACACAGCTGAAAGACGCTGAAATTGTGGTTGTGGATGGGGGCAGTACCGACGGCACATTGGAGCTTATTAATGGTTTCGCCGTTAGCCTACACTGCATTGGAAGCAGTTCGCGAGCGGCTAGGCTGAATAAGGGCATAGAGAGCAGTCGCGGTGAAATAATTTTGCTGCACCACCCTCGCAGCCTCGTAAGTGCTGATGCTCTGGAACGCTTGCCAACAGATATCGCAGGGCGTCAGGACTATTGGGGTGGTTTTACCCAGCAGTTTGATAGCGCTCACCCACTGCTGAGATTCACCTCTTGGTACTCTAATAAAATACGCTGCGATCTGCGGGGTATTCTCTATTTGGACCACTGCATATTCTTCGATGCCAATATAAAGCACAGCGGTTTCTCGATTCCCGATGTAGAAATTTTTGAAGACACAGAACTCTCTAAAACCCTCCGCACTTTCTCTCATCCCATGCGTTTATCGGGTGTGTCGCAAACCTCCGCCATTCGATTTCAGAAAAACGGCGTCTACCGCCAAGCCTTGATGAACCAGGTTCTAAAACTTGGCTACGCCCTCAAGGTGCCGGCAAAAACTATGAACCGGCTTTATGAAAAAGGCTTGGGGCTAAATTCATAGGCGGTCTGCGCTTACTGGTATTTTTTGAACCAGGCCAAAATGTTTTCCACTTTGCCAATTAGCCTTGAAGGTCTGCCGGCAATATTGTGAGAAGAGCCAGGAATTCGAATCATTACGGTATCAACCCCCTGAATATTGAGTGCTTGGTAAAGCTGCTCGGTTTCAGATATTGGCGTGCGTCTGTCTTCCTCACCCACCATCAGCAGGGTGGGGGTCTTCATGTTGCCCACTAAGGATAAAGGCGAGCGCTGCCAATATTCTTCGATGTTTTGCCACGGCAGGCCGGCAAACTGATTGTCGATCTGACCAATACCGCTGTCGGCAGTGAGCACTTTAGAGACCCAGTTAACCACAGGCTTTGCGACCGCCGCGGCTCTAAATCTATCGGTAAGGCCGATGGCATAAGCTGCAGCAATGCCGCCAGCAGAACCCCCGGTGATGTAAAGTTGGTCTGGGTTGATAAAGCCTTGGGCAATGAGGGCATCAATCCCTGACATGTGGTCAGAGAAATCATACTCGGAGGAGTATTTGTTTTGCAGCAGCAGCGCAAAGCGTTCGCCATAGCTGGTGCTGCCGCGGTGATTGTTGTAAAACACAACATAGCCCTCGGCCGCCATGCGCTGCATTTCTGCCGAAAAATGGGGGCCATAGGCAGAATGGGGGCCGCCGTGAATTTCAAGAATCAGCGGGTATTTTTTGGCAGGGTCGAACTCTGGCGGGGTTAGGTACCAGCCTTGAATTTCCTCGCCGTCGATGGCTGAGCTATAAACAATCTCAGACAGCTCGCCAAGGGTTTTGTGGGCGAGCAGATCTTCGTTTAAGAAAGTGAGTTGCCTCTGCTGCGCCCCGCGAATAACGTACAGATCTGCCGGCCGGTTATAGGCACCTTTAGTAAATGCCACGGTGCGTCCTGCGGCGTGATAATCGCCGCTGGTATAGGGCCTGCCTAGAGACTCACCACCGAGGCCACTGACTAGGGGTTGATGTCTGCCTTCAAGGTTAACCCGGTAGACGTCGGTGACGCCGCGGCTAGTGATCTGATAGGTGAGGCTGCCGTTGTCGTCCCATTGGATGTTGCTCAGTGAATTGTCGATATCCGCCGACAGCACCCGGTCATTGCCACCATCCAAATTCATCACGTGTAAATAACGATTGCGATAGGCTAATTTGAGATTGTCTGACTTTCCGTAAGCGATTAGTCGGCCGTTAGGAGAAATCAGCGGCGCTGTTTCAACGCCGGGCTGGTCTGTGATTTGCTCAATGGTGCCTGCCATGGAGACACTGTAGATATTGGATTCGCGGCTTTCAAGCTCCCAGTTATCACTCCTATTGGCGGAAAAAAAAATTCGTTCGCCATCGGGTGTCCAGCTCAGGGTGCCATTGTGATGGTAGTTGCCGCTGGTCAATTGGCGTGCAGTACCGCCTTCTGCGGGTACGATAAAAATGTGTGTAAAAGCAGGGTCGAGAATGCCGCGGCCGTCGGCCTGATAGCGCACCTCGGTGATGTATTCAAAGGCCGGCGACCACTCGGCGCCTTCGGGTTTTTTAGGCATGGCAACAGAAAATGGTTTTTCGTTAGTTTTGACGCTCATGGTAAACGCGATGGTCTTGCCGTCTGGCGACCAGCTGATATTTGAGGCTGATGACTGAATGTTAGTGACCAGCGCTGTCTGGCCGGTATCCATGTAGCGAATATACAGCTGTTGGCCGCGCTCTATGGTCGACAGATAAGCTAGGCGGCTGCCGTCGGGTGACCAGCGGGGTGAATTGAAATTATCTTGCCCGGATAACAGTGGCCGATGGTCAGAGCCATCGACCGCCGCTATCCAGATATTCGAGCGGGTGCTGTCGGTCATGATGTCATTGGAGCGGCGCACATAGACAACTTGCGATCCACTTGGCGCTACTTGAGGGTCGGAGGCGTATTCCAATTCGAATACATCTTCGGCCAGAAAATTGTCCGGCGCAGCGGCGCTTAGCTGCACCGCAAATAGCATGCTTTGTGCGGCTAAAAACCCTACGCTGCAGGCTCGGTAGATGCTTTGAAGTTGTATCATTTGGATTTTCTCCGTCAGAGCTAATTGTTTGAGTCTCGAGCGGTCTATTAAATCCAAACTTAGACTAAAAGCCAATGCTCATCTGATTTAACTGGAACCTAGCAAGCCTGACGAGAAAGTCAGGTTTGGGAGCGACTTAGGCGAAAACAACTTCGGATTCAATGATGCCTGTGTTTAAAGCCCGTGAGTGTCTATTGCTGAATTTGCAGATATCTACAATGGCAGCGCTTGATGGCAGATAGTGAGGTCTGTGCACCGGTGACGATGGCAAAGGGATGTGGTTCGTCATCAATCAAAGAAACAAGCTAGGGTTTTTATAGAGCCCTCAGACTTGACTAGAACAAGCGCCAATGAATCCCATGGAGGACAGCTTGGGTGCGGTCGCGGCAATTAAGCTTGGTTAAAATATTAGACACATGGTTTTTAATGGTGCCTTCTGCAAGATGGATGATATTGGCGATTTCTCGATTTGATAAGCCTCCGGCAACAAGCTTTAGAATTTCCTTTTCTTTCTTGCTCAAGCAGCTTGTCGGATCGATGCTGGTTTCTACAATTCCCGAATCCGCTTGAGAAATTAATCTTGGTTCTGCGATAAACCCGCCTCGGGCAACAGTCTTTATGGCTTCAATGAGTTTGTCCAAAGAGACATCCTTGAGTAGAAAACCATTAGCCCCAGCAGAAAGCGCGGCAATAAACAGCTGATGATCATCAAAGGTCGTCAGCATTAATATGGGTTGGTTGTTGCCATCAGCGCGTAATTTTTTTACCAAGGATATCCCGTCGAGCCCAGGCATGCGGATGTCGCACACCAGGACATCCACCGGGTTATCCTTTAGCTGTAGCAGAGCGTCATGGCCATTTTCGCTTTGCCACACGGTCGTGGCAATACCCGATAGTTCAATAAGCTGAGCTATCCCCTGACGCACTAGGGCTTGGTCGTCGACTATGGCTATTTGAATCAAGAGGCAGCTCCCAATGGTGGTGAAATTCCCCAGCCCAATGTGATTTCCAGTCGGCAACCTGTCGGCTTGCGAGTAAGCAGCTGCAGGTGTCCCTCAAAGGGCGCGAGCCGTTTCAGCAGGTTAGTAAGGCCAAAGCCAAGTTCATCCTTTAAATTAGCGCCTTTACCGTTGTCGTCAATAAGCAATTTGTCGTCGGTGAAGCTTATGTCTATTTTAGTCGCCTCACCATGGCGAATTGCATTGCTGAGACCTTCCTTGATGCAAAACTCTAGCTGTTGCTGAAGTGCCGGGTTTATTGTCGGGATTGCGCCAACGAGTGCGATTGCCACACCGGGGGTGTCATTATCAAGTTGGTGTATTAGTAAGTTTAAGTCGGAGCTTGGTTCAACGCTCATGCGCTTAACAATACTGCGGATGTTTTCCAGCAGTTCACTGCTTAGCTGCTGACTAGTGGCAATGGTGGGCTTGAGTTCGGTTGGTGCAACCTGAAACAGCGCTTCAAGCTGTAGCCGCAGGGCTGTGAGCTGATGGCCTATGCTGTCGTGGAGATCGCCAGCGATTCGCAGTCTTTCCTCCATTTGACTCTTTTGGGTGAGGGCAGTACGGGCGGCGGTGAGCTCGGCATTTTGCTCTGCAAGTTTGAGTTTTAACTCGCTCTCATGCACCCTTGCCAAGCTGGATGTGATTGCAAATCCTTGCAGCGCGAACATCGACACCCATGATAAAAAGATCTCTGTAGCCTGCCAATACCCGATAAACACAGCGAAGAACACTAAATTTATCGTCAACAGCAACAACCAGCTCTGGCCTTTACTAAAGACATAGGGCGCTGATGCCACAAGGACAATGGTTAGTATCAGGCTTATATCCATTGGCGCCAAAAACCAACCGACGATAATAAGCCCGAGCATCGCTAGGATGCCAAGCCTTGCTGCAGGTCGACTGATTCCTAACTCGTCGTCATAGGCGACAATAATAAAGATTACTGCAAAGCTGAGGTGAAGTATTGCCAGCGGCCAAAAGCCAAACTCTAGCCCGCTGAGTAACCCGACGAGCAAAATAGCCAAAAGGCCACTAGCCACCAACAGGGCGTGACTCATTTTTATCGCGGGGCTTCGCAGAGCGCTAGTCATTGAGAGTACCTACTTCGAATATGGTTTAGTTAAGCAGTGAGGCCCCAGTGTAATAGACAGGCTAGCAGTCTGTCCTATGCCAAAAGTCATGGTTTTACCGTCTAAAATTAGTGACTTTCTCCACCTGTTTTTCTGGCGTGGCCAACGCAAACTTCTCAGCGTCTACTTAAATTACTCAACGCTAACTGCAGGAGTCAAATTATGCACACTTTACCAAGCCATTGCTTCAGCAAGCCTGTCACTCGAAGAGCACAATTAATAGCCGATGTTGCAAGCCTTGTCTGTGGCAGTGTTTGCCGCAACAGGGAATCAGTTGCGCCCATTAACCGCTATAGCCTAATTATCTTGCCGCTGCTTCTAGGATTGTCACAATCACTCGAAGCGGCTGATCTGAGCATGATAGTAGAAAACATTACTGAGATTGAAGGCACACTGTATTGGTCTATTTACGACAGTCAAGACAGCTACGACTCTGAGGAGCAGCCTTTGCTTGCAGGGCGCAGCCGAGTCATTGGGGAGAGTCTGCAAATTACCTTACACGATCTACCCCAAGGCCAATATGCCGTCAAGCTTTTCCATGATGCCAACGACAACGGTGAAATGGATTCAAATCTATTGGGGTTGCCCCAAGAGGGCTATGGCTTTAGCAACAATGGGGGGAGTTTCGGCCCAGCTAGTTTTTCCGATGCCATGGTCGAACTCAAAGAAAACATTCAAATCTCTATTCGCCTGAGGTAATCATCATGAACAGACGTGAATTTACCAAAGCAGTCATAGGTGCCAGTGCTGCTTCTTTAATGCCTTCACTGTTAGCCGCTTCAAAAACTGGAGCCGTCAAGGCGCCTTGGGCAGCTGCCTTTAAGGGAGTGTCTGCGGACCTGCCTGCGATGGACATGAAGGTTCGAGGAGCTTTGCCGCTGGAATGCCAGGGCACATTATTTCGCAATGGGCCTGCACTGTTTGAACGCGCGGGTCAGCGATATACCCATTGGTTTGATCCTGATGGCATGATCCAGGCCTTTACCATGACTGATAAAGCCATAAGCCACCGCGGCCGTTTTGTGCGAACTGAAAAATATATCGCTGAAGAAAATGCCCAACGGTTTTTATTCAACGGTGCGGGTTCTATTTTGGAGGGCTCTATGCCGGCCCGGAATAATGACTCTATCAATGTAGCCAATACCAATGTGCAACCCTTTGGTGACGAGTTACTGGCACTTTGGGAAGGCGGTTCAGCCTATCGAGTGAGCCCCAATACCCTAGACACAATGGGAAAACAGCAGTGGAGTAAAGAGCTTAGCGGCGTACCTTTTTCAGCCCACCCCCGCCTCGACGACAAAGGTGAAATGTGGAATATAGGTTCACTGCCTATGCCTAACTTTGCATCTCTCGTGCTTTACCATATTGACAGTAAAGGCAACTTGAAGAATAGCAAAGTGCATCGCCTTGATTTTGGTGGCTATCAACATGACTTCATTCTTACCCCAAACTATCTAATCGCGTTGAATAGTTCTGCAGTCGCCCATCACGGCGAGAGTTTCGTCAGTATGTTTCAGTGGGAGTCCGAGCGCCCAAGTCAATTACTGGTGTTTGACAAGCGAGATCTATCGCTGCTCAAAACCATTGAAGTGCCACCTGCCTTTGTATTTCATTTTGGCAACGGATGGGAGCGGGGCGGGAAAGTTGTATTTACTGCATCACAATACGCTAACGCTGCCTTTATGCAGCACGGCATGTCTCGATTGGCGCAGCAGCTCAATGGCCCCTATGAGGATGAAACCCGTTTGCTACGCTACGAGATCGATCTGGTCGAAGGCAGAGCAAAAATAGACGACTTAGGCACGAATCTGGAGTTCCCCAGCTTCGATCGACGCTTTCCTTTTCACAGCCAGCTTGTGTTAGGGGTGAGCGACAATCGAGCCCGGCAGAGCACCATTCAAAGCGTTATTACAACGGTTGATCCAGAATCCTCAGAGAAGCATCACTTCGACTATGGGTCGGACTTTATTGTGGAAGAGCCTCAGTTTATCCCCATTTTAAATGGTGATGTCGGTCGAGGCTATGTACTTCACAGTTACCTAAATTATAGAACCGAGCGCACTGGCCTAGCAATTCTCCGTAGTGAAGCGATTGAAGATGGGCCGATTATGACGGCGGAGATGGACCGCTGCCTGCCTTTAGGGTTTCACGGCTGCTTTATTGCTAGTTAGGGATTGGGCCGTGCAGCCGGCGGTTTGAATGCCGCCAGCTGCGACGGTCAGGCTGAATACACCGTCGTAGTCGTTGTGAGGCCCGTTAAATGACCAGCAGCTAACGAAGGACAATATCTTTAAGCTCAAATTTCGAGGTGGTTCCGGCAATCGTTGACTCCAGTTTAGTTGACATGGAAAACGCGCCGAAATCACTGATCTCGAATAATATGCGTGCCGTTTGGCTATCGCCCACTTCGATGGCAAGGGTCTTAACCGCAAGGCCGCTTATTACATTGTCAAAAATTTTAGTATCGACAGTGGGGCTCGCTAACTCTTCTGCGATGGCGGCTTGGATATTGGGGGATTCAGCAGCTTTTAGCGCCAACAAAGCGCCGCTGATTAAGCCCACTCCAATAGTGTTTGAAGACGAGGCGGGAAATTCAGTGCCACTGAGGATCAACTTTACGATAACCCCGCTGTCATCAACCCAAAGTTGAGCAATGGTTGGCTGCGGTAAATTGTTGCCCGCTATGGTGACGAGGACTTTTTGGGCTGGTTTCCCTGCTACGGATTCTTGGCCTTGAACCTCTAATGCAACGCTTGATAGCAAGCTAAACGCACTGGAAATAGTGTCAAAGCTTACGGTGACTGATCTGAAGTAGCTCAGTAAAGCGCTCAGAGTGCTAGCGGTGGTGATATCAGTAAACAAGGGTGTGCTAGCGCCAGCGAAGCCGCTGCCGCCTAAAACCACAATGGCATCGGCCACTTTGCCAGCATAGCTAGCGACCTCGCCAAACTGACCCCCTAGCAGATAAAGCTCATCGCCATTGATGCCCACGAAGACCCCACTTACGGCAAAGTATTTATAGAAAAATCCGTCGAAGCTCCGCCAGGGAGTGCCATTTGAAAACAGCTGGGGAAATTGCTGGCTAGCAAGGCCTATGAGGGTTTTTGCATTTTGGCTGACAGCAGCGTCTGCTACCTCGGCCCCAGGTAAGTTTTGTGCTTTTAGCTGTAGGGAACAAACCATGAATAGGGAGAAAACGAGGGTGATCAATAGTCTTTTTTGCAACATGCAAAACCTCTTTTTTGTGGCCTCAGACTGAGACGCGAGGCCATCATGAGTTTAAGTCACGTGAGCATGGTGCTACATCCCACAAACAGGGGGTAGAAGTTAGTAGCGCCTGACGACGGGGTTAGTTAAATACTGTTGCTATGCTTAAGGTTTCCGATTTATCCTGCGGCCGGGCCATGCACCCTGTGGTTAAAACTAATAAAAAAATAGCGGCAACTCATTGTTGTAAGTTCGTCAGTGTCAGTGCGCCAGCGCCAAGAGGGTTTGAGAATTGAGAATTGCGATCTTGTTGTATAGTTTACTGCTGCTAAGCGGCTGTGTGGCAACGGCCGGCGAGCCTAAATTCGAAAGGATGAGTGAAGCAGAGTTAGCGGCTTATAATCAAGGCAAACCGATCTCGCAGATGATTGTTTGTGGCGACGATGAGAGAAACTTCAGCCGAATTAGGCGACGAGCCTGTATGACCGTTGATGCCATGTACGGCTCAGTGGAGGCAGCGGCTGAGCTGGATGCGTTGAACTCGGTGCCGGGTTATTCTCAATAAAGCGGTGAACGTGCCCTTTACGGCCTGGGTTATTGATTTAAAGTCTGAAGTGGATTCATGTGAAGGGCAGTTTATGACGACACTGCCACTGAAATTAGTGAACGGGCACCCGCTATTTTTTGCTTTGAGTCTTCTTGGTTGACTCGGTCTTTGTGCTTTGCTCACTTGAATCAGTCTTGTTGTTTGCAGTGGCATATTTCATTAGGGGGTTCATCTGCATCAACCCGCTGATGAAAGATTGGTGTAGTTTGATCATGGCCAACCAATTTTCCAAGAACAAAGAGCCATTAGCGGTGAGGTCGTAAATTCGCCGAGCGGGGCCATCGTTGCTAGTGTCCCATTCTGACGACACCATGCCTGATTGTTCGAGCTGCCGTAACAACCGATAAATGGATCCCTTGTTGTAAGTACCCAGTCCTGACTCTTCGAGCCGCTGAGCGAGCTCATAACCATAAGCTGACCAGCCCTTAAGCATGGCCAGCAGGTGAGCAGTCAGCATGTCTCCAGATGGGGAAACCTTTGGCCCTTCAGATGCAGGTTTTTCTTGTTCTGACATAGTCACTCTCCGTTTGCCTCTAATTATGTTTGACATTTAAGTGCAAAATGCATATATATGTCAACGTTTTATATGGTTCGGAAAGCGCAAGACCTTTAGCGCGATCCAAAATATGCCATAACCTATTGAATTTAATATATTAGTTGGAGAATTGAAGATGAGCACTAATACAGCGGATCACACAGCAGAAAGTAAGGCAGACCCTAAATACTCAGTTGAGAGCTATTTTGAAACACTGGCTGAAAATTCTGAAAAAGTGGCTGAGGACTTTGCCGCGATGCGAGAGCGAAACACGCGAGTCATGGACCACTTTGTTGAATCGATTACCTCTGGCCAGAAGGATCTTATCGAACTCGGCCGAACTATGGCTGCGCAACCTTCGGACTACAAGTCCAATATGCAAGAATTGCTCGACATGATGAATCGTCGTCAAGCCTGTGCGTTGGAGCTTGGTAAGGCGATCTACAGAGAACAAAGCGAAATGAGCGCCGTCGTTACCCAGCGCATGGAAAAAATGTTTGAGCCAATGAAAGCACTGCGCACTGATTGGACGGCGCCTTACAAGAAAATGGCTGAGTATTGGGTTCCAAACGCCAAGTAAATCGGTTTAGCGTTTAGATTCACCGGCTGTAAGCGCAGCTATAGCCGGACGCCAGGATTCGTTGGAAGAAGGCACAACATTGGCAAATTATTCAGGTTATACAATGCAATACGATTCATTGGACGGCTTCCGTGATGCATTCGATCATGACCCATCAGTTGAGCATGCATTAACGCCATTATGGCGAGAAGTGTTTTGGCCCACTGAATGGTTTAGGTTGCGGGCCGATCCGGTGTTTTACGGCATAAATACGCCGCGAGGCAACGGCGAGCCAGTGCTGTTAATTCCAGGGTTTATGGCGGGAGACTTTCTGATGCTGGAAATGCATCGCTGGTTGCGACGCATTGGGTATGACGCATCTTTATCAGGCATTGTGTGGAATACCGATTGCCCGGATGCAACCGCTGCACAGCTATTGAAAAAAGTACGCAATATCCATGAAAGAACGGGGCAGAAAGTCCGCCTTGTGGGACATAGCTTAGGCGGCATGCTGTCAAAGTACTTAGTGCAGCAAGAGCCCGAAATGATTGATCGGGTAATAACCATGGGCTCGCCTTTTCAATCCTTAGTGAAAGCCCACCCGGCAGTAATTGGGATTTGGGAAAAACTAAAACTTAATCAAAGCGCAACGGTGGGTAAGAACTTGAAACCATCTTGCGCCACGGGCTTTTGTACCTGCGGGTTTGTGAAAAGCATTCTTCAACCTGTAGCAGTATTGCCACCACAGTTTGCTATTTATTCAAAACTGGATGGGGTTGCCGATTGGGAATCTTGCATCGAAGACGATGCAACGATGAACACTGAGGTCAGTTGTACCCATATAGGAATGATTGTTAATCATTCGGTGTACCGAGCAGTTGCAAGCAGACTCGCTCAACAGATTGACACTGATTGCAGTTAATTCTGCTTTATCGGAAACTTAATTTTTCAGGGGAATAACATGGCTAATAACGATGATCTAGATCCAATGCGTATGATGCGAGATTGGTTTGTTAAATCTGAGCAAATGTATAGCGATGCCATGACTGAAGTCATGGGCGATGAGCGATTTTCGAAAACTACAGGCCGCTATATGCAAGAGGCTTTGCACATGCAGCGTATGTTTGGCGAAGCTATGGGGCAGTACCTTGCTAATCTGAATCTGCCTTCGCGTGCTGATATTGTCGAAGTTAAAGAAAGAATCTCAAGTATAGAAGCCACGATGGATGCTATTTTGGTTGAGCTACGCGCTCAGCGTAATCCATCGGCAGAAGAGACTTCAACTACAGCAAAGAAAAAGCCTGCGCGCACTAAAAAAGCGCCAGCCAAAAGCGTTTAATCCAAAAGGCATTTAACAAATGAACGCGACTATGGAGCACCAGGCGACTGCGGCTATTTCCCAAAAAGAAATCGATGTCTTGGTTGAAGAGGTTATTGAGAAAGCGATAGAGCGGAATATACCCGGCTTGGCGCGATTGCCTCAAACCGAAGCTGAACTTGAAGTTGGCACCAGCGCAAAAGAAATTATATTTACGAAAGACACGGCCCGTCTATATCATTACACCCCGGTAGTTGACGAGGTTTATCGTGTGCCAGTGTTATTGGTGATGTCGCCTATCGCTCGCGGCTACATACTGGATTTGGCGAAGGGGCAGTCTCTTGTCGAGTACTTTCTTCAAAATGGCCATGATGTCTATATGATTGATTGGGCAGCGCCGCAAAAGAAGCACAAGGACTTAGATTTGAGTTCTTATGTTTGCGATATGCTTGGCGACTGTATCAATGAAGTGGTCAAAGATTCCGGCGAGCCTGATGTCTCTCTGGTAGGGTATTGCATGGGCGGTTTACTAAGCGTGTGCTACGCCGCGTTGAATCCAGACAGCCCCGCCAAAAACCTCGCCTGTTTTACTACGCCGGTTAATGGTGACGGCATGGTGCTATTTAAGAAATGGCTCATGTCTAAAAGCTTCGATATGGATCGCTTGATAAAAGAGCTTGGCGTCATTCCTAGCGAGGTTATCAATGTCTCACTGCAAGCGCTGAGGCCTCTACAGCGCAATGCCAATCAGCTAAAACTCTTAAACAATGTTGATAATGATGATTTCGTCAAGGCCCACTTGAGATTCGATAGATGGGCGGTCGATCAACTGCCGTTTCCTGGTGCTCTTGCCAAAGAGTTTATGATCGATTTCATTCGCGATAATAAATTGATGAAAAAGAAAATGACTCTCAATGGTCAGCCCGTTGATCTGAGCAAAATCAAAATTCCTTTTCTGCATGTGGCTGCTTCTTTCGATCATATTGTTCCGGAAGCGGCTTCAAGAGATCTTATCGGGTTGGTCGGGTCTGATGATAAAGAAGAGATAATAGTTAAGGGTGGTCATGTTAGTCTTGTCGCAGGTGGTAACGCGATTTATAGACTGTGGCCCCGATTGAATCAGTGGCTAAGCGAGCGAGCTGACTAATGATTTGGGGTGCTCGGTTAGTAAATTTGATTCTAAGAATACGGTAGACGGAAGATAGCGGAGAGTTAAGCATGGTAGATACGAATACAGTAGATGGCTCTGAATACCCGATGCAGTTAGAGCTGGGCGGCAATCAGTTTGTGATTCGCCGTATTGTCGTGGGTGACGGCGATTTATTGCTGGGCTATGCTAAGTCTTTGCCTCGTCATGACCTTCTTTATATGCGTCGTAACCTGAGCACTAAAGAAGGCATAGATAAATGGTTTCGTTCGTTAGCGGGCGGTTATACATTCGCCTTTGCAGCAATGCATGAAGGCAAAATTGTCGGTTACTCATCAATAAACTTAACCGGTCTTGATTGGTCGAATCACGTGGCAGATATCCGCGTTTCGGTCGCACCTGATGTTCGTGAGTTTGGTTTAGGTCGAGTGTTAGTGCGCGAGGCATTCAAGCTTGCTGTTACACTGGGCATTGAAATAGTGCGAGCCAGTATGACCCCTGATCAAAAAGGCGCGCGGGCATTGTTCGAAGAACTCGGGTTCAAGAACGAAGCAATATTAAAAGACAATGTGAAAGATCTGGACGGCGCGTATCACGACCTGCTGCTGATGGCGGTAAATGTTGATGCGTTTTTAGCTCAGCGCCAGGCATACGGCCTACAGTAAATTCTTGCATCTACCTGAGGTAGTTTTAGCCCTGTCGGCTTTGCCGACTGGCTGTCTGCTAGCCTTAGGCCGATACAGATAAGTTGCGATTCCCCCGTTTCTTTTTCCCCTCATGCTGGTAACATGCCAAGCTTTATCTAAGGCATCCAACAGGTTTTGAATAACATGAGTACCCCTATTCCGTTACAAAATGATAAACACGCTAAGCTAAAAGTCGTTGAGTCGGGTGATTACACGCGCTACAAAGAACGGCATTTGATTCCCATCATCACCCAGGATTTTTTCTCATTAGCGGCAGAGTTTCCGTTGGTGTTTGTGAAAAACAACGAAACCGATGAGTTTGTCCCTGTGGCGATTATGGGGTTGAGAGAAGGCATGAACTTGTACTGTCAAACCGAGCAATGGCAGGCACAGGTCATTCCGGTAAGTTTCAACAATTCGCCTTTCGGTATTGCCAGAGTAGACCCCGAAGGTGAGCAGTTTGCGGTAATGATCGAAGAGGATAGCTCGCTGTTGAGCGAAGACAAAGGCGAGCCGCTGTTCAAAGAAGACGGCCAGCGCACCGAGTATTTTGATCGTCGAGTTGAAGCTATCGTTAACGTGGCTCAGCAAACCTTAAACACTCAGGCTATTTGTAAGGATTTAGCTGCAAAAGAGCTGTTTATGACCCAGCAGCTGCAGCTGCGCCATCGCCCAGACGTCCCGAGCTACAATATCGACGGCATTTATACGGTTAACGAAGAAGCCTTAAATGCCTTATCTGATGAAGACTATCTGGACCTGCGCAAGAGAGGTTTACTGGGAATGATTTACGCCCATCTGACTTCCTTGCAGCAGTTTCGACGAATTTCCAAACTGCAATATGAAGCCGATAAAGCGGCCGGCGTCTATTAAACAAGGCTGGTTTTTGTCGCAGCTCTCATACTAGAGGGCTGCGACAACTGACTTTAAGTTTGCGGGTT
>CAYGSO010000043.1:12242-29874 GCA_964352445.1 uncultured Pseudohongiella sp. | reverse complement strand
GCGATCACAGCTTCACCGCGACCATCCGCCCATTCGAAACCGGTTGCAACCGAGAGATACTGCTCATCGGAGTCGTAGCGGCTAGATATACCAGTCTGTGCAGTCACTTCAATACCGTCAAAATCACCGCCTTCTTTCAAGACGAAGTTCACAACACCAGACACGGCGTCGGCACCGTAGACAGATGAAGCACCGCCAGTCAGGGTTTCAATACGCTGCACCAAGACGGTTGGGATAGAGTTAACGTCAACCGCAGCAGTACCTTGTCCGCCCGCCACGTGGCGTCGGCCGTTTACTAGGGTCAGCGTGCGCTGAGCACCCAGACCTCGAAGGTCTAGCAAACCAAGTCCTACGTCAGAGTCGACTGAACCAGCATCGTTAATCGCGGAAAAGTTTGCCGGGAGTGAGTTGTTCAGCTGCGGTGACTCACGGAGTAGCTCGCCGATGTCGGCCTGACCCGACGTGCGCAATGTGTCGCCGCCGATAACGGCAACTGGGCTAGCCGCTTCAGTTGCGTTGCTTCTGGCGATGCGCGAACCGGTCACCACCACCTCTTCAATTTCTTCAGATTGTGCCATCACTTCGCTTGTGAGTATCGTGGTCGCACACAGTGCACTAATAGCTTGCACCAATAACTTCTTCTTCATTTTGTTTCCCCTGTAGCAGATTTTCATTGTGTACCTCTCATAACAGATTCCCGGCCACCGTATCTTCTCAACGACCCCAATTTCCACTTAACACTCCACCTCGATCGCCGGTATCTAACTCAAGCTGGCGCAAGTAGGTTTGCTTAATGTCAACGAACTGCAATATCAATGCCAGATGCATTTTCGAGCCCCCAGCATGTAAAACTGGCTCTTACTGCGCTGAGACAAGGCATAACGGCGTAAGTCAGTGCGCCAAAATGTGGCCGCGAGTAACTTTTTAGGGCAGGCAACTATGCTGGGCGTCAGCCTTTTATAACTAGGAAAACGACATAAAGAATCTGCTTCGGAGCTTTTAATTGGCCGCTTAGAAAATGATATTTGGTAAGTAAGTTAGGCGTGAAGTTGGTTTTACAGTAGGGGCATTAACTGAGCCAGCCTGTTAGCTGACTAGTCGATCTGTTGAAGATTTGCTAAAAAATTATGCCGCTCCCCCCGAGCTTCAAGAGGAAAAGAGGCTTTCCCGTTGAGCCTTTTTTCACTTTATAAATAGCGTTTTTAGCGAATGCTGAATGGTAGAGGATGACTTTGGAAATGATTTGAGCTTCACCGAAAGCAACTCATAGAACGTAAGAAGTGAGCTAGCAAACACACCCACGATGATAGCTTCTCGACTAAAAGAGTAATTGCAAATTTGCCGCTTTCATATCGAAATTTTCAGGTTGTATCTGAACGACTGGGCTTGGCGCCAATAGCTCAAGACAGCATTATGTTTCTAAACTAGAACTGGTTTTGGGTAGATTCCTGTAATCGCGTTAACGTTAGCGGTGGCCTTATTCAGTGCAGCTACTAAAAATAGTTGTCATTGCGTTTCCAACCGGTAGGCCTGATTGACGCAATTTGGATCTGAGACAGTTTTGACTTAGTGGTGTTCCTGCTCAGACCTGTTGCCGTTGTGCCGAATTGGTGCAAGGGGAAGGCTCGACCAAAATCTTTTGGTGGGGAAATGGGCTAACGCAAATTACATTTTTTATTTGACTACTCTTAGCTGCTTGATTGTTCTATTCTCACACCTGAATTTGATTTTTATTTTTTGCTTTTAGCTTTACTATTTTTGCAGCACCAGTGGCGCCGCGACCGGTTCACTATTTATAAAATTCGGAGATTTTCCTATGCACAAGTCCCTTTGCAAAAAAGCCACCCTCTGCCTGCTGGGTATGGTTGGTTTATCCGCCTGTTCAACTGAGGCGGACGCTGCCGCAGATTTAGCAGCCAACCTCGAAACAGCGGAAGGGATGATCGACGCATTCTATTCCTTTGATGCTAGTGAGCTGCAGCCCTTTCTAAGCCAAGCTGGCGAAGCTGAAGCTTCAATCTTGGGGTACCAGGCGTGGGCAGAGGGTGGCAACTACATCGTCATGTCACGTGCGCCTTGTGAGGAAGAAGCGGAGAACGTTATCAGCTGTGGTATCACCGTGCAGGATGACCCTGTTATGGCGTTGGAAACCGGGTTCAATGTCACAGACACTTTCCACCTCACGTTTGAAGACTCTATTATTGTAGGGGTTAAAACCAGCTCCAACGATCAGCCTATTTATTACGAGGCAAGTAGATGGGTTGAGGCAAACCTCCCCGAAGTGATGGACGGGCCATGTAAGCGCACCGACGGCCAGCGGGAAACACCCGGCGACTGTGCCAGAGCTATGACTGATGGCTATAAGCAGTTTATGGCGGTCAAAAAAGCTGAGGCTGAAAACGGCGCCGCCTTTATTCCAAGTTCATTCGAGCCGCCTGTCTTGGTTGAAACTATCGACTTTAATCTGGTGCCGCTTGGCCCAGATTTAGTGGAGGTGGACTTTGCTGCTTACATGTCATCCATAGAGCATTTGCAGGAGACTTTTTCTCGCAGCAAGGGCTGGCCCCACGAAAACATTACCGATGAAGACGCCATGAAGGATATGTTGAACGAGGAGGCGCGCTTCAATCAGCGGGAGTCGTTTGCGTATGCGGTGTTGAGCAAAGATGGTGAGCGAGAGCTAGGATGCGTCTATGTCAGACCTAGCGACAAGCCTGGCTATGATGCTGAAGTATCGCTATGGGTCACTAAGGCTGAATTTGATGCGGGGTTTGACGAGACGCTTTATGCGTGGACCCAGCGGTGGGTAGAAGCAAGCTGGCCGTTTGAAGAAGTGGCCTACCCAGGACGATCCATCGCATGGACCGCCTGGGATAAGCTGTAAGGTTTTCTGTTTTTTAGTTCAATCAATTCGCGCTGCGGTAGAACGCCAGTGCGAACTGCTCCGATATAGACAATGCCGAGCCCTTGCTAGCGCCAGGCTGCTTCACTTTTGTATCTACGCAGTAAGTGCCGAATAATCGGTGCCACAAAATAATATTGCAGCCGTAGTTCGAATCAGCTTGGCGGCGATCCAACGCGTAGTGGCATTGGTGCTGCGGCGCTGTGGCGAAAATCCAGTCATAAATTGGCAGGGACGTTAGCGGTAGATTTGCGTAATTTAACTTACCGTTCCACATACCGAATGCTGCTGACACCGCGGTGATGTTTAGGCCAGCGCTCAAGAAAGCCAGTGTAATCGATGTGCCAAGACTCAGTGCCAGGTACTCTAAAGCTTGGGTTCATGCGCCGCGCCTGCAGCGCATTTTTGTGATGTGGTGATGAGTCGTGTGCAACCGCCACCAAAACAGTGTCTGGTGCTGAACACGATGCAGCCAATAGTAAATAAAGCCTGAGCAAATGCGAATAAGCAGCGCTGCGGCCTAATACAGAATCGGCTTCAAGTGACACACTCAAAGGCGCCATGTCTCTTGCAACCCTAAAGCCTCCCGAGATAGGAGTTCGGTAGTAGTCGCTGATCAGCGATCCTTAAAGTAGCCCACCAGAGGCGAGCCAAAAAGCGTCTTCGGCCAAATCTTTGGGCTCTGGCAGCCAGTCATTGCGATTGGTTCAGATGCGCTCTGCGAAAATGAGTATAGGTACAGACATCACTGACAAGATGAGGACATAGAGTTTATTGTTCATCCAATTACTGGTCATCTTGGCGGCGACTAGCACCACTGATCTTAGAACAAGTACAAGCTGTGGCTCAGACCACATGTGCGCTGCGCTCCCAGACCCGAGGAGGCGTTGAATTTTTTTTCGGTTGCTGTCTCTATGGGCGAAACTGCATTGATTACTTTATAGATTTGCGAGGCTGTATCGGCTGCCATCTCTAACTGTGAGACGCATTGGCAACTCTTGGTTACTTCGGCTGACGATTTGTCGTTTATCTTGGCCTGTTTTAGGTGGTTTAAAGCGCCAAGTGTCTAAGGCTTCACCCAGTACTCAGCCCTTAGTTTAGAGGTCTTTGAGTCGTTCGTTTGAATAAAAAGAAAGTGCTAATTGATCCTTGATTGAAAGTGGCACCGCTTTGCCTGCGCCAATTTGGCCTACCTCAGAGTCGCCGCAATAAGTGCCGAATAGTCGATCCCACAAGATGATCATGCAGCCGTAATTGGAGTCGGCCTGCCTGCGCTCAAGAGCGTGGTGGGCTTGATGCTGCGGCGCGGTGGCAAATACCCAGTCATAAACTGGGGTTGTCTGTATGGGCAGGTTGGAGTGATTGAGAATTCCATTCCATATACCAAATGCTCCTGCCACTGCCATAACGCCGTCGCTGGCACCCAGCAGTGCTAACGCCACTGGAGTGCCTAGGAAAAGTGTCGCCCACTCGAGTGGATGAGTTCTGTCGCCGCGCATGCAGCCCATTTTAGTGATGTGATGGTGAGTCGCATGGATGCGCCACCAAAACAGCGATTCGTGTTGAATGCGGTGAAACCAATAGTAAATGAAGCTGGAAGTCATAATCACTGCAATGGCACAGCCGAGTATTCCTAATGGGGATGTAGGTTCTAAAGAAATTTGCAGTGGTGTCATGTCGCGAACGGCTTTAAATCCTTCCGACAGAGGAGTTTCATAGTAGCTGCTGTAAAGCGGCACCCAAAGGAAGGCACCGAATGCCAGCCAAAACGTATCTTCCAGCAACTCTTTGGGTTCTAGTAACCAATCTTTGCGTTTGGTCCAGATCCTCTCAGCAAAAATGACCAGAGGTATCGGCAGAACAATCATGATGGCGGCGAATAACTCCTGATGAACCCATTCACTGGCGACCATAAAAGCAACAAGAATCATCGACCCGAGGACAAAAACGGGCTGCACAGAGCGCCACACAATGTCGTGTAAGGTCCGGCGTTCGGCAGGAATAGATGGAGCGACTTTTAAGTCTTCCTCCACTGTGTGTGCCATGTCGCTCATTCAATTATCTCCGCTGTTCTTTAAAGTACAACCGTATTTATCCACATTTACCTGCAAAATCTTCGCCACTTTTGTATTGCAAAAAATTTGATTTAAAAAAACCCGGCAGCAATCCAAGAAATTACTCGCGAGCCAGAAAATAAATATATATTTCAGTTAGTTAAATAGCCTCTTCACCAAATAAAAACGTGCGGCTGACGAAAGTTTTCGATGTGACCCAGACTTGGACCAACAGGGCAGGGGAACAAAAAGCCCAACAATGTGACACTGCTAGCTCCAAAACCGTGCACAAAGACGAGCAAAGGGGTCAGAGTAACTTGAAAACTGTATTCACCTAGCTAGTCCAATACCACAGCATCAATGGGGTGGTGTTCTCGCTCGTTGCTTCGTTTTGCGTGTGGAGCGACACAAGGTATCTCCGATCCTGCAGGTTCCTTAGAAAATGCCAATAAAATTCAGGTCGTTAGCTATATAGAGTGAATGCATGACACGATAAAACTCTCCAACAGGCTGCCAATCCTAAGCAGATGTTCCGGTTATGCTATTCGCTTGTCACTCAAAACACTTGGTCAGTGCTGCCCAAACTAGAAAAGGTGTCTAAGTAATTATCCCGCCCACTCCCTATAACCACCGATCAATGCTTCTTAGTAAGAAATTAAGAATAAGACTGAATCAGAGTTAAATATCTAAACTTCTTTCGAATTCCTCAGGCTCTGAGCGCCTTGCTATTGATCAAGTTACTCTGACCCCTTTGCTTGCGAGGTAGGAGCGCCAGCTGCCGAAATGTGTGATGTCTTCGGCGCCGGTGATGCCGCCTTCTTCGCAGATAAATCCTGGAAGGCTGCTTCCGGTCTCAAGTGCGACTTTGCCTATGCCTAAGGGGGAGGGAATGCCGGCTACGAAACTGCCGAATTCAGCCATTGGCAGTCGCCAGACTTCTACTTCTATAGCGGCTCCATTTTTGGCAGGCACCAGTGCAGGACGCTTGCCGTCTGGAAGTGCGTATAGGGCATAGGCTGGTTCTGTGAATGTTTTAAGTTTGAGTTCGGCGCCGCGGTCCTGTAGCTGCCAGTTTAGCGGCTGACCCATTAAATGGGCGCCGCAAACCACAACGTCGACTGTTTTTGCAGAAGCCACTCGGCCGGTCTTTGCGGCTTCGCTTAACAAGTATGGGGTGGCACCTAGTGACAGATTGAGCTGCCGTTGCAATGCGCCAGAGAAACTTAGTAGCTGAATGTCAGTGAAGGCTTGGCTAAAGAGTGTGACCCCCCAACTGACTTTTGAACTTAATCGCCCGGTTGGGACGGCGGTGGCCGTGTAGTCAAGCAGGTTCATAAAGTTGGTATAGGTGCCGAGCTTTGAATTCAATGCAATCGGCTGCTTTTCGATCTCTGAGCGAAGATAGCAAGTGGGAGCGGTTGGGGTTACCACAAAATCCACTTTATTTAATTCACGATCACAAAGGCGTTTTAATGCCTGCAGTTTATACTGAGAATCGAAGGCGTCGATTACATTAAACTTTTGTGTTGACGCTAAAATTTCTTGAATGACCGGTAGCATGTCAGCCCGATCTACAGCTTGAGTTGCCCAAGCCCGTTCGGCGACCCACGGTCCTTCATATAGAAGTCTTGCAGTTTTTAGGAAAGGTTCAAACTCAATCGGCACCGCTTTGCCGCCGAGCTTCACAAGCTGTTCGCAGGCTTCATGAAACAAACCCTTAGACTCAGCATCGCCGTCGAAATCAAGCTGATCTGGAACACCGAAACTGAATGCTGCAGGTTTCCCATCTCCCCAGTAAGGTGCGCAGTTAAACGCCGTGTTTTTCCTTGAATAGGGATCCTTGTCGTCAGGTTGAGCAGCGACTTCAAGAACCTGTACTGCGTCTTCGGCTGTTAGGGCAAAAATTGACACACAGTCCAAAGACTTGCAGGCGGGCACCACACCTTCGGTGCTTAGCAATCCTTTGGTGGGCTTATGCCCTATCAGATTATTGAAAGCAGCAGGTACGCGGCCCGAGCCGGCGGTGTCGGTACCTAAAGCGAATGAAACCTGTCCTAACGCCGTTGCAATGGCGGAGCCTGCGCTGCTACCGCCACTTATGTAGTCCGGATTAAAAACATTTTTACCCTCGCCAAACACTGAGCGGGTGCCAACCAAGCCGGTGGCAAACTGGTCGAGGTTAGTTTTACCCAATGGTATAGCGCCGGCTTCGATTAGCAGTGCAACAACCGTCGCTGATTCTTCGGGTAAGTAAGCAAACGCTTCGCAACCTGCGCTGGTGCTTACCTGTTTCAAGTCAATATTGTCTTTGATAGCAAAGGGTATTCCCCAAAGCGGTGCTGCATCGATTGGCTTATGTTCTAAACGGTCAAAATAGGCCTGCAGCTCTTCCTCGCTCAACAGGTAAATCCAGGCGTTAAAGCTAGCTTGCGCCAAAGCTTGTGCCCGCAATTTAAGAATCAAAGACGCAGGCGTTTCTTGGCCACTGGTATAAGAATCATGCACTGCCTTTATTGTTAAATTATGTATCTTAGTCATCGCTTGCCGCGGCCTCCTGCTCTAGCCAAATTAGACACTGACCAGCCTGAACATCTTGCCCGGTGCGCACCAATACTTTCTTAACCCTTCCTGCCTGAGGAGCGTGGATGGTGATTTCCATTTTCATGGACTCTAAAATCAGAAGAGACTGACCTTTGCTGATGGTATCGCCTTCCTGAACATCGATCTTCCACACATTGCCTGAAATTGAGCTGTCTACGGCGGTTATGCCCACCGGGATTTCATTCAGCTCTGCCGAAGTTTCAGATGTATTGGGTGCGTCGAATGTGAATTGGCCATCATCGCGCCAGCGCTGCAGCTCTTCATCAAATGCTTGCTCCCGCATGGCTTTGAATTCGCTTATGCTTTCTTCATGTTCATCTAGCCAACTTTGATACTCGGACAGCGAAAATTCACAGTCTTCGATACGAAGGGAGACTTGACCCTTAGGCAGGTCGCGGCGAAATTCGGCGAGGTCGTCAGGGGTTACCTCATAAAAATGAATCTGATCGAAGAACCTCAACAGCCAAGGCTTGGAAAAATCGGTGGTTTTTTTGTAACGGTTCCACATCTGCGAAGTGCGCCCAACAAATTGATAGCCGCCAGGGCCTTCCATTCCATAGACACACATGTAGGCGCCGCCGATGCCCACTGAGTTTTCGGCGGTCCAGGTTCGAGCAGGATTGTATTTGGTAGTAATGAGCCGGTGCCTGGGGTCGATAGGCGTTGCCACCGGCGCGCCCAAATAAACATCCCCTAGCCCCATCACCAGGTAGGATGCATTGAAAACAATTTCTTTGACAGCGTCGATCGAATCTAAGCCGTTCATGCGCCGAATGAATTCAAGGTTGCTCGGACACCAAGGCGCGTCGGGGCGCACCGACTGCATATACTTTTTGATTGCCAGCTTGCAGGCCTCATCATCCCAACTTAGCGGCAAATAGACTTTTCGACCAGGTACAGTCAGATCGCCTGTAGGTAAAGCGCTGACAGTCTTTTCAATAACTGCAGTTAACTCGTTCAGCGATATTAGCTGGCTGTCATAGTGAATTTGCAGCGAGCGAATTCCTGGGGTGAGCTCCCTTATGCCTTTTACGGCTTGGCGTTCCAGCTCCAGCATCAGCGCATGCACTTTGAACCGCCGCGGGATATCCAACACTAATGGGCCTACTTCGATGAGCAAAAAATGGTCGCCAGCTAAACGACAAATTAGATCATCGCCTTCCCACTGCAAGTGTTTGACGATCGGCTGGCTTAGCTCAGCCAAGGCATCGTGCTGACTAAATTCAGGCGCCTCTAGTGCGCTAATTGCCGCTGTTTGAGCAGCTTCGGCCGCAACCGCAGTTTCGTAGCTGACTGGGACAAATTTCACAGTTTGTCCAGAGGACAGTTGGCCCAGCTTCCATAGGTCTGCTGTGATAACCGTAGCAGGGCAAACAAAGCCGCCTAAAGAGGGCCCGTCTGGGCCGAGAATAACCGGCATGTCGCCGGTGAAATCAACCGTGCCGAAAGCATAGGCGTTGTCGTGAATGTTTGACGGGTGCATACCCGCTTCGCCCCCAGAGGGTCTGGCCCATGTTGGTTTTGGGCCAATTAATCTAACACCGGTGCGGCTTGAGTTGTAGTGTACCTGCCATTGGCTGGAGAAAAATACCCGAATGTCTTCGTCAGTGAAAAAGTCGGGTGCACCATGAGGTCCGTATATAACTCGAAGTTCCAAAACCTCGGGAATGTCAGGCGCATGCATTTTCTGGGGCTCAGTGCTTATAGGCTCAAGCAAATGCAATACATCACCGGTTCGCAGTGCTCGGCCTGCATGGCCACCAAACTGACCAAGGGTAAAGGTTGATTTTGACCCAAGATAAGCAGGGCATTGCACTCCACCAGAAATAGCTAGGTAGCCTCGGGCACCAAAGCCGCTCACTTTTCCGATGGTAAGAATTTGGCCGGCGCAAACAGGTACAGACTGATATCTGGTGACTAACTGGCCATCAATCTCGGCCTGCATGTCAGCGCCGGTTAGGGCGATTACGGTGTCGGATTCAAACTGCAGCGTAGGCCCGCTTAAAGTAATTTCAATTGCCGCAGCATCCGCTGGGTTGTTTAGCAATTGATTGGCTAAGCGAAATGACAAAGAATCCATTGGGCCAGAGGGGGGAACTCCAACATGCCAGTAACCCTGTCGGCCAGGAAAATCTTGTATTGTAGTTTGGGTGCCAGCACTGAGCACGCGCAGTGACGGTCGGCGGAACGAATGGGAGGCGAGAGTTTTGGTTAGCAGCTGCCCAGACTTTGCGCAATCGGTTTCTAACACGGATGCCACATAGCTTAGATTGGTTTCAATGCCATAGATGCGAGTTTGGTGAAGAACCTCAGTCAGTGTCGCAATAGCCTCTTCTCGAGTGTTCTTTGACACAATTAGTTTGGCCAGCATAGGATCGAATAAAGAAGGAACGTCGACGCCGGCTTCCACCCAAGTATCAACTCGCAAACCTTCTACTTGCGGGAAATCGACCTCGGACAATAATCCGGCGCTAGGCTGGAAATCTTGCTGAGTATCCTCGGCATACAGGCGCATCTGAATTGAATGCCCAGAAGGCTTCAAGGTTGGCCGGATCGACTCTAGCGGCTGTAACTCATCTGCTGCGAGTTTTAGCATCCACTCGACCAGGTCGACCTTGAACACTTCTTCGGTGACGCCATGCTCAACTTGCAGGCGAGTATTCACCTCTAAAAAGTAAAATGACTGCTGATCTACATCGAATATGAATTCAACGGTGCCCGCATTGCGGTAGTTGACCGACGCCATCAATTCCTCGGCTGTTCGGTGCATCTTCTCGCGCAGTTCTGGGGTTAGATTAGGCGCAGGGCACTCCTCAATCACTTTCTGATTTCTGCGTTGAGCCGAGCAATCCCGCTCGCCCAGTGCAATAGCGTCGCCCTTGCCATCGGCGAACACCTGAACTTCAATGTGACGGGCGTTGTCGATAAACTTTTCCAGAAAAACTCGGTCGTCGGAGAAGTAATTAGCACTCAGCCTCTTTACGCTCTCCCAAGCTTCTTTCAAAGTATCGACTTCCCAGCACACCTGCATACCAATGCCGCCACCGCCGGCACTGCTTTTCAGCATGACGGGAAAGCCAATTTCTTCGGCCCATTGCAATGCGCTGTCGAGATCTTTCAAAACGCCAGAGCCAGGCAATAAAGGAACCTGGGCTTTTTCAGCGGCTTCTCTGGCCAAATGTTTTAAACCAAAAACGTTTATTTGCTGGGGCGTTGGGCCAACAAATTTCAGGCCGTGGGACTCGCATTTCTCGACAAAATTTGGATTCTCACTCAAAAAGCCGTAGCCGGGGTGAACAGCATCCGCATTCGTTTCCTGTGCTATCTGAATAAGTCTGTCCTGGTTCAAATAGGTATCTGAAACGGAGCCGCCGCCTAAGCCCACTGCAATATCAGCGAGTTGAACATGCAAACTGTCCTGATCTTTTTCGTGGTAAACAACCACAGATTCGATGTCTAGTTTTTTGAGGGTGCGAATAATACGCGTGGCAATGGCACCACGATTAGCAATGAGTACACGTTTAAACATAATGTTTCTCTGTCTGACGTGGGTCGTCCCAGGTTTTATGGAAACGCCGACAGGTCGTCCTGCGGGTTCTTTCTTTTTTCTCGGTTTAACTAGCGGCCCAGATGGCCACCTCTATCGGCGTAGGGTTGTACGCGTTACAGGGATTGTTTAACTGCGGGCAATTAGAGATAAGTACAATGGTATCAATTTTTGCAGTTAGTTCAACGTATTTGCCCGGCGCCGAGACGCCATCAGCAAACTCTAGCCCGCCATCTGGGGTAACTGGCACGTTCATAAAAAAATTAATGTTGTGGCCGATGTCCTCTTTCTGTAAGCCATATTCTTCGTGTTCAGCTATGGCTAACATCCAGCTGTCTCGGCAGGCGTGCATGCAGCGCTTTTCTAGGTCGTAACGCACGGTGTTGGACTCTGTTGAACAGGCACCGCCCAGAGTGTCGTGGCGGCCACAGGTGTCGGCAACAATCTCAATTAGGTCTCTGTTTAGGTTTGTTTTCAACATAGACCCGGTAGTGAGATAAAGCGCGGCCTGTTCCCGAATCGTGTCACTAGCACTATAGCGCTCACTAGGGTCCTGAGCGTTGTAGAACAAGGTGTCTGCGGCTTGATTGCCTTCCAAGTCGATTATTCGAATGGTTTCACCCGCCGCAATGGTTTGGATAAAGTAGTCTCCAGCGTCCACGGTTGTCCGAGCTCTGGCGCTGGATAATGCCAATTCACTTTCTTTAATCATAGCTATTACTCACATCCCTAAGTGATACAACGCGTTGTTGTGAAATCCGCGGCGATTTTCGTCACAAAGATTCAAACATAGGTCATCGGATTGCACGGGTTCAGCTTTTTCTAGATCAATCTGAACCGGTTTGCGTGGGTAGTCTTGTTCAGTATTCAGCGGATGGGGGCAGGTGTGCATGACCACTAGAGTATCCATTTCAAAGCGCAGCGTAATGCTGTCGTTGGCCTGGCTCTGCCTCGAGAGACTTAGTTGGCCTTCCTCATTGGTGGAGACCTGCGAAAAGAAATTTAGATTCGATGCTAGATCTTGTTTTTTTAGCTGATATTTTGTGAGCTCAACCAAAAAAGCATCAAAGCCATTTTGTAGCCAGTCGTTGCGCTGATCCTGGTAGTTTCTTTCGCCCCATTGGCTTGCGACGTGGCCAGAGTGAGAATTCCCGCACATGGTATCGTGCCAGCCAAAGGAGTCGTCAATAATCGATGCAAATACGCGGCCCATGTCGGAATAGAGACAGTGTCCCTTGGTGAGCTTGAACGTATGCTGGCATTTTAGGGTGTCAGGTGCATTGTATTTTTCGCTTAACAAGGTTGGGTTATAGAACAGCATACCAACGTTTGCACCACCCTCTAGGTCGGTCAATTTCAGCTGCATCCCCTTGCGCACATAAAGTGACCAATGGGCGCCAGCTGCAAGGACAGTTTGGTAAGAGTCCGGGAATAGGGTTTGTTTGTTCATTTTTTGTCAATCCAAAAATCTAAGTTGCCGCAGCCGCGGACAGGTGGTTACTAATAGTGTTGAAATCTTCAGAATCAACGGGGGAACCTTGGGAGCGCAGCGGCAGATCGAAGGTAATAGTGCTGCCAAACCGATTCGGCGCATGGGGGTCGTGCCGCACTTTGTCGAAGACCCAAAGTCGGCTGCCTAAGTGAAAGCCTTCTCGCAGATCATGAGTCACCATGAAGACGGTGAGCTGGTATTTGCGCCAAAGCCCTAAAACAAGTTCGTGCATGTCTTTGCGAATGCCGGGATCTAATGCGCCAAACGGCTCATCTAAAAGTAGTATCTTGGGTTTTTTGATCAACGCTTGCGCCAAGGCTAGCCGCTGCTGCATGCCGCCTGACAATTCATGGGGATACTTGTTAAGAGCTTGGTCGAGACCAACTGCAACAAGCAATTCATCAGCCTGCGCCAACGCTTCTTTTCGACGTGCACCAAAAAGGCGGCCTAACCAAGGGCTTTGCTCAAACTCCAAACCGAGGGCAACGTTTTCTCGAACATTCAGATGGGGGAACACCGAGTAACGTTGAAATACGATGCCGCGGTCTGAACTAGGCTCATGACCAATGGGTTTTCCTGCCAATAAAAGCTCACCAGAAGAGGCGCGTTCTGTTCCTAAAAGTAATTTAAGAAACGTGCTTTTACCGCAGCCGGAGGCACCAACGAGTGTGACAAACTCGCCTTCCTTAACTGTTAGGCTGAGGTTTTCCAGCACTACGTTGTCGCCGTAATGCTTGGAAATTTTATTTAATTCTATGAATGCACTCACACCGCTGCCCTAATTATCCTCGTGGTACCAAGGAAACACGAATCGACTGAGTTTCAGTAGGCACCAATCTGCCATGAACGCCAAAAAAGTAATCCAAACCACATAGGGTAGGATGACATCCATCGACATATAGCGACGAACTAGAAATATTCGATAGCCGAGGCCATCGGTTGAGGCAATCGCCTCAGCCGCGATTAAGAACAACCACGCCGCACCAAGGCTAAGGCGAACGGCATCAATTAGGCGCGGGAGTATCTGTGGAAGGATCACCCGCAGAATTATTTGCCAACTGTTGCCACCGAGAGTCTGGGCTTTGACCAACTGCTCCCGAGGTAGCTCTTGAGTGCGCTGCAGAATATCCCTAATCAAGAATGGAGACACGCCAATAACGATGAGCATGACTTTTGACAGTTCACCCAAGCCGAATACGATAAATAAAACGGGCAGTATGGCAAGTGGAGGAATTAGTGAAACGGCAGTAATGAGTGGGTTCAGAGGCGCGGCAATCATTGGAATAGACCCTGCTGCCAGGCCAACGATTAAGCCAATAAACGCCGCAATCAAGATGCCTTTGATTAAGCGGTCGAGGCTACTTTTGGTGTCCTGCCAGAACACATATTCACCGGTGCGCTTACTAGCTTGGAACGCCATCCGGTCTATGCCGTCAGCAATCTCGGCAAAGCTCGGCAGCAGTTTGTCTTGCTCATTCTCGGCTTTCCGGCTATCAGAACTGACCTGATAGACCAGTAATATTAGCAGAAATGGGATAATGCCCAGCGCGGTTTTAAGCGCGCGACTTGGCTGAAGATTGATGAGCCTTTGCATTACGTTATTCTCTCGAGCGACTAATCATCAGGCCGGAATCAACCGCCTAAGGATTTTACAGTTTGCCTTCTGCGGCCATTTGCATGAATGAAGGGTCGAAACGCAGCTGGATATTGCTGCTATTGCCGAACACGCCCGCCGGAGTTTCAATGCCTATGAAACCAGCATCCGCCGCACCTTCTCCTAACAAGCCATGATCAAAAGAGAAGTTTGCAACGTACTCCATGGTCGTCTTTAGGTCGGGGCTGTTGACGAAGGCCAGAGCTTCGGCTGACGAGTAAAACATCTGAGTCGTTGCCAATTGTGCTTCGTACCCAGCTAAGTCTGTACCGGAGGCTTCACCCATATGTGCGCGGACATCAACATCGTTTTCCATGGCTGCCATGATTTCATACCAAGCACCGGTCAAGGCTTTGCCAAGTTCAGGAAACTGTTCGAGCACTTCGGTTTTCACCATCAGGGTATCAATGATCTCGCCAGGAATTTGCGAGCTATCAAACACCTTGGTAGCACGAGGCATCTTTAAAATCTCGTTCACCAATGGATTCCAAGTGGTTACGGAGGTAACGCCGCTGGTAGTAAAAGCTGCCACCATATCGGCGTCAGAGGTATTGACGACGGTGATATCACGCTCGCTTAAACCGACAGATTCTAAGCCTCGAGCCAACAAGTAATGAGAGACACTCAACTCAACAAGATTAACGTCTTGGCCTTCAATGTCCGCGAGAGTAGAGCCTTCTTTCAAAATAATTGCGTCGTTGCCGTTGGAGAAGTCACCAACTATGACAGCCGTTGAATCCACACCGCCAGCCGCTGGGATAGTTAGTGCATCCATATTTGTCATGGCACAGGCATCGAACTGTCCGGCCGTGTATTGGTTAATAGACTCCACGTAATCGTTTATTTGCACGACATCAATCTCGATACCGTACTTATCGGCCCACTTCTTGATTATGCCGTTCGTATCACCATACTCCCACGGCATCCATCCAACATAAATTGACCAACACAAGCTAAAATTCTGCTGTGCTTGAGTTACCGGCGAGGCAAACGTTACAGAAGTTACAAGCACTATAGCGATTAGGCTTTTTGTTAGGGTCTCTCTCATGTCACGTCTCCAAGTATTATTGTTACGCAGAGAAAATTCTGACTCGTGTCAGTGTATCCTCCCGGGCTTTTGTCCCGCCGTGTAACCTTGCAATAGCCAGAGACTGCTGCACTTACCCAGTGGACAAGCACAGTTTGTAAGGTCGAATGCTCTCGGACCAGCCGCATTTTAGTAATGCCGGAACCCTAGCACTCCATTGTGAAATTATTGCAGCCAGCTTTTTGATTCCATCCATAAACAGACATGAAGCCAAAGCCAGAATTGCTCCGCGCCTAGGAGGTTGCACGCACCGTGCCAATTCCCAAAATCCTGAATATTGCCGCTTTACGCGGCAAACGGCACTAATCTGCGCCTGAATTGCTCGCTTGATAGCTCTAAATTGGTGCGCACGCCCCAAAAATGAGCAGAGCCACCAAACCAAATCAAAGGGGTCAGAGTAACTTGCAAACCAAACCAAAGTATCAAGTTACTCTGACCCCTTTGGTTCTGCGGCTGCTCGTTTGGCCATGTCATTTAGTACGTCGATGTAGTGTACTTGGGTGCCGAAGCCGCAGTGTCCGTGGTAGGGCAGCCAGTTAAACTTGGCGTTTGCTGCGGGTGCTTCCATCAGGTTGAGTGTCTCTTCTAGAAAGCGCAGGCCGTTGGTTAGGTAGTAATTGTCCATGTCGCCCATCCAAAACTGAAGCTTGCCAGACAGCTGGGGACCTATGCTCGACCAATTCTCTCGGACGTAATAGTCCAAATCCCAGGGGCGCCAGGATGCAGCAACTCCCGGGTTGATTTCGCCTGTTTCTTGATCCCATACGGGAATTGGATTGCCTTGATCATCGGGCTGTCCATAGACCGCATTCCACGCGCCCCACTGCTTGCCTGATGTGACATAGCTGCCACCAAGGCCAATGACGGACTCTAAATGAACTTCATCAGAAATGCTGAACCTTGGATCGCCATTGGTGGACCGAGCGCTGGGACGCATCATGCCGCTTGCGCTGACAAAGGCGTTTTCATCCTCATACAGATTAACCAATTGAAATGCGCGGAAGCTCGGCGAATCTGGGCTAAGAGAGTAGGCGCCATTGAAATAATCCGGGTAAAGAATCTGCAGCGCCATGGATACCCAGCCACCAGTGGAACAGCCGGTTACGAAACGGTTAGACGGGATGTCGTTAATTGGAAACCGTTCGGCAAGGTAAGGGAAAAGCTCAAGGAAATTGGCATCGGCATAGGGGCCGGAGACGGCGCTGTTCATCTGGTAGGAATCGCCAAAAGGCGATTCACCGTCAAGAAACACAATGACCGCCGGTTCAGTGGAGGGAGCTAGCCAATAGTCCATGAATTCGCTGTCGTTTAATAACCGCTGGCTGCGGGTATAGCGGCCATTGAGGCCAGCCACTTGGTACAGCACGGGATAGCGCTGATCTGAATCCTCGTCATAGCTCGGCGGCAACAGCACCGAAGCCCGCAAATAAATATCCTTGCCATAAAATTGAGACAGCAAGTCAGACCTGATGCGGACAAACTTAAGCAGCGGTGAATCTGCCGGCAAGGTCTCGGCAGGGACGATCTCGGTCAGACTAAAACTCAATTGAGTATTGCCTGCCCCTATCTCAATAGACTGGGGCAGAGAATAATAATTGCCCGGTGAATCGAGATCGGAAAGCACATCGTTCACATCGAATAATGCCTGCACCCGCCATTCACCCTCCTCAAGCTGGGAAATCATTTGGTGGGGAAAACCAGCAGAAGGAAGGAATTCAATGGTTTCGCCGCGCCAATTCTCAACATCGACGGCAAAGAACGGTGATGCGTTTCTAGGTGCGGGTTCATCACCGATTGCAAGTCTGGGCTCGGTGTCAGCCTCTCGAGTAAAGGCAACGAACAGCCTTCCAGTATAGGCCTGCTCCGCCGCAGGGAGAGAGATAGAAATCTCGGTTACCTCTGCATGAAGAGCCAAACTCGTAACGAAAGTAACGGCTGCAAGAAGTGCTGATAAGCGCATTGCTGTTTATCCTCGAAAATTGATTGATAGTGATGTATCGCTTAAGAGTACTTTGATTTTGCGATGGGTCAAGCAGCGCGAGCAATACGGGATGCAGCGCGCGTTCTAGTTACTGTGTAAAACTTTAGCGGCTACTCGCCAAGCCGCTGCGTTCAACGCAACGCTGCGCACCGCACCATTTTGGGGAGTCATGTCGGTCTGATGATATGGCTTAGCTTCTACTAGAAGCGGCTTCTGTCTACGAACTGCGAGCTATGAAATTTTCCTTAACCGGTTCTCGGGGTGCGACACTCCTAATCTGACTGTTCTGATTCGACTATTGCTGTTCGCGTAAA
>CAYGSO010000043.1:5860-12142 GCA_964352445.1 uncultured Pseudohongiella sp. | reverse complement strand
CTAAAAATTTGGCAACAAAGCCCCGCTATTCTGCTGGCATGCTCGCAGCTCAAAACCAAGATTTGAAACTGATCCGAGGGCCATGCCGGGATTTTCAATCCGACAGGCTTGCGCTGTTAAAAGCCGGTTTTAGTGACTTCACTCAAGCACGGCAAAAATGCCACCTGCTCTTGGATCCGATCTAGACACGGACAAACCAGCAAAATAGAGAATTGCAGATCACATGGCTTTAGAGTATTTTGCACAACGAATTGGGGGCAGCTTCAGAGTATGCATTCTAAACACGTCTCACTAATTCGAGATAAGAACCCAATCTATAAGCAAATAGCCAAGCAGGGCTTGTCCAACGCACAGTCCCTATTATTGCTTTTTCACTACCTAAAATGAGCAAGGAAAATAAAAATGAGTGATCCTACTAGAGCGTCAGATACACCTTTTCCAATTGAAGTTGAGTCAGGTAAATCCTATTTTTGGTGTGCCTGTGGCCAAAGTAAAAATCAACCCTTTTGCGATGGCGCTCATAAGGGCAGCGATTTTGTGCCGGTAAAGTATGAGGCAACGGAATCTAAAAAAGTCTTTTTCTGCGGCTGCAAGAGCACAGCATTACAACCGTTATGTGACGGTAGCCATAAGTAAACCGCTAAGCGTCAAAAGCTAGTAGGGAGTCAGGTCCATGGCAGAAGGTTTGAAGTTATCAAATTTCGACGCGGTAACTTTCGACTTCTACGGTACCATTGTTGATTGGGAACCTGAGATTCTGCACTTTCTGCGTCGCTGGACTCAAGAGCAGGGGTGCTCTATACCGGATAACACTCTGCTTGAAATCTATGATCGTTTACGTCAACCGCTACAGGCCCAGCGCCCGGCATGGCGATATCCCGAGGTACTAAAGCGCACCTTGGACGCAATGTCGCTAGAGTTTGAATGCATTCTTCCTGAAATGCTGCGAGCCGAGTTTGGTGACATCGCCGCAAGCCATCGGGCATTTCCCGATAGTCTGGCAACACTGAGAGGGCTCAAGCAACACTCGCTGGTGCTAGGGGCCCTTAGCAACATTGACGATGCGTCATTTGCCGCAATACTCGGCAGCCTTGGATTGACTTTTGATATTACGGTGACCGCCCAGAGAGTGGGTGCCTATAAGCCAGACAAAGCTCACTTTATGGCAGCACTAGCCGACCTTCGAGCGCTAGGAATAGAGAAAGAGCGGGTGCTCCATGTTGCACAAAGCAAGCGTGCCGACATCGTGCCTGCAACGGAGCTTGGGCTCAGTTGTGTCTGGATTGAGCGGCCAGGGCATGTGTTTGGTAGAACCGGGGGCGGCGCTGAAGGTGCGCAGGCTACCTATAAAGTGTCAAGCCTCGCGGAGTTGCTGGATCTATAATCTCCCTTAAAAGCCTGCTATATAGATCAATATGGGTTTCGAATAATTGGGTTTGAGCAATTTCCAGTAGAGAAGAATATGCAGATTGAATATAGAAAACTAAGCTTCAATGTTTATGCTTGCGCAACTTTTATTTTGTCCCTATCGAGTTTCACGGCTCAGGCTCAGCCGCAAACCGTCACTGAATCTCTTTTACATTCTGACTTTTTAGTCGATCTAGAGTCAGTAGATTGGATTCATGGGTCTGATGACTGTGAGAGTGCGAATTCAGAAGCAGACTATCAAGAATGGCAGCAAGTTGAGTACCAAGCCCAGTCGTTCATATTTCGTCAGAATAAATGCTCACACTACGAAGGCCCGTTCGTGTATTTGTTTGTTGGTGAAGAAAGGGGACTGTTAATCGATACAGGCGCAACTACCACTGCTGCTTTTAAACTCGCAGAATTGATACGGGAAATAACCGATCTGCCAATATTGGTTGCCCACAGCCACGGCCATAGTGATCACCGCCTCGGAGACGACGCGCTGAAGAATCAAAAAGACATGTCAGTAGTTGAGGTGGGCCAAAGTTCGGTACAAAATTATTTCCGGTTTTCAAACTGGCCTAACGAGACTTCTGTGATTGAACTTGGAGATAGAGAAATAGAACTTCTACCAATTCCTGGTCACAGTGATGATGATCTAGCTTTTTACGACACTCAATCAAAAGTGGTTATTACTGGAGACACGCTGTACCCCGGCAGGCTTTATGTTCGTGATTGGCTCGAGTACCGAAACAGTATAGTAAGGCTGGCTGAATGGGTGGGCCAAAAATCAGTGTCATATGTGTTGGGAACACACATCGAAATGAGTGCGGTTCCTAACTCCGATTATCCTATTGGAACAACCTTTCAAGCAAATGAACATCAGCTACCGCTGAGCGTTGACGATATTAAGGTCCTTCGTGAAACAATGGAAAAGCTGGATTCGCCAGTACGAACGCCTTTGGGCAGTTTTATAATCTGGCCCAACTAGATACTAAGCTACGCTATGAGTACCAACTCATTACTTTGCCAAAATCCATTATAGATGGGTAGGTAGCTGTTATTTCACTTGGGCGCAAGCCAAGCCATCCATCTCAATCCGCGGTAGGTTTAGCTCACCAATATTGTATTGTTAATCCCTAGAGCCACAGCCATAGCGTGGGCTTTACATTCTTCTGACTGCCGCAGAAGCAAGCAACCACTGGCAAGGAGGCGAGGTCGCAGGTCAATTTGCCTAAGGCAAAGCTGAGTTTATTGGCTTAGCTCATACAACCTGCCCAGCAACATAGGCTGACGACCACGCCCACTGAAAATTGAAGCCACCCAAATGTCCGCTAACGTCTAAAACTTCACCAATGAAATACAGGCCAGGCTGGTTTTTCGCTTCCATAGTCTTAGAGCTCACGCCATTTGTATCCACGCCGCCAAGAGTAACCTCTGCGGTCCGATAGCCTTCTGTACCTGAGGGTTTTAATTGCCAACAGTTGAGCTGCTCGCCAATCGCCCGTAGTTGCTTGTCGGAAAATTCAAGTAGGGGTTTTTCTATTTGCTGTGGCCACCATAAAGCCTGAAGTTCGTTTGCTAAAGACTTTACCAGTTTTTGGTTAAGAAAAGTTTTAAGCTGAACTTTTACCTTGTCGCGCTTGGCCTGCAACAGCCATTCAACGGCATCAAGACCAGGCAACAGGTTGACCTCAATGATATCGCCTTCGCGCCAATAGCTGGAAATTTGCAGCACAGCAGGACCACTGATGCCGCGGTGTGTAAACAACAGCTGCTCGGTGAATGCGTGTCCATTGCAGTAAATTGCAACTTCTAGTGACGCACCTGCCAAGCGCTCGCACAGGGGTTTCATGAAATCTGAAAAAATAAAAGGCACTAAGCCGCTGCGTTTATCAGTGAGTGTAAGCCCAAACTGTGCGGCGATCTCGTAACCAATTCCGCTGCCGCCGAGAGTGGGAACCGATAGCGCGCCGCTGGCCACCACTAGCGAGTGACAGCGAAATTGATGCGCAGTTCTGGGCTCAGATTTTCCGTGGTCTATTTCAACAGTATACGGCTTGGATTCAGCGTCGGCTGATATGTGGGCAATATTTTTGATGTCACAGTGGGTTCTAATCGCAACACCGGACCGCTCACACTCAAGCTGTAGCATTGCTACAATATCTTTCGCTGACTGCACACAAAACAGTTGGCCATGTTTGCGTTGTTCGTATTCAATTTGATGCTGTTCTACCAAGGCAATGAAATCCCATTGGGTATAGGTGCTCAATGCCGATTTGCAAAAATGTGGATTGTTGGAGATAAAGTTGGCAGGCTCCACAAATTGATTGGTGAAGTTGCAGCGGCCGCCACCGGACATCAAAATTTTCTTACCGATCTTGTTGGCTTTCTCTAACACTAGAACCCGTTGCCCACGCTTAGCAGCGGTGAATGCGCAGAAAAGCCCTGCAGCACCTGCGCCGAGGATAATTACGTCGTAGTCGGTTGGGGAGGGTCTAGTCATGGATTAAAAAAATTGCGAAAGGTTGATGTTTGAGTTGTGCGGTCGGCCAAGTGGTGAACTGTACTGTATCGTCAGTATGAATGCATCACCTTGTGGGTAAGGTCTCCCATCAAAAAGGGTGTCCTCAGCAAATGACCACAGCATGCTTGTGAATAATTGTCTATTGCCTAGTCTAATGGGGTATGGTGCGTCAAGGGTGGTTCTGTCATGGCTACACCCTCTCACAAGAAACGTCAGCGCGGAGCTTATAGAGAGGCTTATGCATGGACGTCACCGAAAATACTGCATGTCGGCCGGCTGATTATAGTTTGCACAGGTCGATACGGCATTATCTCTCAGGCGTCGAGCTTTCTGCGTCACGAAGGCGCAAATATAGGCGATCTTGAAGAGCATTCCAGCGGTATGCCTAGGGGGCAGTTCTTTTCTTTGACTTGAATTTTAATTGCTCGGGCTAGAAGAGGGTCATAGCACATTGGCGAAATCCTTTTCGGACAGTGTCGCTCATGCCCACAGCATGCCCTGGGCTCTGACACTAGCTGAAAATAGGCCCCAAGTTGTCCTATTCGTCTCGAAAGTTGATCATGCGCTTATGCAGCGGCTGTGGCTGACCATGCAGTGAATGCTGTCTATTGTGGAGGCAAATGGTGACAAGCAATCATGATGATTTGCGACTCAAGTTAAGAGGCGTGGGTTTCGGATTGAGTGCATTCCAGTGAGTCCTGACAATAAAAAAAGAGTCCGAAAGACGAGGCTATTGACATACTGCTTAGCGAAATCGATTTAGTGATTTTAGCGGTTTATATGCAAACTCTTTGAAGGTTTTGTGAAACGTTACGCCAACTAAATAATCAACATCTACCATTCGTTATTGCCTGCATTCGATGGCGTAGACCTTTACCGCCAAGCCTATGACAAGGGGGTAAAACTGATGGGGAACACCTTTCACTAAGTCACAGCAGAACTTGATCAAGGGCCGACTGTCGAACAGGATGTGGTGCGTGTGAGTCACTGTCTGTCAATACCAGAGTTGCAGCAACTCGCTATCCAAGTAAAGCGAAAAGTATTGTCTAGAGCCGTGCGCTGGCATGCCGAGAATCGTGTGATTGCTGATGGTAAAAAGACCATAATCTTTACCAAATAGACTTTTTCTTACGGTAGCTGCGTGGAACTAATGTGTTAGACTTTATCGCCTCAAGCAATAGAGTTCTTGCTCAATTTCTAGTCTGATCAAATTACAGGCGGTAGTTTAGTAGCTATGAACAAAATCCCTTCCATGTCAGTTTATTCGCCCCGCGAGGAGGCGCTTAATATTGCGTCTCACGCTATTGGTTTCGTTCTTAGCGTAGTTGCCACGGTAGTGCTACTTGAGCGTGCTTTTAGCTTAGGCAGTGTTCTGCATGTGGTTAGTTTTAGCATCTTTGGCTTTAGTCTAATGTTCCTGTACGCTGCCTCGGCAACCTATCACAGTGCGAAGGAGTTGGTGCGCCGGGGGCGTCTTCGTATTCTCGATCATGCGAGCATCTACGTTCTCATTGCTGGCACCTATACGCCGTTCACCTTAATAACTCTTGAGGGTGTAACCGGCTGGGCTATATTTGGTGTGAGTTGGGCCATGGCGCTTGCCGGAGTTACCTTGAAATTATTTTTCACTGGCAAGTATATGCTGTTATCAACTCTCATGTATGTCTTCATGGGGTGGCTGATAGTGTTTGCCATAGGGCCTCTGATAGAGAATTTTTCTACTGCAGGGTTGAGCTGGCTAGTTGCCGGTGGCTTGGCTTACACTTTTGGAGCAGCAATCTATAGTGTGAAAATGATCCCGCTTAACCACGCCGTTTTTCATCTGTTTGTTTTGCTAGGCAGCGGTTGTCACTTTATAGCGGTATATTTTTATGTGCTGTAAGTTGCTGAGAGTCTGAAAAATATCGCAGGTTTTTATGAAAGTGTAGATTAGGGATTGATACAATAGTAAGAACCTATGTGCGGTTAGGTATCAGGCATAGCATAATGAAACTCGATGAGAATATTAACAGCTTTGACAATCATATTGCTCGCTATAGCAATTTGAGTTTTTTGGCTGGAGGGCTAAATAAGGTCGATTCTAAGGCTTGCTAGAACGCTTCCTGGGGAATCGCTGCCTCTATACTCTGGTCCAAATTAGCAAAAAACCGCATTGCCCACCGCAGTGTTTTCTAGTTTGATGGCTAGATGGTCGAATTAGGTGGATTCTTAGCTATTTTGGAGCGCCTTGTATGAAACCACTCTACTTTTATTCTGAACCTACTCAGCACACAGCAGCAATTGACGGATGGTGTAAGTGAAAAATCGAGTACGTGTGGTTCCGTAGTTGGACCACTAGGCGTATTCTA
>CAYGSO010000043.1:2650-5760 GCA_964352445.1 uncultured Pseudohongiella sp. | reverse complement strand
TAAGTGAAAAATCGAGTACGTGTGGTTCCGTAGTTGGACCACTAGGCGTATTCTAAGCTGATTTCAAACGTCTCATGGGAAACTACTGTATTTTCACCATGCCCCCAATTATACGAGTTTACTTTTATGTTTGATCTGCAAATCTTCCGCACGTCTGGCTTAAGTTTGCTGTTTAGTTCTTTGCTTGCTTGCCAGATTGCTGAGGTTTCTGAACTAAGAGTTGATGCTGACCGGCTTTCCGAGACGGTTCGGGTGCTGGCTTCGGATGAGTTTTATGGCCGCGCGCCAGGCGGGCCGGGAGAGGAGATCACGGTAAGCTACTTAATCGATCGATTTCGAGAACTTGATCTGCGCCCGGCCGGAGACAGTGGCGGCTGGACTCAGGCAGTGCCGTTGTTACACACCCAAGTTGAATCTCCTGCTTCGATTAGCTTAGCTGTTGGTACATCCCGGTTGATTCTTGAACAGGGTGTGAATGTAGAATTTAGCACTACCCAAGAAGTGGACCGAGTGTTGATCGAAAGCGCGCCAGTCGTTTTTGTGGGGTATGGTGCCTACGCGCCAGAACGCCAGTGGGATGATTTCGGCGATATCGACCTCAACGGCAAGTTAGCCGTATTTTTAGTCAATGACCCTGATTTCGCAGCCGCGCCGGATGAGGCGGTGAGCGGGCTCTTCGGCGATAAGCGGATGACCTACTATGGCCGCTGGACCTACAAGTTTGAGGAGGCGGCAAGAAGAGGTGCCATTGCCGCCTTGGTGATTCACGAAGATGCGGCAGCAGGTTATGGCTGGAGTGTCGCCTCATCATCTCCGGGCGAGAATTATTCGATTGTGCGCCCAATTGGTAGTCTGGCGCCGCCGCTATTGCAAGGCTGGCTGCATGATGACGCCGCTGCTGAACTTTTCGCGAACGCGGGCCTCGATCTAGACGAGCAGCGCCGATTGGCGCGCCGCGCAGACTTCAGCGCATTTACTTTAGACGGTGTAAGTCTGTCTGCGGATGTGAGGGTTAGCAGCGAAATCATTGAGAGCCAGAATGTGCTTGCTATGCTGCCTGGAAGCCAACGTCCCGATGAGTCAATTATGGTCTCTGCCCACTGGGATGCCTATGGTGTTGGTGAGCCTGACTCTTTGGGTCGCACTGTGAGACCTGGCGCTAACGATGACGCTCTTGGTTTGGCAGGGGTGCTGGAACTTGCGCGCGTGCTAAGCGCTGGTGATGCGCCCCAGCGCAGCGTCATATTCGCTGCTTGGACCGCAGAAGAGAGTGGATTACTAGGCTCCGAAGCCTATGCCGCGAGCCCACTTCTCCCGCTTGAAACAACTGTTGCCAACCTGACTCTGGATATTCTGCAAACCGCGGGTCCGGCGCGGGATGTCATTCAGGTCGGTGAAGGCCAAAGCGAGTTAGAGCAAGACCTGCGACGCGCTGCGGCTGTGCAAGGCCGGGTTGTCACTGCCGAGAGTCTGCCCCAGAATGGTTTGTTTTTCCGCGCCGATCATTTTTCATTAGCTCGGCGTGGCGTGCCGGTTTTACTTATTATGGGCATCGCGGGCGGTTCGGATCTGATCGAAGGGGGGCGCGCAGCGGGAGAGCAATGGATTGCCGAATACACCGGTAACTGCTATCACCAGACCTGTGACGCCTGGAGCACGGATTGGGACCTTCGCGGGGCGGTACAGGACATCGAACTGTTTCAAATTATCATCAACGATTTGGCAAACTCTTCCCGCTGGCCTGAGCTGTTGCCGACTTCTGAGTTTAAAGCCCTGCGTGATGAGAGCCGTGCTAGCCGTTAGGGCTGCAGTTTTAAATTTTCACGTAGTGGTTTTCACGCCCTCCCTAGTTTGAACTAAGGTATTACTAATTTGAGAGTAATCACTGGTTAAGTTAGGTGCTCCGTTCAAGTTTATGTAGAGTAAAAATATGGCTATCGCCAGCACCCCATCCAAGCTCAGCCTACCGCAGAACAATCCTGGAGTGACGACTGTTTTAGAATTTCTGGCGCTTCAGTTTCCTGCCATTTCTTACGAGGTTTGGCGGCAGCGCATGGCTGACGGCAAGGTGCATTGGCATGACGGCAGCCTAGTTAGAGAAGACTCGCCTTTTGCTGCTCAGCAGCGGGTTTACTATTACAGGGAAGTTGAATGTGAGTTAGTGGTTCCGGTTACAGAGGAAATTTTGTTTTGCGATGAGTTGCTGCTAGTGGCGTTTAAACCGCATTTTTTGCCGGTTACACCAGGCGGTGGCGCGGTTGATGAGTGCCTGCAAAATCGCCTCAGAAATAAGACAGGTAATCAGCATCTGCAGGCCTTGCATCGCCTTGATAAGGCAACCGCTGGCTTGGTGCTATTTTCGGTAGAGCCAAAGTCCCGCCAGCACTACCACCGGCTGTTTGCAAACCGTCAGGTCAGCAAGACCTATCAGGCTATTGCTAAGGTTGGCAAGCAACCTCCGCTGCTAAACCAGCAGTGGGAAATCCGAAACAGGTTGGAAAAAACCGGAACAGGGTTTTTGATGCATATCGCCGAAGGCTCAAGCAACAGCCACTCTCGGATTCGTTGTTTGCAATGCTCATCGGCCAAAGCCCTGTTTGAACTGCACCCGATAACCGGTAAGACCCACCAGCTGCGTCTGCATATGCAAAGTCTGGGCTGGCCGATATTGAACGATACCTATTATCCAACCTTGCTCGATGCAGATAAGCACGACGACTACGACAAGCCGTTGCAGCTACTAGCGCAGCAGCTTGAGTTTATTGATCCGATAACTCAGCAAGCCAGACATTTTTCCAGTGGCACTGAACTCAGTTTGGAGTAGGGTGCAAACAGTGCCGCTACTTGGAGCGAATCTGAGGCAGATCTAATAGCAAGCACCGCTAAAAATCACGGCGTGTATTTCATTTAAAGGTTCGGGGCAGTTGAAAAGCGGGTGGACTATCTTGCGTAATAGTTGAGGCAAGCCACCAGGCGGGCTCTTTTGCGTCGTCGTTAATACAAGCCAAGGGTGGGCTATTTTATGTGCTCGTCAAAGTAAGCTGCCGGGCCTATTCGGCGCGGATCAAATGCTAGTTTTAGAACATTAAACAGATTCGTAAAAGCAGGCC
>CAYGSO010000043.1:0-2550 GCA_964352445.1 uncultured Pseudohongiella sp. | reverse complement strand
AGAACATTAAACAGATTCGTAAAAGCAGGCCGAGGTGCCGACACTATCGCGTGCTCACCAAAGCAAGCTGCTGGGCTTATTCGGTGTTGGGTAAATTTAAGAACATCAAACAGATCTGTAACAGCAGGCCACGGTGCTGACACTATTGTAAGCTCGTCAAAGCAAACCAGCGGGAGGGCTTTTTTGCGCACTCGTTAATGCAAACAACTAGGCGGGCTAATCTGCATATTCGCTAAAGCAAGCCGGCGCCCTATTCGGTGATGGATATACACGCGTTAAAAATATAAGGCAGACCAAGCCAATAGATACTATCGGTTGGTCTGCCCAAGCTACCTTAGCGGTTTAATAGTCCGGCATATCCGGAACATCATCAACGGCAGCATTTTCTTTCTTACTGGCCTTGTCGGAGATCATGACTTCAGTGGTGAGCATCAGCCCAGCAATTGAGCCTGCATTTTGCAGCGCTGTGCGGGTTACCTTGGTAGGGTCGATAATCCCAGCAGCCACCAAATCTTCATACTCTTCGGTCTGTGCGTTGTAGCCATGGTTGCCTTTTTTGCTACGTATTTTGCTCAGCACGACACTGGCTTCAACACCGGCGTTGGCAACGATTTGTCGAAAGGGCTCTTCCATTGCGCGCAAGGCTATATCCACGCCAATTTGCTGGTCAGCATTGGCGGTGATTACCTTGCCCTTAATCGCATCAGCCGCGCGAATTAAGGCGAGACCGCCACCAGGGACGATGCCTTCCTCGATCGCTGCGCGTGTGGCGTGCAGGGCGTCGTCGACCAAGTCTTTTTTCTCTTTCATTTCTATTTCAGTTGCAGCACCCACCTTAATCAGCGCAACACCGCCAGTTAGCTTGGCGACTCGTTGCTGGAGCTTTTCTGAATCATAGTCACTGCTGCTGCTCTCGATTTGAGCGCGAATCTGTTTTACCCGTGCAGCGATAAGTTTTTTAGCGCCGGTGCCACCGACGACGGTGGTGTTGTCTTTGCTAACGACAACCCGTTTGGCGCTGCCTAGGTCTTGGATATCAGCTGTCTCTAAGCTGATGCCCAATTCCTCGGTAATTAGCGTGCCTCCGGTTATTACCGCTAGATCCTCTAGCATTGCTTTACGGCTATCGCCAAAGCCAGGGGCTTTTACCGCAGCCACCTTGATAATGCCCCGAAGAGTATTTACCACTAAGGTGGCTAGCGCTTCTCCCTCAATATTTTCGGCGACGATGAGCAGGCTTTTGCCGGCCTTAGCCACACTTTCCAACAGCGGGAGTATTTCTCGCACGTTGGTAATTTTGCCGTCATAAAGAAGCACATAGGGGTCTTCTAACTCAGCCAGCATTTTTTCTGAATTATTCACAAAGTACGCAGATAAATAGCCACGATCAAACTGCATGCCTTCGACAAGCTCTAGCTCGGTTTCTAGCGACTTGCCTTCTTCAACTGTGATAACCCCGTCTTTGCCTACCTTTTTCATAGCCAGAGCCAGAATGTCGCCTACATCAGTATTCCAATTGGCAGACACGGTCGCCACTTGGCCAATAGCTTTGCCGTCACTGCAGGGTTTAGACAGTTTCTTGAGTTCTTCGGTGGCTGCCTTGATAGCAGCGTCAATGCCGCGTTTCAAATCCATTGGGTTGTAGCCGGCAGAGATAGACTTATAGCCTTCGCGAATTATGGCTTGGGCTAAAACGGTGGCGGTGGTGGTGCCATCACCGGCGACGCTGGCGGTTTGGGAGGCTACTTCTTTTACCATCTGAGCGCCCATGTTCTCGAAGCGGTCAGCCAAGTCGATACTTTTGGCGACGGTGACACCGTCTTTCGTTATTTTAGGAGAGCCCCAGCTTTGACTGATAATAACATTGCGGCCTTTAGGCCCGAGAGTCACTTTGACGGCGTTGGCTAGAATATTGACACCTTTAAGCATTCGCATACGGGCATCGTTGGAAAAATGAAATTCTTTGGCGGTCATGCCTTTTTCTCCGGTGATTTACTTACAATTTTTGGCTGGGTCAGGGTGGCGAGAATGTCTGACTCTTTAAGCACTAAAACATCCTCCCCGTTGATTTTTACTTCATTGTTTGAATATTTGCCAAACAGGACATGATCACCAACTTGCACAGCTAAGGGGGCAAGCTTGCCGCTTTTCAGGCGAACACCTGGGCCTACAGCCAGCACTTTGCCTTGGCTAGGTTTTTCAGTAGCAGAGCCTGGAATGACTATGCCGCCGGAAGATACTGTTTCTGGGTCTAGCCGACGCACGGCCACATGGTCGCCTAAGGGGCGGAGAAAATAAGATTTATTGGGCACGAAAGCACCCTCCTTCAGGAAGACGATCTAAAACTAAACAGATGGTCAGAACCGGCCAGGCAGAAAGGGTTGGAAATAGAGAATCCAGCCTCCGGGATAGTGCAGATTTGGGGGCGGCGCTAGAGCATTGCAATGGCCAGATGAAAAGATACTGGCAAACGCGGTGTATAACGCGGCGGGTCTGGGTTATCTTTACCTCGGCAGACAGGCAGACAGACAGGCAGACAGGCAGACAGGC
>CAYGSO010000042.1:2556-30743 GCA_964352445.1 uncultured Pseudohongiella sp. | reverse complement strand
CGCCTTCTGCCAGCTCCTCCCGGATACGAGAGAAAATAAGTACGTTGGCATCGACCGCCATACCCACTGTCAGCACGATACCAACGATGCCCGGCAATGTCAGAGTCGCCGAAATGATGGACATGACGGCGAATATCATCAGAATATTCATGATCAACGCCGCATTAGCTGCCAAACCAAACACACGGTAATAGGCAAGCATAAACAGCACGACTAACGCCGCCGCGACTTGAACACCTAACATGCCTTGTTCTAGGTTTTCACGCCCCATAGAAGGACCAATAACCGACTGCTCTACAATCGTCATTGGAGCCGCTAACGACCCGGAACTAATGAGTAACGAAAGCTCATTGGCTTCCCTGCTGGAGAGCCCTGTGATGACGAAAGTTCTGGGCAGGGCTGTAATAATTGTCGCGTGGCTAATTAAGCGCTTATCTTCGTAAAACTCTACCTCTTCAACCTCTTCCCCTTCAGCATTAAGAGAAACATTGGTCCGCGATTTAGTTTCGATTAACAGGATATCCATCATGCGACCAACATTCTCTCGGGTTACCCGATTGATCTGACTGCCGCCTTGGCCATCAAGGTTAATTTGCACCTGTGGCAAACTGTTTTGATCCAGGGTTGAACGCACACTGCTAATACGGTCACCCTGAAGAATTACATCGTTGTCGACATCCACCATCAAACCATCAGGGGTTTGATAGGTTTCATAGGACGTGCGCGGTGCGCCCAAGGGTGCTTCTAAGTGAAACTCAAGGGTCGCGATACGCTGCAGAATACGAATAGCCTGAGCGGGATCCTGAACCCCAGGCAGCTCAACGACGATACGGTTCGAGCCCTGCTGCTGAACTGTGGGTTCAGACACCCCTAGAGCATCAACCCGATTGAATAAGGTTGTCCGATTGGCCTGAATAGTGTCCCTTTGAATTTGCAGCACAGTATCGGGGGTTAAGCGCATATCAAGGATTGCAAGCTCTCCAGAGTCTCGGTTTTGAAACTGAATTTCTGGAAAGCTGGTATTCAGCTCGCGTCTCGCTTTTATGCGGTCATCGGCATTGGCGAAGCGGACCTCTAAATGGGTGTTGTCGATAATCGTCAGGCCGCGGCTACGAATGCGTAGCTCCCTTAAAATAGTGCGCACGTTTGACAGGTTGTCTTCCATGCGGCGCTGCAAAGCTGCTTCCATGTCAACTTCCATCAGGAAGTGCACACCGCCCTGTAAATCCAGACCCAAACTCATTTTGCGCGCGCCGATGGCCTGCAGCCATGCAGGCGTGGTCGGGGCTAAGTTTAGCGCGATAAGATAATCGTCGGTCAAGGCGGCTTCGATGGCGGCTTTCGCCCTAAGCTGATCATCAACGCTATTAAACCTTATCAAAATACTCGACTCATCCACTTCCTCGCCAAAGACTTCAACCTCTGCCGCTTCTAACGCTGTTGTGATAACCGCAAGATCCGCTTCACTAAGCACAACGTTCTCGTTAGTGATTTGCAGTGCTTCATTGTCTGGATAAATATTAGGAATGGCATAGACAAAGCCTAGAATCACCACCAAGAGCACGAGAAGGTTTTTCCAGAGGGGGTATTTGTTCAACATAGGTTTTCCGCAATGAATCGCACGTGTTCAATTATTTGGATTTAAAACAGGACGCTCAACTTGAGCCGCCCGTGTTTTAGATTTGCTTTATAGTGCCTTTTGGAAGCGCTGCTGCAATCGACGACCGCTGCATTTTTAGCTCAACGCCATCAGCGACTTCCAAGGCAAGATAATCCTCGTCGACACGTACAACCTTGCCCAACAGGCCGCCCGAAGTCATTACCTCATCGCCCTTGGATATGCTGCCTATGAGCTCCTTGTGTTCTTTGGCGCGCTTTGATTGGGGACGCCATAAAATAAGGTAAAACAGAACAATCATGCCGCCGAACAGAATTATGTTGTAGGTTGCAGACGGTTGCGCAGCTTCTTGAGCGTAAGCGGTAGGAAATAGAAAATTCATGAGTAGTCTCGTTAGTTCATTTAAGGTTGACGCAATTTTCTTGCAGTATAACGTGTTTTGCCAGCTGCAAAAAAATTCGATGGTAAAGAAAGTAGCCGAAGCGCGTTTTATCTGCCGATCGTCTTGATCTAGCTTCCTTTGTTGGTCTCATACGCAGGAATTCAAGGCCTCAGCAGGCTAATTACACTCTGTTGCAACATCTACAGGCCTTCACCGGCCTGATCTTGTTCAAATTTGACGATGAAGGAATCTAGCCTTCCAGCCCCTATCGCCTCTCTCAGATCGCCCATAAGCGTCTGATAATAATGTAAATTGTGAATAGTATTAAGTTCCGCCCCGAGAATCTCTTTGCACTTATCCAAATGGTGCAGGTAGGCCCGGGAGAAGTTTCGGCAAGTGTAACAGCTGCAGTTTTCATCAACCGGCCCGGTATCACTGCGGTACTGGGAATTGCGCAGCTTTAACAGGCCTTTTGAGGTAAACAAATAGGCGTTGCGAGCATTTCTGGTAGGCATCACACAGTCGAACATATCAACACCGTGGCTCACGGCATGCACAATGTCAGCGGGAGTGCCTACACCCATTAAATAGCGCGGTTTGGCCTTGGGCAGATTTTCAACGCATTGGGCCACTATGTGACGCATTTCTGGCTTCGGCTCGCCTACTGACAGACCGCCAATGGCATAACCGGGAAAATCCAACTGCAGTAACTTAGCTATGGATTGGTTGCGCAGATCAACATACATACCGCCTTGAACAATGCCAAACAAGGCCGCTGGGTTGTCACCGTGGGCAGCCACACAGCGCTCGGCCCAACGCATAGATAGCTCCATAGAGACCCGGGCTTCGCTCTCGGTAGCTGGGTAAGGCGTGCATTCATCGAATGCCATAATGATATCTGAGCCTAGCTCATGCTGAACCTGTATGGCCGATTCTGGCCCCAGAAAGATCTTAGCGCCGTCAACGGGGGAGCGAAAATTAACCCCTTCTTCAGAGATCTTGCGCATTTCACCTAGGCTAAACACTTGAAAGCCGCCAGAGTCCGTCAGGATAGGTTTGTCCCAGCCTATAAAATCGTGGAGATCGCCATGCTGACGAATAATTTTGGTGCCAGGTCTGAGCATTAAATGAAATGTGTTGCCTAAAATAATTTCAGCGCCGGTTGCCTTCACCTGATCGGGATTCACACCTTTGACCGAACCATAGGTTCCTACCGGCATAAACGCAGGGGTCGCGACTTCACCTCTTGGAAACGACATAGCGCCAGTGCGCGCTTTACCATCTTCGGCGGTGATAGCAAAGTTCATATGGCTAGTTGGCATAGTAATCTTCAGGCAACATGATTAGTGTTCTCTGGTGGCACGAAATTCAATCTCCGGCCAGCGTTCTTGTATAAGACTTAAATTGACTCGAGTTGGCGCCAGGTAAGTGAGATACCCCCCCCCATCAATGGAGAGATTCTCGTGGGCTTTCTTGCGAAACTCTTCAAACTTAGCCTTGTTATCACTGTAAACCCAGCGTGCACCGAACACTGTCACCGGCTCGTAGATACAGTCGACTTTGTATTCATCTTTTAATCTGTATGCCACTACCTCAAACTGCAAAACCCCCACTGCCCCGACAATTAAATCGTTGTTTCGCAGTGGCATAAAGACTTGGGTTGAGCCCTCTTCAGAGAGCTGAGTGAGACCTTTTTGCAGCTGCTTAAGTTTGAGCGGATCGGCCAGCCGAATGCGTCGAAACAGCTCTGGCGCAAAGTGCGGAATACCTCTAAATTTCAGGTTCTCACCGGTAGTGAAAGTATCACCAATTTGAATAGTGCCGTGGTTATGCAGGCCAATAATATCGCCGGATACCGCGCCGTCAGCTTGAGAGCGGTCACCGGCAAGAAAGGTCACCGCGTCGGCTATTTTGACATCTTTACCGAGACGACTGTGTCTGATCTTCATTCCTTTCTGATACTCGCCGGAGCAGATGCGCATAAACGCTATGCGGTCTCGATGGTTCGGGTCCATATTGGCTTGAATCTTAAACACAAAGCCGCTGAAGTCTGGCTCGTTCGCGGCAACCAAACGGGTTTCAGTTTCTCTATCCCGCGGCGCTGGGGCCCAATCGACAAAATCATCCAGCATCTCTTTGACGCCGAAATTACCCAGCGCCGTACCAAAGTAAACTGGGGTCATAGCCCCGCTTAAATAGGCCTGTTTATCAAATAGATGGCTCGCCCCTTTGACCAGCTCAATTTGATCACGGTAGTCGGCGGCATCTCGTCCTAGCAGCTGATCGGCTTGAGGACTGTGCAACCCCTCAATGACAATGGTTTCAGTCAACTCATGGCCGTGGCCTTGTTGATAGACATGGAGTCGATCGGTATACAGGTTGTAGACCCCTTTAAAACCCTTGCCCATGCCTAAGGGCCAATTGATTGGGGCGCACTGAATTTGCAGCACGGTCTCGATCTCATCCAGTATTTCAATGGGGTCCAGGGTGTCCCGATCTAACTTGTTGACGAAAGTGAAAATAGGCGTATCCCGCAACCGACAGACTTCCATCAGCTTGATAGTGCGCGCCTCCACACCCTTGGCTGCATCTACAATCATTAACGCCGAGTCCACCGCAGTCAAAACCCGGTAGGTGTCTTCAGAGAAGTCTTCGTGTCCGGGGGTATCCAACAAATTGACAATGCGGTCGTTGTAAGGAAACTGCATCACCGATGAGGTAACTGAGATGCCCCGCTCCTGTTCCATTGTCATCCAATCTGAGGTGGCATGCTTTTCGTTACGCTTGCCTTTCACCGAGCCTGCAATTTGGATCAAATTGCCGAGCAGTATCAGCTTCTCGGTAATAGTGGTTTTGCCCGCATCAGGGTGCGAGATAATGGCGAGCACTCGGCGTTTGCTTACTTCTGCCCTTAGGGACTCCAAGCTCATTACGGTTATCTCAGTGAGAAAATAGAAAATGGGTGAACAAAAGCGCGGCAGTATAACAGCAGCCTAGCATCCCTGCATAACCCTGCGTCCTTTGGCTTGAGATCGTCTTGCTCTACAATGCCTGCCTGAGCCACATCCACAGTCGACGCCTTATTGGAGAAACACCTAATGGATTTCAATTTGTCACCAGAGCAAAAAGCGCTGCAACACTCGGTGCGCCAATTCGCCCAAGCTGAGCTGCCTGCTATCGCCCGCGAAATCGAAGCCAGCGACGAGCCGGTAAGCGCTGAGCTGCGCAAACGTTATGCCGAGCTAGGGTATTTGGGAGTCAACCTTGCGCCCGAGTATGGCGGCGCCGGTATGAGCCATTTCGATGCCGTGATCGTGCTGGAAGAGATTGCAAAGATATCTATCGCCGTGGCATTCCCAATTTTTGAATCTTGTTTTGGCCCAACTCTTGCCATTGCCCACTTCGGCAGCGAGGCCATGAAACAAGCAGTACTGCCTAAAGTCTGCGCGGGAGAGACAGTAATAGCCGTCGCCATGTCTGAACCCAATGCTGGTTCAGCCCTGACCGATCTGCGCACTACGGCCACGCTGACCCAGCAAGGGGTCGTCCTTAACGGCACCAAACGTTGGAGTTCTGGCGCGGGCCACTCCGAGAGCTATCTAGTTTACTGCCGCATGGACAATATTGCCGGAGCCAAGGGCATAGGCGCTGTCTTGATCGACAAAGGCACAGCCGGCTTCAGCTTTGGCAAACGGGATCATCACATGGGCTTTAGAGGCGTCTATAGCGCCGATATGTATTTCGACGACGCTCTCGTGCCCGCAGAAAACATACTGGTGCCGGCAGGCGGCTTTAACAAGCTAATGGACGCCTTCGATTTGGAGCGCTGCGGCAATACCACCATGTCGCTGGCAATAGCGCAATCTGCCTTTGACTATGTGCTCGCCTACACCCAGGAACGGCAGCAATTTGACAAACCCCTAGTGGATTTCCAAGGGGTGCAAATCCAATTAGCGGAAATGAAAATGAAGTTAGAGGCGGCACGACTGCTGCTCTACCGCGCCGTTGTCAATGGGGAAAAAGGTCTGCCCTCTATCGGCGAAAGCTCCATCGCTAAGTGCTTTGCCAATGAAACCGTGCGCGAGGTGACGGGCAAAGCAATGCAGCTCATGGGCGGCTATGGCTATTCGCGGGAATTTCCTATAGAACAAAAAATGCGCGATGCCTGGGGCTGGGGAATCGCGGGCGGCGCAATTGACATACAGAAGGTAAACATTACCTCTGCTTTGGTGGGCAAACGCTTTAATCAACGAGCAAAATGAAAAGTGGGTATCGGAAATTGGCGGCTCATCAAAGGCCAGAGGTCTGGATCGGGCTGGGGAAGGTAAAGTCAGCGAAGCGAGGATAAAACTACTAATGCAGAGTCGCTGAGTTTGGCTTCACCTGACTCTCAGCAAACTCAGGATGAAGAATGTCGACGTGCTTGACTAACAGCAGGTCGTGCCTGCTAAGGCGGTCGTATTCATCTATTTCCTGCACGTCGATATCGTCAAGCAGCACACAAACCACATCATCGTCTTCTATGTCGACTACGACACACTGCTTAAAACCAGCAACCGTATTGAGAGAAGCCAGTGAACCAACCTCAAAATTATGCACTGGATAGCTGCCATCTGCGGGATTGAGCAAGCCGTAGGAGGTAAATGCCACGCCAAACCCTGCCGCTGCCACAATGTGGATAATATCTATGACGTCAGGGTCCGTGAGGTCAACGCGAACAGTATCTGACATTTGCTGATCGTTTCTTAGCTGCTGGTGGTTAACCAATTTTAAGAACAAACTAATATCTTCTTGGTTCCATTCTAGGGTTTCTTCTTTTTCCGAGCGCGTGCTGTCGGACGACAAACTGACCACACTGGTTTCGATGGTCAAATCTGTTATCTCGGTTTCTGGAGGGCATGGCACAACCATAGAAACAGAGCAGTAACCTTCGCTACTCTCTGCACTTAGCCGCCATAAGAATGGAATCTCGCCGCTTAGCTCTATCATTTACAACATCTGTTAGCGATTTGCTCAATACAATAGCACAAGTGGAGAAGGCTGCGAATCACAATAAAAAAATTGTGCATGATTCTAGAATCTAGACTACACTTTCGGCATCAGTTAGGCCTGTTTGCTAATTTAGCTATTGAGATACACCGCCTAAACCTTTGAGCTTCATGACTTTTTTAAACCAACCGCGATGAAATATTTTTTCCACAGAATCTGTGGATAAGTCAGTGCATAGTTTCACGAAAATTCCCGCAAGCCTCGAAAATTCGCTAACTCGATACAAATTGATCAAAAATTAACCAACGAATAAACTTCATGTTTATCATGAGCTTAAGCGTTTTTGAAGGGTCGATAAAAAATAAAACCGGCTGTTTTTAAGTCTTTTGTGACGGTAACGTAAATTATGTGCATAAAATTACGGGAATTCTGTTTGATTGATCTAGAGCAGTTCAATTATCCACTGTTTTTATTGAAGTTTTTCAATCTATAATAACGTTCGTTCACAAAGACGGTTTTCAGGATAATCCTTGATCAAATGCTTAGCCTCAAAAAACCTTGGTTCGTTTACCCGATTTTAACGCTGTTAATCGTGACATTCATGCTGGCCTGGGCCATTTGGCAGAAGACCAGTTTAGACCGCAGCAGCGCAGCGGCGGTTACACAAACTATTTCGGCTGTACTTGAGGCCGAGCAATACTCAAGCTTGACTGCCAGCGCATTCGAGAAGCAGTTAAATCGACGCCCAGCCGCTGAATTTACCAACCAGTTAGCAGCCATAAAGCGAACGCTGGGGCCGTTTACCGAGGTCACGGGAGTCTACGGCGAGGCGCAAGTGCCTTTGCTGAATTTAACCGGCGAGCCGGTTGTTGCAAATTATGAAGTCGATCTTAATTTTGCCCGCGGCCCGGCTACCCTGCGAGTCACGCTATTTCACAGCGATGGGCAATGGCTGTTCAGCCTTTTTACGATTGAGTCACAGCTGCTACTCAACTAGCCATCAAGTCATACACTGCCGGCACCAGAATAAGAGCGCAGATAAGGGCAAAAACCACATCCCTGTCGATGCTGTAAGAGCCTAGAGTGGCATCAGACAAGTTTACAACCACGACTCCAAGCAACACCACTAGGGTTAGCCACAGCTTCTGAGAGAGCAGCAGCGCGGCCAAGACTAAGGCAATCGAAAAGGCGATAACATAATTACCTTCATGCCCAAACCGAGAAAGAGTCTCATTGGCAATAGTAATTCCCAGCGTGATAAACACAACAAACCCATAGGCTAGGGTTTTAACACTGCGGCCGTTTCTCTCCATACTTACCTCAATCAATAGCTGTCAAAAGGAGTCTTTCCCTGAAGCTAAACTATAGATCATGGCAAGCGGCGCGGCAGCGGCAGTTAGTCGAATTATTGAACTGGTTCAAATAGAAACTGCTAACTGCTCAGCAGTTATGGCGCTGGTCTGGAAAAATACAGTCAGTTGCGGTCGGTGTTGTGCGGGCTATTAGAAACCCTAGTTGAAATGAGGGCTAGGCATAGGCACCCAGCCCCTATCGGCAGCGCTATTCGGCCACAATTCTGAGCAACTGCAGATAGTCTGTAAGGCCTTGAAAAATCTTTGCTACACCATCCTGTTTCATGGTCCTCATGCCGTCGCTCAAGGCCTGTGCGCGAATAGTGTCTAGCTCGGCTTTCTTGTAAATCATCGCCTGCAGCTCGTTAGTGCCTACCAGCAATTCATGGATGCCGGTTCGTCCTTTATACCCGGTGCCGCCACAAGAATCGCAGCCGACGGGACCCATTAATTCAACAGTGTCCAGATTAATTCCCAGTTCAGGAAATTGATCTTTGCCATAGGCCTTAATCAATTGGTCTAGCTCTTTCTGATCTGGCTTATAAGGCGCTTTACAGTTGCCGCACAGGGTTCGCATCAAGCGCTGGGCCAATACTCCGAGCAAGGCATCGGAGAAGTTCACTGGGTCTAAGCCTAAATCTAGCAGACGGGTAATGGTTTCTGGCGCCGAGTTAGTGTGCAAAGTCGACAATACAAGGTGACCCGTAAGGGAAGCCTCGACCCCTATACTGGCGGTTTCATGATCACGCATCTCGCCGATCAGAATCACATCTGGGTCTGCTCGCAAGAACGCCCGCATGGCCGTGGCGAAGGTGAAATCTATTTTGGGAATCATCTGCACCTGCTGCAATCCTGGCTGGGTAATTTCCACCGGGTCTTCGGCCGTCCAGATTTTTCGTTCCGGCTTATTGATATGCCCCAGCACAGCGTGCAGCGTGGTTGTCTTACCGGAACCCGTTGGCCCCACCACCAAGAACAAGCCGTGGGGGTGGGCACTGAGTTCAAGCACCCGCTGATGATTGGCTTCGGATAAATTTAGTTTGCCTAAAGGCATCGCACTGCCCGCGGCCAAAATACGCAGCACTGCACTTTCGCCCTGCACAGTAGGCACAGTGGCAACCCGCAGTTCTAAACTCTTACCCCGCACTTTCAGCTTGCACTTACCGTCTTGCGGCAAGCGTTTCTCAGCGATGTTTAAGCGCGAAATAACCTTGATACGAGCAATAAGCGCCGCACAGTGTTCTTTGGGAATCTTAAGCAGTTCACGGCAGATGCCGTCGACTCGAATCCTAACCCCACCCGGACTGCTGTCTTTACCGGGCTCGATATGAATATCCGAAGCCCCGAGGCGGTCCGACTCGGTAATGATTCGATTTACCAATTGAATGATGGCCGAGGTTGCCGCTAAATTTTCATCTTCTTCGTCTTTGCCCCCGCCGGATTCCACCTCTACCACAGATTCAGAATCCAAGGCCGAGAACACATCGTCAAAGCCCGACTCTAAGTCGGCATCAGAATCGCCGCGTAAATACTGTAAAATGTGTTCTGGCAAACCCACCCTGAACACATAGTTGCGGGCGTTGACAACGCCTTGAATTTCCATAATGCGCTGATAGTCTGACGGATCATCAATCAGAATCACCGCCTCTTCTTTATTGCCGGCAACAGGCAGCCACAGGTTGCTGCGCAGATAACTAACTCCGATGTTCTCCAAAAGGTCGATAGGTAATTCATGTTCTGAGTCGTACTTCATGTAGGGTACACGGTAGTAATACTCTAACGACTTACCGATGAGATCGGCATCAACATTAAACTCATCCATCAAGGTGCGGGTTATGGAACCTCCATACAAACCCACATTGTTTTTGATATCAGCTAGCTCGACACTCGATATCTTGTTCTTTTGCACTAGATAATCGAACGGCCCTTGAGTGCTTTGCAAAGAAGAACGGAACTGCTTGGCCAGCATTTGGCTGACCATCATGGCGTGTTTCAAATCTTTCTTGGTGAAATCACGATCACCTTCGAAATTAATAAGCTGCATAACCCCCAGTAAGATTTCATCTTTAATCGGGACGACAATTTGTGATTTGACCTTCCAGCCTTTGGCGTCTGAGAAACTCGAATCGAACTGCAGGCGAGCGTGAATATCTGTAAGCTCCTCGCTATCCTTTACGTTCTTGATCACCAGCGCGCGCTGACTAAGGGCAACATATCCAGCTAGGGAAGTGGTACTAAAAGGCACTCGAATATCAACAGAGCCATCGTCAGCAGGATCACCGCCCTTAAAAGAGGCCAAGATCTCCTTGCCGTTGTCAACACTTTGCCAGATGGTGAACAAGCGCACGCCAAGCAGCTCTAGCAAGTCTTTTTCAACATCCTTCATCGCCGTCTTCAGCTTCTTTGAATATTTGAGACGCTGATAGATTTTTGATAGCGAAGTGACAAACTCATCCGGGCCTGTCTCGACAACGGCCACCGGAGGAGTTTCTATTACGACGTCATTGTCTGTAGTTGCTGTTTCAGCCATAGTTGTTCACGCAATCGGCTGTATCTGCCGACAAATTTAGTTAGTAGTTATCACTGGGTAGAACAAGGTATCGAGTATGAGTGAAAAACCCTACCCTCGCCCAACACCTACCAACGGATCAAAATGCCAGTAAATTCAATAAGTTTCAACCGATATTTAGGGGGAGTCTTGGGTGTATTCCTAGCCTTTTCCCCGGCTTTTGCCCAATTACCCGCACTTAGTTCTGACGAATTAAGCTGGCTGGGCACGCAAATCTATCAGAATGAGTGCAATTCAAGCTATCAATGCCTTACTAGCTGGAACCAAGGGGAAGATTTCCCCTCTTTAGGCATAGGTCATTTTATCTGGTACCGCCAGTACCAGCAGGAGATCTTTGAAGAAACATTTCCCAGCCTTATCAATCACATGCGCCTTAGGGGCGCCAATCTTCCGAACTGGCTTGAGCAGTTAGACCCGAAAACCTCGCCTTGGCCCGACCGCGAGTCTTTTCTAGCTGACCTAGATGGCCCTAGGCTCTCGGAACTGCGGGCCTTCTTGAGCGCCCACCAAGACCTGCAGGCCGAATTTATCGCCAACAGATTGTTTAGCCTATTGCCGGCAATGCTTGCCAACACTGAGGCGGCGGATCAGGAGACATTGCGAGCCAACTTTTATACACTTGCCGCCTCCAGCGCACCCTATGGTCTGTATGCCTTGATCGATTATGTGCATTTTAAAGGCACAGGCATCAAGCCGACTGAACGTTATAACAACCAAGGCTGGGGCTTGAGCCAAGTCTTACTCACCATGGAGCGCGGCTCAGGCATAGCGGGCTTCGTTATTGCTGCTGCTACGGTTTTATCACGCCGCGTCGACAATGCCCCCGCTGCAAGAAACGAACAGCGTTGGCTGGCGGGCTGGAAGAACCGGCTTCAAACCTATCTACCGCCGCCTAGTTAGCGGCTAAACAGGTGGCCCGAGCCCCACACGGCTTGCCCAAGACAGTAAATACAATTACCCTTTGCGGCCTTAATTTCGGGTATTTGGCACTGGCTTGACTACGCTGTTCCCAGGGCTTGAACCAAAATTCGATTAAACTATCAACTCCAAGCAATGAGCGACATCGATTCAATGAGCTTCCAACGCCCACACATTGAAGCAATGCAAGGCTACGTTCCGGGTGAACAGCCTCAGACCACTTCAGTGATTAAACTCAATACCAATGAGAATCCCTACCCCCCTAGCCCACTGGTGCAAGAGGCACTTAACTCAATCGACATAGCCAACTTGAGGCGCTACCCGCCGCCAACCGCAAAAGAGTTTAGAGACATCGCCGCAGCCCTGCATCAGGTTGCCCCCGAGAATATTATCCCCACCAACGGTGGCGATGAATTGCTCAGGCTGGTGATGACCACCTTTGTTGGCGGCCATGACATTATCGCGGTAACCAAGCCGAGTTACTCCCTCTACCCGGTGCTGGCGCAAGTACAGGACTCCCCCTTAGTTGACGTTGAGCTCAATGATGACTGGTCGATGCCCGAAGATTTTGCTCAGCAATTAAACTTAATAGGGGCGAAGCTCGCCATAATAGTCAATCCCCATGCCCCCACTGGAAACCTCTTGACTACAGACTACTTAAGCGCAGTCGCCACCACGTTTAATGGCCTGCTGTTAGTGGACGAAGCGTATGTTGACTTTATCGACCCCGAAAAACGCTATGACTCTGTCCCCTTAATCACGCAGCATGACAACATTATATTGCTGCGAACGCTTAGCAAAGGTTATTCATTAGCCGGACTGCGTTTCGGCTATGGCATAGGCCCAGAATCCCTCATTAGCCCTATGATGTTTAAAACCCGAGACAGCTATAACACCGATTTGATCGCTCAAAAGCTCGCAACCGCAGCCTTGAAGTCAGTCGATTATGCGGCCACGACTTGGGATAAAGTGCGCAAATCCAGAACCGATCTCACTCAGCGCCTAGAGCAATTGGGACTGCGTTGTCACCCCAGCCAAACCAACTTTTTATTGACCGAGGTGCCGGCTCCCTACAGCGCGCCTGCCCTGTATCAAGCCCTTAAGGCGCAAAATGTTCTGGTTCGCTATTTTGACCAAGATCGACTCAGACACTTCTTACGCATATCCATCGGAACAGAGGCTGAAAATAGCGCTCTGGTTGAGGCGCTAGGCGCACTCTTGGCCGCTGCAAAATAGAAAATTTCCTATAAAAGTCTACACTTAAAGCATTGATTCAAACTTGTGATGCAACGCTCTATGAACGAACTCCGTCGTCACCGACGCATGAAAATTCCGTTAAAGGTAGAAATCAGGCATCCCAGCATAGGCAAAACCCTTGTTGCCGCCAGTGATATGTCTGATGGGGGGGTGTTTTTATTGATGAGTGAAACTGCTGCACTGACAGTTGGAGAATCAGTTTTAGTCAGAACCTTAGGTCTTGGAATTAACGGCAGTGAGTCTGGTCCACCCCTCATAATGACTGTCGTGCGCCAAACGGCGGACGGCGTTGGTCTTAGACTCGAGCCAACAGCATCAGCTAATCTTGAGTCATGGAACAGTGAAAACTTGACTAGGCAAGCCATTCGGCAAAGCCTTTTCATCGCTAATGACTTCGAACAGCTGTTAGTAATCGCCCAAAGTGGCTCATGGTGTTTGCCATACCGCCAGCTTGTTAGCGGCGACACTTGGCAACTTGGTATTGAAGCCATATTGGCTGAACTTAAAACCAAGCAAGTGACAAACGAAGATTACTGCGTTATCCCTGCGCCGGTATGCATGCCTTGCACGCTGGGCGAACCCGGCTCTATCGACCTACTGATTCCCTGCTGCATCAGCAAGCTCCGCCCTGACGAAGGCTTGAGCACTAGTTTTCAAAACAACCAGCAATTCAAGTGGGTAGATGCCGCAGAACTGCCCAAGCTAATCCCCTGCTTGGACAGCAAACTGATTGACAAGGCCCTCAACCAAGTTCAACACTAGACCCTCATCGAAATCTTCGACATGCCCTAGCATGAGCAAACAACCGGCTCTCGACAAAAACAGCCCAGTCCACGCCTGCCCCGAATGCAAGAAGCCACTGCGTCTGGTCAACGGCAAAATGGGTCCGTTTTGGGGCTGCTCTGGTTTTCCAACCTGCAAAACTAGCCTTGATGACCTAGACGGCAAACCCAGCGATCAAATTAATGAGTCTTTCCGCTGCCCTATTTGCACCAGAAGACTGGTTAAAGCCGACACCGGCTACTGGTTTTGTAGTGGCTTTAGCAAAGGCTGCAAAGTGAAAGTCCAAGATCTGGATGGCATTCCAGCAGCCTCTTTCCGGTGTGGAAAATGCGGCAGCCTGTTGGCCCGCCGAAACGGTAAAAATGGCGATTTTTGGGGTTGCAGTAACTTTCCTGTATGCTCCACAACCTATAGCGACGTTAACGGCAGGCCTGACTTTTGATTTTTTCAATGCTCAATCTGAGAAAGAAGACAGCGGCTACTCTCGCCGGGATTACCATTGGAGCGCTTTGTCTATGGGGAGTCGCTCTGTGGCAAGATGTGTCAGTGGCCGAGTTGAGGTCTATTCTGTTTGCAACTCTGCTCATGTTGGGCGTAATTATGTTAGCTGCCGCGGCTTTAATAGCAGTCTTTCTAGGGATTAAAAAAATCGTAGTTATGGGGCTAAACGCCACCAAAGAATCTGAAGACTAAGGAATCGGCAACGACCGCGACATCACTATCGCGTCCTCTCGAGACTCACCTTGAGGGTAGTAGTTCTTCCTCAAACCTATCTGCACAAAGCCCATTGAGCGATAGAGCTCTAGCGCTGGGTCATTGGAGACTCTTACCTCCAAAAAACACTCTGCAGCCTGTTGCTTCACCGCCCTATCTAACAAAACATGGAACAATTTACGCGCATAGCCGCGCCTCTGATGCTCGGGAGACACGCAAAGAGTAAGTAGATGGCACTCACCGATAGCAACTGACATGACGCCGTGAGCCACTATTTTTTGCTTGCTAGCCAACACCCAACACTGATATCCCGAACGCAGGCAATCTATAAAAATACGCTTGCTCCAGGGTGGATTTTTATAGGCTTCGGCTTCATTTTGAACCACCAGGTCTAAATCGCTAGTGCGCATTGTGCGTGCAAAGAAATCAGACTGGTTAGCGGAAGATGAAAGCATTAAAGTACAACTAGGGCTTTAAATTATTTTTCATTGTGCAATTTAATTAGCACAGGGATTAACGGCTTTAACTGCTGCCAGACTTGGCGCTTTAAGTCAGGATACGCAAACATGGCTGAAAGGCTTGAGGTAATCGTCATAGAAAATCCCGCTGCCAGACTAGTTTTATTCGCCTCAAACAATGGCTCCAATGAGCCTGCAAAGACAAGCAAGTGTTTAAAACCATGGCTGCGGTGTTTTTGGGCCACAAAGCCATTAAGCATTTGCTCAGCCGCTTCATCTGGTGACTCGTCGAAATCCATCTCCGCTGCCAGCGGCCAAGCAATCGACTCTGCTTTAAATTCGCACTGGGAACAATCAACGTCCAGCGCCGTCAATATATTTTTAAGCAACTCTAATCGATCTCCATCTGGAATCTCGGTTTGAGCATAGGGTTGCTCATCTACAATAGCCAATACGCTATTAACCAAGTAGTAGTTTAGTTTGAATCTAAGGGAGTTGGATTGCTTAGCACCTACCTGAGTTACCGCCCCAGCCCCGCTGTCCTGCGGCTGAGCACTCACAACTGGCACTTCTAGGCCCGCTTGCTTTAAGGCGGTCAGTGACTCTGGCTTTGCTGCTGTGGGCGTCTTTAGCTCTAAGCGAATTTTAGCCAATTCCGAATGGCCTAACCCCTTCGCCGGTCCGGCTTTTGTAGTCTTATTTGGCAATTCAACATGGGGCAATAGCTTTGCGCTCGGTGTCTGCTGGGCTACTTCAGACTCATCAGGCAATAAGTAAATAGGAGAATTCTTGGCGTGCACAAGGGGCTGTTTGAGGTAAAAAACAGCGATATCCATAGCCTTGAGGTATGATCTTCGGGTTAATTCATTCATTAAAATTGACAATTTTTTACTAGGCTAGTTGGTGACTTTGAGTATGGGCAATATACCCTCTTAGGTAGCCTCCAACAATAGAGGTTTTTCGACGTTTTGTTTTGCCACTAAGTTTGAGTTAGACCATTAAACGTGGTTGAATCCGACTGCATCTTTCAAGAGGTATCGCAATGAAAGCAATTGTATGTAGTTCGTATGGCCCTCCCGAGAATCTTAGTCTTGAGGACATCGCTGACCCAGTTCCTAAAGAAAATGAAGCCATCGTTGAGGTCTATGCGGCATCGCTTAATTTTCCCGATGGATTGCAAATTCAAGGCAAGTATCAATTTCAACCCCCGATGCCGTTTACCCCTGGCTCCGAAGTAGGTGGGATAATTAAAGCAGTGGGTTCGCAGCTTAAAGATTTTAAGGTCGGCGATAGAGTCATGGCGACTCCAGGCATTGGCGGATTAGCAGAGCAAGTGGCGGTAAAGGCCGACGGCCTGCGTAAAATACCGGCGAGCATGGACTTCAAAACTGCAGCTGGTTTCGCAATGATTTACACAACCTCGTACCACGCGCTAAAACAGCGTGCGAATTTGCAGCCCGGCGAAACTCTCTTGGTGCTAGGTGCTAGCGGCGGAGTTGGCCTTGCGGCAGTAGAGTTGGGCAAAGTTATGGGTGCCCGAGTGATTGCAGCGGCAAGCACGCAAGAAAAACTCGATTTCTTACAGCAGCTCAACCCAGACGCCACAATTAACTACGGCGACGGTGAACTCAAAGAAAAAGTCAAAGCCTTAACCGATGACAAGGGTGCCGACGTTATTTATGATCCTGTTGGTGGTGACTTGTTTGATCAAAGCTGCCGCTGTATTAACTGGAATGGACGCCTTCTAGTCGTCGGCTTTACCAGCGGCCGCATTCCCGAATACAAGGCAAATCTTGCGCTCCTAAAAGGCGCATCGATGGTCGGCGTCTTCTTAGGCCGATTTAGAAAAGAAGAGCCAGAAGAATACGAGAAAAACTTTTCCGAGCTACTTGCTCTCTACGATGCGGGCAAGCTAAAGCCCTTAGTGACTCAGTCATACGCCATGGAAGATTATGTAGCGGCTTTCAATGTGTTTACCCAGCGCAAGGTTATGGGCAAAGTAATGCTCGAAATTAAATCCGAATAAAAGATGGCTATATGTTAACAGATGATGAAATCCGAGAGGATTTAGGCAAACTAAAGGATATAGTCCTAGCTCACAAAGCGCCAGATGCCCCTCTAGCAATCCACAAAACAACCATAGACGGCATTGAATACGATGTCTTTTCCAAAGTTCCCGCCACCCTGAGTGGGCTCTATGATCTAGGTCTCGCTGATCCAGATCTGCCCTTTCTGGTTTATCAAGCTGAGCGCTTTAGCTTTGCCCAAGCCATTACTATGGCGCGCCAGCTTGCAAGAGTGATGAGCCAGACCTACAAGATCACGAAAGGCGAGAGAGTCGCTATTTGTGCTCGCAACTCGCCCGAATGGTGTATTGCCTATATGGCAAGCACGATTCTTGGTGCAGTCGCCGTCCCCATGAATTCATGGTGGCGAGGTCAGGAACTTGAGTACGGCTTGAAAGATAGCGGCAGTAAACTATTATTTGTTGACCCCGACCGGCTAGCACAGGTTGAACCCTATTTAGAGAACCTAAATCTAGACGTTGTGCTTATTAAACCCCAAGCCCAAACAAACCACCCAGAGTTCTACAGTCTGCTGGCAGAGGTTGCCCCTCTGTCCGACGCCGAGGTCAGCGCCTGCGGCGTCACAGCTGACGATAACGCAACCATCATGTACACCTCAGGCTCAACTGGCATGCCAAAGGGCGTCCTGTCTAGCCACCGCAATATTATCAATGCGCTGTACACTTGGAAGTTTGTTAAAGAGATCACTGAAATCTTGCGCCCGGAACTGGTGGAGGCAAACCCTCAGTTTCAGGCGGCTATTCTAGCCAATGTGCCTCTATTCCATGTCACAGGAAGTCATGCGCAGTTTTTGGCGTGTTTCATTTATCAACGTAAGTTTGTGATGATGTTCAAGTGGGATGCTCAGCGCGCTCTTGAACTAATCGAAGAAGAACGCATCAGCGTTCTGCACGGCGTGCCAACCATGGCATGGGAAGTGATGCAGTCGGACAAATTTGCTCAAACCGACCTAAGCAGCCTCCGATCTGTGCAGAGTGGCGGTGCAGCAAGGCCGCCAGAACACTTGAATTTAATGCTTAAAAAGTTTCCGGCAAAAGCCATCCCAGGGCTAGGCTACGGCCTCACCGAGACCAACGCTATTGGCGCCATCATTTCTGGAAAATTTTATCAGGCCAGACCCAACAGCACCGGCAGACCCACACCGCCAGTGACTGCGGTCAAAATTGTCGACGAAAATAACCAAGAAATGCCGCCAGGGGGAATCGGAGAGATCTGCATCAAAGGCCCAACCGTCATGAAAGGCTACTGGAACAACCCACAGGCTACCGCCGAGGTCATAAAAGACGGCTGGTTCTTCAGCGGCGATATCGGCAAACTGGATGAGCTAGGCTTTCTCATCATTCTTGATAGAGCCAAAGACATTGTTATACGCGGCGGAGAAAACATAGGCTGCGCGGAGGTAGAATATGCCATTGCAGAGCACCCTGCGGTTAGTGAAGTGTCGGTATACGGCATTCCAGACGAACGCCTAGGTGAAGTACCCTGTGCATCTATTATGCTGGCGCAAGGAAAAAGCTTAAACACCCAGGAGCTAACAGACTTCTTACAGTCCAAGATCGCCTCCTTTAAAATTCCCGCTAAAGCATTTTTCCAATACCAACAGCTGCCTCGCATCGCAACCGGAAAGATCGCTAAGAAAGAGCTTCGCCAGCAAGCTGTAGAGCTCCTCAAGCTGTCTTAACCCCCGCCCTAGCCCACTGCAAACTGAGTCCAAAGCCGTCGAAGATGCAATCTTCGACGAGACTCTTGCTATTTAAAAAAAAGTCCTATATAAGGCTCGAGAAAAATCAATGCCTTAACGATATAAAGACTAAGCCTGCTATTTAGGCTCATCTAAAACAACTGTTCTTACTGTGAGGTTAACGATGAAAGAACAACATTGGGACGATTCTGCAGACGAAACATCAAAAGACATTCTTGAAGGAGCTGCGGCGCTGATGGATGACAACGATGATGAAATGATAGAACGCTCTACTGTTTCCTCTAACAAGCTTAAAGTGACTGAAATGCGGCGTCGCATTGAGGAGCGCTTGGACCGCAAGCGCATCTCTCTTGAGTTTGACTATGAAGAAGTCGACAATTGGTCTGACAGCCTAAATGACAGTTGGTCTGACAACCTCCAATAAGTCGAGCTTATAGCTACAGGGCCTGCTAAGACCCTGTAGCCCCTTCTATACCGACTGGCTATAGGCCAGGCCAGTGGTTTTACCCCTAAAAACATCCCTTGCTCTAGCTTGAAATAATAGTCTTTTTTTCTATTCAGTCACGGCTATACTTAGTATGATTGTCGGCTAGATTAAGTTAGGGTTTGTGAATGACATATTGTGTAGCGATTTCTGTGAATGCCGGCATGGTGTTCGTATCAGACTCCAGAACCAATGCTGGCGTAGATCAGATATCCACCTATAGCAAAATGTTTCGCTTTGGCATAGACGGGGATAGACAGTACGTCATACTCACCGCAGGCAACCTAGCCACCTCTCAGGCGACCATCGCTAAAGTAAAAATGGACATTAAGCAAAACGCGGAGACGAACCTGTTCAAGTTCGATTCTGTCGAAGACGCCGCTGACTATTTGGGCGATATCAGCCGGGAGCAGCAAGAAAAACGTGCTGTTAACGGCAGTAAATTCCAAGCCAGCTTTATCATCGGCGGCCAAATCGCCGGCAGCAAGCACTCGATCATATTGGTCTATCCTGAAGGCAATCACATTACTACCTCAAGTGACACGCCCTACTTGCAAATAGGCGAAAGTAAGTATGGCAAGCCCATACTAGACCGCATCCTCACTCCAGAGTTGAACCTCGATACCAGTGCTATGACGGCATTAGTGTCAATGGATTCAACTATGAAGAGTAATCTGACGGTAGGTCCGCCGATAGAGGCTTTGGTGTATCTTAAAGATTCTTTAGTTCTCGAAAAACCCCACCGGTTTGAGGCAGACAGCGATTTTCTGAGAGACCTAAGCCGGTCTTGGGATCAGCGGCTGAAAGAAGCCTTCAGGCAGATGCCACCGCTGTCGTGGGCGGCGAATTGGGATAAATCAGACCGTGAACAAAGCGGAGCTTTTTAAGAGTCTGACTCGACAGGACAAAAGGGTAAGCATCTTCCAAACCCATGCTTCTGTTTAACGAATTCAGCACCATTGTCAGATCTGACCATTTACTCAAGTTCTCATCAAACCTATCAAATCTATCCACACCATGCTGCAGGTCGTAGTCTCCTGCTGTCTCTAAAGTGTCTATCATATGAAGGTAGTGGGCCCACACTTCAGCCCAATCCTCATAGGGGTGAGACTGGGCGTAATGACTGATGAAGTGTCGAATGCGGGTCGTGGTGTACTTCTTTGCGTAATATTGCTTTAGTGCCTGATCGTAATCAACGCGCTCGTTGCCAAACAGTTTGCGAAATTCCACTAACCTGTCTGAGGGTTTTAGCAGCTTCTCGAAATAATAGTGACCGCTCTCGTGGCGAAAATGCCCCAGCAGAGTTCGATACATTTCACCCGCATTGGCTCGGCTAATTTCTCTAGTTACATCATCTGCTTCGGTGATATTGATAGTGATTAAGCCCTCGAAATGCCCGGTCATCACATGTTCTTCAAACACTCTGGGATTGGTGCGTTGATCCTCTATGAATCGAAAAGCCAATCCGTCTGGGTTTGTGTCTTTGCCTTCAATAGGCAGCCCCAATCGGATTAAGGTATAAATCAAGCGTCGCTTCGCATGCTCCAGACTCTTCCACCAGCGGCGACGGTTTTTCAGCAGTAAATTAGGAATAGTTTGGTTCAACGAACAGGATAAGCAGAAGGACGCGCCCGGGGCGGTCACAAACCAATTGCAAATCCCATAGTCCGCCCGGTTTTTACAAAAGTATCTATTGCCCGGCACCGACATATCCTGCAGGGGATACATTGTCATTTTTGCAGGATCAAACCCTACTTCACTGTTGCATTTCAAACACCGCGTGTTTTCAAAAAACAACAGTTGTCCGCAGGTACAGACAAAGTTCTTCATAATTTACGTCTGGGGCAGGAACCAGGTTTGGGCGATTTTTTGATGAATGCTGCCGATTTCAATCTGCATCGCATCGATATGCTCAAGCAACCCACTCGCTAGCAACGAAGCGATGTCAGCAGTGCGTACCACCCGAAGGGCTTTGTTGACTTGGGTTGACGCCCTGCCATGGCGAGGCAGGGTTTTAAGCAACACTTTAAGCTCATTAAGGCTATAGATCACGGCTCGTGGAAAGTCTTCATCCTTGAGTAGAAATCCGACCACGTCCTTAGAATTGACAATCTCTTGCACGTGTTGCCGGTACATTTGATAGGCACTTTGTGAGCGCAAAATGTTCATCCAGAGAAGGTTTTCATAAGGCTCTAATGCTTGTTGGCTCACATCTCCACCGGTTAGCCCTGGCAATAAATCTCCAGAGCCCACATCGACAATACGCGTGGTCATATCAGCTCGCTCAATGTTTCTGGCTAAAGCGATAAAAGTATAGGTGTCATCGCGACTCATTGTGCCTGATATTAGACCTGTGAGCTGTTGGCAGCTGCCAATAATCTCTTCTAACAACTCATGTTTGGCACCAGGCTTTTCACCACTGAGGGAATTATCTTTAGCGAAATGATATAGCGTATTAATGTGTTCAAAGGCTTCTGTTGGCATAACCTCGCGAGTAGTACGCGCGTTTTCCCGCGCCATAACCAACATATGGGAAATAGAATAGTCGTTTTTATCAGCCCACATATAACGCATAACCGAGCGCTCATTGGCGACCTTATTTTTTTTATAAAACGCCTCTGTGGCTCCAGCGATTTCAATTAAGGAATGCCACCCTAGTTTTGTTTTAGGCGGCAGATCCATCATGAGAGAGGAAAACACACTTAACAGGCGCGCAGTATTCTCTGCCCGCTCAAGATAGCGTGACTGCCAATAAACTCGTTCAGCAACTCTTGATAGCAACATTAACTGGTCACCTTAAGCATCATCGACAATCCAAGTATCTTTACTGCCGCCCCCTTGAGAGGAATTAACTATATAGGACCCTTTCACCATAGCAACCCGAGTTAAGCCGCCCGCGGTAACATAGCTTTTATCGGCTTGCAGAACAAAAGGCCGCAAATCCACATGACGGGGCTCAACTACCCGGTCACTCAATATCGGCACTGTAGACAAAGAGATCAATGGCTGAGCCATATAATTTCTAGGATCGGCATTAATGCGGTTGGCAAATTCCGCCAGTTCCTTTTTAGTCGCTTGGGGCCCTATCAACATGCCATAGCCACCGGACTCATTAGCGGGTTTAACGACCAGCTTGTCCAGATTTTTCAACACATGATCTCGCTGCGCCTTATCGATACACATGTAACTTTCGACATTAGGCAAAATTGGATCTTCGTCCAGGTAGTATTTAATTATTTTTGGCACATAGGTATAGATGATTTTATCATCTGCCACCCCAGCTCCCGGCGCATTGGCCAAGGCTACATTACCTTTAACCCACGCATTGAACAGGCCAGGAACCCCGAGCATGGAATCTTTGTTAAACACCGTGGGGTCAATGAATTGATCGTCAATTCTGCGGTAGATAACATCTACTTGAGAAAGACCATCAATGGTCTTCATATAGACTTTTTCATCTTCGACAACTAAATCGCCGCCCTCGACCAATTCCGCTCCCATGCGCTGAGCAAGAAAAGAATGCTCAAAATAGGCTGAGTTATAAACACCCGGTGTTAACACTACCACTTCAGGGTGCTTTACTCTTCTTGGCGAGATTGCAGAAAGGGTTTCTAACAGCTGGGCTGGGTATTCAGTTACTGGCCGGATATTGTAATCGTGATCAAATAGCTCGGGGAAAACCCGCTTTGTGACTCGACGATTTTCAAGCATATAGGATACGCCTGAAGGGACCCTGAGGTTATCTTCAAGCACGAGAAATTCGCCTTTATCTCCTTTGATTAAATCAGTGCCACAGATGTGAGCCCAAACGCCATAGCGTGGCTTTATACCTAAGCACTCTTTACGAAAATTTGTTGAATCAAAGATAAGCTCTCTTGGGACTACGTTATCCTTAAAGATTTTCTGATCGTTATAAATATCATTGATGAAGAGGTTTATAGCCCGCAGACGCTGCTGCAAACCTGCGGAAGTCTGATCCCACTCTTTCGCCGCGATGATGCGCGGTATAATATCGAATGGCCACTCTCTGTCTATATTGCCAGCATCGCTATAAACCGTGAACGACACGCCCATGGTCTTAATGGCAAGCTCTGAGGCGGTTTTTTTCTCCAGCAACTCCTCATGGGTTAATGAACTCAAATAACTCGCTAGGCGTCGTGATGGTTTGCGCGCATAGCCAGGGGACGAGATCATTTCATCAAAGAATTTTCCCGGGTTATAAGTTTTCCAATTTACTCGCATAAAGAAACTGCCTAAGAACCAGTGGCTACAGTACCCAATCTACGACAACTGCGCAACAACCACTTAGCGTGCCCTGAAAGCCAAAATTTAACGCTCGGGAAGAATCCTAAAGAGGCCAAAAAATTAATAGCGTAGGTACTGCAACACAAACAATAATAATCTCAAGAGGCAGCCCCATTCGCCAATAGTCACCAAAATGGTAACCGCCGGGGCCCATTATAAGTGCGTTATTTTGATGCCCAATTGGGGTCAAAAAAGCACAAGACGCACCCACTGCAATCGCCATGAGAAACGCATCTGGGTTGAGATTTAAAGAGATAGCGATGTTGTAGGCGATTGGGGCCATTAATATAGCGGTGGCAGCGTTGTTCAGCACATCAGAAACCGTCATGGTTATGACCAGCAATAAGACCAAAATCACTACCGGCGATAGGTCCCCTGCCACGCTTAAAATGCCTGACACCAACAGGGCTGTGGTGCCTGTTGTCTCCAATGCCCCGCCTAGCGGAATCATAGCACCTAACAAAACCACTACTGGCCAGTCCACGGCTTTGTAAAAATCCCGAACAGGCAATATCTTAAACACCGCCATAGCAATCGTCGCCAAGCCCAGCGCCAACTGAATAGTAATCAGGCCCGAGCCTGTTGCCACGATTGCTGCAACAAACGTAGCCATGGCTGGAATAGCTTTTTGATTACTGCCCATGGTCAAGTCTCTTGCAGCCAATGGGTAGCATTCTAACTTCGATAGCGCTTCTTGGAGATCTTCGTCGTCGCCATGCAAAAGCAGCACGTCACCGACTTTAATTTGAAAGTCTCGCAGCCTATTTCTATGGGGAGAACCCGAGCGCGATACCGCAATTAAATTAATAGAGTATCTTCGGTTGAAGCGAATTTCGGCTGGAGTACGATTGACGATAGGCGACTTAGCGGTAACCACCACCTCCGAGATCTGGGATTTTTCGGAGTCGAATAGTTCCTTGCGTGCGTTATCTGCAGCAACCAACTGCAGTCCTACTTTGCTAGCAAAAGACGTCACATCATCATGGGACCCTTGCAGCATTAGCAGATCATTTTCAGTGATCACATGACTATTTCTTGCCACGTTCATAGTGACTCGCTTATGTACTAAAGACAGCAGGTCAAGCTTAGCCTCGACCAATGCCGTCTTCAGCTCAGCCACGGTTTGGCCTTTGATGTCAGTATCAGAGGTTACTTTTAATTCAAACAGGTATTTATCAACATCAAACAGTTCCAGCCCCGCGGTCTGCTTCCGCACCTTAACCAATTTCCAACCAAACAGCAGCATGAAAACAATGCCGCAAAGGGCGACGCTGCCGCCAACTGGAGCGAATGAGAACATGGTGAACGCCTCACCAGTAACATCGGCCCGGTAGTTGGCGATAAGAATATTAGGCGGCGTGCCTATTAAAGTGACCAGACCTCCCAAAATAGATGCAAAAGACAGGGGCATTAGAATAGTTGCCGGCGCTCGACCCGCGTTTTGCGTAGACTGAATTGCGATAGGCATAAGCAGGGCCAATGCGCCCACGTTATTCATAAACATGGACAAAAAAGCAGCCAAGCCCGATAGCATCGCCGTGTACAGAAAAGGTCTATCCGCCATGGGTTCAATTAGCGTCGCGACAAAACCAACCGCACCAGATTTAGTTAGGCTGTAGCTTATGATTAACACTAGAACGACTGTGATAGTCGCTGGATTACCAAAACCGGTAAAAATTTCAGATTCAGGTACCACCCCGAACAGGCTCGCCGCAAACAGCGCTCCGAGGGCAACCACATCGTAGCGCCACTTGCCCCAGACTAAGAAAACTAAAAGCCCAAAAAGAATCGCAAGCAGTATTGCCTGATGGAATGTCACTTAAGCGACTTCAGATGGCAATAGGGTTAAACTCAGCTCACCAATACCCTCGATGCTGGCAATCACTTTATCGCCTGCGGCGACAGCGCCGACCCCAGAGGGAGTACCAGTGAATATCAAATCCCCAGCTTTTAATTCGAAGAAAGTTGAAAGCTCGGCGATTATCCCAGCCACATTCCAAATCATGTCATTGGTGTTGCCGTCCTGCTTTATGTCGCCGTTTACACTGAGCCAGATACGAGAATTTTCGACGTCAGGACAAAGCTCGGCAGGTTTAAGCGCCGAAATCGGTGCCGATTGATCAAAGCCTTTCGCCACATCCCAAGGCTGGCCTAAGCTCTTGCTTTTTGCCTGCAAATCTCTACGGGTAAAATCTATCCCCACGCCATAGCCATAGACTGTTTTTTCAGCCTCTTGCGTTGACAAACCCCGCCCCCCGGATTTAAGTGCAACCACTAGCTCAACTTCATAGTGCAAGTTTTCTGTTGCCCAAGGATAAGCAATAGATTCATTGTTAGTAACTACAGCATCGGCAGGTTTACTAAAAAATACCGGTCTAGTCTTAGCCGGATCCCCTCCCATCTCTCGCACATGCTCAGCATAATTTTGACCCACACAGTAAATACGGCGCACCGGAAAACTGCAGTGGCTGTTGCTGACAGGTACTGACGCTTGGGGTGAGGGAGAGATTACAAATTCCACGTTACATCCTTTTCAATATTAATGGCCGCAGCCAAATTCGTTGGCTAAATATTCCGACCATTGCGAGTCGAATGTGGGGAAAAAATCAATGTGTGAGAGCTGTTCTAACTCGGCAAGGCTGAGCTGATATTGGCAATAGGACACTTGAGGAGCAACCTCTGCAGGAAACAAAAATGCCGCCAGCTTGTTGTCTTTGGCTATCACCTTGAAAAACCCAGTGGGGTTTTGCCCCTGGGCTAAGGCCTCGTCTACAGCATTTAGCGGACCACTAACTATATAAAAATTCCCACCTTGCGCGCTGCGCTCATTGACCGCCTGATCTAATCTAGACCATGGACCTGTGCGCAAATTTGGTGGCAGCGGCGACATATTGCTCAGCAGATTTAGCTCATGCAGATAGGGTGTACCTGCAAAACTAGTCATGGGGGCTAACCGGCCGCGTTCGTCATTCAGCAGCCTGATTTCATTCACTCGATACTCGCGGTCTTGAGAGTTTTCCAAATTCGGCTGCACGAAGCGTGGCGATGTGTCGAGCTGAGCTTTGCCTGCAGCTGGGTCAATAAGCGGCTCGGCTTGCCATATCCGCGGAAACAAAGAGGCAACCCCTACTGTTTCAGCGAATACTCTGTAAGCCACCCAATCTGCCAGCCCATTAGCATTAATCGCCGCCGCAAAAATATGCCGAGTCACTAGGGTTTCAGCACCGTCATCAACCACAGGACAGCCATGTTTACAGTGGTCGATGAAAACCTGTTCAGCCCAAACCTGACTCGGTAGCAGCATTAAGGCTGCTACTTTAGCCCATTGGGTAAGGGATTTGCGCATGCACTTCATCACACTGTTTCATAATTTCATCACTGAGCGTGACATCTAACGCCGCTAACGATTCGTCCAACTGGGCGGCAGTTCTCGCCCCTATGATCGTCGACGCCACGAAATCAAAGTTCATGCTCCACGCGGTAGCCAAAGTGACCGAAGACATTCCAGCCGCTTGAGCAATGGCTACATACTTCTGGGTTGACGCTAGCGTACCTTCATTGACAAAGCGTTTTGCCATGGCCTTCTGGCGTGGATTGGCGTCGGACGCATAGTCTCCGAAACGGGTATTGGGCGGGTTCTGGCCATTGTTATATTTGCCACTAAGTACACCGCCACCGATAGGTGAATAGGGCAGGCAAGACACATTTTCGTGCCGGCAGACGTCGGCTAGCTCGTCCAGAAATCGGCGGTGCAGCAATGAAAAGTTATTTTGAATCGATTGAAATCGAGTGAAGCCTTCATATTCAGCCACGGTGTTGGCTTTGGTTAGGCCATATGCAGTTTCATTTGAGGTGCCCAAATAGCGTACCTTGCCAGATTCCACCAAGCGATCTAAAGCCTCCATTGATTCGCCGATTGGAACGACCGTGTCAGGCCAGTGCACTTGATACAGATCGATGTAATCAACCTGCAATCGCCTCAAGCTGCCCTCTACAGCCTGCTCAATGTGGTGCCTGTCGATGGCGGTCATCCCGCTACGAATCGGTGGCACAAACCAGCCAGACGCAGCGCCCGCAACCTTGGTCGCGACAATCAATGAATCTCTTGGTTTAGTTTGGATCCATTCGCCAAAGATTTCCTCAGTTAGCCCTACGGTATCGGCCTCAGGAGGCACGGGGTAAACTTCCGCCGTGTCGTAAAAATTAATACCCCGATCATAGGCGGCATCTAAAATACGAAACGATTCGGCTTTGTCGGTCCAGCTGCCAAAACTCATGGTTCCCATACAAATAGGCGAGACTCGTAACCCGCTCTTACCGATGTAGCGATACTTCATACAATCTTCCTCAATTTTTTGTTAATTTCCAGCGCCGCTTGAGTCGCGCTATAAAGGGGGACAACTGTCTCCCAAATAGTCACCGCCGCCGCAGTAGCCAATGTCCTGCAGTTGAATCCTAATGCCGTCAGGGTCAGAAAAATACACCTCTGGTGTTCCCCCTTCAACGCCACCTCGGTTTGGCATTCGCAAACTTACCCAATGCATCAGCGGCTGCGTGTCATTGTCATTG
>CAYGSO010000042.1:0-2456 GCA_964352445.1 uncultured Pseudohongiella sp. | reverse complement strand
TGTCATTGTCATTGATTCGAGCTGTGAGACCAAAATCAGTCAGCTGCTGCAGAATCCGATCCACCGAAAAATCCCGCATATTAAAACACACATGATCGATTCGACCCGGGCGCTGGGGCGCAGACTCATCCGACCCACCTACGTACATCAGAAACTGCAGTCCATCACCCACCCCTACAATAGGAAAGCTTTCTCCTTGGTAGGCTTGATAGGAGCGCCCAAACGTTTCTGTATAGAATTTATTGGCCCGGTCTTTGTTGGCAAGAAAAGTGGTGAAATGACTAAGATCCGTGAGCCTAAACAACCCTGCAAACGGACTTGGCTCCAAGGCAGTACAAACGTCACCGTTAATTCCCGACCCACCGCAGTGTTGCACAGAGGATAACTGATAGCTTATCCCTTCGATATCACGAAAATACAAATCAGCCGCGCCGTTGGCTCGTCTGTCCACCCAGTACTGCATGGCGCCCTCAAGGGAATTAGCCTCGGGCGCGCTATCTATTGCCGAGAGGCCAAACCCCTGCAGCTGAGCAACTACTGCTTCCAGTGAGTAGTTTTCCAACCCCAAGCCTATGTGTGAAATGCCCGGGCTTTGCCCTGCTGTAGCTGGGCTAATGGAGAAAAAACGCGGGCCATCGCCGATGCGCAGGAACACTTTTTCACCCTGCCTAGCCTGCACTGAAGAGCCGAACACTGACTGGTAAAAAGCAACCGACCTAGCCACGTCAGATACTAGCAAACCGAAACTGTGAAGCTTACTCAGCGCTATCGGTGCTTGGGTTGGGGATTGAGAAAATGTCAGACCTGCGGCCGTGCACAGAGGCAATGCTGACAATACTTGAATTAGCCGGCGCCGGGAGCGAAATTGCCGGGATGCTGCAGGATTTGGATTAGTTTTTGTTTTAGACGTCACTGTCTGACTCCCATTATCTATTGTTGATCCCTGCTCATTTATTTTTGCGACTTTGGTGGTAATGGCTCAATCTCACCGCCGTCTAAAATCCACTGCGTCATGCCCCCGTCTAAGTGCGATACCGAATGCATTCCCATTCTGACTAGGGATTGCGCGGCCAATGCCGAACGCCAGCCCTTATTGCAGTAAAGAATTACCTCATTAGCCTCATCGAACACTGGCTTATAGTACGGACTGTCTGGATCCACCCAAAACTCTAGCATGCCTCTAGGTATATGCAGCGAACCCGGGATACGCCCTTCCCTTTGCAGCTCTCTGATATCCCTCAGATCTATTAGTACAACTCCCGCGGCCTGCTTTTTTGTTTTCACACTCTCGCTGGACAAGGTAGTTATTTCCAAGAGAGCCTCTTTAACCAGCGCTTCGACGCCTTTACTAACCTTCATGGGATTTCCTTGTTCTTGCTAAGTTTATTCACGCCAATAACGTCCCTCAAACCGAGATTTACGTCGCAGAAACTAAACCAGTTATGACCTCAACGCAACTAGCGGCCGAACAGCGCGTTGACGAATGATAGTTCGCTGGTTTTGAGAAGTAACGCCCATTACTGGCTAAGAGTTTTATGTTTAGCCTACAAGACGATTGAGCATACAACTCGCCATGGGTAGACTCGCTGAAGCGTCAATGCCAAACCCCAGCAGCGAAACCGAGGATCAAGGACATGACAGAAGCTGACCTGCAGCTATTGCTGCGCGCAAAAAACCAGATCAAACGTGAAGCAACTTGGCGATCATTTCTTACAGTGGGTATAGTTTTCGCCGCCATGTTGCGGCTCATAGGTTTTGATTTACCCACCCTGTACTTCTTAATCTTTACTCTGTTTATTGTTTTGTTACTTCTGACATCGGATCTGCTGCTGAACATTGGCACAGTGACCAAGCGTGACTTAGTGAGCCTGATTGAGAACACTGTTCACAGCGACCCTGCCATTCTTAGCAAATACGCCAGCTTGAAACACAAAGCTTAGTCTTCAACAATGGCCAAGACCTTGCCACAAGCATTACGCCGCAAGTGGCGATTGCTTGATTAAAAACTGCCGTATTAAAACCCCAAGCAGCAGAAACCCAGCGGCGAGGGCAAACAAAAATACCTGACTGAAGCCAAACAGGCCTCCCGCTGGCAGCGCCAGAGTCAGCCCTGATAACACAATCATGGCCCGGCTCAGCAGCGCAATTGCGCCGCTGCCAAGGTTACCCAAGCCAATTAAATAACCCTGCAGCGCACCGGACACTAGGACCACGCCAACAATCGCGGTAGACAATGCCTGCAGGTTTTCCAAAATTGATGCCTGCAGTAATAAGGCTGGATTCAATACGAAGAAAAACGGCACAAAGTAGATGATCGCGCCTAAGCGCATGGACTCTAGCCCAACTCGCATTGGCGAGACGTTGGCAACAGACGCCGCCGCAAACGCCGCCAAGGCCACCGGGGGCGTGATAAAACTCAACATCCCCCAATACATCACAAACATATGACTAGCCAA
>CAYGSO010000041.1:4548-32258 GCA_964352445.1 uncultured Pseudohongiella sp. | reverse complement strand
GCAAAAATGTACGAGAACCAGTGTTGATAAACACTTCGGCGGGCATGCCGGGCAGCAAAATTAAATCCCCTAAATCCTCTTTGCCTTCAGGAGTTACTGCTACACGGGCCAGGTAGTAAGACATGCCAGATTGCTCATCCACAACTCGGTCGGCAGAAAGATTGATCACGTTGCCGGTGATGGTAGGCACGGCGCTACCAAATGTGGAGAATCGAATCGTGGCGTCCATGCCAATAGTTACTCGGTCAATATCGATAAGTGAAACCTGTGCATCGACAATAAGCTCATCACCTTGGGGCACAATGCTGGCAATAGGGGTGCCAGGCTGAACCACGCCTCTCACCGTGTGAAACTGCATGCCATTAACGATGCCATCAACCGGCGCTCTAACGATTGTACGGTTTACAATATCTTGAAGAGCGTTTTTACGTTCGTTCAAGTCCTTTAGAGTAGTTTGTGTTTCGCCAAGCTCGGCCACCACTTTGTTTTGGAACTCACGTTCGGTTTGAATTATTTGTAGCCGCGTCTCGCCGATTTCTATTTCAGTGGATGAGATATTAGTCTCCAACTCAGACGCGTCACCTTTTAATGAGGCTACATTGCGCTCTAGTTCTCTGAGGCGATTTTTGTCTGCAAAGCCTTGAGTTAGCAGCTCTCGAACATCGCTGAGCTCATCGGCAAAAGATGTGGCCAACTCATCTTTAGTGGCCTTCAAATTTGTTTGACCACGCTTTCTTGCTTCTAACTGTTCAATTCGCTGTTCCAACACTTCGATGCTGCCGCTAAGAGAATCTCTTTGAGCCTCAAAAATCGAGTTCTGAGCATCAATCTCCGCTTTAACATTGGCATTGCTTTTATCTAAGGATGCCGGATAAACCACTTCACTGAGTTTGTCTCTCTCGGCAATAAGGCGAGCTTCTCTAGTTTTTGCTGCGTTATACTGGCCGTTCACTATCCCTAACTGCGCCAAAGACTGTGTATTATCAATGACGATTAGCGGCTCGCCTGCGCTTACCACATCGCCATTTTTAGCGTAGATCTCACTAATAATCCCGCCCTCTAAATGCTGCACCACTTGGCTATAAGAGCGTACATTTACTGTTCCCTGCGCATGGGCAGCACCGTCTAGTGGGGCGATGGCAGCCCACACTCCGAAAACGCCAAACACCAAGAAAAAGATAATAAAGCCCACGCGTTTGGGCATGTCTATGCTGGTCATGATAAGCGGGTTCTTTACCGGCTGATCAATTATGTTGTCAATTGTAGTCACTTCGTTTTCCCTAGAATTAATTTGGCTTAGCCGGCGGCACTGCGAGCTGGCTGAGCAGGTGACATTAGGCTGGCGAGCACTTCGTCTCGCGCCCCAAAGGCAACCGCAGCGCCTTCTTTCATCACCAATATTTTATCTACACACTGCAGCACCATAGTGCGGTGTGTAATGACAACCGTAGTGCAGCCACTGGCTTTTATTCTGTTCAGCGCTTCCACTAATTCTTTCTCACCTTGATCGTCAAGGTTCGAGTTAGGCTCATCCAACACCATAAAACGTGGGTTGCCATACACGGCCCGGGCCAAACCAATGCGTTGCCGCTGGCCGCCAGAAAGCACGCCGCCGGCACCACCTATTACGGTGTCGTAACCTTGTGGCAGACGCAGAATTAATTCATGCACACCGGCCAGCTTTGCGGCCTCGACTATTTGTTGTGGGTCTTGTTCGCCAAAGCGAGAAATATTTTCTGAAATCGTGCCATCAAACAGCTCAATGTCTTGGGGCAGATAACCTATATAGGGGCCGAGCTCAGACCGGTTCCAAGCAGAGATGTCCGCTGTGTCCAGCCGTACTTTGCCGCTATGCACGGGCCAAACCCCCAGTAGCGCTCTGGCAAGGCTACTTTTACCCGAAGCGCTTGGGCCGACAATACCGACTGATTCGCCGGGCTCTAAGGCAAAACTCACTCCTCGTACCGAAGGCACTTGAGCGCCGGGTGGCACAACTACAACCTGCTCCACATTAATAGCGCCCACTGGCGCCGGTAAGCTCATGGATTCGCGATCTGCCGGGATATTCACTAACAGCTGGCCTAGGCGGTCGTATTGCGCCCTTGCCACCGCGAAACCTTTCCAAGTGCCTACTAATAAATCAATAGGGGCCAAAGCACGGCCCAGCAATAGCGAACCGGCAATCACCATACCTGGCGAAATCTCTTGGCGCAGTGCTAAAAAGGCACCTAGGCCCAATAAAAGTGACTGCATAATCATGCGGAATACTTTGGAGACGTGAGTAATAATACCGCCGCGTTTGCTCGCCGCAGTTTGCAATACCAGCACTTCATCAGAAAGCGCTTCTTGGCGGCTACGGATGGCGTCGGTCATGCCCATGGCGGCTATGACTTCGGCATTTCGCAAGCTGCCATTGAGTCGAGCCATTACTTTGGCACTTCGGTTGTTGGCTTCTTGTAAATCAGGGCTAGTAGTTTTTTCGTTCACATAGGCCAGTATCACCATCACAATGCCGGCAAAAATGGCGGACACACCAAACCAAAAGTGAAACAAGAACATGATGCCGATATAGATGGGGACCCAAGGGGCATCAAAAAAAGCAAACAATCCATTGCCGGTTAAAAACTGCCGAAGGCTGGTCAAGTCACCGATAGCCTGTGCGCCGCCACCGCCTCCAAGCAAGGTTTTGCGGAAAGCAGCGTCAGAGATGCGCTTACGCAGCAGTTCTTCAATTTTGTTACTGGCCCCTATGAGAATCATAGAGCGAACCCACTCAAACCCGCCCATGGCAATCAAAAGCGCTGCCATAATTAGGGTAAGCATGGTGAGGGTAGAAAGGCTGCCACTAGACATAACTCGGTCATACACCTGCAGCATGTAGATCACAGGCACCAGCATCAATAAATTTACCGCGGCGCTGAATATGCCAGCATAGATAAAATAGCTTTTGATGCTTTTCAGAGCTGCAACTAATTCGGGGTAACTTTTGCTGCCTTGGTTGGGTGCGGGGTTTGCCATGTTAATTTACTTATTCTCTAGGGTTCTTTGTTATGTGAAGTGACTGCTTTAATGAGGGGCAGAAGCGTTAATTCAACCCCGAGCCCAAAATTGGGGTTATAACGCTTCACTGCCATTAGCAAGCTTTTCCAGCATGCCCACGTCGTTTACCAGCAAAACCGCTGACCCGTCCCGTTTAACTATCTGCCGGTTCTGTAAACTCTGAAACACGCGAGTCACTGTTTCTCGGCTCAAATTCAGCATTATAGCTATTTCCATATGGGTTGGCGGGTTTTTAATCTCCGCCACTTTGTTTCCGCTCTTTGCGCCTTCGGGCACCAAGGCCCAAAGCTGGCAGCATACCTTCTGGGGCACATTAGGCAGCGCTAGCAAAGACCTGTGGCTGCTAAGCTGCCTAACCCGCAGTGCCATTTTGGCGCCCAGCATAGTCGCTATGCTGGGGGTTTTAAGCATCAAGTCCCGCAAATGGGCCATGGGCACCGTGATAACCACCGCTGCGGTTAGTGCGATCACGTATTCTGGCTGCGTGCCTTGGTCAAACAGGCCCAGCTCTCCGCAAAAATCACCCGGCTCAACGAAATAGATGCCCACTTCGCGGCCATCTATGGTGAAATCCACTCCCTGCAAGCGCCCTTCAAACAAAAAGCACAGGTGATCCTCTTTCTCACCCGCTCGCAGCACCACGCCTCGGCGGACGAATTTAACGAGAGCGGCATGTCTGGCCAGCTCACTCAGCATCGCTTCGGGCAAAGGTTTAAAGATCGCGAAAGTGCTTAATAGTTCTGGGGTTACCGCCATGAATCTATTGCCCTAGCGCTGGTTAACTGGCAGCTGTGTGTGACATCGGTGGGCATTATAAGCCGCTGATTTGTATTAGCAAAAGGGACAAACTTACGCTCATGTGACTGTAATCACTTGTTCGCGTGAATTGCTGAAGTACATTACACTTCTCTTAAAGCAGTAGTTAGTCTTTAATTCCTGCCGGCTTGCACCCATTAAAGCGAGGCAACTGTGTTAATACACGCTGGAATTAAAAGAGTTTCCAACGACTCTACTGCTATTTTAAGTTGTTCACTCGGCAATAGGGCCGAACTATTGGCTGTTTGCCAACAAAGAATTTAAAGACTATGCCAACTCAGTATTTCGACAAGTTTCGCGAAGACCTTAATGGCCACTTGTGGTTGTTCTCGGGTCTGCGCGCCATATTCGTGGCGCTAGCCTTGCTAGCCACTATTGCAACGCTATTCATGCCCCAAGCCCATGGCGAAGGCTCTAGCGCATTTTTCAACTCCCCAGCCAGCTACGAAATAAGCCAAGATTCAGTGGGCACCGTGCGGCTATTGCTAGGCAAGGCCTACGTGGAATCGGCCCAACAAGATAAACAACTCTTGGCCGTGGGCTCACAAATTAACGTGGGCGACAAAATTACTACTCAGACCAACAGCACGGTGCATCTATTGTTCGTGGACGGCGCCAATGTGGCCATTCGCAGCGGCAGTCAGTTAGAAATACTTAATTATCAGTACGATAAGGCCCGCCCCGAGGCCTCCAAAGTAAAGTTTAACTTGGTGAAAGGCGTCACCCGGGCTATTTCTGGAGACGCTGCCAAGTCAGCCAGAGATCAATTCAGGCTCAATACTCCAATCGCTGCAATCGGCGTTCGCGGTACCGATTTTGTCGTGAGCGCCACAGATTCATCAACCCGGGCCTTGGTTAATGAAGGCATAATTGTCATGGCGCCGCTGTCTTCTTCGTGCTCTAGCGACAGCTTTGGCCCGTGTATCGCCAATGCGGTGGAGCTTTCTGGCACTAACATGCAGGTGGCCGAGCTTGACCAAACTAGCGCAAATCCAAGGGTGCTGCCTGCCGCGCAAGACCGCGGAGCAGAGGTGTTGCAGCAAGAAGTGCAGTCTCTGCTCGCCAGCAATGACACCGATAACAATGAAGCAGCCGACAGCTCGGCTTTTGTTGAGGAAGTCTTTTTAGAAGAGTCTACTTCTACTAAAGTGGTGGCTGATGCCACTACCGAAGCGCCAATTACCTCTGCGCCAGTTGAACCAGTTGAACCAGTTGAACCCTCCGTACCTAATTTTACGCCAGAGATGCCCGTTGTTGCAGCGACACTTACTAGTAGCCAGTTGGTATGGGGCAGATATGCCGGCGGTATCGGCGAGTTAGAGCGCATTACTCTGCCTCTTGCTGAAGCTAGAGTTGGCAGAGAGGTCTCTGTTGGTAACTTCGACTACGGCCTGTTCAGAGTGGAAGACGAGAAAGAGCGAGTTGATGCCGGCCTTGGTGTAGTTGGGTTTGATCTACGCAGTGCCCAAGCCTCCTATACAGATGCCAGCGGTATCTCGGCGCTGGCCGTGCTTGGTGGTAATTTGCAGATTGATTTTCAGCTGAGCACATTCGCCACCGAACTAAATTTACAACATAGCGAGGCTGGCCTGATAGATTTTACGGCGTCAGGCGGCATATCCCCCACCAGTGGCTTCTTTAATTCCCGCAATGACGATCAGCGTATCGCCGGTTCAGTGAGCTTTGATGGCACCGAAGCGGGTTATTTCTTTGAACGTCAGTTAGAAGGCGCTTCAATTCAAGGCTTAACCCTGTGGGACGGCCAGTAGTCATGACTAACCTGCAGGCCACCCTTTCTTTGCCCCAGCGAGTTATTGAGGCAATTCATACACTCAAGCCCGGCACGGCCCGCCTTGGCATGCTGTGCTTGGCTGCCGCATTAAGTTTTGCCATTTTAGCTACCTTCCGCCCCGGGCTGCAGGTAGTAGAAGAGCAGTTGGGCGCCTTAGGCTGGACACTGTTTGCTGACGCTACCCCCCAGCAGAATGTGCCCTTGGTTGTAATTGACGAAAAAAGCCTAGCTGAGGTTGGCCCTTGGCCCTGGTCGCGCACCCAGATAGCCAGCCTTGTCACGGCCATCGACAATGCCGGCGCTCAGCTGCAGCTGCACGATGTGGTATACCCCGATGTAAAGGTGGGTGATGACCTATTATTAGCGGCGCTTAAATCAAGCAACGGCGCAATCCTAGCCCAAGCCCCAGGCCTGCAGCCGGGGCAAGCTACCCAGTCCGGTTTAATGAGCCACCCCTTAACGGGCGTGTCTTGCGATTCTGCCGGTGGCCTACAAGCACTAGCCACGTCGAATTATTTAGCCCCATCGGCCACCTTCAGGGACGTCCCTAAAGGACATATCGCCGCTGTTATCGCCGCTGACGGCGCTTTACGAAAAACTCCAGCCCTAGTGTGTGTCGACGGTCAAGCCTACCCCGCCTTGGCCTTGGCAGCTTTTTTGCAGGCCACCAACGCTAATTCTTGGGAGGCCAACATTCGCCCCGGCACGGGCTTGTTCGACCCTGCCTATATTTTGAGTTTCCCCGCCTACCCTGGCCTAGATATCCCCTTGGACGGCGAGGGCAATCTGCGTATTTCCTTTGCCAGCGCCCCGAGCGCGTTTCGCGCCTACTCGGCGGTGGATGTGTTAGATGGTCTAGTGGGCCCGGCTGAGCTGGAAAATCAGTGGGTATTAGTGGGTGCCACCGCCTTTGGCATTGGCGACATAGTGCCCACCCCATACGACGGGGCAACCCCCGGGGTTGAGCTGCATGCGCGCCTATTAACCAGCTTACTTAATTTTGAAGTGCCCTACACACCAAAGGCCGCCGCTTGGATGCAGGCTTTATTGAGCTTAGTGTTCGCGGCAGTTTTGTACCTGTTGGTGAGCTTTAAAGAGCGGCTTTCCTCCTACGGTCTGCCTGTTGCTGCGTTAGCCCTGCCGCTATTGGCGTTGGCGCTGCACATTCAACTATTGCAGGGTTCTAACCTATGGCTTGGCTGGGTGTACCCGGCCCTTTACAGCGCCATGGGCGCGGGCATGCTAATGCTGTTAGAGCATAGTCGAGTGCGCGCCGAGCGCAGCCGAGTGTATGGCAACCTTAATAGCTACCTGCCCAACGATATCGCCAGAGAAATCGCCTATAGCGTGCCTAATTCAGAGATCAGCGCCAAGCGCCGCGAGGTTACCTTGCTCAGCGCTGACCTGCGAAACTTCTCGGCTTTCGGCGAAGCTAGAGCGCCGGAAGAATCCGCCGCCGTGCTGCACTTTTTCTTCTCCCGGGCTACCCATATCATTGAGCAGCACGGCGGCCGGGTGCATGAGTTTAAAGGCGATAGCTTGCTGGCGGTGTGGGATGGCCACGATCAAGCCGCGGCTATTAATGCGCTAGGCGCTGCCAAGGTTATGCAAAAAGAGTTAAGCGGCAGCCTGCTGGCCAGTTTTGCCCCAGACGGCCTAGAGCCATTGGCTTTAGGCATAGGCATCGAGCAAGGGCCTGCACTTATTGGCTCTATTGGTCCAGCCCATCGTCGCAGTCACACGCTGCTAGGCGACACAGTAGCAATCACCCTGCGCATTCAAGAAATGACCGCAGACATTGCCCAGCCTATTTTAATTGGAGAGTGCGCCGCAAGGCAGCTAAGCGATCATGGCTTGGAATCTCAGGGCAGCTATTTGTTGGCAGGGCTCAAGAATCCCCACGTACTTTTTGCTCCAATCACAGAGCGTAGCAATGAAGCAGCAGTGACACAAAATATGCCTAACCTTCGAGTTATCCGCGGCGGCCAGCAGTAGGTCGTTCAAAGTCGTTGCAGGACACCGCGTGATTCCACATAATCCGACCCTAGCTGGTCACTGCTGAAAAGCTCACTGTCTATTCCTCTCCTATTGGCCTTGCAATGCGACACTGCGACGTAAACGCTGAGCAAATGCAAAAAGTAGGCGGTTAGTGGATGTATAAAAATACAAAAAGAGTTCGTCGATTCTGTGAGTTTTCCTAATCCATTACTTTCTCTTCAGTCAGCCCTTTTAGTTCTTGGCGCTTACTGCGCCACTAGCTTGCCCCAAGCCGCTAAAGCGGCGGAATCCTCATGCCCAGATCTGTCGGGGTTTTACGCCGCCGCAGACCAAAACTGGCCCCAACTAGAGCGCCAGTTGGCGCAGTTAAAACTGCAGTGCCTGCAAAGCTCCGAATTTTTCGCCCTGCATGGCGCGGCTCAGCTCAATAGTGGCTTGGTGGCAGAATCGGTGGAGTCTTTAGAGCGAGCTTTGCTGCTGGACCCCAACAACGGCGCCGCTCAGATTGATTATGGCCAAGCCTTGTTTCAGCAAGGCCAACTTTTTATGGCGCTTGAGATCAATCAGCGCCTGCTGGCGCGGGAAGATTTGCCTGCAAGCCTCGCCCCAAGCCTCAACGACCGCCAAAATCAGTGGCAAGCGCTGACCAGGCAGAAGAGTTTTCAGCTGGACACCTTGGCCGGCTATGACAACAACCTAAATGGCGCGCCAGACCCAGACCAAGTTACCCTCACGCTGTCGGGTGAGAACATACCCTTGACATTAAATTCCGACTTCAGCCCGGTTAGCGGTGGCTATGTAAACCTGAGGCTTGGCGGCCGCTATCGAGCCCTCGCCCCCCGTCACCAGCATAACTGGGCGGCAGAGGTAAGGGCCCGCACCAGTGAAGACGCCGCTTCGAACTTGGTGCAGCTCACCAGCCGCTATGGGTTTGTTAAGCCAAGCGAAGACCACAGCTGGCAGGTGAATGGCGGCATCAGCCACCTTAACTTCGGTGGCAAGGCCTTGTTCTCCGGTTTTGAATCTAGCGCTCGCTACGCGGTGAACTCAAACACCGTGTGCAAACCGTTTTACGACGTTGCGGTGCAGTATCAGCTATACCACGAGCAAGATTTCCTCAACGGCCTAGAAAGCCGCGCCAGTCTTGGCTTCAACTGCCCGTTACAAGAGCGGTTTGCAGGCAACCAGCGCTTCTCCGCAGAAATAGGGGTATTGCACAACCAAGCCACACGTGCAGCGAGGCTTGGGGGCAACCGCATGGGCTGGCAGTTTAGAGCCGACTGGCAGGTTCAGGCCGCAGGCGGCGTTATTCGAGCATTGGTTAACCACACTGCGCTCAACGATCTTGACGGCTATAGCCCGTTACTTGTCAACAATGCCGAGCGCAAGCTAGACCGTAGCTATATTCTCTTGCAATACCGTAAGCCGCTGGGGGCGTTGGGGGACAATGCCAGTCTGTTGGTGAATATCTATCGCCAAACCCAAAACAGCAACATCGAGTTTTTCCGCACAGACAACACCTCCGGTGAGATCGGGATAAGTTGGGGGTTTTAATTCCTACGACTGTGACAAAACTGTCATGAAAAAGCGCAGCTTCAGCGTCACAACTCGGGCCATTGAAACGGCAAAAACTCCTATTAAAAGAAATGTTTGCAAGATTAGTTAAAAATCCCTGTCAAAAGTTGTTTTAAGAGCTAAGAGCTTGTAACATCCCGCCGATATCTAGTGTTGGTTACGGCAGGCTCTGTAATACAAGGTTAGATGTAACAGAGGTTTTAAGGAGAAAGTGCCAACCGTGTGATTCGAATCACTCGCGTTATCTCTCTCTTTGAATAAGCTACACCAACTAATGATGGGTGCTATGCCTTTTATGGGCTTTCCACCGTTAGAAAAATATTGAAATCGATTTCATACTCAAGGAGTTCTAATAAATGGCTATAACAGCTGCAATTCGATCCGACATGATTAAACTGGTAGTCATGGCTACTGGCGGCGCGCCTGGTACTACGGTACTTGGTACTCTCGTTACTGAATTTAACGGCGGTAAGACGTTACTTCAGATAGCAAACGACTTAACAAGCACTGCTTCTTTCAATGCTCAGTACCCAATATTCGCTACTCCAGAGGAGTTCAGCACTGAATTCTTATCTAGCATTCTTCCTGGCATTAGCTCAGCAATCATCGCTGACGTTGTGCCAATCGCTGTAGGTATTTTGAACAGCGGCGGAACTCGTGGAGACATATTGCTAGCTGCATCGTCTTTCCTATCTACTCTGCCTACAACTGACCCAATACTTGGCACTCAAGCCGCTATTTTCCAAAATAGAGCTGCTGTTGCCGAATACCACACTGTAACTTTAGAGCTTGATAATGGCTTAACTGCTGCTCTTGCGACTGTTACTGCAGACGTGGCATCCGTTGCTACTGCTCAAGAAAGCCTAGTAGGAACTGGCGTTGGCGCCGGCGGAAGCACATTTACATTGACAACTGCTGCGACAGACGCAATCGTTGGTGGTCCTAATAATGATGTAATCAATGCATCAGCTGGCACGTTGAACTCAGGTGACACCATCAATGGTGGTGCAGGCATGGACACTTTGAATGCAACTATCACTGGCACAGCGCCCGGACAGTCTGTAACTTCATTGTCAAATGTTGAAATCCTGAATCTTACAGCTTCACCTAACCCGGCTACAATCGCATTAACTGGTGTTACTGGTGTGACTCAGATCAATAACGTGAACAGTGCAAACGGCGCTACTCTGACCGTTTCTGGTGTTGGCGCTCCGGTTAGCTCTACTATTTCTGGAACTTCTTCTACTACTATCGGATACACTGCGGCAGTAACAGGCGCTACAGCGGTATCTGATGCAGCTACACTAACTTTAGCAGGCGCTGCAGCCGGCTCAAGCTATACAGCCACAGGTATTGACCAGCTGACTATTGCTTCAACTAAGTCTGCTAACACTCTTGGCACGTTGGGTGTGTCTACTGCTGCTACTGTAACTATCACAGGTGACCAAGCTTTGACTTTGGGTACGGTTGGTGGTTCTAAGCTAACTACTCTTGACGCTTCTGGCTTTACTGGCAGCGCTCTTACAGTTACTGCTGGTGCTGGTGCAGGTAGCACTTCAAAAGCGGGTGTAACAATTACTACCCCTACAGCTGCAGCGACTACTGCTACTATTACTGCTGGCGGCAACCAAGATACAATCACTCTTGGCGCGGGCACTAATGTTGTTAATGCTGGTGGCGGTGACGATACAATTACCGCTGGTGCAGGCACTAACACTATTACTTCTGGTTCTGGTAACGACAAGATCACTCTTGGTGGTGGCAAAGATACACTTAGATTTGCCGAAGCTGGTGGTACTGATGCAGATACCATTACTGGTTTCACTTCAGGCACTGTGTTTGCTTTGAATCTTGGTCAGGATGCGGTTGCAGGGGTAAGCGCTGCTTCTGCTAATGCCGACTTTGGTGTTAGGCAAACTGGCGCTACCAAAGTATCTATCGGTAACGTGGATGGTGCAGGTACTGGTACTGCAATCGCGTTCCAAGCAGTGACTGCTAACCAAGCAACTGCTGGTAGCGTTTTGCCTACTTCAAACGTGATTGCTCTAAGTAGCGCATTTACTGATGGTACTGCAGCTGGTGCGGTTACAGCTCTTGGCACTACAGCTACAACTGGTATTACCACTACCGCTGCTAGTAAATTCCTTTTGGTGACTTACTCAGTGGGTAACATTGCACAGATCTGGTCTTACAACGGTGACGACACTACTGCTAATGGAAGCATAGACGCCGCCGAGTTGGACTTAGTTGCTACACTTAACGGTGTGACTCAGGGTTCATTGACAGCTGCGAATTTCGCGACTTACGTGACTCCAGCTACATCAACTACTACTACAACTATCGAAGGCCAGACTATCACTTTGTCAGGTCCTAAGAACGATGTGACTACTGCAGCCAATGCTAATGGTCAGTTTGTATCAGCAGCAGCAGATACAATCACTGTTCAGGTTGGTTCACTACCTTCGGCAGCAACATCAACAACAGTTGGTATCTCAGTATTTGATGCAACTACAGGTGATGGCGACGTGTTCAATGCGACTGTACTTTCAGATGCTTGGGATACCGGTGTAATCCTGTCAAACATCGAAACTGTCAACTTGACTATGTCGGTGGCTGATACTGGCTTTAACGCTACTACTGTTCTTCCTGGTACAAACGTAGTTAACTTCCTTGGAACTGCAAATCAAACTGGTTTCACTATCGGTACTGGTAAGACCGTAGGTCTTGGTGCTGGTTACTCTGGTAGTGTTACAACTGCAGCTGGCGCGTTGGCCGCACTGACATTGAATCTTGATGGAACAGTGGCTACTACTGCAGCAGCTAGCCCACAGTTTATAGCTACTGGTTTAGTGACGGCTTTGACTGTGAATGTTAATGCCAACACTACCCTTCGTGGTGATGCATCAGCGACTACGTCCTTCAATGCAACTAATACTACATTGAAAGGTACTGGCAACCTGACTATTTTTGATACAGCCGGCGGCTTTAACGGTTCAACTATCGGTGGTAATGATATTTCACGCACTGGTACATTGACTCTACGTCCTTCAGACAACGCGAATATCAACTTATCAGATGCAACTAAAGTTAGCGGTGTTGATACTATCGATCTTTCTGATATCTCAGCATTCGCTAGCACTATCACGTTAGCTTCAGATAATTCATCTACTAACGCGGCTACAAACATCGTCTTCAACAACTCGACTGCCACTACAACAGGTGCTTTCACTGTTGCGCAGGCTGGTTCAGGTTTGAATGACGCGGTTAACGTGTCTTTAGGATCAAAAATCACAACGGCTGGTGCGATAGGTGCATCTTCTATTGAGACTTTGAGCGTATCTTCTTCACTTGCGTCTACTAGCACATTGAACCTTGGTAGCATCACGTTAGCGAATGGCGTTGGCTCACAAACCATCAAAGTGACTGGTGCAGCAACAATCGCAGCCGGCACTATGTTAGCCGACACGGTCGACTTCAGCGGTGTTACTGGTACGGTTACTAGCTTAGTCCTAGGTAACAACACTGGTGGTGTTGCATTCACTGGCGGTTCTAAGGCTACTACTTTGACTACTAGTACGGGTGCTGACGTAGTTAACACTGGTGCAGGTGACGATGCTGTAACTTCTGGTGGTGGCGGTGATGTAATCAACCTTGCTGCTGGAAACGATACGTTTGTAAGCGCAGTTGGTGCTACAGCCACTGTTACTGGTGGTACTGGCAACGACAAGTACACAGTAGCTGCTACTGCGTCACTTAACACAGCACTGATCAGCATCACAGACTACAAGGCAACTGGACAAGGTAGTGACACGCTAGACTTAGTCACTGTCCCAACTGCTCTAGTTGCTGCAACTGCGGCTGGTAATGCTGGTGCTCCTGACTTGGTAACAGCAGCTGACGTTGCGTCAACTGGTGTAACTGCAGGTACCTTGGCTACAGACATCGCCACTGCTGTTACGGCTGCTGGCGCTAACGCGTTTGACGACGTCGGTGACACAATTGTCGTTAAGATAACCGGTGCGTCTGTAGGTGGAACTGATGTTACATACGTCGTACAGAATCAAGCTGCGAATGCTACATTCGATGCAGCAGCAGATACTGTCATCGCGTTGATTGGTACTTCAGTTGCTCCTTCGGCATTAGCTGACTTCGTATAATCGTTAGTCTGGCCGAGATCAAGCTGAGAAAACTTGCTTAACTGGAAGTAGACATAGTTTGAGATCGCCGTAAGCTGTAATAAAAGCCCTCTTCGTTTCGGCGTTGGGGGCTTTTTTTTGAATGGCTAAGTTATAAAAGGAACAAGTTGATGGCTTCATGGATAGCGATATCAAAAGCTGAACACGCTAAGACAAAATGGCGCGGTCGCGAGGGTTTTAAATTTGCGTCCAAGCAGCAGACAGTTGAAATAGTGGCTGCAGAGTTGAGCAGTTTACTTCCTCATTATGTATTTGGTTTTATTCTAGAAAAAAAGAAATTTCACTTAGTTGCGCTAATAGGGTTTGGAGGCGATGGTAACTGCTATGTAACCGCCGACAACAAATGGATGTGTGAAGTTGTTCCAGCGACGCTCCGTGCCTATCCCTTCGCCCTTGCAGATAACGAAGTTGGAGATAGAGTTTTTTGTATAGACCCAAATCATCTTACAACTAACGAAGATGCTAATCCGCTTTTCACTGTGTCAGGAGAGTTAGAGAGCGCTTCTGCAGAAGTCTTCGAATTTCTAACTAGTTGCGAACAAAATAGACGACTTACACTTACAGCTTGTGAAGCACTTAATGAGGCGGGTGTTATAGAACCATGGTCTTTAAGTATCAATAGAGGTGACGATGAAAATCGTTCTACTGTAAAAGGACTATATAGAATAAGCGAAGCAAAGTTAAACCTAATAAGCCGAACAACGCTGACTAAGTTGCGGGACACTCAAGCGTTGGCAATTGCCTATGCTCAACTTTTTTCACACAATCAATTAAAGGAGTTGGGGCATCGATCAGACATTCTGGATCAGCAAAAAACACGAATGAAATCTGAAAATGAGCTGGGTGGTTTGTTTAATGAAGATAGTGCCTTAAATTTTGATGCTTTTTGATTATAACGGTCTTGAAACTTAACTCTCGAAAAGTTCGTATATGCGGGCTTAGTCGAAAAATTGTTCACTTTTGGGTTTAAAGTATAGAAACTGCAAGCTCCCTTATATAAGTTAGTTAAATATAATCCGGTTTAAACGGATAAGCTAATTAAAAGAAAAGGATTCAAATCATGACTAATTGGACCGCGATCTCGCCAGCAAAGCACGCACAGTGCCGATGGAAGCCAAGAGAAAATTTTAGCAATGTCGCTACGGCGCTGGTGGTTGAGGTTTTTGCCACTGAGATAAGCATAACTCCGCACCACTTCCCTTTGGGGTTTGTCAAAAACGGTGACGAATACCAACTGGTAGCTTTGGTTGGCCTCGATCAAGGAAGGAACCTCTATGTAGACATAAAGGGGCGTTGGATTAGCGAATATCTTCCGGCTTCCCTGCGATGCTATCCGTTTATTCTTATGGATAATGAGAATGAAGAAGACGAAAAAACTATCTGCATCGACCAAGAGAGTATAACAAATCAATCAAACGCACATCGCCTCTTTAACGATGAAGGGGAGAAAGATCAGTCATTTGTTGATGTAATAAATTTTCTTATTCGTTGCGAACAGGATAGATCTGCTACACAGAAAGCCTGCAGTGCTCTCGCAAGTTCGGGGATTATCGAACCTTGGCCACTTAATGTACAAAGAGGTGAAGGTGAGGGTGCAACGAAAATCGAAGGCTTATACCGCATAAACGAAGCAAAACTGAACTCTTTAGAGCCTCTCGAATTTGCGAGCTTACGAGAAACGGGAGCTTTTTCACTCGCCTATGCCCAACTTTTTTCTATGCCACAATTGTCGAAGTTAAATCGCCGCTACCAATTCCTCGCATTACAAAAGCAGCAACTTGATAACAACGAAGAAGTAGCGAATTCAATTCAAGATGATGTGAGTTTGCGCCTAGATCAGTAATCCTTGACTCTCTAAACAAGGAGAAGCAATAAATCGATTGGAACGGGAATATGAGTGATTTTCATTTTTAGAAACCATTCAAACGTTTAATCGTTTCACTTATCAAATACTACAACATGTGGAAAGTATGATGTGCCTATGCTGAATCGCTCGCTAAATTCATCTACGATAGTAAGTTAGCTTACATATTATTGGCGCCTTCCTTGCCCGACATAACAATGCTGCAATAAAATTCATAGCGTTACCTAACTGAGAGACTTAAAGAAATGACAGACTGGGCTAGTGGCTATGTAAAAGAGACGGCTTACACATTTGGTTACTATCAGGAGTTAAACCCTCTTAGGGCCAGGATTGGTCTTCTAAATAGTGGGTTCCATGCCCCAATGTTTGGTACTGCATGTGAATTAGGCTTCGGACAAGGGTTAAGTACAAATTTCCATGCAGCTGCTTCTAGCACTGAGTGGTATGGAACTGACTTCATTCCTACGCAGGCAAATTTCGCTCAAGAATTAGCTAGAGTTTCCGGATCTGGCGCGCAACTATTCGACCAATCATTTGAAGAGTTTTGCATGCGCAAAGATCTGCCTGATTTTAATTTTATCGCTCTTCATGGAATTTGGAGCTGGATATCCCATGAAAACCGCCAGTTAATCACCAATTTTGTCAGGCGCAAACTTAAGGTTGGTGGTGTTCTCTATGTGAGTTACAACACATTCCCTGGGTGGGCGACTTTTGCACCTATGCGTCATCTTATGACACAACATGCGGAAGTGATTGGTTCGCAAGGAGCTGGCATTATAAATAACGTTAGTTGCGCAGTTGAGTTTGCAACTAGTTTGATGAATGTTCAGCCTCAGTACTTGCGTGCTAATCCTTTAGTCGCAGATCGACTCAAGGAAATGAAAGATAAAGACAGCCACTATCTAGCGCATGAATACTTTAATAAAGACTGGGAGCCAATGCATTTTGCTACGCTTACTGAATGGTTAGAATCGGCCAAGCTAAATTTCACAGGGTCGGCGCATCTTCTGGATCATTTCGATTCAATAAATATGACGTCGGATCAACAGGAATTTATGAAACAGATTCCCGAGACTAAATTACGTGAGTCAGTACGTGATTTCATGGTTAATCAACAATTCAGGCGAGATTATTGGGTTAAGGGCCCAAGGCGCATTTCACCCTTAGAACGGTATGAAGCTCTGTTAGAAAATCGATTTGTGTTACAAAAACGAAGAGAGGACTTAGAGCTAAAATTAGAGGGCGGGCAAGGGAAAATAGAACTGAGTGAGGCAATCTACAGCCCAGTTTTGGACGCACTAGCCGGCAGTAAAGTAGTCTCAATCCAAGAATTAGTGAATTCCCTGAAGCCAAAGAACATTCAATTTGATCATATAGTTGAAACACTAATGATATTGGCTGGTATGGGGATCGTCGCTCCAGCTCAAGACGACAAGTCGATAGAAGATAACAGGGTAAAGACAGACCTTACGAACGACTATCTAGTGAAAAGGGCAAGGAGTAGCAAGGAAGTTAGTTTTCTCGTAAGCCCCGTAACAGGCGGCGGTATCCATGCAGATCGATTTGCTCAGTTATTCATTGAATGTGCCAAGCAGAGGATTGAGGAGCCACAAAAAATTGCGCTCGCGACTTGGGAGGTTTTGAAATTGCAGGGTCAAAAGATGGTTGTTGAAGGTAAAACACTAGACTCTGAGCAGGAAAATATTATTGCCCTCACTAAGCTATCTAAATTGTTTGTTGATAATCAACTGCCTATCTATAAGAAACTCGATATCGTCTAAAAATTGGTTGTTGTAATGTTATTTTCCCAATGTACAGATAATTTGGAGCGTTTGTACCTAAGCACTGGAATCACCAATGAATAGTCTTGATAATTTAGCCAAAACAAGGGCTAGGAATAACTTTCAGTAATTGGGTTTTACATTATGCTAGACGCTCTTGTGGTTCTAGGATGCAGATTGACTTAAAAACCGTGAGTTGTAAATGGAGCAGCAGTGTTGGCGAGACAACCTTACACATCAAAAAAAACATGAAACGGTGTTAAGAACAGGCCCATGTTTGTGACAGCTAATTCCTCAATGCTCTAGCCTGCACCTTCACTCCCAAGAATTTGTAGCAGACAGCGTTAATTAACTAATTAAGCCGAATTAAATTGTCTTTTTGTAAGCAATATACGTTTACTTAAGCCAGAGTAAGACACGAAACTGCATTCGTATTGGATAATCCCCATGCCAATTGAAACTATTGAGACTTTTTATGGAACTGACGATAGACGAGGCTTTAAGGAAGGGTGTTGAAGCACATCGAGCTGGGCAGGTTCAAGAAGCTGATAGATATTACACTGCGATTCTTCTGGCACAGCCCAAACACCCCGATGCTAACCATAATATGGGTGTCTTAGCTGTTGGTGTTGGTAAGACAAAAGAGGCATTACCTTTTTTCAAAGCAGCACTAGAATCTAATCAAAATATCGCACAATTCTGGCTTAGCTATTTAGATGCTTTGATTGATCTAGACTTAAAAAAAGATGCGCTTGCTGTGTTGATACAAGCCAAAGAGAAAGGCACCTTAAGCGATGGTATTGATAAGTTAGAACAAAGAATAATCAAGCTAGGCGTAAGTGGACCAGCTTCCAACGTTGAGGATGAAAGTCAAACCAGAACTAGAGTAAACATACTAGACACACTAAACATCGACCACGCCATAAAACTTGCTAGGAAGAAATTAAGGGGCGGCTTATCAGAAGAAGCGAGAGATATCTATGAAGCAATTCTACGTCGTTTTCCGAAGAATAAAAAAGCGACTAAGGGTCTTAAAGCTATTTCGCGGGAACCTGAAGATCAAGATTATAGCACCCAAGACCCATCCCAAGCGCAGTTACAGCCATTGATTGATTATTTCAATCGAGGGCAATTTCAGATGGCGTTGAATGGCGCTACTGAAATGTTAAAGAGATTTCCCAGTTCCGTCAGGCTACACAATATTTGTGGTGCTGTTAATGCTGGGCTTCATCGCTTTGATATGGCGGTGGAGAACTACCAGAATGCTATCGCGATTAGGCCAGACTATGCGCCGCCCTATAATAATCTTGGCAATGTTCTGCAGGCTAAGAGAGATTTCGATTCAGCTATATTGAGCTACAGAGAAGCTATTAAGTTAGACCCAAAATTTGCTGGAGCCTATAACAATTTGGGAGCTGCATTAGAAGCAAAAGGTGATATAGATGCCTCAATAGACGAATTCAACAACGCGCTTAAGATACTACCTGATTATGCTGAAGCACACTGCAATATGGGTAATGCTCTTAGGGGGCGCGGTGATTTAGAGACAGCGATAGAAAGTTATAAACAAGCTATCAAGTTCAAAGCTGACTTCGCTGAGGCTTACAATAATATGGGTCTCGCTCTTAAGGGGCGCGGTGACTTAGAGGCAGCAATTGAAAGCTACAAACAAGCGCTCATGATTAAAAATGACTTCGCAGATGCCTATTACAATATAGCAAATGCATTAACTGATAAGGGCGATTTGGATGCTGCATTATATAATCATAATCAGGCGCTAAAAATTAAACCCGACTTTGCTGATGCCCACAACAATATTGGCATTATTCTGCAAAAAAAAGGTGATTATAATGCTGCCATCGTTAGCTACAAAGCAGCTATAAAAGTTAAGGCCGATTTTTCAACTGCGTATAATAATATGGGGCTAGCTTTTAAGGGTATCGGTGATCCAGATGCGGCTATAGAAAGTTTCAAGCAAGCCATTAAGTTCAAGACGGACTTTGCTGAACCTTACAATAATATGGGCAACGCATTAATTGAAGAAAAAGGCGAATTAGACGCTGCTATAACCAGCTATCATCAGGCCCTTAAAATTAAACCCTTTTATCCCAGTTGTTTTATGAATCTGTTTAGCCTCGTATTGCAAGTTTCAGATAAAGAAGTTAATGATCTCTATATAGATGAGTCTCTTCAGCAGAATTTGTCTCGAAATCCAAAACACCAAATTCATAAGTCAATAAATCATTTCATTAACGGCAACCTTGGACTAAGTAAAGAGTATTTACGTAAGTATCACGAATTAGTTAAAACGTCAGAAACCGATGTTTTGGAATCGAAAGATAAAGATTTTTGTAACGGCTACTTTAATTTTATTAGTTCTTTGATCGAGAAAAGTTTAACTCCTAAAAAAAATCACGGGTCTTCTATATACCATGTAGGAGAAAGCCACTGCTTAAGTTTTTCCCACTCTGTACTTTCTTTGAATAACCAACCTTATTCTATTGAGCCTAGAATAACCTTTGGTGCAAAGGCTTTTCATTTCTCAGGTCAGGGAGTAAATTCCTTTAAAGCTATAACAAAACGCAATCTCAACAAGATACCGCGTGGCTCCAAAGTTTTCGTTTCAGTAGGAGAAATTGATTGTCGTGTTAATGAAGGCATACTTAAAGCAGTAGAGAAAATTGGTGGCCCAATCGAAAAAATCGTTGATGAAACCGTTGATGGATATGTGTCATGGTTTTTATCAGAAAACATTGTTAATCAACACTCTTACTTCTTTTTTAATGTTCCAGCGCCTGTGTGGAAGCCAGATCAATCAGGAGCCATGAATGCTAAACATGCGGACGTTGTGCTTCGCTTTAATACGGCTCTGCAGAAAAAATTGATGAGTGCAGAACTTGCGATGATTGATGTATACAGCCACACTAAAGGTCCAGAAGGGTTCTCAAATCACTTGTACCATTGTGATGATACTCATTTAGATCATCGGATGATTCAGCATATTCAGGATCAACTGACTAACTAAATAGTTTCGAAAGTTAACGTAGGCTCTTGCGAAGGTTGTGTTGTAGTCCTCACTTTTAAGCAACACCACATTGAAATTTACGACAATAATAAACCGGCAGACCTTAGTAACTAAATGAATGGTAAAGTCAGTTTCCAGCGAAATGGATAAAGACCAAACATAGATTTGGGGGTGCTCATTCTTATGATTATATGGTCAGTAAAACTTAATTCTTCAAATTTGCGACCTACAAGCATGCTAATCAAAACTATCCGCCTAATTTTGTCGCTTGTCTTTGCTGCTGTAGCCGCCAGTACAGTTTCTGCGCAAGACGCAGGTTCTACGCCGGCTGCTCCAACCGCGTTCAATTTATTCGAAGACATAGAGGTTGCTGGTTCTCGAGAGCCTAGCGCGGGTAGCAATCGGCCTGTACGTGAATCTCGTGTGACCACGGCCTCCCCGGAGTTCACTTTAGTGGGCACTAGCCGCATTGGCGATAGCTATTCCGCTATTTTGCAGCATCGCAGCGGCGATAATGTGGTGGTGCGCACTGGCCCTGGCAGCACAACCGCTGTTGCTGGTTATCCTGACTTTCTAATCTCTGATGTAGGTGCGGGTAACCTCTCTCTGCGCTATCCGGTGGGCACGCCCTGCGAAGATCATCTAGATCAGGGGGTTAGCTGCACTAATATCGCCAATACGGCCCGTCTGGTGCTGGTTAATGGCGAAGCCTTGGCAGTTCAGCGTGCATTCAATGTTCAGGAGTCTGATGGCGGGCCCGCTGGTACCGGGGCTGTTGAGGGTGTAAACCCTGAAACCGGCGAGCCTATAAACCCCTTTGAAGCAATACGTGCTGCCCGCGCGGCGGGTCTTAATCCTGCTGACGGGGCGGCAGCGGCTAATGACCGAGGCCGCTTTACCCCTAGGCGTATTCGTGACGAAGACGTGCCGCCCGGCATGCGCAAAGTTTCAACCCCATTTGGCGATAGGCTTGTTGAAGAATAGCCAATAGGCTGTAGAATTATGCGGTGACTGCTCAACCTACCCTATCAACTCTTTCACTCTCGCTGGCCGTGGTCTGCTATCGCAGTTCGCATGCAGAATTAGCCCGTTTAATAGACTCATCTCTCGAGGCGCTAACTGTTGCCCGGGGCCGCTGGCTATTCGCTAAGCTGCCCTTTATGATCATCGACAATTCAGAAGCAGCAGCTATCCCCGAAGGCTTTTTAGAGCAGTTTGAGGCCAAGGCTCAGGCGCTGGATGTTGAGCTACAGCTTATCCAAGGCCAAGGTAATATTGGCTATGGTCGCGCCCACAACCTAGCATTGAAGCATTTAAAGTCAGATTTTCACCTGATGCTAAACCCCGATGTGGTGCTTGATCCTCAGTGTTTAAGCGAGGGTATAAGCTATCTATTAAGTCACTCAGACGCCGCTATGGTTTCGCCGTTAGCAATGTATGAAAATGGCGACAAGCAGTATTTGTGTAAGCGCTACCCGTCTGTTTTTACGCTACTTATTCGAGGCTTTTTGCCGAAGGCTTGCCAGCGGCTGTTTTCTAATCGGCTTGCGCGCTACGAGATGCATGAGCTGGCCGAAACCGAGCCGGCGGCATCAGTGCCCATCGCCAGCGGTTGCTTCATGCTGTGCCGCAGCCAGCCACTTTTGGCAACGTGGGGGTTTGACGAAAGCTATTTTCTCTATTTCGAAGATTTTGACCTTTCTTTGAGGCTTAGCAAGCGAGGTGCAATTGCTTATCTGCCTACAATGAAGATCTATCACGCGGGCGGCAATGCGGCGAAAAAGGGGTTTAGGCACATCGCCATGTTTATTCGGTCGGGCATTCGGTTTTTCGATACCCATGGCTGGCGCTGGTTTTAACCCATAGCCTTGATTCCGTTGACTGCCCCATTGCCCCGGCGAGGGGGCAGACGTAGTTAGACCGCAGTTCGACTCGTGCTCGATTATTGTTTGATTGGTGCTTGCTTGATAGGTAAGCGAAGGCGCGGATACGGGCCAATTTTACCGCCCAAGCACAGCAGCTGTGTTATCATCTCGCGCTTTAAAGCCCTAGCAAATGCACCAATAAACAGAACAACCGAGAGCCCAGATGACCAAAGGAATTATCCTCGCTGGCGGCAGCGGTAGCCGCCTGCACCCCATGACCTTAGCCGTTAGCAAGCAGCTGCTGCCAGTCTACGACAAACCCATGATCTACTACCCCCTCGCCACCTTAATGCAGGCAGGTATTCGAGAGATTCTGATAATCACCACGCCCCATGACGCCGCTGCCTTTGAGGGGCTGTTGGGTGATGGCCGGCGCTGGGGAATCGAGATTACCTATGCCCAGCAGCCCAAGCCCGAAGGGCTGGCCCAAGCCTTCTTGATTGGCGAGGAGTTTATCGGCGATAGCCGGGTGTGTTTGGTGCTGGGGGACAATATTTTTTACGGCGATCGAATCGAGGCGACTCTTAAGAACGCAGTGAATCAAGAGCAGGGCGCCAGTATTTTTGCCTACTATGTAACCGACCCCGAGCGTTATGGGGTGGTGAGTTTAGATGAAAACCGCAACGCCATCGATTTAGAAGAAAAACCCGCCAAGCCAAAATCCCATTATGCGGTGACGGGCCTGTATATGTACGACAACGACGTGGTCGATATCGCTAAATCCATCAAGCCATCCCACCGCGGCGAGCTTGAAATCACCGATGTGAATAAAGTGTACTTAGAGCGCAAAGCCTTAAAAGTTGAGCTGTTCGACCGAGGCACAGCTTGGCTGGACACTGGCACTATTCAATCTCTGTTAGATGCGGCCAATTTTATTCGGGTATTGGAAGAGCGCCAGGGCCTCAAAATAGCCAGCCCGGAAGAGATCGCTTACCGCCAAGGGTTTATTGACGCCGCTCAGCTCAAAGCCATTGCCGAGCCCTTAAAAAATAGCGGCTACGGCCATTATTTGCTGCAGCTTTTAGAAGACCGCTAGGCCATGAAAATTACCCCAACGGCGATACCCGATGTGTTAGTTTTCGAGCCAACTTTGCATGGCGATGAGCGCGGTTATTTTATGGAAACATTCCGTTTGTCCCATTTTGGTGACAGGGGAATAGACTGCAACTTCGTGCAAGACAATCAAAGCAAATCATACCTTGGCACGCTGCGCGGGCTGCACTATCAGCTGAATTTTCCTCAGGGCAAATTGGTGCGGGTGCTGTCTGGCGAAGTGTTCGATGTAGCCGTAGACATTCGCCAAGGCTCAGCAACGTTTGGCAAGTGGGTAGGCGAGCTGTTGTCGGCTGCCAATAACAAACAGCTTTGGGTGCCGCCAGGTTTTGCCCATGGGTTTTATGTGACCTCTGAGTCTGCTGAACTGTCGTATAAATGCACTGAGTACTATCATCCTGAGGATGACCACAGTTTGTTGTGGAATGATCCGGCTTTGGCTATTTCTTGGCCGCTGGTGAACCCCGAGCCGCTGCTGTCCGACAAAGACAAAAACGCCAAGCCACTGACGCTTGCGCCGCTCTTTCAAGGCCTAACCTAAGCGAGTATACCTATGGCGCAGCAATCTGTTCTGCTCACCGGCGCCGCCGGTCAACTGGGTAAAACCCTCGCGGCAATGTGGCCTCACACTGAGCTCGCTCACACCCATCCCCTGCAGGCCGTCAGCAAAAGTCAGTTGGATATAACCTCCCCTGACGCGGTTAAAAATGCTTTTGCCGTGTTGATGCCAAGCGTTGTTATCAACTGCTCTGCTTACACCGCGGTGGATAAAGCCGAAAGCGACGAGGCCAATGCTTTTAAGGTCAATCAGCAAGGAGCTGCTAATCTTGCCAAGCACTGCGCTAACAGCGGCGCAAGATTCATTCATGTATCAACCGATTTTGTCTTCAGCGGCTCGTTTTCCAAGCCCATCGCAGCCGATACCGAAGCCAATCCGGCGGGAGTATACGGGCGCAGTAAGCGCGCCGGCGAAGAAGCAATAGTTGAGGCAGCGCCGGCCAGCGCCGCGATCTTTCGCACCTCTTGGCTATACTCCCCATTCAACGCCAACTTTGTAAAAACCATGCTGCGCTTGATGGTAGAAAAACAATCCCTGGCCGTGGTGGCAGACCAGCGCGGCGCACCTACATCCACCCGCAGTTTAAGTGCGGTGCTGTGCAAAGCGGTGACCACACCCAGTGCCAATGGGATTTTTCATTGGAGCGATAAAGGCGACATCAGCTGGTACGATTTCGCCGTCGAAATCCAAGTTCAAGCGGTGGCCTTGGGGCTGCTGAAAACCGCGATTCCGATCAAACCCATAGCCACCAGTGAATACCCCACCCCAGCCACTCGCCCAGCCTACAGCGTGCTGGACTGCAGCGACACGGAGCAGGTGTTGGGGGTGCAGCAAGTGCCGTGGCAAGACGAGCTAGGCCTCGTGCTGCGGCAATTAAAAACAACAGGAGAAGAGTAATGCAAAATGTGCTGATTACCGGCGCGGCGGGGTTTATTGGGTCTAACTTTGTCCACTATTGGTTAGAAAATTACCCCCAGCACCAGGTCATTATTCTCGATGCTTTAACCTATGCCGGCAATAAACATAATCTGGCCGATATAATTCACAACCCCAATTTAAGTTTTGTAGAAGGGTCTATTTGCGATAACGATCTAGTGAAAGAGCTTTTAAGCAGCCGCCAAATCGACACCATTATTCACTTTGCCGCCGAGAGCCATGTCGACCGCTCTATCACCGGCCCGGATGCTTTCATCGACACCAATATCGTCGGCACCCATGTGCTGCTGCGCAGCGCCAAAGACTATTGGTTGGGCGGCGATACGCCAAAGCCCCATCATTTTCACCATGTCTCAACCGACGAAGTGTATGGCACCCTAAGCCCCACCGACCCGGCTTTTAGTGAATCCACGCCTTATGCGCCAAACTCACCCTATGCCGCCAGCAAGGCAGCGTCGGATCATTTAGTGCGGGCCTATCACCACACTTTTGGCTTAAAGGTTACCACCAGCAATTGCTCTAACAACTACGGCCCTTACCATTTTCCAGAAAAACTAATCCCCCTTTGCCTGCTTAATATTCTTGCCGGCAAAGCTCTGCCCATTTACGGCGACGGTCAACAGATCCGCGATTGGCTCTATGTAGACGACCACAGCCGCGGCATCGATCTTGTTATCAGCCAAGGCCGGCCAGGGGAGACATACAACATCGGCGGCAACAACGAATGGGCCAACATCGACGTGGTGAATTTGCTGTGCAAAATAGTCGACGAAAGATTCGCCGCCAACCCCGAGTTAGCAGCACGATTTCCAGAGTCACCCTGCGCCAAAGGCCAACCTGCCAATAGCCTAATCACCTACGTCACCGACCGCCCCGGCCATGACACCCGCTACGCCATCGATGCCCAAAAAATCATGAGCGAGCTAGGCTACAAGCCGCTAGAAGATTTCGACTCCGGCCTCAACAAAACTGTCGATTGGTATCTAAACAACCAACCATGGTGGAGCGCCATTCAAGACGGTAGCTACCGCGACTAAAGGCATTTTCCGACTGTGAGTTCAATACCTATTGGGGTACACTAAGATCATGAACAATCAATATACAGCTGTTGTGAAGCAAGAAGGGGATTGGTGGATTGGCTGGGTAGAGGAAATTCCAGGTGTTAATTGCCAAGAGTCTACCAAAGAATCGCTCCTAGAGACTCTTTCGATAACCCTCAGAGAAGCCTTAGAAATCAACCGGGATGATGCGATTTTGGCTGCCGGCGAAAATTTTGAGGAACTTAAAATAGCACTATGAAGCGGCGCGATTTGATTCGACACCTCGAATCTAATGGTTGCGAATTGCTTCGAGAAGGCGGCCGTCATTCATGGTGGCACAATCCTGCGCAGAATAAGCGCTCCGCAATTCCTCGGCACAAAGAAGTCAATGACCATCTAGCAGCAAAAATTTGTGTTGATCTTGGAGTCTCTAAAGTGCAGTAGTGGCTATTTAATCTAGCTACCAGGATTATCACTAATGAGTATGCACAATCCCCCACACCCCGGTGAGTTTATACAGGCCACATATATGGAGCCATTTAGTATTAGCTGTCGTTATTTAGCCGGTCAACTAAACGTTGCTGCATCTACACTCAACCGTATACTGAAAAAACAAAGCAGCGTAAGTCCCGAAATGGCACTGAGATTATCTAAGGCCTTGGGACGCAGCCCTGAAAGTTGGTTAGCAATGCAAGAGTTGGGAGGGGACACCCATAACTTAATAACTTAACAAACCTTTCCAATTGGCGGCTTGCTTCGGCAGTAATTATTTTTGCCCCCAGCTAGCAAGCAATTTTAAGTAGTTTTCTATCTGCCGTTCCCCACCGGCATTAGTAACTAACCCTGGCAATACATTGAGAAAGTCGTCATTCAACAACCCTAAAGCCTGCGCTGCGAAATAGTCTTTAAGTTCATCTGAAGACTCAAACAGCTCCTTAATAAAGTCTTTCCGATTTTCTAGAACGAACACGATATCTTCTAAGTCATGGCTAAAGTAATCACCTTTTCCTCGGCCATGGAAAGCTTCAAATTTTGTTGCTAAAAAATGCGCCGCGGTTACTACTCGAATCTCTGCCCCTGATGGGAGTGTAATTCTGTTGGCGTGCTCTATGGCCGGTGGATACCATCGGTTAGAGAAAGTTAATACTTCCGCAGAGATGGGCATCACATCGAGTTTAATATCGGCGTCACCATGGTTGATAAGCCATCGGCATATGGGGCCGTCTTTGTCTTCCCGAAAACCGAGCTGTTTCAATAATTTTTCGAATTTCCGGTATTCCACTAAAGTAGTTACATCAACAATGATGTCTACGTCTTCCGTTTGTCTTACTCCACTAAACGCAGCCTTATCTACGAAGAGTATTGTGGTGCAACCTCCTACAAAAGTGACATCACTGAGTATCGATTCCAATGCCGACGCTATTAGCTCAAGCAGCGTAAGATTATAGTTATAGCGCTCTAAAGCCATTGTTTATCTTCGCTCGAGTAATAACGACATTTTGTCTCGCGCTATTTTTAACTCTCTAGGTTTTCCACTTCTTATCGCTTCGACTATTGCTAGGGCTTGATATAGCGATTGGTCGTTACTGGCTGCGAACGGGACAGCCTTATGAAACGGCTTTATCATTGCTCCTTCAGTATCACCGCCTACACTGCTCCAGACCATGGGCGGATTCGGCGGCACTAGCTCAGATTCGAGATACGGGCAATTCCAAGAGGTAGCCATGCCTCTTCCATATCCAATGCCCTCCACGGGGTAAGCATACCTAACACCATAGGCCAACCATTCGAATAGAGCGCCTTTCTCAGCAGTAAAACCATTCTCTCGCTCAACAACTAACCGAGCGGACAACAGCCTTTTAGTGCTTTTGCTGACCTCTGAGAAACTAATACCAATGGAATCCGCTAATTCACGGATACTAATTCGGCGCTGGCCTGTAATTGACCAGTACTTTATTGCCAGCAAAGTGTCTTGTGGTTTCAATATCATAATTAGTAATACTCAGGTGTTTCTAGTTTCGAAACAAGAAACACTCTAGATCAAAAATTATCCTTGTGTCAAGTAGGCAAGTAGGGAGGGGACACCCATA
>CAYGSO010000041.1:0-4448 GCA_964352445.1 uncultured Pseudohongiella sp. | reverse complement strand
CTAGATCAAAAATTATCCTTGTGTCAAGTAGGCAAGTAGGGAGGGGACACCCATAGGGAGGGGACACCCATAACTTAATAACTTAACGGAGTAGGCAGGGACACCCATAACTCAATAACTTAACAAACCTTTTTAATTGACGGCTTGCTTGGACGATAACGATTTTCGCCCCACCCCAGCCACCAAAATGGGCCAGCCCCCGCTCATACAAGCGAAAAATGGTGTCGGTGTAATTACTCCGACACCTATCTCATCTATCTACACCCATCTTATAAAAGCAAAAAAGTGAGACTCGCGGCAGCATAAAATGTAAAAATTTTGCGCTAAGCTTAGAATTCTTGCTTTATTTACTTCAAAATAAACACCCACGACGGTTCAACAAGGCGCTAACCGTGATTGTACGAAATATTGTTCTCATCATTAGTTTATTGCTGGGGTCTAACCTGGCGGCGTTTAATATTGATGGCACAAAATGGCCTGGCGCCACGGCTGAGTTTTTTGTGGGCATCGACGGCACTTCACGCTCTGGTGTGCTGTGGAATACCGCGTTTATAAGCGCTATGGATGAATGGACTCAGGCGACTAATTTTACCTTTACCGCGGTTCCTCGGCGCGAAGACCCCTGCCGCTTCGACGCCCTCAACGGGGTTGGCTTTACCGATGACGTCTGCGGCAGCGCTTACGGCGAAAATACTCTTGCTGTGACGTTAACTCGATTTTCCACCCAGATTCTTGGCCCCCCTCGTATCATCCGCACCGATATCGTGATCAATAGCAGTGTTAACTACGATGTGTTCAGCGGGCGCTTAGTGCAGTTTGGCATCCCCTCAGGTAGCATTGATTTCCGCCGCGTTGCTCTGCATGAGTTGGGTCATGCTATGGGCCTTGATCATGAGGAATCGGCCCCTGCGATTATGGCGCCGAACATCAGCAACATTGATTCACTCCAGGCCGACGATATTGCTGGGGTGAATACCCTTTACGGCGGCTTAGGCAACTGTGACATAGCGCCCCTTAGCTTCGGCAGCAGCGCTAACTCTCTTTCGCTCAATGATTGCACGGTTATAGACTTAACCGTGGGCGGCACCGATACCAGCTTTGTCGACGTGTATGAGTTTGAGGTCGAGGCGCCAACCACGGTGAGCTTTTCGGTGGATTCACCCCAGTTAGATTCTGTGTTGATTTTGGCAGACCGCGATCTCAACTATTTAGATTTCGACGATAAAACCTCGGGCCTGTGCGGCTCAATGCTTTCCACAACCTTGGCTCCGGGCAGCTATCTGCTGTTGGCCAATACCTTCGTCGAGCCAATAAAAACAGAGTGCGGTAATTCCGGCGACTATTCCCTTCAAGCAAGCTTTGTCAGCTCTCAACTAAAGCCTCTTGGCAGGCCATTAAGCTTGCTCGGCACGCCTTCTGCAGCGAGGTTCTTTGGCGGGGTTTCCAGCGACAATGGACTAAGCTATGGCAACACCTTCAGCGCCGCGAGCTCGCTGAATATTGATGCCAGCATTGAAGTTGACCCTCTTCACGTGGGCCAGGCTGGGTTTATCGTGGTGGCAGCGCTGCTGGACGAGCAAACGCTGTTCTTAGACTCAACAGGTGCCTTTGTAGAAGCCCCGGGCCCTTTTATCCGGGCGCAATCCCTTATTTTAGGGCCAACTCAGCAGCTGGCCATAGCCAAAGCACTAGTGCCGGTCGCTATCGGGATTGATAATATCGAGGTGAGGCTGGTTGTGGGCTATGGCTTGGAGACAAACCCCGACGACGTTTTCTTCCACCAAAACCCACTGAGCTTGGTAGTAAACCCTTAATTCTGGCCAATAACCGACCATATCTTTAGCTATAATTGGGGACAGAGTAAAATACGGTACGGGATTTTACTCTGACCCCAATTATTAAACCCCTGAGCTTGGTAATAAGCCCCTAATTCCCGTCAATTGCTGACCACATTCAACGACAACATCTTGGCTTATAACCATGTTCTCGCAGTGGATTAGTATTGTATAATGCCGCTCTTGATTTCCAATTCGGATGGGTAATTAGCCATCGATTGGGCCAAACCTATTCTATAATTACTCGCAAGGAGTACTTAAAGTGGCAAATTCAACTATCAGGCAGGGCAAAATCGCGTCAGTGTTTGCATTGCTATCCGTGTTAATCGCCTTCGCGCCGTCAGCTTATTCGCAGTCAGCCGCTGAAAACATCCGGCCTGTTGCCAAAGTGTGCATGGCCGGGCAGCCCTGTGTTGGTTCCAAGGCTGACGCTGCCATGGCTAGCGGCTCAACAACTATGGCCGCCGCAGTAGTTGAGGCCGTGGTAGAAGAAGCGGTCGAAGAAGTAATTGAAGCTGTACAAGAACAAGCTTCCGTTGTAGCCGCCGCCAGCACCGGCTTTGACGCCGCTGCTAAATATCAAATGAGCTGTTTTGCCTGTCATGGAACTGGTGCTGCAGGTGCGCCAAAACTTGACGACAAAGCCGCGTGGGAAACAAGAATGGCCAAAGGCATGGATGCAGTTATGGTCAACGTAATGAATGGCATTAAAGCCATGCCGCCGAAGGGATTATGCTTCGATTGCAGTGATAGCGATCTTGTTGCATTAGTGGAGTACATGGTCTCTCAGTAGTTTTAGTGCTGAAAGGTCAATGAACTGTTTTTTTAAGATAAGGAGTACGAGGTGTTAAAAATGAAATCATTAGTTAAAACGGCAGCGTTCGTAGCAACTGCATTTGCAGCAACAGCATTCGCTGACGATTCAGCCCAGTCAATTCAAGTAGCGCAGTTAAGCGATGGCTTTAATGCCGAAACTACTTACATGGCTTCTTGCTTTGCCTGCCACAGCACTGGTGCAGCCGGCGCCCCTAAAGTAGGTGCAGGTAATGCAGCTGTTTGGGAAACTCGTTTAGAGAAAGGCCTAGACACAGTAGTTGCCAATGCCATAAACGGCATCAACACTATGCCTGCTAAGGGTCTTTGTTTTACTTGCACAGACGCAGACCTGCGCGCTGTTGTTGAGTACATGATTGCTAGCAGCAAGTAAGCTAGAAACCGACGATCAAGAATGGGCTGCTTGCAGCCCATTTTTTTTGCCTAAAATTCGGCAATTTTACTCTCGCTGCACTACACCTAGTCTTGGTGTATTTCAGTGGTCTCATTTTAAGTGGCATTAGCAACCGTCTATTCCAGAGCGCTAGTTGGCGTTGAAGCGCTAGAGGTTCGTGTGGAGGTGCATCTTTCCAACGGGCTGCCTGGGTTTGCGATTGTCGGCCTACCCGAAACCGCCGTGAGAGAAAGCAAAGAGCGGGTGCGCAGCGCCATTATAAACTCGGGCCTCGAGTTCCCCATGCGGCGGATAACAGTGAACCTTGCCCCAGCGGATCTGCCAAAGTCTGGCGGCAAATATGATCTGGCCATCGCCCTGTGCATTCTACAGGCCTCAAAACAGATTGCTAAAACCTCCCTAGACAACACCGAGATTCTAGGTGAGTTAGCACTCGACGGCAGTATCCGCCCAGTCCACGGCGCTCTAGCAGCTATCGTCAGCGCCGCCAAGCAGGGCCGCAGGCTGATCCTACCGGCAGCCAATAAAGAAGAGTTGGCGCTAGTGGAATACATTCACGCCACAAGCTATTGGGCACTACTGGACATAGTAAATGCCTTGAATCAGCATCAAACTGCTAACGGTTCTAGTTCAACCAAGCGGACACAAGACCCGAGCCAAGACCCGAGCCAAGACCCGAGCCAAGACCCGAGCCAAGACCCGAGCCAAGATCCAAACCAAGTCCCGAGCCAAGATCCAAATCAAGATCCAAACCTGAACCCGAATGCCAACTCTAATGGCCAAGCCCAAACAGGGGCAAACAACAGCTCAAAATTAGGCCATGCGCATAAGTTGTCTGGGCTAGGGTCCAGCCCTTTGCGGGTTATTGTTCCTAGCTTTTGCTCGGAACCCTTGGGCGCAAAGATTCAAATCCCTGACGAAATAAAAGGCCAAGGCTTTGCTAAACTGGCGATAAAAATTGCCGCCGCCGGCGGGCATAATATTCTTTTAGTGGGGCCGCCAGGCTGTGGCAAAACCTTGCTGGCTAATCGACTTTTAGAATTGCTGCCAGCACTAACCAGCGACCAAGCCATGGAGGTGGCAACAATCAGATCGGCTGCTCAACTGGATGTCTCTGCTAGCTCCTGCACTATTCGCCCCGTGCGCACCCCACACCATTCGGCTACGGCGGTGTCGATGCTTGGTGGCGGCCAGAAGGCGATGCCTGGGGAAATTAGTTTGGCACATCAAGGCGTGCTGTTTCTCGATGAGCTGACCGAGTTTAAAAAAAGTGTATTAGACAGCCTGCGCGAGCCGCTAGAATCTGGTGAAATCTATATTACCCGAGCCAATTACAGAATTCGCTTTCCGGCAAATTTTCAGCTAGTGGCCGCCATGAATCCCTG
>CAYGSO010000040.1:0-35328 GCA_964352445.1 uncultured Pseudohongiella sp. | reverse complement strand
GGCCATAGGCAATCCTGATGTACTTTGCCCGGCTGTATTTACAAACTTTAGTGAAATTGTTGATTTGGACGTCTTTGGATTTGCTAAAGGTGAATATGAGTATACTGTAAATGGACAATTCGTTGGCACCTTTACCTTGGTAAACGACAATAGTTTCTAAATTTAAAGAATGATCATAAGCATGATGGCGATCTGGAAAACCAGTCAACTGACTTGGACTCGCAGTTGAAGTTTTAGTTTTCTCAGCTAGAAAAATTGTCTTAGTTGCTGTTGGTCAGTATTACTGCTCCCATCTCATGCCACCACACCCCCACAACTCATCTCACACCTAAACCATTGTAATTAAGCAAAGCGCTGATTAACCTTGGCCAGCGCTTGACGTTAGGCCTCAATTTTTAAAAGTCGCCCAGTAGGGAACTCAATGGATAAGCTTAGTTTTAAACAGATGTGGGAAAAGATGCAGCAAGAAGGCTATTTTTCGAATCATCCTCACTACACCCACGATCACCAATCAGCCATCGATGGGGAAGAGAAAAAGCTTGATGAGCTGCTGCTCGGCTTGGATTTCAGCCAAGAGGATTTTGTGTATCCAGTTGCCTATTCCGAGGCGCTAGAGCGCAGTGTTAAACGCACTGAAGCCTATTGGCTGCCTATGATGTTTGATCTACCTGAACAAGGCCGAGCCCTTGATGTGGGCTGCGGCTACGGGCGGACCCTGCGCTGGATGAGTGAGGTCTATGAGCAGGTTGTTGGCGTCGATATTTCCAAGGAAGTGATTACTCAGGCAAGAAAGTATTTCCGCAACAGCGAAAGTGTTGAGCTTTATCCATCTGGCGCCGATCATCTGCCCGCGGAGCTCTTCGCTGATTCCTTCGATTTGGCGTATGTGTTCACGGTTTTTCAACACATCCCGCGAGAATATACGGCGGCTCTTCTGAAGGACATCACCAGAGTGTTAAAGCCCCAAGGCAAGGTTGCTTTTAATTTATTGTCTAACATCAACGAAGATCTCGACGATGGCAAGATTGGAACAGAATGGGCAATAGGCTATAGGATCGAATCGGTCAACGCGTTACTTGAAGAGTCGGGATTGCGCGCCGAGAAAATTACTCGTTGGTCGAGCCCCGGCTATGCTGTTGCATGGCTGTGGGTGCTGGCTACGAAAGCCGACGCTTAATCAAAATTTGAGATGTGAGTAGCGCAGTGATAGAGCCAGCATACGGCAGATTGACGCTTAGCCGATGCTGCAGGACTTGTTTTGTAAGCGCGAGAGGCTCTGATTTGGCGCTCAGGGCTCAAGTCAACCCACTGTAAAGTCACTAAGTTTTCGCCGCAAACCCCTGCCTACAGACCAGTGCTCCAGCCTCGACGTTAAATCCGTTCAGCCCAACCCGGACTATTTTCCTTTTATTTATCCCATAAGGTACTATCGGGATTAGCAAATTAATAGATAACGGTGATTCAATGAACTTTAGCCTATCTGTAAAAACCATCGCGTTGGCCACATTACTAAGCGCCTCCACCTGTTTGAACGCAAACGACTGGCCAAGCTATGGCGGCGACAATGGTTCACAAAAATACATGCCGTTTGACCAAATAGACAAAACTAATGTGGCCAGTGTTACCACTGCCTGGGTTTGGGATAGTCCTGATAACGCTACGGTGGCTGACAACTACAAAAAGGAAAATTTCAGGGCAACCCCGGCAGGCTATAAAGCCACTCCCATTGTTGTTGATGGCGTAATGTACATTCCCACATCATTTGGCCGCATAGTTGCACTCGATGCTGCCAGCGGATCACAAAAGTGGGTGTTTGACACTAAGGCTTGGGAAGCAGGTCGGCCAGCTAATTTAGGCTACAACACTCGGGGCGTGGCTTATTGGGAAGAAGGCGGCAAGAAGCGAGTGTTTCTTGCCACTAACGACTCCTATTTATGGTCGATTAATGCCGAGACTGGAATGCCAGACCCTGAATTCGCCGACGCGGGTAAACTCGACTTGGCTCAAGGCTTGGGAAGAGACATTGATCGTCGACAGTACGGTGTAGTGTCGCCGCCGCTGGTTACCAACAATCGCCTTGTCGTTAATTCGATCATTAACGATGGCCCTCGTACTAAAGAAATGCCACCAGGCCATGTCCGGGCCTTTAACCCGGCCACAGGCGATCTCGAATGGATGTTTAAGACTATTCCACAGGCCGGCGAATTCGGTAACGAAACTTGGAAAGACGGTTCTTGGGAATATACGGGTAACACCAACAGCTGGACAATCATGAGCGCCGACGACGAGCTGGGAATTATTTACCTGCCTATCGGCACTCCAACTAACGACTGGTATGGCGGGCTACGTAAAGGCGATAACCTGTTTGCTGAAAGCCTTGTGGCGGTGCGAGCGGACACGGGCGAGCGTATTTGGCACTTTCAAATGGTGCATCACGGAGTTTGGGATTACGATCTGCCGGCCGCACCAGCCTTGGTCGATATCAATGTGGACGGACGCCCGATTAAGGCCGTTGTCGCCATTTCAAAGCAAGGTTTCACCTATGTGTTCGATCGGGTCTCTGGTGAGCCGGTGTGGCCAATTGTTGAAAGGCCGGTGCCGCCAAGTTCAGTTCCCGGTGAAGAGCTGTCCCCAACTCAGCCGTTCCCCACCAAACCGGAGCCTTTTGAGCCCCAGGGTATCACCAGTGAAACCTTAATAGATTTTACGCCTGAGCTGCGGCAAGAGGCGCTGCAAGGCATAGAAAAATTTGATTATGGGCCCTTGTTCACACCGCCATCGCTCAGAGGTACGATTCAGTTTCCTGGTTGGTCCGGCGGCGGCGAGTGGCATGGTGCATCATTTGACCCAGACACCGGACTGTTTTACATCCCTTCGGCGTCGGCACCTATTGTTGTGCAGCTGGTAGAGGCCGATCCCGAGCAGTCGAATCTTACTTATGCCAGAGGCGGCGCTACATCGGTAGGCGGGCCCCAAGGCCTGCCGCTAACGAAGCCTCCTTATGGGCGCATTACCGCCATCAATCTCAATACCGGTGAGCATGAATGGATGGTTCCCCATGGAGAAGGCATCAGGCAGCAAATAATCGACATGGGTATTTTAGATCCGGGCCCCGTGGGCGGAAACAGCAGAACGGGCCCAGTGCTTACTAAAACACTTTTGTACGTGGCACAGTCTGATGGTCCGCGCAATTTGCTGCGAGCGTTTGACAAAGCAAGCGGTGAGATTGTTCATGAAATCGACTTGCCATTGCCACCCTCAGGAACGCCTATGACCTATATGGTCAATGGTAAGCAGTATCTTTCTATCGCAGTGGGCGGGGGTCAGTCGGCGCAACTGGTGACCCTATCGTTGCCCTAAAATCCACAAGGGTGGATGACGGGAACGAATTGTTACGCAGAGCTTGCTTAAGGCCGGTTATTTTCCCATAATCCGCGGCTGCATACGCAATCGACTGTGCTATGATGCTTTATGGTATCCCTTGTCGGTCCCCGCGCAATGATAGGTTATAAACCCCGCCAGGCCCGGAAGGGAGCAACGGTAGTAGCTGACTCATGTGCCGCGGTGTGGCTGGCGAGGGCTGCCACCTTCAACACATTTTCAATTCAGACGCCCAATACACTCCAAGATTAGAGATCAAGTCTCAAGAACACGCACTATGAGCTATCAAGTACTCGCAAGAAAATGGCGGCCCAAGAATTTTAGCCAAGTAGCGGGTCAAGCCCATGTTCTTAAATCTCTAATCAATGCGCTGGATAACGAGCGCCTACATCATGCTTATTTGTTCACCGGCACTCGAGGTGTCGGCAAAACAACTCTCGCTCGAATTTTGTCTAAATGCCTTAACTGCGAAGTAGGGGTTAGCTCCACACCTTGTGAAACCTGCGATTCCTGTATCGAAATCAGTGAAGGCCGTTTTATAGATTTGATCGAAGTGGATGCGGCATCGAGAACCAAGGTAGAAGACACTCGAGAACTGCTAGAAAATGTGCAGTACACGCCCGCTAGGGGGCGCTATAAAGTCTATCTGATCGACGAAGTGCACATGCTTTCCAATCACAGCTTCAATGCCTTGCTGAAAACTTTGGAAGAACCGCCTCCCCACGTAAAATTTCTGTTTGCAACAACCGATCCCCACAAATTGCCAATCACCATTTTGTCTCGTTGCCTGCAATTTAATTTAAAAAACCTTAGCCCAAAAATGATTGCGGACTACCTAGTCAATGTGCTGAATGAGGAAGCGATTGACTATGATCAAGACGCTATATGGCAAATTGCGGGCGCGGCTAGCGGCAGTATGCGAGACGCTTTGACCCTAGTGGACCAAGCAATCGCATTTTGTGAAGGCACGCTGTCTTCATCTGGGGTGCAAGAAATGTTGGGTGTTCCCCAGCAGCAGCAGGTGTTCGAGTTGCTGGCAAGGATGGCCCGTGGCGACGTCGCATCGGTTCTTGAACTTGTGAATAAGATAGCTGAACAAACACCAGACTATGGACATACTTTAGATGGTCTTTTGTCACTGCTGCATCGGGTTGCTTTGGCGCAAATAACCCCCGAGACAATCGACAATAGTTTTGGCGACAAGGCCAAGGTAGTTGAGCTTAGTGGCCAAATAGCCGCTGAAGACGTGCACTTATACTATCAAATCGGCAATAAAGGGCGAGAAGAGCTGCGCTACAGCGCTGATGTGCGAGCAACATTTGAGATGTTGCTGCTTCGTATGATGGTGTTTTCCCCGACTTATGTTGCTATCGACAGCAGCGAAGAAGTAGAACAAAAACCCGATTCAACCGCTGATACATCGCAAAGCCTCGCCATCACTGAAAAAAAAAAGATAGCTGACGCTAAACCTACTTCAGAGCCGAACAATGAAAGCCAGTTGGCACATGCTCCCGCGGTGGATTCGGATATTGGAGCTGGCGCGGCAGTTCTCGATGCTCAAAGCAGCACAACCTTCAATAAAACTACGGCGAACACGCCCCCCAGCGAAGCCGACCTAGAAGATCAGTCGGACAGTCATGTTGCCAAGGTAATACATGCCCAGCCCCCCAAAACCGCCGAGTCAGAGACTGCGACGAAACCTATCCTTTTTAAGCTAGACCAATTAGATCATTCTACTTGGCTGTTAGTTTTTGCTCAGCTAAACGTCACGGGTATCATCGCTAATGTGTTTGCGAATATGCAGTTGGTGGCTGTGGTGGGCAATGAGATACAATTTACCCTGGATATAAAGCAAAGTGCAGTTTTTAGCGTGGACATGACTATCAAGTTAGAGTCAGCGCTGGAGGAATATTTTTCACAGCCCATCAAGGTGAATATTGCCATAGCCGAGGTGAATGTCGAAACACCCGCGCTGCTAGGCCAACGACTTCGGGCAGAGAAAAAACAGAGAATGATTGATGAATTTGAAACCGATGAGAACGTGCAAGAATTGGTTTCTCGATTTTCCGGTTCAGTACTGCAAGATACTATAGAGCCGACTACTAAACGGGGAGAGGCATGACAGATTTTAATGAGTTAATGAATCAAGCTCGAAAGATGCAGGAGCAGATGAAAAAATCTCAAGAAGAGTTGGCTCTGAAAACTGTGCGCGGCGAGTCGGGCGCGGGGCTAGTTAGGCTAACAATGAACGGCAAACACGATGTAAGCGGGGTAGAAATAGATGCAGGTTTGATGAGCGAGCCCAAAGAGGTGGTTGAGGACCTGATAGCCGCCGCGATAAATGACGCCGTGCGAAAAGTGGAAGAACATAACAAATCCGCTTTAGGTAATATGGTCGGCGGGCTTGATTTACCTGACGGCTTTAAATTTCCTTTTTAACCATCTGACTCATTAATTAAAGTTACTACTATGAATTCCAGCCCCCTCATCGACCAACTGATAGAAGCCTTTCGCTGTTTGCCTGGGGTTGGCCCAAAGTCTGCGCAAAGAATGTCTCTCCAGCTTCTCGAGAGAAATCGTCTGGGTGCGCAGAGGCTGTCCCAGGCTCTTGCGCTGGCGTTGGACAACGTGGGCAATTGCTCCGAATGCAGAACGCTCACAGAAGAGCCGATATGCAGAATATGCGCCAGCCAATCAAGAAACAAAACCCTGTGCTGTGTAGTTGAATCACCGGCAGATATATTTGCCATTGAGCAATCGGCATCCTTTAAGGGTGTGTACTTCGTTCTAATGGGACATCTGTCTCCTATTGAAGGCATTGGTCCCGAGCAGCTGGGCATATCTAAACTTATTCATAAAATCAAACAGCAGGGCATTCAAGAACTTATTATTGCCTGTAATCCTACCGTCGAAGGAGAGGCTACGGCTTACTATATAGCCGAGCAGTTAAAAGACTTTCCGGTAGTTGTTTCGCGAATCGCACATGGGGTTCCTGTCGGCGGAGAGTTAGAGTTTGTAGATAGCGGCACACTAAATCATGCCTTTTCTGGGCGAACAGTCATCGGAAGTTCCTAGCACAGGCCCACAACATGTCGTTAAGCAAACCCATTACATCAATCGCTACTCAAGCGGATTTCGATGCGCTTTGTCATTCTCTGCTCAATGAAAAGGCTATTGCGTTAGACACTGAGTTTATGCGCACCAACACCTTTTACGCGAAGATCGGTTTGTTACAGCTAGCAACCCCTACGGCGCTGTATCTAGTTGACCCATTGCCCATTCCTGATTGGAGTGCGTTCAATCGTTTGATAAGTTGCCAAAGCGTTTCCGTCGTAGTGCACTCAGCAAGCGAAGATCTAAATCTGCTACTCACTCATTGCGGCGTTATCCCGGCCAATCTATTTGATACCCAAATAGCGGCGGCATTTCTGGGCTTGGGGTTTAGTCTCAGTTATCAAGCATTGGTTGAAGATCAGTTAGGAGTTCGGATTGAAAAAGAAGAAACTAGATCTGATTGGCTAAGGCGACCGCTATCAGACAAACAACTACACTATGCAGCAAATGATGTGCTGTATTTGCTAGAAATTGCCGAGAAGCTACAGGTACAAATGCAAGAGTTAAGCCGATTAGAATGGTTTAAAGATGAGTGCGATGTAATTTTGCAAAACGCTAAACTTGTGGAAAGTGAGTCCTATTGGGGGACACTATACGCCAACATAAATAGCGCCTGGCGGCTCAGTGATCAAGGTTTGAATTACTTGCGCAAGCTCTGCATCTGGCGAGAAGAGGAGTCGCGCAGACGAGATCGGCCCCGCAGTTGGGTCGCCAAAGACGGAGACCTACAGGCAGTGGCTACGGCCGCGGCGTCTATGGCAACTGTGACAGCCGCCAGCTTGGCAGCAGTTAAAGTACAAGATGCTAAGTTTTTACTTCGATATGCGCCTCGCTTTAGTGAGCTTCTTGGTGAGGGCGGTGCTAGCGATGTCGCTGCAGATCGATCTTGCCTTAATCTGCCCTTGGATAGCACAGCAAGAGCAACGTTGAAAAAGCTGCAGAAGGTTGTTGAGACTAAAGCCGAAGTGCTGCAACTGGCACCGGAGTTGTTGGGTAGGAAAAAGCAGTTAGTAGAATTAATAAGGCAATATAACGAATCAGGGAGGTTGGCATGGACGGCTAACCCTAGCAGTTGGCGCCAAGCTATATTAGAGTCCGATTTTCTAACGGCGTTATCAAATTAGGCCAATTATCATGAGCGAACAGGATTCTGTCCCAATGCGACCTAAATTCTGGGAGCTACCTCTTGTCGATTTAACCGTCAGCGAATGGGAGGCTCTATGTGATGGTTGTGGCCGCTGCTGTTTAAAGAAGTTTGCTGACGAAGACGATGAAGATGACTTAACCTGGACTCGTGTGGTTTGCCAATACTTCGACGAGAGCACCAACCAATGCGGTTGCTACGCTAGCCGCAGCGAAAAAGTACCGGATTGTGTCGATGTAAAAACTCTTGATTTGCTCGCAACTCGCTGGATTCCCGACACCTGTGCCTACAAACTGCGTGCTCAAAACCAACCGCTTTTTTCCTGGCACCCATTACTTGCAGGCAACAGAAAGGCCATCGTTGACGCTGATATAAGCATTTCTGGCAAGGTGGTGTCCGAGGAAAATGTGCATCCACAGGGCTATTATGAACATGTTATTCGCTGGGTTGGGTCAACTTAGTCATGGAAGCTGAAACAAATTATTTGGGCGTTTGGTTGGTCTATCTCTCAGCGGGGTTGGTTTTCTATATCCTTTGGCATAGATTCACGGGATTCAAACGCGCGCTTTGGTGGTCCTATGCACTGCGGGCGGTTTTCCTCGCCTTGGCCCTCACACCTTGGTATGCCAGCTCCCAGGCCAATACATTAGCGCCGGCACTGATGGTTATGACTTTGGATTTAATTACTATAGGCTCGGAGGCAGCAGTAAGAGCCTTCGTGCCACTTATTGTGTCTTTGCTGGGGGCGCTTTTAGTTTCTACTATCATGTATTTGATTCAAAAGAAGCGCTTAAATAACAACAATATAGGTTGAATTTTTAATCTATTCTCGTAATTATCTCTCTATCGAAACGATGACATATTGCTAAGGCTCCCAAGGATTAGCAATTTAGTCTTTGTTTAAATTAAATTTATATAAAATTCAAATGCTTAGGCCGAGAGGTGCGTCATGACAGGTCATTTTACTACCTTAGTTTTTATCATGCTGTTAGTGGGTTGCGCAGGCGGTGTGATTAACTTTTACACCCTCAGTACAAAGCCAAACACTGATTACACCATGCTGTGGCGCTGCATTTTGCTTGGAGTCCTGGTGACCTTTGTGGTGCCGTTTGTGCTGAGCGTGTTTGGCAGCACCCTCATTGTCGACAGCGAAGGAGATCCGGCTAACCTCCTGAATTATGTCGCTATTTGCCTAGTGGTCGCCATCTCGCCGAGGCTGTTTATGACCGGCATACCGGCTTCAGTGTTGGCCCAAGCACGTGCCACAAGCGATAAAGTTGACCTGTTGCAGTACCAACTGAAACAACTTCAAGAAGAATTATTGCCTCTGATTGATACAGAAACCGAAGACGACAGTTTGAGCGTAGTGTCCGAGGAAGCCCGCACTAATCCAGATGAGCTTGACGTAACATCATCCAAAGTGCTGAAGACATTGGGCTGCGGCCGCTTTATTTACCGCTCCCTAAGCGGCTTGTGTCGTGAGGCCGATACCGATGAATCCACTATGGTGAAAACTCTTGGGTTTCTAACCTTGCACTCCTTAGCGGGGAAGGTGGGGGGGCGCAAAGGCGTGCGCTGGTACATTACCGAGAGAGGTCGGCAATTAGTGGATATAGCATCTTGATAGTTGGGCAGGTCTTTCGAGCAGTTGACTCAAGTTTGTCTTGTTACACTGGCGGGTTTTAGCTGTATTAATAAAACCCCGCTGTTTACAATAGACGATTGTTTAAAAACGTAGTGGAATAGTTTTATGAAATTTACTGGCACCGAAGAATACGTAGCCACCTCCGAGCTTCAAATGGCAGTCAATGCGGCTATCGCGTTGCAAAAACCACTATTGATAAAAGGTGAACCTGGCACGGGCAAAACCATGCTAGCCGAACAGATCGCTCAATCTTTGAACTTGCCGCTAGTCCAATGGCACATTAAATCGACAACTAAGGCGCAACAAGGCCTATATGAGTATGACGCGGTTTCTAGGTTGCGTGACTCTCAGCTTGGCGATGATCGGGTTCACGATATAGCAAACTATATTATGAAAGGTAAAGTATGGGAGGCGTTTGAGTCAGACCAGCAGACAGTGCTGCTAATTGACGAAATTGATAAGGCAGATATTGAATTCCCAAACGATCTGCTGCTTGAGCTCGACAAAATGGAGTTCTATGTTTACGAAACCAAGAAAATTGTAAAGGCTAAAACCAGGCCGATTATTATCATTACCAGTAACAATGAAAAAGAACTACCCGATGCCTTTTTACGCCGCTGCTTTTTCCATTATATTGAGTTTCCGGACTCCGTAACGATGGAAAAAATCGTTGATGTTCATTACCCCAATATCAAGAACGACCTCGTTCGCCAAGCTATGGATATATTTTTCGACGTAAGAAAAATCCCAGGGTTAAAGAAGAAGCCATCGACGTCTGAGCTAATCGATTGGTTAAAGCTTTTGATGGCCGATGATTTGCCAGAGGATATTCTGAAAAATACCGATGCCAAGAATGCAATTCCTCCGCTTTACGGTGCCTTGCTGAAAAATGAGCAAGACGTTCACTTGCTGGAAAAGTTGGCGTTTATGCATAGAGCAAACCGTTAATGCTGATAAACTTTTTTATGACGCTAAGGGAGCACCGGCTTCCAGTGTCGTTTACAGAGTTGTTCACCCTGCTTGAGTGTTTGAAGCAAAACATCATTTTTGCCAGCGTGGACGATTTTTACCATCTGTCTAGAATGTGCATGGTTAAAGATGAGAAAAATTTCGACAAGTTTGATCGCGCTTTTGCAAAATATTTCGAAAACATTGACATCTTGGATGATCTTTCACTGTATGAAATTCCAGATGATTGGCTTCGTAGGCAGCTCGAATCAATGCTTAGCGACGAAGAAAAAGCGAAGATCGAAGCTCTTGGCGGTTTAGATAAGCTGATGGAAGAATTTCGCAAAAGAATGGAGGAGCAAAAAAAGCGCCATCAAGGCGGCAACAAATGGATAGGAACCGGTGGCACTTCACCGTTCGGTGCCTATGGGTATAACCCAGAAGGAATAAGGATCGGGCAGGCCGAAGGTCGCAATCAGCGAGCGGTGAAGGTATGGGATAAGCGAACCTACCGGGATTTAGACGACTCTGTAGAAATTGGCACTCGCAACATTAAAATGGCGCTGCGACGCTTAAGAAAATTTGCCCGAACCGGGGCGGATGATGAATTAGATATTAATGACACTATTTCCTCAACTGCGAAAAACGCCGGGCTGCTCGACATTAAAATGGTGCCCGAGAGGCATAATTCAGTCAAAGTGCTTATTTTCTTTGATGTAGGTGGGTCAATGGACCCTTATGTCAAATTATGCGAAGAGCTTTTTTCGGCTGCTAGGTCCGAATTCAAGCATCTTAAGTATTTTTATTTTCATAATTTCATTTATGAATCTGTTTGGAGCAAAAGTCAGCGCCGCCATGCAGAGACAACCTCTACCTTCGATATTATTCATAAGTTTTCAAAAGACTATAAGGTGATTTTTGTAGGGGATGCCACCATGGCACCCTATGAGATAACCCATGCCGGTGGCAGCATTGAGCATTATAATGAAGAGGCGGGTTCGGTATGGTTGCAAAGAGTTGCTGAAAACTTTGACCATATGGTGTGGATAAACCCAACCAAAAAAGAGTATTGGGAGCATAGCTATTCCATTGAAGTGGTTCGTGAATTGCTTGAGGACCGGATGTTTCCCCTGTCTGTAAAAGGATTAGAAGAGGCGATGGCCTTGCTAACAAAGTGATGACCTATGATTGAAACACTGCCACAAGAACTGCGCCCCGAAAAGTATTCGTCTCTTACAGATATACTCGATTACATTAGTAAGTCTCACTCTAGCCTTCCTGCTTTTAGCTGTTTTAGCAAAACCCTTAGCTATGGTCAGGTTGATACACTGTCGAATCGATTCGCCAGCTTATTGCAAGCAAAGACCGGTTTAAAGCCGGGAGACAGGATAGCGATTCAGCTCCCTAATGTGCTTCAGTTTCCCATTGCACTGTATGGTGCGCTTAAGGCTGGTTTTATAGTTGTTAATACAAACCCGCTGTACACGGCGAAAGAAATGGCTCATCAGTTTAACGACTCTGGTGTTAAAGCTGTGGTAATTCTTGAAAATTTCTGTGATAAGCTGCAGGCAATTCTTCCTCAGACCAAGATTGAATCGGTCATAGTCACCAAGATCGGCGACTTGCAGTCGCCCCTAAAGCGTTTGGTACTTAATCTAGGCATAAAATATGTCAAAAAATTAGTGCCAGCGTACTCGCTGCCAACTGCTATCGACTTCAATGTTGTTCATCAAACACCGTCTAGCTATACAAAACCTGAAGTAGTGCCCAGCGGCGACGACGTCGCGGTAATCCTTTATACGGGCGGCACCACGGGCGTTGCCAAAGGCGCTATGTTGAGCCATCGCAACTTGATCGCAAATATGATGCAGCTGCGTTCAAGGTGTCAGCTGGTGATTGCGGATAAAATTGAGAATATTGCTGCGCCGCTGCCGCTTTATCACAGCTATGCATTTTTGTTACATGGCCTAGCCATGCCCTATGCTGGTAATCATAATATTCTGATCACCAACCCAAGAGATCTTGACGGTTTGATCAAGCTGTTTGCCACTACCGAAATTAATGGTTTTGTCGGCATTAATACTCTCTATCTGGCGATGTTGCGGCATAAAGGTTTTTCCAAACTTGATTTTTCTAAGCTGAAGTTTTGTGGCGCTGGCGGTATGGCTATGAGTTCATCCGTCATTAAAGAATGGCAGGAGAGAACCGGGTCGGAGATATTCGAAGGTTATGGCTTAACCGAGTGTTCGCCGGTGGTGTCTGTCAACATCCCGGGCAAAGTGCGAGTTGGTACGGTAGGGCCTGTGGTGCCTGAGACTGAGATAAAAGCCGTCGATGACGCAGGTCTAGAAGTCCCAATAGGCGAGCGGGGTGAAGCTTGGATCCGCGGGCCACAGGTAATGCTGGGGTATTGGAATCGGCCTGAGGCTACCAAGGAGGCCATCACCGAGGACGGCTGGTTTAAGTCTGGAGATTACGTCGAGTTAGATGCTGATGGCTATGTTCGCATCGTCGATCGCAAGAAAGACATGATTTTAGTTTCTGGTTTCAACGTGTTTCCTAATGAAATAGAGGATTGGGTGAATACTCATGTTGGCGTGCTAGAAAGCGCAGCCATCGGCGTTGCTAACGAAAAATCAGGCGAAGTGGTAAAACTCTTTGTTGTGAAGAGTGATGCAAAATTAACCTCCGACGACGTGCTTGCTCACTGCAAAGAAGGCCTAACGTCGTATAAGCTGCCGAAAGAAATCGTCTTTGTCCCTGATCTGCCCAAATCGAATATCGGCAAAATTATCCGCCGAGAATTACGCGATTAGTCACTAGGTTCAATTTTAAATTGCTAGTCTTCATGAGAAACTTTTGTGCTTGAAACCCTAGCAAGTGAAATCCACTCCTGTCAGATCCTTGACAGACATAGACTCTTGGCAAAGTTAAATCGGCTGCAGAACAACAAAGCGCAGAGTAATGTGGCTGCTATCGACGCCCTTATTGCTGAAGTTGAGGAATCTAAGGCAAAGTGTGCAAGGCGAGCTGCGGCAATTCCGCAGGCTATAGCGTTTGCTGACAACCTACCTGTAAGCGAAAGGGCGTCAGATATTGTAAGCCTTTTGCAAGAAAACCAAGTGCTAATTGTTGCAGGAGATACCGGGTCTGGTAAGACCACGCAGCTACCAAAAATGTGTTTAGCCGCCGGCTTCGGTCGCTACGGTCTTATTGGGCACACGCAGCCTCGACGCTTAGCCGCTGTATCTGTGGCGGATCGTATAGCCGAAGAATTAGGCGTGGCAACGGGAAGTGGCGTTGGCTACCAAGTAAGATTCAACGAAAAAACCTCAGCCAACACTTTTCTAAAGCTAATGACCGACGGCATTTTGCTGGCTGAAATACAGCAGGATAGGTTTCTCAATCAATACGAAGTAATCATCATTGACGAGGCCCACGAGCGCTCCTTAAATATTGATTTCTTATTGGGGTTCCTGAAGCTTTTACTGCCTAAAAGACCAGACCTTAAAGTAATTATTACCTCTGCGACAATTGACTTAGAGAAGTTCTCTGCCCATTTTGACAATGCGCCAATAGTGTCGGTATCAGGTAGAACGTTTCCTGTCACCACTGTATATAAGCCGATCAACGAGTCTACGAAAGTAAGTGAAAGATCCGACGATGTCCTACTTGATGCCGTGGTTGATGAAGTACGTCATTTGTTTTCTAGCCAGACATCTGGAACTCAGAGCAGCGATGTTTTAGTTTTCTTGGCAACGGAGCGAGAAATTCGTGAGGCTGCCACAGCGTTTAGAAAGGCCAGGCTTGCCAATACAGAAATACTGCCGCTGTACTCTCGTTTACGGCATTCTGAGCAAGTTAAGATTTTTCAGTCGCATATAGGTCGCCGTGTTGTATTGTCAACCAACGTGGCGGAGACTTCTATTACCGTGCCCGGCATTCGCTATGTGGTGGATACCGGTTTTGCAAGAATGAGCCGCTACAGTTTGCAAAGCAAAGTCCAGCGACTGCCTATTGAAGCCATATCCAAAGCCAGTGCGAATCAAAGGCAAGGCCGCTGTGGTCGAGTTGCAGAGGGGGTTTGTGTACGCCTCTACTCAGAAACTGATTTTAATTCAAGGCCTGAATATACCGACCCAGAAATCAAGCGCACTAACTTAGCTTCCGTAATCCTACGCATGCGATCGTTAAAATTAGGCGAAGTAGAACAATTTCCATACCTTGAAGCGCCTGAGCTAAAAGCCATTAACGAAGGCTTCAAACTGCTGTTTGAACTCAATGCTTTGACCCCGAAACGAGAGCTAACCGGCACCGGCGTGAGTATGGCGCGCCTGCCGATTGACCCTAAGTATGGCCGAATGTTAGTAGTGGCTAAGTCCTTAGGCTGCTTAAAAGAGCTGCTAATTATTGTCAGTGCGCTAAGTATTGCTGACCCCAGAGAAGTCCCTTTAGAGGGTCGTCAAATTGCGCTAGAACGCTTATCCAAATTTAACCATCCAGACTCTGACTTTTTATCCTTGGTTAAGCTGTGGGACGATTATGAAGAAATTCGACAACGCTCTAACCAGAATCAACTCCGAAAGTATTGCAAGCAAAATTTCCTGTCTCATTCGAGAATGCGTGAATGGCGAGAAATCCACCGCCAGCTTTTGCTTTCGTGTCAACAAATGGGGTGGCGACTGAATCAGCAGCCGGGTGACTACCGCGCCGTTCATGAAAGTATAATTAGCGGCTCACTCAATCAGATAGCCACTAAAACTGAATCCAATCAGTATTTAGGTAACCGCAATAGACGCTTTAAATTGCTGTCGAGCTCCGTATTAAGCGATCGCAAGCTAGATTGGATAGTGACTGGCGATCTTTTAGAGACCCATCAAGTGTTTGCATCAATGGCTGCGAAAATTGATCCAAAATGGGTGGAGCACCAAGCCCTACACTTAGTAAAGCGAGAATATTTTGGCCCCCACTGGAGTAAGAAGCGCCAGCAGGTGATGGCCTATGAAAAAGTCCATCTGTATGGATTAACCCTCAGTGAAAAAACCCTGATTCCATTCGTTGATATTGACCCTGTAGCGACCCGAGAAATTTTTATTAATGAAGGCTTGATCAATCAGCAGCTGCAGACCAAGCTGAGCTTTTACAGGGAAAATAACCAATTTTTGGCCGAACTTGCCCGTGAAGAAGAAAAAATAAGACGGCCTGACATTATTCTAAGCGATGCCGATCTAGCGAGATTTTATGAGCAGGCGTTGCCTGATCATATTACCTCCACTAGAGATCTAGAAGCCTGGCATTCCGCGCAGTCGCGCAGCGCAAAGCATGATAAAGCAGCCAAGCAGCAGTTAGCTGGGCTGCAGCTACAGCTGTCAGATCTAATAAAGAACAGCGAACTGCATTCACAGTTCAAACAGTTTCCAGATAAAACCGAAATCAACCGTAACCAGCTCACGCTCGGCTATATATTTGACCCCTTAAGCGAACGCGATGGCGCCACTATTGAAATACCCGCGCCATTGCTACCTCAGCTTACCCAAGCCGATATTGATTGGGCGGTGCCTGGGATCATTCGTGAAAAATGTATCACTTTGCTGAAAGGTCTGCCTAAGGCAACCCGCAAACTGTTTATTCCTGTAAGTGGTTTTGTGGACCAAATACTATCGGATATGTCTTCTATCGACGGTACCTTGTTCGACTCGCTGCTATTGCAGATTCGTAAGCTCAAGCAATTAACACTGTCTAAAACTGACTTCGAGTCCGTCGAGCTGCCCAAGCATCTGGTAGTGAAGATAGCGATCAAAGATGAGGCTGGCAAAGAAATAGATTTTGGCTACAACCTGAATGAACTAAAGCAGCGCATGGCCAAAGAGATTAACTCCGACTCGCAAAACTCCCGCTTGAGTGAGGCTGCTGCTAAATTGCATCCAATAGAACAAACAGGGCTTGTTGACTGGACGTTTGGAAGTTTGCCGAAAAGCATTGAGCTTGGTACCGAACTGGTGCTAGTGAGGTTTCCTGCACTTATCGATTGTCAAACCAGTGTGAGCATTAAACTGCTGCCGGATGCTGATCAGGCTATAAGAAGTAACCGATTAGGGCTTTCTCGTTTGCTGATGCTGCGCAGCGTGCAGCAAAAAAACGCGATTACTAAATCCTTGAATCGATTTATACAATCTATGAGTTTGCAGCTGGCAGGCTCAAGTTTGGCAACTGTCGATGATGTAGTATTTGCGGTGTACAGCGAAGCGTTTAATTTAGATGCAGTTCATGTCAGCGACAATGAAGGATTTGTACAGCTGCTAAATGAGGGCAAGGGGCGGTTGATCCCAACTGCTGAAAAATTGCAAACTTTGCTGCGCAAAATCATTGAACAAAAACTGGCGATTAGAAGGCTTCTTAATTCACCGGCTCTTGGTGAGCTTGACTATGTGAGGTCAGATATCCTCAGTCAGCTTGAGAATTTGTTAGGTGAAAACTTTTTGCATGTGACCGATATCACACGCCTGAATGAATTTCCTAGGTACCTTAGCGCGATTGAGTCACGCCTGAGCAAAGCCCCCCATATGGGTGCTAGAGATGCCGAAAACACTGTGTTATACCTAAGCTATTGGCGACGCTATGAGGAGTTGAGCAAGAACAGTGAGATTACCGACAGCCCAGTGCTAGAAAACCTACGTTGGATGTTAGAAGAATTTAGAGTGTCACTGTTTGCCCAAAATTTGGGCACTAAAATCCCTGTCTCGACTAAACGGATTGAGCAGTTATTAGCAACTATTTAGGCCAGGTCTCGTCTAATAGATGTAATTGTCATACAGCGCGCCTACAATCGAGTATAACTTTGGGCCACCTAACCCCCCTGATTAGCCAATGCAGATGTCTAAGCCTCAAGTGTCACACCCAAGCAATCGGTTTTTAAACCGCCGAGGCCTATTAATGGCGGTGGTTGGGTTGTGCCTGTCTTCGGTGGTTTTCGGGCAAACCCCTGATCCCTGGGAAAACATCAATCAACGAACTTTTGCTTTTAACGACTTTTTTGACCGCGTCTTAGTAAGGCCGGTGGCAATCACCTACAATACTTTTCTGCCTCGGCCAGTTCGGCAGGGGATCGGCAATTTCTTCAGCAATATTGACGATATCAATGTGTTTGCCAATGATTTATTGCAGCTCAAATTTAACGATGCGCTGTCTGACTCCGGACGCTTTGCCCTGAATACCACGGTAGGCTTAGGAGGCTTTTTAGATATTGCTAGCAATGTTGGCCTGGAAAAGAATGAAGAAGACTTTGGCCAAACTCTGGGGCGCTGGGGTGTCGGTTCTGGCCCGTATGTGGTCTTGCCTGTATTTGGATCAAGCAATGTACGTGACAGTCTTGGCTTGGTGCTTGATACCCTGTTCAATCCGATCCAATACTATGATGAAAGAACTGTCCGGTTGACACTTTTCGCAGTGCGTGAATTGGATACGCGGTCTTCGCTATTGGCTTTGGATGAGCTAGTGGGAGGCGACAAATACCTGTTTTTTAGAGAGGCCTACGTGCAGCGCAGGGAGTATCTGGTCAAAGATGGCCAAGTAGCCGATAGTTTCTCTGATTTTTGAGCACTTATTCTGGTTTCGCGGCTAGGTAATGAATTACACTGGTGAATAGTCAACAGAGCCTTGCCCTGTTATCCCAACGCATCTCAATTAAGCCGATTCCCCACCGCCAATGAATCCAGTTCCAGCCAAGCCGCCGTCACATGGCCCTAAATTGTTGCTGATTGACGACGATGCAGCGGTGCGCCGGAGTTTTTCGGTTTATCTTGAGGACAGCGGCTATTCGATTATCGAAGCCCCTAATGGCGTCGATGGGGTCGCTTTATTTGAGTCTGAACATCCTGATCTGGTGCTTTGTGATCTGCGGATGCCAGATGTAGACGGGCTTGACGTCATCAGGCAGGTAGCGGCCAAAGACAGTAATACACCGATTATAGTGATTTCCGGCTACGGGGAAGTAGGGGATGCGGTACAGGCCCTGCGCTTGGGCGCTGCTGACTACCTCATGAAGCCCATAAAGAACTTAGAAGTGCTAGAGCACTCCGTGCGGCGAAGTCTACAGCAAGCTCGTCTGCTGGCTCAGAATGAGAAATACAGTGAAGATTTAGAACTCAGTAATTCTCAGCTGCGCCATTCTTTGGATCTCCTGCGGATGGATCAACAAGCAGGGAGACTTGTGCAAACCCGGCTTTTACCCCACACACCACTGGAATTAGACGGCGTGTGTTTCCAGCATAAGATAGTACCCTCTTTGTATCTCAGCGGTGACTTTGTTGACTATTGGAAGACGGATGATGGCAAGCTGGTTTTCTACATAGCAGATGTATCGGGTCACGGTGCGTCATCGGCGTTTGTTACTGTCCTTCTGAAGTATATGGCAAGAGACGTGACTAATCGTCTACTGCAAAAAACCGGTTCAGTGTCTATGGCTGGGGTCTTGCTTGGGCTAAACAAAGAGCTAAGCCTGGCGAATTTGCAAAAACACGTAACCGCGTTTTTCGGCATGATTGACCCATTGGAAAACACACTCTCTTATGCTTCAGCGGGTCATTACCCGATGCCAATTATTGGTGCCAATAGTAGCTATACGATGTTGGAGGCGCGCAGCTATCCAATCGGCATTCAGGCCGGTGCGACTTACGAGGAAAAGGTAATTTCTTTAGGCGAACAGTATACGATTAATCTGTTTTCAGACGGCATCTTAGAGCTCTTAAAATCCAAGGGCCTTGATGAGAAAGAAAGTCAACTTATGGAGCTAGTCAAAACTAGTGGGGGTAAGTTCGACGCCGTCTACGCAGGCTTGGCACTGGACTCTGTGTCTGATGCGCCGGATGACGTGGCTTTGTTAACCATCGAGAAAGTACGACACTAGTTTCGCAGTCAGCGAATTTAAGAATCTCTCGCCGTAAGTTTGGATTTTATAAAGTCCGAATGAGAGACATAAATCAAGTCGGCTATTTTTCTAATCAAATGCTCCTCATACTTATCTAGAGTTTCATCGGAGAATGCAATTCGCCACATGTTTTCTATTAGCTCAATTTTTTGAGTGTAGTCATAGTGATCGTTTATTAGGCGGGTAAACTCGTACAGCGAGGTTGCTTGTTTCGCTTGTTTTTCCGCAAGTTCGACCAGTTCCTCCAATTCCTGCTGGGATAAATCTAAGCTAGTACTGAGCACATCTAGGAATGTAGCTGCCTCTCTATCATCTAACTGATGATCGGAATTCATCACCTCGATCATTAGTGCTGCGCTAGCAAGATTCAATTGCTGGGCGGTTTTCGCAGCGTTAGCAGTGGCTGATTCAGTGAGCTTAGTCTCGAAAAAAGATTTAATTGTGCTTAGCATAAGAATTAGGTCTTGGCGAAAAACCCCTATGATGCCACATCAGTCGACATATGCAATCGCATCAAGTAACACTGAAATGTCGGCGTCTTTTTTGTAGCAATTTTCCGACAAATGACGGCGAAACTGCTTGCCGCCTTTTTGCCCTTTGAACAAACCAAGCAGATGGCGACTAATATGCTGCAGCGGTGTCCCCAAGGACAATTGCTGCTCCACGTAGGGTAAGTAGTTTTTCAAATACTCAATCCGGCTCAGTGGAAGTGCTGACTCATCAAATAATAAAGAATCGACTTGGGCTAATAGGTAGGGGTTTTGATAGGCTTCTCTGCCAAGCATCACGCCATCGGTAAATTGAAGATGAGTATTAATCTCAGCAAAGTTTTTAATACCGCCGTTGATGATTATTTCGAGCTGGGGAAACTTTGTTTTTATGCCGTAGACTCTGTCATAAATCAGTGGCGGTATTTCACGGTTCTCTTTAGGAGAGAGTCCTTTAAGAATGGCTTTGCGAGCATGAATGATAAACGTTTTACAGCCACCCGCGGCTACAGTTTGCACAAAATCGATAAGAAACTCTTCGCTGTCGAGATCATCAATCCCGAGCCGGCATTTTACTGTTACGGGGATGCCGACAGTTTTTTCCATGGCATGAACACAGTCCGCAACAAGCTGCGGGGAGGCCATTAAGCACGCCCCAAACGCGCCAGATTGAACTCTATCGCTGGGGCAGCCCACATTGAGGTTTATTTCTTGATAGCCAGCCTGTTCGCCGAGCAGGGCACACCGCGCTAGCTGCTGGGGATCACTGCCACCAAGCTGCAACGCGCAGGGTTGTTCTGCAAGGTCATGCTGCAGCAGATAGTCAGTGTCACCAAATAGCAGCGCGCCGCTAGTCACCATCTCGGTGTAGAGCAGGGCATGCTTGGAAAATTGACGCAGGAACATCCGATCATGTCGATCGGTCCAGTCCATCATCGGCGCAACGCAAAATTGTCGTGAAAAATTCATGGTATTTGACGTGGTGTCACTAGTAAATTGGCTATAGCAGCGGAATTATAGCAGTTCGGTATTAAAACGCTTTAGCGTATAATCGCCCGCTAACGTAAATTAATCCTCTACAATGGTATTTCATGTCACAAATTAGAACCCGCATCGCTCCTTCCCCCACTGGTGACCCTCATGTCGGCACTGCCTACATCGCGCTTTTTAATCGCTGTTTTGCGCATAACCTGGGAGGCAAATTTATCTTGCGCATTGAAGATACTGATGCGGTAAGAAGCACGGAGAAGTCAGAACAGGATATTCTTCAGTCGTTACAGTGGCTGGGTTTGACGTGGGATGAAGGGCCAGGGATTGGAGGTGAGTACGGGCCTTACAAGCAGAGCGAGCGTGGCGCAATCTACGATCAGCATATTCATCAGCTGTTAGATAATGGCAGTGCGTTTCACTGCTTTTGTAGTTCCGATCGTCTTGATGAACTGCGCAAGGAGCAGCTGGCAAATAAGCAGCCTGTTGGCTATGACGGGCACTGTCTACATCTCGATGCACAACAAGTACAGTCAAAGCTAGCTGCTGCTGAACCAAGCGTGATCCGCATGAAGGTCCCCCGCGAGGGCGAATGCCAGTTTGAGGATATGCTGCGAGGGCCTGTGTCTATCGCTTGGGCTCAGATTGACATGCAGGTGTTGATTAAGTCGGACGGCAAGCCTACCTACCATTTTGCCAATGTGGTTGACGATCACTTAATGCAAATCAGCCATGTCATTCGCGGTGAAGAGTGGATTAACTCAGCGCCTAAGCATATTCTGTTGTATCAGTATTTCGGCTGGGAGGTTCCAGTTCTTTGTCACATGCCGCTGCTGCGTAACCCTGATAAGAGTAAACTCAGCAAACGTAAAAATCCTACCAGCATAGGTTATTACTCCGCTATGGGCTATCTTCCCCAAGCCTTGGTGAACTACCTAGGAATGATGGGGTGGACAATGCCCAATGGCGATGAGAAGTTTAGCCTTGACGCAATGGTGGAAAACTTCGACATAAGTAGGGTATCCCTTGGCGGGCCAATTTTCGATATTGAAAAGCTAGATTGGCTAAACGGTAAATACATTAGAGAAGACCTGTCCGATGAAAAGTTTGCTGAAGAATTTGCTAAATGGGCATTTCCAGCAGAAAAAATCAGTCGCATTGTTCCGCTTTTGAAGCAAAGGGTAGAGCGGTTTTCCGATGTGGCGGATTTGGGCAGTTTTTTCATCAGTGGTAATCCCCAGCTGACCTGCGAACACTTCGATCACAAGCATTTGTCTGTAGTGGATCAGTTGAGAATACTTCAATACGTACTATGGCACTTAGAGAGTTTGCCGCAGCTGCTAAGGGAAGATGTAGAAGCTGCTTTGCAAAGCTTAGCGCAGCAAATGGAATTGAAAATAAGGGATTTTCTGTTCCCGCTGTTTGTGGCAATTAGCGGCAAAGCCGTGTCTACCTCGGTATTTGATTCTATCGACATATTGGGCTTGGACATTGCTCGCGCACGAATTCGCAATGGGATTACTGTGCTGGGTGGGATTTCTAAGAAAGTGGATAAGGAATTTGAGCGCGGTTACCGGCAGATAACACCTTATTCAGGGAGTTGAATTGACTTGCAGCCGTGCTGTGCTTAGAATGCGCACGCTTGGGGCCTTAGCTCAGCTGGGAGAGCGCAACGCTGGCAGCGTTGAGGTCATCGGTTCGATCCCGATAGGCTCCACCAAACATTGTCACTCGAGGTTAGATATCATCTGGTATCTAAAAGCGTTGAGCCAAAAGCTGGCGACATCGAACTTCGCGAAACTGGCAGGCAGGAAATAAAAAAGGCGCGTCGACTATCATCGACGCGCCTTTTTTTACGCTTTGTTTTCAAGTTATGTATGCAAGCAAGCCTTACTTTTTAGGGTAATCGCGCTTAGGGTAGCCTTTATAAAGTTGGCGCGGGCGTCCGATTTTATAGTCGCCGCTCATCATCTCATTCCAGTGAGCTATCCAGCCAGGCGTCCGTCCTGTGGCAAAGATGACTGTGAACATGCTGGTAGGAATGCCAATAGCCTTTAAAATTATGCCAGAGTAAAAGTCCACATTCGGATAAAGTTTCTTTTCGATAAAATACTCGTCCTCAAGGGCAATCTTTTCGAGCTTGCGGGCGATTCTGAATAAAGGATCATTCTCAATACCGAGCTCTTCTAATACCTCATCGCAGATTTCGCGCATGACTTTTGCCCGCGGGTCGAAATTTTTGTAGACCCGATGACCAAATCCCATTAAGCGGAAGGGGTCTTTTTTGTCTTTTGCTTTTAATATGAACTCGTCAATACGTGATTCATCGCCAATTTCAAACAGCATTTCAAGCACTGCTTCATTGGCGCCGCCATGAGCAGGGCCCCAAAGTGCGGCGATACCTGATGCTATGCAGGCATAGGGATTAGCGCCAGTGGAGCCGGCTAGTCGAACTGTTGAAGTGGAAGCATTTTGCTCATGGTCAGCATGGAGCAAGAAAATGGTATCCATGGCCTTGGCAAGAGTTGGGCTCACACTTGGCGGCTCGCAGGGTGTGCCAAACATCATATGGAGGAAGTTTTCACTCAGGCTCATGTTGTTCTGGGGATACATCATGGGCTGACCAATGCCGTGTTTGTAGCACATGGCAGCTAGTGTCGGCATTTTTGCAATGACACGGTGGGCGGCGGTCATTCGATGTTCAGGTAAATCTGAGTCTAAATCATCGTGGTAAAACGCCGAAAGAGCACCAACGACGCCGCAAAGCATGGCCATTGGGTGTGCTGTGCGCGGGAACCCTCTGAAAAACTCGTGAATCTGTTCATCAACCATCGTGTGATAGCGAATTGTATTCTCGAACTCGTCCTTTTCAACTGAGCTAGGCAATTCGCCGTTGAGCAGTAGAAAACAGGTTTCAAGAAACGTGGCGTGCTCTGCAAGCTGTTCTATAGGGTAGCCCCGATGCAGCAGAACCCCGGCATTGCCGTCGATGTAGGTAATTTCTGAGTCGCAAGCGGCGGTTGAGACAAAGCCTGGGTCGTAGGTGAAAATGCCTTGGCTAACTAGGCTTCTCACGTCTACTACGTCAGGGCCAGTACTGCCTTCATAAACGGGCAACTCTATCACCTTGTCGATCCCGTCTACGGTTAGCTGGGCCTTTTTATCACTCATGCCGGACTCCTAAATTTAGCGGATAATTAATTTATTTTTCGAAAACAATGGGTTAGGGCTTAACCGTAGGTAAAAAGCTAGCCCCTGTCTGTCAATTTCGGGCTCGCAATACTAGGAAGAGAGTGACATCAATGTCAAATCTTTCTGTTTCCAGTTTAAGCCACGGAATCTAGATCTAACCATAGCTGAGTTTGCGTAGATACCTAACAATTCCCACATAAACCCGCTGCATGTGCTAAACCATAAGGAGGGCTTGGGTTAAAATTACAGCGGCATTTTACAGGTGACAAAATATTGTCATAAACGAGGCCGTAAGCGGAAGAATTATTGTATTGAAATGGCTATACGCATATAATTTCTGCCGTTTCAAATGCCCAATTTGTATAAGTATTTCAAATAGTTTGCGGGATTTTCTAAGCGCGAAATTCTCCGTAACATTCATTTAATCGCTAACGGATTCAGCATAACGTGAAAGATTCAAGACCAGTTAATCTCAACCTTCTAGTTTTTCGCTGGCCGCTTACGGCCATCACGTCAATCTTACATCGACTCAGTGGCGTTCTAATTTTCTTCGGCATTGCGGCATTGCTGTATTTGCTGCAGCTATCGCTTAGCTCGGAAGCGGGTTTTGCTCAAGCTCAAACTTTACTGGATGGCGGCTTAATCAAGTTTGCACTTTGGTTCATTGTGGCAGGCTTACTTTACCACCTTATCGCAGGGGTAAAACACCTAGTCATGGATTGGGGGGTCGGTGAAACCATCGAGGGCGGCAAGATGGGATCGATTCTGGTCCTCGTAACCTCATTCGTAGCAATCGCTGCGGCAGGAGTGTGGATATGGTAACTAACGCAACTAGCTTTAGCCGCTCGGGCTTGTCCGATTGGCTAATTCAGCGATTCAGCGCAATGATTCTTGGCGCTTACACCCTCTGGGTTCTCGGAATTTTTTTAATGACCCCAGCCATGGACTTCGCAGCGTGGAGCCAAGTATTTGCCACGACTCCCATGCGCCTGTTCAGTTTAATTACAATCTTCGCACTGTGCGCCCACGCGTGGATCGGTCTGTGGACAATCACAACCGACTATTTGCTTGAGCACCATATCGGACGGTTCGCGACAGGTATTCGACTTTTTGTGCAAGCAGCTTGCGCCCTCATTACTGTGGTGTATTTGCTGTGGGGCATTCAGATTTTTTGGGGAAGCTAGATGACAGCTATGCGCAGTATTTCGTTCGATGCAGTGATTGTTGGTGGAGGCGGCGCAGGTATGCGCGCAGCCCTTCAGTTGGCCCAGTCCGGATACAAGACTGCAGTAATTTCTAAAGTATTTCCAACCAGATCCCATACCGTGTCAGCCCAAGGCGGTATTACCTGTGCTATTGCCAGTGACGACCCAAACGATGATTGGCGCTGGCATATGTATGACACTGTCAAAGGCTCAGATTACATCGGTGACCAAGACGCGATCGAGTACATGTGCAGCGAGGGCCCTCAAGCCGTGTTCGAGATGGAACATATGGGCCTGCCTTTTTCACGCACGGAAAACGGCCGCATCTATCAACGTCCATTCGGCGGCCAGTCTAAGGACTATGGCAACGGTGGTCAGGCGGCTCGAACCTGCGCCGCGGCCGACAGGACAGGGCATGCGCTGTTGCACACCCTGTATCAGGGTAACCTGAAGAACAATACGGTATTTCTGAATGAATGGTATGCCGTAGATCTGGTAAAAAACCAAGATGGAGAAGTGGTTGGTGTTATCGCTATCTGCATCGAAAGCGGCGAAACCGTCATTGTGAAGTCTAAAGCCACGGTGTTCGCAACCGGCGGCGCTGGTCGAATCTATGCGTCAACAACCAATGCAATGATTTGTACCGGCGATGGCGCAGGTATGGCTATTCGCGCTGGGTTTCCTTTGCAAGACATGGAGATGTGGCAGTTCCACCCCACGGGCATTTATGGCGCCGGGACTTTGGTCACCGAAGGCTGTAGAGGCGAGGGCGGCTACTTAATCAATAAAGACGGTGAGCGTTTTATGGAGCGTTATGCGCCTAACGCCAAAGATTTAGCGGGGCGTGATGTGGTTGCGCGTTCAATGGTCCTAGAAATCATTGAGGGTCGAGGCTGTGGTGAGCACGGCGATCACGTAAAACTCAAGTTAGATCATTTGGGTGAGGACGTGTTGAACGCCAAACTGCCGGGCATTTTAGAATTGTCGAGAACTTTTGCCCATGTAGATCCGGTGAAAGAGCCAATTCCGGTAGTGCCAACCTGTCACTACATGATGGGTGGTATCCCAACCAATGTGAACGGCCAAGCGCTGACCATGAATGCGGCCGGTGAGGATCAGGTTATACCGGGTCTGTTCGCTGTGGGTGAAGCAGCCTGCGTGTCAGTGCATGGCGCAAACCGCCTTGGCGGCAATAGCTTGCTTGACCTGATTGTGTTTGGTCGCGCCGCTGGCAAGCACATTGAAGAAATGCTGCAGCAGGGTTTGGAACAGAGACAAGCCAGTGACAGTGATGTTCAATTTGCCATGTCAAGACTGGCCCGCTTGAATGAAAGCACCGGTGGTGAGAGCGTTCCGGTGCTGCGTGCAGAGCTACAAAAGACCATGCAAAACCACTTCGGTGTTTTTCGCAAAGGTGAGTTCATGCAAGAAGGCATCGAAAAGCTAAACGACATTCGCGAGCGTCTGAATAATGTGCACCTAAGCGACAAGAGCAATACATTCAATACCGCGCGAATCGAAGCGTTGGAGTTGGAGAATTTGTTTGAAGTTGCCGAAGCCACTGCGATTTCGGCCGAAGCTCGAACTGAAAGTCGTGGCGCCCATGCGCGAGATGATTTTAGAGATAGAGACGATGAAAACTGGCTATGCCACTCAATGTACTATCCGGCTGACAAGTCAGTTGGTAAACGTTCAGTGAACTTCAAGCCAGTGACAGTTCCAACGTTTGAACCAAAAATTCGCACTTACTAAACTTAAATTTTTATTTAGAGATGGTGAACCGTGTTAGTTAGCATATATCGCTACAATCCAGAAACCGACCTCAAGCCGGTTATGCATGATGTGGAAGTCAACATTCCTGAAGGCAAAGACCTGATGGTGCTTGACGTTTTAAATCTGGTAAAGGAAAAAGACCCTACCGTGGTTTATCGGCGTTCATGCCGCGAAGGCGTCTGTGGCTCCGATGGTATGAGCATTAACGGCAAGAATGGCCTAGCCTGTATTACGCCATTATCAGAAGCCGTGAAACCGGGTAAAAAGCTCGTACTGCGGCCTTTGCCGGGTCTCCCGGTGATTCGTGATCTCGTTGTGGACTTGTCCATTTTCTACAAGCAGTTCGAGAAAGTGAAACCTTTCCTTATGAACGATACGCCGGCGCCGGCAATCGAACGCCTGCAGTCCCCTGAGGACCGCGCTAAACTCGACGGCTTGTATGAATGTATTCTTTGCGCTTGCTGTAGCACCAGTTGCCCATCATTTTGGTGGAACCCTGACAAATTCATTGGCCCCGCCGGACTACTTCAGGCCTACAGATTTTTGGCCGATAGCCGAGATACCGCGGCGGCAGAAAGGTTGGCTGGACTTGACGATCCATTCAGTGTGTTTAGGTGTCGCGGCATAATGAACTGCGTGTCGGTTTGTCCTAAAGGATTGAACCCGACTCGCGCCATTGGGCACATTCGCAGCATGTTGATCTCCCAAGGCACATAAGACATTAAACCTGCTAAAGAGCAAAGGATTCTGCCGTCTAAAAGACAGGTATCATTGAGGTAGCAAATGCAGCAAACGATTCTGGAATTGATGAGAAGCTCTGGACACATATCTGGCTCTAATGCGGAATATGTAGAAGAACTGTATGAAAGCTTTTTGGCGGATCCCGCTTCAGTATCAGAAGAGTGGAACCATTATTTTTCTTCCCTCGCTAATGGCAGCGGCGCCACAGCTGATGTCTCTCATTCAACGATTCGACGTGATTTCAAAGCGTTAAGTAAGCGCAGCCGGTTTGCGCCTGTAATCAGCAATGATGCTGTGATTAATTCGGAGCACGAAAGCAAGCAGGTTAAGGTGCTGCAGCTAATTAGCTCTTATCGTGTAAGAGGGCATCAGAAGGCCGGCTTGGATCCATTAGGCTTGATGCACAGAGAGCGAGTTCCAGATTTAGAATTAGAATTCCACGATTTGTCGCCTGTCGATTATTCTACTGCCTTCCAGACAGGGTCTCTTTTTATTAGCAGAGATATCGCTCCCCTAAGAGACTTAGTCGATACGCTCGAGCGTATTTACTGCAGCAAGATTGGTTACGAATTCATGCACATTGTGAATTTGGAGGAAAAGCAGTGGATCCAACAGCGTATTGAAAGCAACGATGGCGTGCCCAGCTTTGAGCCAGAAGTTAAAAAGCATCTGCTTGAACGTCTCACCGCGGCAGAAGGCTTAGAGAAACACTTAGATTCGAAGTATCCTGGCACCAAGCGATTTGGACTGGAGGGCGGCGAAAGCATGATCCCGGCCCTAGATGAGTTGGTGCAGCGCGCGGGCAAGTACGGTGCCAAAGAAATAGTCTTAGGCATGGCTCACCGCGGCAGACTCAATGTGCTGGTTAATATTCTTGGTAAAAACCCCGCTGATTTATTCGATGAATTCGAAGGCAGAGCGGTGTACCAAAGTTCAGGTGACGTAAAGTATCATCAAGGCTTCTCTTCCAATATTATGACGGAGGGCGGCGAAGTGCACATGGCGATGGCATTCAACCCTTCGCATTTGGAAATTGTAGCGCCGGTTGTTGAAGGCTCTGTGCGTGCGCGCCAGTCTAGACGCAACGACAAAGAAGGTTCAAAAGTTGTTCCCATAATCATTCATGGCGATGCCGCATTTGCCGGCCAAGGCGTGGTGATGGAAACCTTCCAAATGTACAAAACCCGCGCGTTTTCTACCGGTGGTACGGTTCACATAATTATTAACAATCAGGTTGGCTTCACAACTAGTCGTCAAGACGATGCGCGCTCCACTGAATATTGCACAGACGTTGCCAAAATGATTCAGGCGCCAATTTTTCATGTTAATGCTGATGACCCAGAGGCGGTGCTTTTTATCACCCAATTAGCATTAGATTTTAGATATCAATTCAAAAAAGACGTTGTGATTGATTTGGTTTGTTACCGTCGCCGCGGTCACAATGAAACCGATGAGCCTTCGTCAACTCAGCCGTTAATGTATGCAGCAATAAAGCAGCATAAGTCGACTCGAGTTTTGTACGCCGAACTGCTTCATGAGCAAAACATAGTGAGCCTTGAAGAGTCTGATGCCCAGAGCAAAATATACCGAGATGCCCTCGATACCGGTGAGCACGTTGTAAAAAGCTTAGTCAAAGAGCCAAACGTCGAGCTTTTCGTCGATTGGAGCCCCTATTTGGGTCATGCTTGGAGCTCTTATTACAACACGTCTATTTCCTTAAACACGCTTAAGGGATTGGCGAAAAAATTAGTTAAGGTCCCGAAAGGTTTTACAGTTCAGCGCCAGGTTAAGAAAATATTAACTGATCGTACCGCCATGGCCGAAGGCGAACTGCCTGTAGATTGGGGTTTTGCAGAAACCCTTGCTTACGCCAGTATTTTAATTACTGGGAACAAAGTGCGTATTACTGGTCAAGATGTGGGTCGTGGCACTTTCTCTCATCGACACGCTGTTTTTCACGATCAAAAAACCGGCGAGACCTACACGCCCCTGCAGTCTCTGGAGAACAATCAAGCAGGTTTCACTATCTACGATTCATTGTTATCTGAAGCTGCAGTATTGGCCTTCGAATACGGTTACGCGACTACCATTCCCAACGCGTTGGTGATCTGGGAAGCGCAGTTTGGCGACTTTGCTAATTCAGCACAGGTTGTAATTGATCAGTTTATTACCAGCGGTGAGCACAAATGGGGCAGGCTGTGTGGCCTAACCCTGTTACTGCCTCACGGCTATGAAGGGCAAGGGCCTGAACATTCATCAGCTCGGCTCGAGCGTTTCTTGCAGCTTTGCGCTGAACACAATATCCAAGTATGCGTGCCAACCACGTCTGCACAGGTGTTTCACATGCTGCGCAAGCAGGTGTTGTGTCCACTGCGCAAGCCATTGGTGGTTATGTCGCCAAAGAGTTTGTTGCGGCATAAAGAGTCAGTCTCTTCATTGGAAGAAATGGCGGAAGGTTCGTTTCAGGTTGTGATAGATGAAACAGACGGCTTTGAGCCAGACTCGATCAAGCGGCTTATCATATGCAGCGGCAAGGTTTATTACGACTTACGTCAAGAGCGGCGCAGCAGAGAGCTAAAAGATATCGCAATCATTCGCATGGAGCAGCTGTATCCGTTCCCTCACGATGAGTTTTCTAACTGTATCGCCCAGTACAAAAACTTGGAATCCATTATGTGGTGCCAGGAAGAGCCTATGAATCAAGGTGCTTGGTACTCTAGTCAACACCATATTCGTCGCGCGATTAATGAGCATTTCCCATCCGTCTACTTACAGTATGTGGGCCGAGATGCATCAGCTTCGGTGGCTGCTGGGTATCCAGCATTGCATTTAAGTCAGCAGAAAAAGTTTATTGATGAAGCCCTAGGTTAGCCAACTAATTATTACCACCATAAGATCCTGAAAAGCAGGTTTTGTGAAAAGGACAGACTATGACAATTGAAATAAAGGCCCCAACTCTTCCTGAATCGGTACCAGATGGCACTATCGCCACATGGTATAAAAATGTTGGCGACACGGTTGCTCGAGATGAGCTTTTGGTGGATATAGAAACCGATAAGGTTGTCATTGAAGTAGTCTCGCCAACAGACGGCGTTCTCAAAGAAATCATTAAGAATGCTGGCGACACTATAGTAAGTAACGAGGCAATAGGCAGTGTCCAAGCGGGCGAAGTCGCCGCTAAAGCGGCCCCGGCTGAAACCCCAGCTGCTGCCGATACCGAAGCTTCTGCCCCTGCTACGGCCGCGAGTTCAGGTGCTATTTTAAGCCCTTCTGCAAAAAAGATGGTGGATGAGAAATCCCTTGATGCCAATGCTATTGCAGGCACTGGCAAAGCGGGCAGAGTGACCAAGGAAGATGTTATTGCCCATGTAGATTCTCCTAAGCCCGCTGCGGCATCAGCCGCTCCTGCAGGTGCTAGCGTCTCTAGTGACGGCCGTATCGAAGAGCGTGTGCCCATGAGTCGCCTGCGATTAAAAGTTGCGGAGCGTTTGCTGCACGCCACTCAGTCGACGGCAATGCTGACTACGTTTAACGAAGTGAATATGCAGCCGGTTATGGAGATTAGAAACCGATACAAGGATGAGTTCGAAAAAGTTCACGACGGTGTTCGACTGGGCTTTATGTCCTTCTTTGTTCGAGCCAGCATCGAAGCCCTAAAGCGCTTTCCCGCTGTGAATGCATCGCTGGATGGAACCGATATTATCTATCATGGCTATCAGGATATTGGAGTGGCGGTTGGTTCGCCCCGTGGTTTGGTGGTTCCAGTGCTACGCAACGCCGACAATATGAGTCTGGCACAAATAGAGAAAGTAATTCGTGAATTTGGCAAGAAGGCCCAAGATGGCAAGCTTGCCATAGACGAGTTGACCGGAGGTACTTTCACTATCTCCAATGGCGGAGTATTTGGATCGCTATTATCCACGCCGATAATAAATCCGCCGCAAACAGCAATTCTAGGCATGCATAAAATCCAAGAGCGGCCCATGGCGGTAAATGGCGAGGTAAAAATCTTACCAATGATGTATTTAGCGCTGTCTTACGATCATCAAATGATCGATGGAAAAGAAGCGGTGCAGTTCTTAGTAACAATTAAAGAGCTGCTTGAAGATCCAACCCGATTGATTCTTGAAATATAGAGAGTCACTTCAGACATTAATAAAGAGTAAAAAATTATGGCTAATGAATATGATGTGGTTGTTATTGGATCCGGCCCTGCAGGGTATGTTGCAGCAATTCGTTGTGCACAGTTAGGGCTGAAAACCGCATGCATAGAAAAGTGGTTGAATAAAGACGACAAGACTGTGTTTGGAGGGACGTGCCTAAATGTAGGCTGTATACCTTCAAAGGCTCTGCTGGATAGTTCTCATAAATACCTCGAAGCCACTAAGCATTTCGAAGTTCATGGTATTAGCGTTGGCAAAGTCAGCATTGACGTGCCGGCGATGATAAAGCGCAAAGAAAAAGTGGTCGAGCAACTAACTAGTGGCGTCAAAGGTCTGTTTGCTGGCAATAAGGTTGAAGGGATTGGTGGCACTGGCAAAGTAGTTGGTGTTAATAAAGTATTAGTTACAGCCAGTGACGGCTCTGAGCAGGAGCTTGACGCCAAACATATTATTATCGCCGCTGGATCTGTGCCCATCAACATTCCGCCAACCCCAATTGATCAAGAGACAATTGTTGATTCAACCGGCGCATTAGAATTTCAAGAAGTGCCAAAGACGCTGGGGGTCATCGGAGCCGGAGTTATTGGTCTAGAGCTTGGCAGCGTTTGGGCGCGACTTGGCGCTGAAGTTACCGTATTGGAAGCCTTGGATGATTTTTTGCCAATGGCGGACCGTGTCATTGCTAAAGAAGCGCTGAAGATTTTTTCCAAACAAGGCTTGAATATAAAGCTTGGCGCAAGGGTGACTGGCAGCAAAGTAACCAAGAAAAGCGTTACCGTTGAATACACTGATTCAGAAGGTGAGCAAAAGGCTAGCTTTGACAAGCTTATCGTTGCCGTGGGCCGCCGGCCCTACACAGAGGGCCTTCTCGACTCAGCTGTTGGTATCGAATTAGATGAGCGGGGCTTCATCAAAGTCAACGATCAGTGCCAGACCAACATACCTAATATTTATGCCTGCGGTGATGTAGTGCGAGGCCCGATGCTGGCCCATAAGGGCAGCGAAGAAGGTGTAATGGCTGCAGAGCGAATCGCCGGCAAAAAAGCCCAAGTTAATTACGACCTCGTGCCATCGGTGGTGTATACCCACCCTGAAATCGCTTGGGTTGGAAAAAATGAAGAGCAATTAAAAGCCGAAGGTATCGAGTATAACGTTGGCAGCTTCCCTTTTTCCGCCAATGGCCGTGCGCTTGCCGCCAATGATCCAGACGGCATGGTGAGGCTGATTGCTGATGCCAAAACCGATCGTATTCTGGGCTGCCATATCATAAGTTCAGCAGCTGCAGACTTACTGCAGCAAATAGTCATAGCGATGGAGTTTAGTGCGAGCGCGGAAGATATTGGCTTAACCATGTTCTCACACCCAGCCTTATCTGAAGCGGTGCACGAAGCTGCCTTGTCCGCCAATGGCCACGCCATTCACATCGGCAATAGAAAACGTCGAAACTAAAATACTAATATACTGATGGAGCAACAATGAATTTACACGAATATCAGGCGAAGGAACTCTTTGCCGAATACGGTCTGCCCGTATCCAAAGGCTATGCGGTTGACACGCCTGAAGACGCGGCGGCAGCAACGGCAAAAATCGGTGGCAGTAAGTGGGTTGTAAAAGCCCAAGTGCATGCTGGAGGCCGAGGTAAAGCAGGCGGTGTAAAGCTTGTTGACAGCGCGGAAGAGGCCAGTGCCTTTGCCGCAAGCTGGCTGGGTAAGAATCTAGTTACCTATCAAACCGATGCCAATGGTCAGCCAGTGAGCAAGATATTAGTAGAGTCATGCACGGATATCGCGCAAGAATTGTACTTAGGTGCCGTGGTGGACCGTTCGACTCGCCGCGTTGTCTTCATGGCCTCAACCGAGGGTGGGGTAGAGATCGAGAAAGTTGCAGAAGAAACTCCAGAAAAAATCCTCAAAGCGACTATCAACCCATTGACCGGAGCGCAGCCATACCAAGGTAGAGACCTTGCGTTTCGTTTGGGGCTGCAAGGCGCACAAATTAAACAGTTCACTCAGCTGTTTTTAGGTTTGTCCAAATTATTCCACGATTTAGATCTTGCCCTGTTGGAAATAAACCCGCTGGTGATTACCAACGAAGGCATCTTGCATTGCCTAGATGGCAAGATAAACATCGATAGCAACGCTATGTATCGGCAGCCAAAATTGCAGGCCATGCGTGATCCTTCCCAAGAAGATGAGCGAGAGGCACATGCTGCTGAGTGGGAGCTCAATTACGTCGCTTTAGATGGCAATATCGGCTGCATGGTCAATGGCGCCGGTCTTGCAATGGGCACTATGGACATTGTTCAGCTTCACGGTGGCAGCCCGGCCAACTTCCTTGATGTCGGTGGTGGTGCTACGAAAGAGCGGGTGACTGAAGCCTTTAAGATAATCCTGTCAGACGAGAAGGTGGCTGCAGTATTGGTCAATATTTTTGGCGGCATCGTTCGCTGCGACCTGATCGCAGAAGGCGTGATCGGCGCGGTTGAAGAGGTAGGCGTAAAAGTCCCTGTGGTTGTAAGACTTGAAGGTAACAATGCTGAGCTTGGCCGCGAAGTGCTAAGCAAAAGCGGTTTTAATATTATAGCGGCGACTAGTTTGTCAGATGCGGCCGAAAAAGTTGTAGCTGCAGCAGGGGGTGACAAATGAGCATTTTAATCAATAAAGACACTAAAGTAATTTGCCAGGGCTTCACCGGTTCTCAAGGCACATTCCATTCAGAACAGGCTATCGCTTATGGCACCAAAATGGTGGGCGGGGTTACACCTGGAAAGGGTGGTCAAACCCATTTGGACCTGCCTGTTTTCAATACCGTAAAAGAAGCTTATGCAGCGACCGAGGCTGATGCCACCGTTATATACGTGCCGGCCGCTTTTTGTAAGGACTCAATACTTGAAGCTGCTGATGCGGGAATAAAGTTAATCGTTTGTATCACTGAAGGTATACCCACTCTGGATATGCTGGTTGCGAAGGAGGCCTGCGATCAGGCTGGGGTGCGGTTGATCGGGCCAAACTGTCCTGGCGTGATTACACCAGGCGAATGCAAGATAGGCATTATGCCGGGTCATATACACCTGCCCGGCAAAGTGGGTATTGTGTCCCGTTCCGGCACCCTGACTTACGAAGCGGTCAAGCAAACCACAGACTGTGGCTTTGGTCAGTCGTCGTGTGTGGGTATTGGCGGCGACCCCATACCTGGTTCTAACTTTATTGATATTCTCGGCATGTTCGAAGCTGATCCACAAACCCAGGCCATTGTGATGATCGGTGAAATTGGCGGGACTGCCGAAGAAGAGGCCGCGGCGTTCATCAAAGCCAACGTGACCAAACCGGTTGTTGCTTACATAGCGGGCGTTACTGCGCCTCCTGGCAAGAGAATGGGGCATGCTGGTGCAATAATTTCGGGCGGTAAGGGCACTGCCGATGAAAAGTTTGCGGCACTTCAAGACGCGGGAGTCAAGACTGTTCGCAGTCTGGCCGACATCGGAAATGGCATGCGTGAACTCACGGGCTGGTAGTTTTCTACCAGCGGCGCCTTGGAATTATTTTTCTGTAATTTCTTCTTAAACTTTTGCTTCGCAAAAGGTTCTAATACCTCAAGATAGTGTGATAGTCTTTCCGAAAT
>CAYGSO010000039.1:23923-35377 GCA_964352445.1 uncultured Pseudohongiella sp. | reverse complement strand
AAATTCCTCGGAAGCCGAATATGCAGATGAAGATGCCAATAGCCATACTAGGAAATATGTAATGGGAATCGAATTCATCTCATTTGCTGCCCCGTATGGTTAACAATTGTATACTTAGTCGGCGTGATATTTACCCCCGCTTTGCTCTAAGTTTACTCGCCAACTCCTTCATTTCAAACATTAAGTTTAACCAACCAACATAAGATCGATAGCGATACCCAGGGTCTCGTGAATCCTAGATAAAGCGATTTCTGTATGCACAATATGGAGTTTCCTCATATTTCAGGGGCGGCTGCTTGATTGAAGGGATTTCACGTTCTTGGGCCCTGCAATGGCGCTGTAAAGCCAACATATAAAGAGACCCCCTTGCTATTTTTTGCTTGGATCTGCGGGTTTCAATCAGCGGTAGCAATCGGTCGCCTCAGGCAGCTTTTTAGCCCACGTAGATAATGCCAATTGTGCCAGCAGCGGCCGACTTTAGCTGCCTAGAGTTGTCGCTAAGTTACTCTGTTTGACTATAAGGCTAAGCCTTACTTGGCTTGGGAAACCAACAGAAGACTAGGCTCCAAAGGGGGCCAAATACGAACCACAGGCCTGCTGTGACGAGCGGCAGCTGTATCCATAGCTCAAATGCTTCGGTTCTTGTGGGGTCGTTCACTAGCACAATGGCTAAATAGGAAAGAAAAATTGTAATTGAAGCCGCTAGCACGCAGCGGCCAAACCATTTCAATTCATACAGCAGTAGTTCCAAGCCATGACTAGGCGGCTTCGCCGCTGCTGGACCATCTGCAAAACGGCGCGCAAATACTCCGTCTGCCCAATCGATTGTGACTTTGCCAAACGCAACAGTGAAGCCCAGATAGGCTGCAGCTAAGCCGTGGGCCATCGTCGCCACCGACCCAGCACGCAAATCCACAACCGTAGCGGCGAGTAATATCAAATCAATTATAGGAATACAGTAAAGCAGAAGCGCGCTGAAACGGCCTAATTTAAAAATGTAGCGGCAGGTGAGTCCCAGGATAAGAACAAGCCAGAAGGCTATCTCGCAGGCGAGAATTGTAAACAGGAGAATTGTGCTGGTCATCCGGCAACGATAACTTGATTCAGCGATTTTTGCGAGTGGCTGCCCCGTGCTGCGAGTTCAACTGATTAGTGCTACGCGCAAGCAATGTGCGTCCCTGTCTGAGCATCGCAAGAAGGAGGTGCCTGCTATTGCTAAGCTAGCTTTAAAAGCGGCAGTGCATTAACGCGCTTCATGTCACCGCAGTGTTAAGCGTGAAGTTAATAAACTGGTGTTTAAAGTATCAGACTTACCACACAGCCGGTCATCAGTGTTGCTACATTGCCTAATAGCAAAGCTTTGAATGTTACCTCGACAACTTCCCGTCGGCGCTCCGGCAGAATGGCTACCAGCCCTGCAATGATGATTCCGCAGCTGGCGATATTAGCAAAGCCACATAAGCTATAGGCAATAATGATGGTTTCTTTTTCGCTGAAGGTGGTGACATCCGCCAGTGCCAGGTAGCTCACAAACTCGTTCAGAACTATTTTTGTCCCCATCAGTTCGCCGGCGATTGCTGCCTTGTCCCAGTCGAAGCCAACTAGCCACATGACCGGTCTTAACACTTGGCTAAAAATAGCGCCAAGGGTTAGGTCCCGGTGCAGCAGCTGCAGCAGGTCGTCGAGTAAATAGATAAAGGCAAACAGCACGATGATGACGGCGACAATGGAGACAATCATTCTCACCGCATCGTCGATAGCATCAAGCAGCACTTCGATCCAAGTTTTATCACTCTTTGCAATGTTGCCAACCTCTAGATCGCTTGCCACAGTGGGAGCGGCGATGTGGGCAAGAGTTAGGGCAGCCGGGACACTGATCAGTGAGGCGGTGAGCAAATGCTGCAGGGAGCCGGGTAATGTCTGTTCTAGCACGCTGGCGTAGAGAATGATTACGCTGCCGGCGATGGTCGACATGGAACAAACAACCAAGGCTAATAGCTCGCCCTTGGACAGGCGGCTCAGGTAGGGCTTGATAACCAGCGGGGCTTCAATGGTGCCGAAGAATACCGTTGCTGCTGCGCCAAGGCCTAAAGCGCCAGACAGGCCAAAGGCTTTTCTGATGGCTTTGCCCATTAGCTCTACCAAGAAACTCAAAATACCAAAATGGAAAAGCATTGCCGAAAGCACAGTAACCACAAGGATTAAGGGCAAAACCTGAAAGGCAATGATGAAGGAGTTGTCTGGGTTGCTAATGTCGAAAGGCGCCGGGCCGCCGGCAACATAGCCGAACATATATTGAGCGGCTCGATCGGTGGCGCTTTGCAGCATGCTAACTACCGTGTTTAAGCCCATCAGACCATCGGAGATAAAACTCACCTGCAGCAATAAAAAGGCGATGACAAATTGGGCGGCCAAGCCAATGGCAACCCGCTGCAGTGAAATGTTAGAGCGGTTGTTTGAAAAAGCCGCAGTGACCCCTAGAAAAACAATCAGGCCAAGCAGTGGCTGCAAAATAGTCATGGATTGCCCTTTAGTTCCGCGCGCGCAAGCAGCAGTCTTGCCAGTATGGTGATAACCAGTACCGCAATCCAAACCCAGCTTGTAATGTTAAGAAAATTTGGCAACAGAAGAAAAACGGTATAGGCCAAACCGGTCTCACCACCTTCAGCCAGTCCCACCGCTAGCCTTAGCCCGCGTCCACCGCTGTCTTTCAGGCCCTGTTTGTTCTCAAAACTTCCCAGCCCCAAAGCGCCGCTGATACACAGCACATAAGCCAGCATGATCAGCAGCCACTGCCAAGCATATTGGGGAAATTGCCAGTAGAAGGCGGCAATCATGGCGCAGTAGGCCAGCATGTCGAACTGGATGTCGATGAAGGCACCGAAATCGGAGGTTTGATTGCTGGCTCTGGCGTAAATGCCATCCAAGCCATCCAGCAAGCGAGAAATCCACCACACGACAATTGCCGCAATAAAATAACCTGAGGCGACTAAAAATGCCGCCCCTAAGCCAATGGCCAAGCCCATACAAGAGACTTGATTGGGGGTTAGCCCAAGTGCGCCGAGCAATTTCACAAAGGGTGCTGCGCGCGTTGCTAGGCGCTCTCTAAATGGGTTGTCAATCATAGTGCTGATTCTATCTCACAAACTCTGCTTAGGGTTATTTTGCGGTTTTTGTCTGGGCTGAGAACTACTGCCCGTGGGTAGTGACCGGCATAGCCAGTAAATTAGTGTAACTTCTCGCTGTGGGCGCTATTATCACAGCTGGATAAAGCCTAGGAGAGCTCCGCCAGCATGTTTGAAAAATACGCTATGATTGTGATGTATTTTGGAATCCTTATGGTTCTAGGCTATCTGGCATCCAAGCGCGTGCACAGCATGAGCGATTTTGTCATTGGAGGAAAGCGGCTTAGTTTTTGGGTTGCTGCTTTTTCGGCGCAGGCCACCGGCGAATCTGCGTGGTTGCTGTTGGGTCTAACCGGCATGGGAGCCATGGTTGGTTTTAGTGCTTACTGGGTGGTGGTGGGCGAACTGCTCGGAGTCTGGTTCGCCTGGTTTCTGATGGCGACACGGTTTAAACGCTTAACCGACAAATACGATTCAATCACTGTCATCGATTATTTGGTCAATCGCTTCAAATCTAAAACAAACTTCCTGCGAGTGCTTTCCGCTGTTTCTCTAACTATTTTTGTTCTCATTTATATTTCTGCCCAAATTGATGCCACTGGCTCTGCGTTCGAGCGGTTTCTGGATTGGAACTACCAAACCGGTGCGATTGTTGGTTTTGTGATTGTCGTGGTCTACTGCGTCGCCGGCGGGTTCTTGGCCGCCGCCTGGACGGATATGTTTCAAGGCGCAATGATGTTGCTGTGTTTAGTGACGCTGCCAACGGTTGCCTACTTATCGCTCACTAATGCTGATGCCATTTATTCGGGCTTGGTTGAGATTGAACCTGGCTTGGTCAATATGTGGGGAGCAGGTGGTTTTACTCTGCTGAATCTTTCCGTGGTCATTGGCATGGGTTTAATCGGGCTGGGTTTTCTCGGCTCGCCCCAAGTTTTTGCCAGGCTTATCGCAGTGCGAGATGTGCAGCAAATTAAGCGCGGGCGATGGGTGGCCATGCTGTTTACTCTGCTGGTTGATTTCTCGGCTGTCTCAATTGGCGTATTAGGCCGGTTTATTTTTACTTCCCAAGGCGTAGAAGCTGATTCGGTATTGGGCAATGGCGCCCAAAACGTCTTGCCAGAGTTGGTGGAATACACGTTCCCACCTTGGATAGTGGGGCTGTATGTAGCGGCGGTATTGTCAGCTATTATGTCGACAGTGTCTTCGCTATTGGTTATGGCCGCCGGATCAATAACCCATGATTTTTACGCAAATATGATTAATCCCAATTTGACCAATCAGCGGGCGGCTGCGTTATGCCGAATGGTGACAATCTCCATGGCGGTCCTGGCGCTGGCGTTGGCGATTACTATTTCAATCCTGTCACCAGATCGCACTATTTTCTGGTTCGCAATCTTTGGTTGGTCGGGGATTGCAGCAACCTTCTGTCCCATGATGGTGTTGTCTTTGTTCTGGCCAGGTTTTACCGAAAGAGCCGCCATAGCCTCTATGATTACTGGGTTTTCCATGACCATGATTAGCAAATTTGTGCTGCAAGAAATGGACGGTATTGGGGTGTATTTTGTCGGCTTGGAGACAATGCCGCCGTCATTCTTCTCGGCCTTGCTTGTAGGTTATGTAGTTGCTCTAATCTGGCCCGATAAAGAACTCGCCCGGGTCTATATTGCGGAGCTTGCGTCGTTGCCAGCGGCTGAGGCTAGCAATAACAGCAGCGCCGATGGTTTGGTCGCGAAACCCCAATAAAGGGTTGTCATTAATCGAAGATTGAAATAACAGGGTGGTTGGGCCGTGAATTATTCTGAAGAACACTTAGCTGCACACTGGATGCCGTACACTGGCAACCGTCAGTTTAAAAAAAATCCCCGCATGTTGGTATCGGCTCAAGGCCGTTACTACACAGATGCTAACGGCAAGCAGGTTTATGACGGTTTGTCCGGTCTTTGGACCTGCGGCGCCGGCCATGGCCGCGAAGAAATTGCGGCCGCTGTCAGCAAACAAATTATGACGCTAGATTATTCCCCAGGGTTTCAGTATGGCCATCCCCTGTCTTTTGAACTGGCCAACAAACTGGTTGAGCTAACTCCCGCTGGACTCGACCATGTGTTCTTTACCGATTCTGGCTCTGAATCCATTGATACCGCATTAAAAATGGCAAGAGGCTACTGGCGCACCTTGGGCATGCCCGGCAAAACTAAATTTATTGGCCGCATGAAAGGCTACCACGGCGTTAACTACGGCGGCGTTGGGGTGGGCGGCATTGGCTTTAACCGCAAACTGTTCGGCCAGTCTGTCGATGCTGACCATATTCCCCACACTATGCTCAACGAGAATAAGTTCAGCAAAGGCATGCCAGATGCCGGCGCGCATTTGGCCAATGAGTTAGAAGAATTGGTGCTGCTGCACGATGCATCCAATATCGCGGCGGTGATTGTTGAGCCTATGTCGGGCACGGCGGGGGTGCTGCCGCCACCAAAGGGCTACCTCAACAAGCTTAGAGAAATTTGCAGCAAGCATGACCTGCTGCTGATTTTTGACGAGGTGATCACTGGGCTGGGCCGAGTTGGGTCTTTAACCGGAGCTGAAGAGTTCGGGGTGACCCCAGACATCATGACCTTGGCGAAACAGATAACCAACGGCACCATACCAATGGGCGCGGTTATGACGGCCTCCAAGATCTATGATGCCTATATGGAAAAGGGCGGGCCGGAATACATGGTGGAGTTCCCCCATGGTTATACTTATTCAGCCCACCCGGTGGCCTGCGCGGCTGGGCTTGCTGCACTGGATATTTTGGTGCGAGAAAACCTGGTGCAGCAGGTGAAAGAAAAATCCCCTTACTTTGAAAGCAAGGTCCATGAGCTAAAAGGCAGCCCATTTGTGAGCGACATCCGGAACTACGGTTTCGCCGCGGGGCTGAGTCTTGAACCCTATCCCGGTGAGCCTCTGCGCAGGCCATTTGAGGTGGGTCTTAAGTGCTTGGAGAAGGGCTTTTACCTGCGGTGGGGTGGGGACACGATCCAGATCGCGCCCCAGTTTGCGGCAACAACAGATGAAATTGATAGTTTGATAAACGCATTAGGTGACACCTTACATGAGCTCAGATAAGTCAAATCTTCCAGTAATTGGCCACTACATCGCGGGGCAGGCCGTAGCCGGTGTTGAACCTTTCCAAGCGGTATTTAATCCGGCCTTGGGCACGGTTGCCGCGCAGCTAAGTCTGGCCCAGCCGGCACTGGTGGAGCAGGCCATAGAAAGTGCCCACAAGGCATTTCCCAGCTGGAGCGCAACACCGCCACAAAAGCGGGCGCAAATTTTGTTTCGATTTAAGCAGCTGTTAGAGGCCAATGCAGATGCCCTTTGCGCCTTAATAACTGCAGAGCACGGTAAGGTGCTGGACGACGCCCGCGGCGAACTAGGCCGAGGCATCGAAGTGGTCGAATATGCCTGCGGTATCTCTGAGCTATTGAAAGGTGAGCACTCAAAAAATGCGGGGCCCAACATCGATAGCTGGTCAGAGTTTCAAGCTCTTGGCGTAGTGGCAGGTGTCACTCCTTTTAATTTTCCCGCGATGGTGCCAATGTGGATGTTTCCCATGGCCATCGCCTGTGGCAATACGTTTGTCCTCAAGCCCTCAGAGCGAGACCCCAGTGTTGGTCTCAAGCTAGCCCAGCTGTTTTCGCAAGCAGGCTTGCCTGAAGGTGTGTTCAACGTCGTCAATGGCGATAAGTCTGCGGTTGATGTGTTGTTAAGCGATGCTAGAGTTCAGGCCATTAGCTTTGTTGGATCTACCCCGATAGCAGAATCAATCTATCGCCAAGGCAGTGCTAACGGTAAGCGGGTGCAGGCGCTGGGCGGGGCTAAGAATCACGCGGTGGTGATGCCCGACGCTGACTTAGACGGCGCTGTTGATGCTTTGATGGGGGCTGCCTATGGCTCTTGCGGCGAGCGCTGTATGGCTATTTCGGTAGCGGTATGTGTCGGCGATGGGGTGGCGGATAGTTTGATAGCCAAACTGAAACCTAAAGTTGAGGGGCTAAAAATTGGGCCCGGGACCGACACGGCAAACGATATGGGGCCAGTGATAACCCAAGCAGCGCGGGCACGCATTCTAGACTATATAGACCAGGGCTTAGACCAAGGCGCAGAGCTTGTTGTGGATGGTAGAGGCTATGTGGTTGAAGGCCACGAGCAGGGTTTTTTCTTAGGCGGCTGTCTGTTCGATAAAGTGACTGCTGAGATGACTATTCACAGCGACGAAATTTTTGGGCCGGTGCTTTGCGTTATGCGAGTAGAAACCCTCGAGCAGGCCATGCACCTAATTAATCGCCATGAGTTTGGGAATGGCACCTGTATTTTTACTCGGGATGGCGAAACCGCGCGCTATTTCAGCGACAATATTCAGGTGGGTATGGTGGGTGTCAACGTGGCGTTGCCGGTGCCTGTCTCGAGCCAAAGTTTTGGCGGCTGGAAGCGCTCACTTTTCGGGGATCTCTACGTCTATGGTCCCGACGCAATTCGTTTTTACACCAGGCGCAAAACCATTACTCAGCGTTGGCCAAGCAGCGGCGCGAGGGAAGGGGTCAACTACTCGTTTCCCGGCAGCTAGACGCGGCGACCGGGCAAAGCAGTTTTCGTCTAAGCCGGCGCTTGGAATAGCGCAATTATTCGGTACAATTCAAGTTATCGGCTAATGGTCAGATATCAAACGCAGCGGTTTAATATTTATCAAGGCTGCATAAGTATTTGAGCAAAGCGCTGTGAGCTAGCTACAATTAAACAAATCAGTATTGACTAATTAGGTTGAACCCCAGCACCGATCATGAATTCTTCGATTTTTGCCAAGTTTTTTACCGTTCTTGCAGTTGCTGGCGCCCTAAGCGCCTGCCAGTATTCTTTGGACGGCCGCGGTCTTACCAATAATCTGTACTGTGATAATTTTTTGCTGTACAAAATGTGCGCCTCAGACCCTGATCGTGATGGGGTAGTAGATTATGTCTATTTTGAAGATACCGAAGCTGTGTTTATGTACACAGACAATGGCCTTTCTCAAAAGCCTGATGAGCAGCCCATGCACCGCTGTGCAGAGGTTATGGAAGAGGACTTGGTAGAGATCACCAGCCGCCTATTCTATGTGGATGACGACACGCCGACCCTCGAGAAAACTGACATACGCGGTGCCATGACCATTCGCTATCTCGCAAAACTGCCTGAGATCGCCGCCTGCAATATGCGGGCGGAACAGGCAGAAGAGCGCCAACGCAAACAGCAGGCTGACAGCTCTGTCTCCCAGTCTTAGTCTGCTGTGCAGTAATCCGCTTTTTGCCCTTACAGGGATTGCTGCAGCGGCAGTTCAGTAGTTTGCTTCATAGTCTCCATCACAAAACTCGAACTCACATCCGACAAATTGGCTTTAATAAGCTGCCGGTAAAGGTTGTCGTAACCTTTCATATCTTCCACCACGGCTTTGACCAAATAGTCTAAATCGCCGCTCATTCGATAAACCTCTAACACCCCCGGCAGGCTGTGGGTCACCTTATGAAATTGGCTAGCCCACTTATCATTGTGCTCGTTGGTTCGAATAGAGATATAAACCGTGAGCGGCAAGTTGAGCTTTTCTTGGTTGAGAATGGCAACCTGCTTTTGAATGACGCCGTCTTGGGTTAGTTTTTGCAGCCGTCTCCAGCAGGCAGACTTTGACATGCCAACGCGCTCTGCTAATTCGCCGGTTGAAAGAGACGAGTCTTTTTGTATCAACTCAAGTAGTGCAAGGTCGAGTTTGTTCATTTCATGCCTCTATATAGATAAATATAGAGACATTGTGCCACTAATAAATAAAATGTGAATCAATATTGCGTATTTATCCTAAAAATCAGCACAATAAGAGACAATGTTTCTGTTTTGCTGGGGTAAACTTTGCTAACGTTTTAGGAGAAGCTGGATGACTGATGCGCTAATTAAGAAGATTCGAGAATCTGTGATTGGAGACAAGCAGGGTATTGAGACCTGCTTTGGTCGCAAGCCTCTGGTTTATGCTGACTACACGGCGTCTGGTCGCGCCCTCACTTTTATCGAAAACTTCATCTCAACCAAGGTGCTGCCATTTTACGCCAACACCCATACCGAAACTTCGTTTTCGGGCGCTCAGACTACTAAATTCCGCGAGGAAGCTAGAAACTCTATTCGCAGGGCAGTCAATGCAAACAGCGACGACCAGGTAATTTTTACCGGCTCCGGTGCAACTGCCGCCATCAACAAGTTAATCGATATTCTCAACCTGCGCCTGCCGGCGGATTTGTGTGCGCGTCACAAATTGCTAGAGCATCTGCCCCATGAAAGTCGCCCGGTGGTTTTTATTGGGCCCTATGAGCACCATAGCAATGAGATCCCTTGGCGGGAGTCAATTGCCGATGTGGTAGTGATTCCGCTGTGTGAAAATGGTCAGCTGGATATTGCGATACTAGAAAAAAAGCTGGCCCAGTACGCTGAGCGTGAACTTAAAATCGGCAGCTTTTCGGCGGCTTCTAACGTGACCGGTATTAAAACTGACGTTGATAGGGTGTCTGCTGTGCTGCATCGGCATGATGCTGTCTCATTTTGGGATTACGCGGCAGCGGCGCCCTACGTGGCCATAGATATGAATCCGGCGAACAGTGAATGCGTCAAAGATGCGGTTTTTATCAGCCCCCATAAATTTGTTGGTGGGCCGGGTACGCCGGGCATTCTAGTGGTAAAAAAGCAGCTGTTAACCAACTCAGTGCCGGCGATGCCCGGCGGTGGTACAGTGGTGTATGTGACTCCACAAGACCACCGATTTATTGCCGATCACCAGCGCCGAGAAGAAGGCGGTACCCCGGCGATAGTGGAGTCTATCCGCGCTGGCTTGGTGTTTGAGCTGCAGCAAGCCGTAGGGACCCAGCGCATTGAAGAGCTAGAAGCTGAGTATAAAACTCGCGCGCTGGAGTGCTGGCAGGCTAACCCAAACATTGAAATTTTGGGCAATACTGCACAAGACAGTCTGTCGATTTTCTCCCTGCGGTTTAAACACGGCGACAAAGATCTGCACTACGGCTTTATCGTCGCCCTGCTCAATGATTTGTTCGGCATTCAAGCCCGTGGCGGCTGCTCCTGTGCAGGGCCTTACGGCCACGAGCTATTGGGCATGGATATGGCCTATAGCCGCGCATTGGAGACGCAAATACTGCAGGGGCATATGGTGCTGCGGCCCGGCTGGGTGCGGCTTAATTTCAATTATTTTATTGGCGACGAGACCTTTGAGTATTTGCTCGCGGCGATTGATCTCGTTGCAACTCATGGCTGGAAGCTGCTGCCTTACTATGAGTTTGATAAATCTAGTGGCACTTGGCGCTATCAGGCGAAGAAGATGCAGCTGGAGTCTTTGTCCGTGGCTAACATGTTGCAGGCAAGCCCAGCACTAACTGCCGCCGAGCCGGTTGAGTTATCAGCGTTGCTGCAGCAAGCTCAACAAGAGCTTGAGCAAGTGTCTCGTGGCGGTAAGCGATACTCTTTGTCACTGCCGCAGGCGGCAGAAGCGCTGCGCTGGTTCGTCTTGCCGCAGGATATGAAAGAAGAACTAGGCCTTGGTTTAGCAAGTTAGGAGTAACAACAGTGATAATGCGGCAGTTGTTCGACAAGGAAAGTTCCACCTACACCTATTTGCTTGCCGACCCCAAAAGCGGTGAGGCGATACTTATTGATCCGGTTCTGGAGCATGCCCAGGCCTATCTGCAGCTGCTGAAGGAGTTGGGGCTTGGTCTTAAATATGCAGCAGACACCCATTGTCACGCGGACCACATTACCGCTTTAGGGCGGCTGAGAGAGCTGACCGGCTGCATAACCCTCGCTGGCGAACATTCCGAGATGGCCTGTGTCAGTCAGTTTGTTAAACATGATGAACTCATTGCTGTGGGTGACTTGGCCCTTAAAGCGATATACACACCTGGCCATACCGATGATTCTTACTGTTTTTACCTGGCGGCTCCCCAGCCCACTTTGTTCTCCGGAGATACCCTGCTGATTCGCGGCACAGGGCGGACTGATTTTCAAAACGGTTCGTCACAAGAGTTGTTCAACAGCATCCACAACAAACTTTTAGTGCTCGATGAAGCGACAGTGCTGCTGCCGGGGCATGACTATAAAGGCTGGACTGCGTCGACGCTTAAAGAGGAAAAACAGTGGAATCCGCGGCTGCAGGTGTCGTCATGGCAAGAGCTCGATCAACTTCTGAAAGAGCTAAAGCTGTTGAGCCCCAAGCTGATGGACACGGCCATACCTGCAAATAAGCAGTGCGGCCGTGTCGATCAGGCTGCTC
>CAYGSO010000039.1:10939-23823 GCA_964352445.1 uncultured Pseudohongiella sp. | reverse complement strand
TTTTATCGTCCAAGTGAGCTAGCAGCGGAGGTTTCTTAGTGCATCTGCAGCGCTGGCTATCCTATGCCTCAATATAGTCATAACCCAAGACTTGGGCAAACGCCGAATGGACACGGCCATACCTGCAAATAAGCAGTGCGGCCGTGTCGATCAGGCTGCTCCCACATTAGACTTTTTATCGTCCAAGTGAGCTAGCAGCGGAGGTTTCTTAGTGCATCTGCAGCGCTGCAGATGCCTCCACATAGTCATAGCCTAAGACTTGGGCAACCGCTTCGACTGTCACCATGCCATTATGGACATTTAAGCCATTGCGGAGGTGGGCATTGTCCTCTAAAGCCTGAACATAGCCTTTATTAGCAAGTGCAAGCACGAAAGGCATGGTTGCATTGTTCAGGGCAAAAGTGGCTGTTCGGGCGACACCGCCGGGCATGTTAGCCACGCAGTAGTGGATGATGCCGTCAACGATGTAGGTAGGGTCTTGATGGGTGGTCGCCCGGCTGGTTTCGAAACAGCCGCCTTGGTCTATGGCAACGTCAACTAGCACCGAGCCTTTTTTCATTAAGCCAAGCATTTCCCGAGTCACTAATTTTGGCGCTGCAGCACCGGGTACTAGCACCGCGCCAATTACTGCATCAGCTGTTTTCAGCTGGGCTTCGATGCTGTCCTTGGTGGAAAAAAGTGTCTTGATGCGGCCGTCGTACATTTCATCGATTTGTTTTAGCCGGGCAATAGAGCGGTCTAAAATGGTCGTATTGGCACCTAGGCCGATTGCCATGCGAGCGGCATTCACACCCACTACACCGCCGCCAATAATCACCACGTTTGCCGGTTCCACGCCGGGCACGCCGCCCAATAGAACGCCGCTACCGCCTTTGGATTTTTCCAGGCAGATGGCGGCTTCTTGAATAGCCATGCGACCGGCTACTTCACTCATGGGGGTGAGCAGCGGTAAGCCGTTATTGCTGTCTGTTACGGTTTCGTAAGCGATACAGGTTGCGCCGGACTCTACCAACAGTTTGGTCTGCTGGGGGTCTGGGGCTAAGTGCAGATAGGTGAAAAGTATCTGTCCTTTGCGCAGCATTTTACATTCCTGTGGCTGGGGCTCTTTCACCTTGACCACCATGTCAGCGCGGGCAAAGACTTCGTCAGCCGTTGCGACAATTTCGGCGCCCGCCTCAGTATAGAGAGAATCATCCAGGCCAATGCCAGCGCCGCAATCTTTCTCAACAATCACTGAATGACCTTTGTCAGTGAGTTCACGAACAACGGCTGGGATTAAGCCAACTCGGTATTCGTGATTCTTTATTTCTTTGGGAACGCCGATAAGCATTGCACTTCTCCTGAAACGCCTTTTTGGGGCTAATAAAAAGCGGCAGTATATAGACTAGTTGTCAGGATGTTTTCTTTATTTTTGATCTAAATTAGTGCTTTAATCTTCCTAACTAAATAAAAGCAGATGAATTAACCAGATTATGTCTACAATTGAGGCTAAGCCACTGTCCAAACTGGACAAAAAAATCCTTCGCGAGCTGCAGCGCGATGGCCGCATAAGCTATGCCGAGCTTGCCCGCCGTGTCGGCTTGACCACAACCCCATGCTTGGAGAGGGTGAAGCGTATGGAGCGGGAAGGGGTCATCTTGGGTTACACCACCTTATTGAATCCCGCCACGCTAAAAGCGGCACTGGTTGTGTTTGTGCAGATTAGATTAACGAGAACTTCCCAAGATATTTTTGCCAAGTTCAGAAAGTCAGCCATGGCGCTACAAGACGTTCAAGAATGCTATTTGGTTTCTGGGAATTTCGACTATCTGATTAAAGCGCGGGTCGAGAATATGGAAGCCTACCGCTTGCTACTGGGAGAGACCTTGCTGAAGCTACCGGGAGTGCTTGAATCGACCAGCTATGTGGTGATGGAGGAAGTGAAAGAAACGCTCAATATTCAAATTTCAGACTAACAAATCTAAATACTGAGCGTTGCCTTAAATCAGTCTAGGGGTTGCGCGGGCCTGAAGGCGGACGCTGACGCACAGACGGCAGGTTGCCAGGAATGCCATCGGGCCGGGCTTTGGCTAACATGCGCTGATAGGCGGGTCGCGCCTCAGCTTTTACTTTCCAGGCCGCCACATGGGGAAACAGCTCCTCATCGACTAGGCCTAAGCTGGTAGCCACGTTGAGCGGGAACATCATCATAATGTCTGCTGCTGAAAACTCTTCACCGCCAAACCAATTATTCTCGGCAAGGAAATTCTCCGCATATTGAACGACAGCCTCGCTATCGACCAAAGGCGAGCGCTTTTCTGGTGGTTGGATATTCCAAACTCTGTAGTCGCTAAACAGTCTAGCCGCTAGCGAGCCTTCCGCGTAATGCATCCACATTAAATAATTTGAATAATCAGGGCTGGCTAATGCCGGCTTTAACTTATCCGGGGCATGGCGGTCGAGGATCATTTCAATGATGGCGCCGGACTCTACGATGATTTGATCGCCATAAGTGACAGTGGGTGCGACTGGCATACCGTGACCAAGGGCGCGGATAGCTGCCATTGACGCACCTAGATTGCCTCGGGTGTACACCAGCTCATAAGGCAAATCAAGTTCTTCCATTAGCCACACGATGCGTTCTGATCGGCGTCCTTCCAAGTGGTAAATAGTGATATCTGGCAAAGGCATCGCGCCGCTGCTGCTAGACTGCGCACTCGAGGTGCTAGCGGCTAGTAGCAAAAATAGGGGTAAAAGTAATTGTTTAAGCATTATTGTGGCTCCGAAAACTTGTAACAGCTTTGTTGTAAGAGGCCGTAGACTAGTCTGGCTCGATACTAAAGTCCACCCGCCTAACCCACAGTTTTTAGGTTTCGGCGTGTTAAGGTTTGGATTGTGCTTCGTGTGCTTAAGTGAATATTAAAAAACGCTTAGACTTACTTTTTTACGTGTGTTTGATAATTTAAGAGTGGCTTTGGAGGTTAGAAATGATTGGATCTAAATTCACACTAGCAAGCGCTATTTTTTTCACGCTGTGCAGTTTTGGTTTGCCGGCGTCTTTAATTGCTGCTCAGGTCACTGCTGATGTAGTCATGCTCACATCACAGGGCGAAATTGAGATAGAGCTGTATGGGAATAACGCACCGGTCACAGTGGCAAATTTTCTTAAACTTGTGGATGGTCAGCACTTTGATTCAGGAGAGTTCTACCGGGTAGTCACTCTGGCCAACGATAACGGCAGTCCGAAAATAGAAGTGATTCAAGGCGGGCTTAATAATCGAGCAAGCCCATTTCCCGCGATTGCTCACGAAACCACCGATCAAACCGAGATCCTTCACACCGATGGCGTACTATCGATGGCCAGAGGAGAAGTGGGCACAGCGTCCTCTGAATTTTTCATCTGTATTGGTGACCAGCCCGGGCTTGATTTTGGCCAGCCGCGAAACGCCGACGGCCAAGGCTTTGCGGCCTTCGGTAAGGTGACAAATGGCATGGATGTGGTTCGCCGCATTAAGCAGCTTGGCGCAGACGGCGCAGGCGGGGAGGGCTACACGGCGGGTCAGGTTTTGCGTGAGCCCATAAAAATAATAAGTGTGCGCAGGAAGGGTTAATAAGCCTGCGCTTGCGGTGCTTTGTGTAGTCGAGTCAAGGCTCGGGCGTTACAGCAAGCTGAATTTTAGCAGGAGAGGGCAGTCGCCTGAGTGCAGCTTGTTTTTGCTGCTATTTTGGTTTGGGTTTATGCCAAGGCTTTGTCTGTGTAATCAAAGCTAAATGTTAGTGATCCACACAGTTTGATAGGGCGAGAGTGTAAGCTGGGTGCCCAAGTCAGTGTAGTTCTCGCCACTAATTAGGTCGCGCCATTCATCGGTACTTATCAGGTTAATATCGGACAAATTAATGGTCTGGGGCTGCAGCGTGATATTGCTCAGACAAAAAATGCTCTGGCTACGGTTGATGCTTTGCCGCCAAAAGGCAAAAACCTTCTCCCCTAAATGTAGCGTGAACTGCGTTGCGTTAGGGTGGAACGCAGGCTGGGTTTTGCGAATAGCCATTAGTCTGCGCATTTCATTGAAAATTTTCTGTTGGGTTGAGTCGCTGTCTGCAAGAATGGCCTCAAGCTCTCGTTGCTGCCAGATATGCCTGTTAATCGAGCGATTTCTGCCGGTGTGTTCCAATCGGCGATAGTCATTGCGTGAACCAAAGAAACTTTGAATGTAAACAGCGGGTATTCCCTCTAGGGCAAGCATGATGGCGTGGGCGCAGATAAAGCGGTTATAGGCCCATTCGTCTTCTCCCAAGGCCATTGAACCTTTTAGCGCATCAAACAGCGCTACGTTCAGCTCGTAGGGTTTGTCATAGCCTTCACGGGCGCGCCGCAGCGTCACTTTGCCGCCAAAGTCTTTGACGGTTTCCACTAGGCTATCGCGCTCTGCCTCGCTAAGCAGGCCGTCCAACGGGCGTAAGCCGATGCCGTCGTGGGAGGCTATAAAATTTAGGTAAGCAGTGCCGGCCTGGGCAGGCGGCATACTCATCATCCAGGTTTTTAAATGCCGACAATCGCCGCTCAATAAGGTAAATAGCAACAGGGGAGGCAGGGAGAAATTATAAATAATGTGCGCTTCGTTAGCATTGCCGAAATAGGTAAGGTTCTCGCGGTTAGGCACGTTGCACTCACAGATTAAAATAACCTGGGGAAAATAATGCTCGATTAACGTGCGCAGCAGTTTAATGATCTCGTGGGTTTGCCTTAGGTGAATGCAAGAAGTGCCAGGTTCCTTCCATAAAAACGGCACGGCATCCATTCTAAAAATAGACACACCGTGATTCAAATACAGTCTAATAATGCGCACAAACTCAAGAATAACTTGGGGGTTACGAAAATTCAGATCCACTTGATCGGCGCTAAACGTGCACCACACATGACGTTCACCGTCTGCGGTTTCTATGGGGGTTAACAAAGGCGAATTTCGCGGTCTGACCACTGCGCTATAATCGTCGAGGGGGTTGGCCTCGGCGAAATAGTCTTTGCCAGGATCAAGCCGTTTCTTGAAGTTATCAAACCATCGGCTGCGACTGGACATATGATTCAACACTAAGTCCGACATCAGTTTATAGTCTTTGCCAATGGCGTCGATGTCTCCCCAATTCCCTAATGAGGGATTTACCTCTAAGTAATCCATGACGGAAAAACCGTCATCGGAACTAAAAGGGAAAAACGGCAGGATATGCACTGAATTGACCGTATCAACCAGATGAGTATTCAGAAAACGACGGAGAGTATGCAGCGGCAGCTCGCCGTCATTCATCACGCTGTTGCCGTAGGTGATTAAGATACTGTCTGTTTCATCCCAATTATTCTGATGGGGTTCTGGCAGCTGCAGGTTCCGGCCTAGACCCATTTCTGCGATGAGCTGCGAGGCGAACTGCTCGCTTGCCATGGCAGGATAAATTATTTGCAGGTGCTCTTGGACTCTTCGTTCTAGTTCCTTTAGTTGAGCGTTAATTTCATCCATGTTCTAGCCTTGTTGTCTAAATTCTTTGTTGTCTTCCTCTACCGCGGTTTTCAGCTGGTCTAGTATGTCGGGTATGGCACTGATCACTCTGTTCCAGCTTGGGATAAACGGTTTATCCATCGGATTTTCCAAAAAGTGATCGCCAGCCGACATAATGTTGCTGGCAAACAGTTCTACCGCCTGCTCTTCCTCATGGCGATCGTATTTAAGGCCATTGATTATGGCATCATTTTGGTAGGTATCGATAAAGTCTAAGGCAATGCGGTAGTAGGTGGCTTTAATGGTTCTAAATTTTTCAGTGGAAAAAACATCGCCATTGGTGGCGAGTTTTCTAAACAGCGCTTTGGCAATGTCCACGGTCATTTTTGAGAGGCCTTTCTCAGCATCATCGGCGGACAGGTCTTGATGCTTGTGGTCATAGATATCGGCGATATCTGCCTGACACAGGCGGTTGGTGGCATAATTTCTTTTCATTTCAGACAGCACACCCACCTCTAATCCCCAGTCGCTGGGAATGCGCAGGTCATTGATAACATCAGCGCGGATTGAAAATTCTCCGGCCAAGGGGTAGCGAAAGCTGTCCAGATAATCTAGGAAATCTGTTTGCTGGCTTACCTTTTTTAACGTGCGTATGAGGGGTGTTACAAAGAGTCGAGTCACCCGGCCGCCAATTTTGTTGTCAGCCACTCTTGAGTAGTACCCTTTGCAAAAAACATAGCTAAAGTTAGGGTTGGCCACGGGGTAGATTAAGCGCGCCAATAAACTGCGGTCATAGGTGAGAATGTCGCAGTCATGAAGGGCGACAGAAGTGGCGCGGCCAGAGGCCAGAATATAGCCATAGCAGTACCAAACGTTGCGGCCTTTGCCAAGATGGTTTGGTGCTAGACCAATATCCTTGAGCTGTTGATCAATGGCCAGCATGCGGGGGCCATCATTCCAAAGCACTCTGTGGTGCTGGGGCAGGCGTTTAAAGTAGTCCAGTGCGAAGCGATACTGTGCTTCGTCCGCGCGGTCTAAGCCAATCACGATTTCATTCAGGTAAGGCACATGCATTAACTCGTCCACTATGCCTGCCAAAGCTGGGCCTTCTAGTTCAGAGAACAGTGATGGCAGTACTAGCCCCATTGGCCTATCGCTCTTAAACGAGTTCAACTCTTTTTCGATACACTCCAAAGGCCGCTGGCCAAGGTTGTGAAGAGTCGTGATCATGCCGTTCTGATGAAAGTCACCCATTGAGTGCGTCCTTCTAGCGTAAGTGAATTAATTGATTGGAATCGTAGAGCGAGAGTATTTCAAAGATCGCCTGGTTCCAACCTGCAGGTCCAGGTTTGTTGGTTTTGATCGTTAGTTTAGCGTTGGAGCAGGCAACCTGATTGGATTTTGCGGACTTGATAACAACGGCGATATCCGCGCTGTTGAGCATTGCCTCATCGTTTGGACTATCTCCCAAGGCAATAGTGATAAGCGGGTTTGATGCTGAGCTGAGCTTTTGAGTTAGCCAAGCCATGGCATCGCTTTTATCAAAATGGCTCTGAATGCTGAAAAAGCGCCCGCCTTCCAGCAGTCTAAGGCCTTGGCTGCTTAGCCAATGCAAAAACTCAGTCTTGGCACTTTCGGAATCTTGCCACAGGATGGGTTCGCTGTAGTGTCGCTGCTTGGCCAGCGCTGCTTGGGTCGGGCTAAGCCCTGTAAGGTTTGCAATCTGTGCCGCGCTCCAATCGGAAAAGCCAGAGAACTTATAGGCCTTGGCCTGCCGGAGACTGTGCACGGCAGGTAGCCACTTGGTGGCAGCGGTGCCGAAGCTTTCAGCAGCAGTATCTGGCGATTCATACAGGGCCGCGCCATTTTCGCAGATGAAAGGCCCCGGCAAGCTGTGCTGAGTCTGCAGGGCCCTGATTTCCGCCGCTGTTTTGCTTGAGTTTAGAATCAGTCCAATGCCACGACTGCGCAATTCTTCCAGAGCGGGTTTGGCAGGCTCGATGGAGTAGGATTCGTGCTCCATTAGGCTGCCATCAAGATCGGTAAAGACGAGTAAAGGCATTTATGTTGCGTCGAGTTGGTTCATGATCTCTTAACATTACAATAAATGCGCCAAGATTGATGCCAGTAGTTGGATTGTCTCTAGCGCCCCGCAATATTCTCTATAACCTTATGATTAATATAACTAAATTCTTTCAATTTTGAGCTTAGCTGAGTCTTAAAGCATGCCTTGGCTGCTGTGTTATGGCGCTTTAAGGGTGTGATCGAGGCCAAAACGCACTATAAAAGCGCAGTAATAGCGGTAAGTGTGTGAGTGTTTACTAACGCGGTTTGCAGCGGGCTTCTGTACAGCAAAACAAGGCGAGTCTCCCCGTCCCTAGGGCTGTTGTGATATTGTCTCAAGTCTCGCTTTTTCTCATCAGTACCAGTGTGTTTTATTAAGGAAAACCAATGACCAATGTTTTTATCCGCTCACTCGGGTTAGGGCTATTTATCTCCAGCTCTTGGCTTAGCGCGGCGCCGGACTCTGAGCTTCTGCAGAATATCGATGTCTTCGAGCTGGAAGTGGCGGCACAGCCGCAGATATCCCCCAACGGCGAGCAGATTGTCTATGTGCGCAAAAGCTACGACATTATGACCGACCGTCAGCGTTCCAACCTGTGGCTTGTTAATGTCGATGGCAGCAGCCACCGACCACTGCTGTCGGGCACCGACTCCTATACAAGCCCGCGCTGGTCTCCCAGCGGTGACCGCATTGCTTACGTATCCAGCGCCGAGGGCAGGGGGCCGCAGCTGTATGTGCGCTGGATGGACACCGGCCAAACAGCCCTATTAAGCAATATTCAAGAGTCGCCGGCGAACATGAGCTGGGCTCCCGATGGCAAGTCTTTGGCATTTACCGCCTTTGTGGGTAGCCAAGTGAAACCCCTTGCCACGGCTCCGCAAAAACCCGAGGGTGCCAACTGGGCGCCACCGGTTAAAGTTATCGAGACCCTTAACTACCGATCAGATGGCCGGGGTTATTTGGACCCTGGTCATACCCAGGTATTTGTAATCCCGGCCGAAGGTGGAACCCCCAGACAGCTATCAAACGGTGAGTACAACCATGGCGGCGGATTAAGCTGGGCGGCGGACGGCAGCCGCTTGTTTATCTCCAGCAATCGCAATGCGGGTTGGGAATTGGCCCAGCAAAACTCTGACCTGTGGGCAATCGATGTGGCAAGCGGCCAGATGACTCAGCTTACCACCAGAAACGGGCCAGATTCATCGCCTCAAGTTTCACCTGACGGCAGGCGTCTAGCCTTTCTGGGCTATGAAGACAGGAAAATGGGCTATCACAATCGCACTGTGAGCGTGATGGACTTAGAAAATGGCAGTATCAGCGAGATAGCTGATGACCTAGACAGATCAATCGACAGCATTGCTTGGAGCAGCTCTTCCCAGCTCATTGTGTCCTATGACGACTTCGGCAAAAAGACTATCGCTACCTTGTCGCTGGAAGGCGATTTACAAATACTGACCCGAGACGCCGGTGGTGCAGATATTAGTCGGCCCTATACCAGCGGGTCTTTTTCCGTGGCAAACAATGGCCGCGTCGCCTATACCGCGGGCACTTCCCAAAGGCCCGCCGATATTGGTTACGCGAGCCGCCGCGGGGTTGAGAAACTAACCGCACTGAATGAGGATTTACTGGCCCACAAGACCCTTGGGGCAGTTGAAGAAATAAGCTGGCGCTCGTCGGTGGGTGATCATGAAGTTTGGGGCTGGATAGTCACCCCGCCAAACTTCGATCCAAGCAAAAAGTATCCCTTCATATTGGAAATCCACGGCGGGCCTTTTACCGCCTATGGACCACATTTTTCAGCGGAAGTGCAGCTGTATGCAGCGGCAGGTTACGTGGTGCTCTATACTAACCCCCGCGGCTCCACCAGCTATGGCTATGAGTTTGCCAATGAGATTCACCATGCCTACCCAGGTCAAGATTATGATGATCTAATGTCCGGGGTAGATACGGTGCTTGCACGGGGCTATGTTGATGAATCTGCGCTGTTCGTCACCGGCGGTTCTGGCGGTGGCGTGCTCACTGCTTGGATAATCGGCAATACGGATCGATTCGCCGCGGCGGCAGTGGCCAAACCGGTGATAAACTGGGCCAGCATGGCACTGTACAGCGACATCCCGGAAACGGTTGCCAGCTACTGGTTTGAGAAGCCGCCATGGGAAGACTATCAGACTTATTGGCAGCGATCGCCGCTGTCACTGGTGGGCAATGTGGTGACACCAACGCTGTTATTGACCGGTGAGTCAGATATGCGCACGCCCATGCCTGAGTCGGAACAGTATTACCAAGCGCTGAAGCTCAGGGGTATCGATTCGGCGTTAGTAAGAGTGCCCGAATCCTCCCATGGCATTGCATCACGGCCTTCGAACTTGATAGCGAAAGTTGACAATATTCTTGCTTGGTTTGAGCGCTATAGAACAAGTTTATTAGAAGATTGAAATTTTTAGCAAAAGACTTAGCATTTTAAAAACTAGTAAGTTATAAATTTATTTAAAGGAGTAAGAGTTAATGAACAAGCAAACCGCGACAGGCATTCTTTCCATCGGCTTTGGTTTATGGGCCAGTGCCGTCACCGCGCAAGAATTTAAAGCCGGTGAGCCCATTGGATCGGTGAATGAATCCGGTGTTCGGGTGCCAATGTCTACCAACGTTAAAGTCTTTGGCAGTTTCCATTTTTCCGAGAGCTGCACCTTTGATGCACAGCGCAATTTGATCTTGGCCATGAATAACGGTGAGCGCGGCGATGGCACGGAGAACGACGGCTTCGTTTCACTGATCAATCCCGACGGCAGTGTGCATACACCAAAATGGATCGGCGCGACTAAAGAAGGGCTAGAACTGCATCAGCCTTTGGGCAGTGCAATCCAAGGTGGCAAGCTCTATACGGTGGACACAGGCCATGTACGGTCGTTTGATCTAGCCAGCGGCCGCCCGCTTGAGTCTATCCCAGTGCCAGGTTCAACCATTCTAAACGGCATAGCAGTCACCGCAGACGGCACGGTCTATGCGTCCAACACTCGAGCGCCGGAGAGCGTTTACAAGATCACAGCCAGCGGTGAGGTTTCGGTGTTTGCTGATGGTGCGCCGCTTGCCGCGCCTAATGGGGTTGCCATTGACCAAAACGGCAATATTGTAGTAGTTAACGTGGGAGACAATGCGGTAATTACCTATAACCTTGCAGGTGAAGTGATCAATACTGAACACGCTGTAGAGGGTGGTAACGACGGCGTAGTGGTTATGGCCGATGGCACTAAGTATGTGAGCAGCGTACGTTTTGGTAGCGTCTCGAAAATCGAACCTGGCCAACCTGCCCAGGTAATCGCGTCTGGCATACCTAGCGCTGCTTCAATGTGCTATGACTCAGTGCAGAATCAGCTAGTGATTCCGCTGAATGGCAATTTCGCATTGGCATTTATCCCGCTTTAGTCCTGCAGTGTTTTAACGCGCTATAAAGTGATTCTGTGTTTAACATCATCCGGCCCATAGTGGCCGGATGATTGTTTTGACTGCACTCCGCTCACCGGTCTTTATTCATCGTTTTTTCTTCAAGCCACAATCGGAGCCTACTTTCCAGCCCCGCCTCATCCCTTTTCCGACTTAAAGCCTAAGCATTCCAAAATCTTCCTTGAATCAATGGCTCTTCATTCGTAAACTGCTGTGACAGATTGCCTAAATTCCCAGGCAGCCATAACCCAGTGCACCAATAACGAACAATAAGCCGAGGTGTTAGCTATGAGAAGTCCGAATCGCAGTCGACGAAATTTTATCAATCTAACTGGCGCCGGTGTGGGCGGACTGCTCGCCGCACCTTTAATTGGCTCTAACGCATCCGCTCAAAGTTCCGGGCAGCAGGCAAGCAATCCTCAATATCCTGACCAGATCGTTATCAACGCAAAAGTCTATACGGTCGATGGGGCGCTGCCGCAGGCTGAGGCATTTGCAATTTCCGGCGACAAATTTAGCGCCGTCGGCAGCACCGCAGATATGCGCGCGCTGGCGGGTCCTAATACCGAGATCCATGATGCCGATGGCATGACCATATTGCCTGGCTTTATTGATTGCCATGTGCATGCCCGCGGCGAAACACTGTTGTATGAGGTGTTAGTAGGCAATCCTTTTGAAGTTGAGTTTGTCTCCATCGAAAGCATAATTGATAAGCTTCGCGCTAAAGCGCAGACCTTGCCGGCCGGGACTTGGGTTGAAGGCTATTTCTTTGATGACACTAAGCTCACCGACGGTCGCGAGCTTACTCGGCGCGATTTGGATCAAGTTTCACAAGACCACCCAGTGCTGGTGCAGCACCGCGGTGGCCACACCTCTTACTACAATACCAAAGCATTTGAGATGGCGGGGGTTAACCGCGACACCCCTAACCCCATGGGCGGAACCTTTGATAAAGACCGAGAAGGCCAGCTCAGTGGACGCGTGACCGATAGAGCCCGGGATCCCATGCGTAGAATCGGATTGCGGCCCGCGTTTAGCGCAGAGCAGCAGGCTATTCGGTCTCGAGACGGTATAGCCTATATCTCAAAGCAGTTCGCGCGCTATGGCTTAACTAGTGTGCATCACGAAGGCGGTGACTTGGCTGCCATTCAGGACGTCAGAGCCCGGGGCGAGCTAGTGCACCGGGTGAGCTACGAGGCAACTGGCACGGTGTTGGAAGCGATGATCGATGCCGGTATTCAAACTGGGTTTGGTGATGAGTGGATTAAATTTGGCGCTACCTCTGAGCATGGCGTAGACGGTTCTTTCTCAGAAAGAACCATGGCGATGAGTGTCGACTACCCAAATGTGTCGCCGCCGTACCGAGGCAATGTCACCGAATCGCAAGAAGTCTTGAACGCCTGGGTCGAGCGGGTGCATCGGGCAGGAATTCAGGTCAATGTTCATGCCAACGGCGACGTGGCCATTGATAGTTTCTTAACCGCCATGGAGCGAGCGCAGACCTTGCTGCCGCGGGCCGATGCAAGACCAAAAATAACTCACTGCACGTTAATCAATGAGGATTTAGTCAGCCGCATGAAGGCTTTGGGCTGCGTGCCCGCCATGTTCACAACCTATGCCTATTACAACCCGGATAAGTTCATCTACTACGGCGAAGATTTAATGCAGCGGTCTATGGCGTATCGCACCATGTTGGATGCAGGCATTGTGGCGGCAGCGGGGTCTGATTTTAGCCCCGGGCCTTTTGCGCCGCTTATGGGCATTCAAGGCATGGTGACACGTAAAGGCTGGGATGGAAAAACTTGGGGTGCAAACCAGCGGATTAGCGTTGCCGAGGCGATAGCAGTAAGCACCTATAACGGCGCTTGGGCTTCGAAAGAGGAGCACATTAAGGGCTCAATTACCCA
>CAYGSO010000039.1:0-10839 GCA_964352445.1 uncultured Pseudohongiella sp. | reverse complement strand
AAAATGGTGATGTAGATAAAAACCCCAAACAGCATTAATAACACGATGCTTTCGGACCGGTCTAAAAAAGCAGGGATACCGCGCAGTGCGCTATCCATCACCATCACCAGCAAGATGCTGGTGGCCAACAGCAACAAAGGGATCTCGCGCCGAATCAATTGGCCTTGAATGACGATTGGCGTAAACAAGGCGGCGGTTCCCAGCACCAGCCCTAAATTTGCGAGGTTAGAACCTGCCACGTTGCCAAAGGCGATGGCCGATTCACCCTTTAAAGCCCCCAGTACATTGACCACAAGCTCTGGCGCGCTGGTGCCAAATGCCACCACAGTGAGGCCAACGACAAGGGGTGGCACGCCATATTTTTCTGCCAGTTGAGACGCGCCGCTAACCAGCGCAGTGCCGCCGGCAAGCAACATTGCAATGCCCAAAAATAAGAGTACAGCAGCTATCACGAGAAGCTCCTAAAAGCTAAGGGTGGATTAAACTAAAGGGAATGATCGATGCTAGCATTTTTAATGCAATAGTTCAGCTAACCCAAGCTCAATCAGCTTAGCATGAGTGAGAGAACGAATGTCACTGACCTTGTCTAAGGTAAGAGCTTGGCCAGCTACCGTCTTCGCTTGCTCCAGTGTTAGTGAGCGAATAAGCCACTTTATCCGAGGTAATTTGTTCGCACTCATGCTTAGAGTGCGAATGCCCATACCTAGCAGTATTAGAACCGCTTCCGGGTCAGAGGCCATCTCGCCGCATAGGCTAAGGGGTAGTTTGTACTGCTTGGCGATTCCAACTACGCGATTAATTTCGCTAAGCACCGCCGGGTGAATATGGTCATAGCGCGCCGCTACGCGCTTGTTATTTCTATCCAATGCCAGCAGATACTGGCTCAAATCATTGGAACCGATGGAGATGAAATCAATCTTGTCCGCCCAAAAATGCAGCTGAGTTATCGCGGCAGGCACCTCTACCATTATGCCAAGTCGGGGCCTGTGGATTTTCAGCCCTTCCTCTTCTAGCTGCTGGCAAGCGTCATCAAGCAGAGAGGTGAAAATGTCTAGCTCGTCAGAGGAGCTAACCATGGGCAGTAAAATACTCAGATTCGAACCAGAGCCAGCGGCTCTAATCATGGCGCGCACTTGGGTCATTTGCAGCTGCACATTGTCCAATGAAAAGCGAATGCCGCGCCAGCCAAGGGCGGGATTCTCCTCGTCCAGTATGGGCAAATAAGGCAGCTGTTTGTCGCCGCCAATATCCAACGTACGCATATAAACCGGTTTGTCGGTATAGGCGTCAAAGACTTTCTTGTAGACTCGGTATTGCTCTTCCTCAGTTGGCAAACTCTCTCTGATCATGAACGGTATTTCAGTGCGGTAAAGTCCTATACCCTGGGCGCCATTTTCCAATCCTGGGGAGATATCTGCCAGCAAACCGGTGTTGGTGAAAAGTGTAATCCAAGTGCCATCTAAGGTAATGGCGGGCTGGTTTCTAAGCTCAGCGAGTCGGTTGCTTAGGCTTACGTTTTGAGTGATCAGTGCGTCATACTCGGCTAATAGCTCAGGCTGTGGACGCAGGACCACCTGACCCTCGTAGCCGTCAACAATAACGAGTTCGCCAGCTTTAAAGCTGTTCACTTCGTCCAGCCCCATAACAGCGGGAATACCCAGTGCATTGGCCAATACGGCAACGTGAGAAAGGGATGAACCTTCAGACGAAATTATTCCAGCCAACTTGCCTTTTTCGACAGACGCGATATCGGATGCGCTAATGTGGTTGCCCACAAGGACGGTGGCAGCCGATTGAGGGTCGGTTTTTTCAGGCTCGGCGCCGCCTTTGTATGAGTCATAAAGCTTGTTACCAAGGTGCCGTATGTCTTCATGGCGGGCTTGAAGATAAGGGTCATCCATTGCCTTAAACATTTCGGAGAAGTAACGGACGCTTAGCCGCAAAGCGGTTGGCAGACCGTGACCCGCTTGGATTTCGATTTCCACGCGGCTGATGAAGGTGTTGTCCGCAAGCAGCGATAAATAGGCATCGAAAATTCCAGAAACTGACGTGGAAATTCTGCCGCTGAGTGCCAGCTGTTCTTCTTTTAACTCCGCGCGGACTTTATCAAGCAGCAGATGCCACTGTTCAATGGTGGCCTGGGTATCGACGGATTTTGTGTCAGCGGCTGAAAATAGATCATTATTCTCGCACAGTAAGACAGTGCCGATTCCGATACCTGAGGCACCTGGGATACCTTCTAAGCGAAGATTGGCGTTTCTTTCCGATGGCCGTGGGCGGTTTTGGATCAGATGGCTAAGCTGTGAGGCAAGTGTCGAAACAAACGCTTCATCTTCATCGCTAAGTTTTTGCTCCGCGATACGCTGTACTACCAGTACACCTATCACGGCGCCGTAGCGAACTACAGGTACGCCGCAGAAGCTGCTGTAGCGGTCTTCTTCAATGCCTTCGATATGGTAATAATTAGGGTGTTTTCTAGCATTCGCGATGTTTATGGCGTGGCGGGTTTTGGCTACCTGCCCGACAATGCCGTTAAAATCGGGGATTCGTACTTTGTGCTTATTGATCAGTCCATGACTGGCAATCAGCTCCATGGCCTTGTCTTGCGCTACTACATAGACGCTGCAAACATCGACATTAATGGCTTTGCAGATTGAATCTACGATGTAAGTAATTTGTTCATCTCGAACCTCAATTAATGAGGCGTTTTGAACGATGTCGGTCAACTGCAGGATAACTTTTTTCATGGTAATTGCTTAGAGTGATCAAATTATTGGGACGTCTAAGGGCTCAGCCCTAAGCTGAAAACTTGATTCGGAATGTGAGTATGCTTGAGTTCGCCCGAATGGTTAAACTTTTCTGTAAAAAAAGGGTTCTAAGCCTAACCCTAGGTCGCCGCTGCGACAGGGCGCTTTGGGTTTAATCGGCTTGGTTTAGCTATTGCGGCACATGCTGAGTATTTATAGACAGAATTGCTTTGACTGTAAGCTGCCCGAATGACGGCGCTGAGAATTTGCCGACCGCAGCTAGACCCCAGACTAAAGTCCAATTTTCGGACGGTCTGATGGCCATAAACAGCCTTACTTCATGGTAAGCTCTAATCCTGAATAAGAATATGGATAACATTATGAATGAGCTTATGGCACGGTTTACGGATGCGCTGTCGAACGAGCACACGTATATTCAGCTTGCGATCGTGGTTTTCTCGTTTGTGCTGGCTCAGCTTATCGCCAGCTACCTCGGCAGCGTTTTTACGGTACTCAAGAAAAAGCCAGACCCCCTGACCGCCCCGCGCTCTGAGATCATTGCCTTTCGCTTAGCGCGCCTAGTGTTCCCTCTTTTCGGCTTGCTATTTCTTAAACTGTCCTCCGAGCTCATTCCGGCGTTTGACCAGAGTAACTGGCTAATTACGGTTGCGATCACCGGCGCCTTGGTGATTGTCTATGTCTCGTTTGTACGGGAGTTCGTTACGAGTCCACTGGTGTGCCGAGCGATGCTTTTGGTTGGCGTGCCGCTTCTGGTGATGCAGTCTGTGGGCGCCTTGCCGTATGTCAATTCGGTGTTTGAATCTATCTCCATGCAGGTGGGAAATATCAAAATATCCCTTGCGGGAATTTTGCGAGTCTTGGTGTTTGGCTCGTTTATTTTTTGGCTGGGCCGGGTTTCCAACAGCGCCGGTCAAGAGATCATTCGCTCTCAAGAGAAAGTAGATTTCCGCACCCGCGAAGTTGCGGCAAAGCTGTTCGAAATTGGCATCTTTGTAGCGGTGTTTTTGCTGCTGCTGCAGGTGATGGGTATAAACCTGACCGCCTTGGCTGTTTTCGGTGGCGCTGTCGGGGTTGGTTTGGGCTTTGGCTTGCAAACGATAGCTTCGAACTTTATTTCCGGTTTAATCATCTTGCTCGACCGCTCGCTATCCATCGGCGATTTCATCGAGCTGGAAGACGGTAGATCAGGCTTTGTGCGAGCATTAAATATGCGCTCAACCACGCTTGAGACATTCGACGGCAAAGACATTATGGTGCCCAACGAAATGTTTATGGGTTCAACCTTTGTTAACTGGACTCATAAAAACCATAAACAGCGTTATAGGGTAGATTTTTCAGTGGCCTATGACACAGACATTCGCAAGTTAGTGGAGGTGATAAAAGAAGCGGTGGCAACGCATCCTCAGGTGCTAAGCGGTGAGCAGTATCCCATTGAAGAGCGCCCCGACTGCGAAATAGACAGCTTTGGTGACTCCGGCGTGAATATGTTCGTGGAGTTTTGGATCGAAGCGATTGATGACGGTAAGAATCGCGTAGGGGGAGACCTTTTGCTTATTATCTTTGAAACCATGCGCGATAACGGCTTTACTATTCCCTTCCCACAAAGAGAGATCAGAGTATTGGATGGCGAACTCAAACCTGTGCTCAGGCGCACTGGATAAACGCCACAGCGGCTTGGGTCAGCCCTATTTAGTCTCAAAAACTGCTGCTGCGGATCGAGATAGTTACTGCCACGCACTGAAACGGTAGCTGCGATTCAGGTGAAGTTCGCGCGAATACCGTTCCTTCTGTAATCAAAGCTCGCTAGACGATTGGAACTTCACTAGAAGGTCTTGAGTCCGTCGCTGGGTCCATTTCATTTTGATAGTCTTCCACGCTACCAACGACGGTTTCTGTGTTTTTAAACCTAGCGATGTGAAACAGGGCTTCGCCTTCATTCACTAGCGGTATAGTGGTTCGGCCGATAATAATCCCTTCGGTGGGAGACAGAATAGCTTCTTCCACATTGCCCAGTGGATCTGAAACCACCCCTAGCACTTCACCTTCTTCAACCCTTTGGCCCAGGGTTTTATTGGCCCGCAAGATGCCGCTGCGGGGCGCGCGCACCCAAATGCTGGTTCGTGCCACAAAGGCTGATTTTGACTTTGAAACCTTGGCGGTCTTGGGCAGCATACCTAGCTCGCGAATAACACCCATGACGCCTTTGACACCGCCACGAATTGAAAATTCATCGAAGCGCAGGGCCTCACCGGCTTCGTAAACGATAACCGGAATGCCTAACTCATAGGCAGAATGCCGCAGTGTCCCATCGAGTACCGAGGTGTTAACAATAACCGGCGCATTAAACGCATTGGCCATGCGATTAGTTTCAGGGTCGTCGATTACCGCCCGTATTTGCGGTAGGTTGTCTCGGTGCACTGCCGCGGTGTGTAGATCAATGCCGTGGGTGGATTTAGCAACAATTTCAGTGAGGAAAACATGGGCCAGTCTACCGGCGAGAGACCCTTTTTCCGAACCAGGAAACGAGCGGTTCAAATCGCGGCGATCAGGCAGGTAGCGTGACTTGCTGATAAAGCCAAAAATATTGACTACCGGTATAGCGATTATCGTGCCGCTAATCCGATTCACCGCTTTGGTGTTAAGCACGCGCCGAATGATTTCGATGCCGTTTATTTCGTCGCCGTGAATGGTGGCAGACACAAATAAAACAGGCCCGGGCTTTCTGCCGTGAATCACATAAACATCACAGTACATGGAGTTGTTAGTGTATAGATCAGGAACCCGTAATTGAATTTCGGCCTGGGTGCCAGGTTTAACTACGGTGCCGCCAAGCTCAAATGAAGCTCTCACGATTTAGCCCCTACCTTTAGTTTTAGTCGAGCTGGTCTTCATGTTTTTTTCGATAAATGTAATTATTTGACTTGCCACATCTTTGCCGGTGGCGTTTTCAATGCCCTCAAGACCAGGCGAGGAATTGACCTCCATAACCACAGGACCATGATTGGATCTTAAGATATCCACGCCGCACACATTCAGGCCCATTGTCTTCGCCGCGCGAACAGCGGTGGAGCGCTCTTCCGGTGTTATGCGAACAAGGCTTGCGGAGCCGCCTCTGTGGATATTAGACCTGAATTCACCTTCGGCCCCTTGTCTTTTCATGGCGGCAACGACTTTGTCGCCAATGACGAAACAGCGGATATCAGACCCACCCGCCTCGCCAATAAATTCTTGAACGAGCACCGAGATATTGAGCCCAAGGAAAGATTCGATCACTGTTTCTGCCGCTTTCTTAGTTTCGGCTAAAACAACCCCTATGCCTTGAGTGCCTTGTAGTAGCTTAATGACCAATGGCGCACCACCTACCATTTTGATCAGGTCGTTAATGTCATCCGGCTTGTTGGCAAACCCGGTAATGGGCAAACCTATCCCTTTACGTGACAACAGTTGTGCCGCTCTTAGTTTGTCCCGAGAGCGGGATACCGCTACTGATTCGTTGAGTGGATATACCCCCATCATTTCGAACTGACGCAGAACCGCCGTGCCATAAAATGTGACAGAAGCGCCAATGCGCGGGATGATTGCGTCAAAGCCGCTGAGGTCCTCGCCTTTATAGTGGATTGAAGGTCGGTGGGATGTGATGTTCATATAACAGCGCAGCGCGTCAAGCACTCGCACTTCGTGACCGCGTTCTTTGGCGGCTTCAATAAGTCTGCGAGTTGAGTAAAGTTTCGCGTTTCGCGAAAGTATTGCAATCTTCATGGGTCATTCCAATTCGAGGAGTTGAAGCTAGCTTTCGGTCGAGGTGCTATGCCTAAAATGCGGCATTGGACTTGGGTAAACCTTAGCTCATTTGTGAGTTGGTTGCATCGCGAGCTCAAGTTTCCGCAGGACATCCTAGGCAATGCTAGGGGAGATCTGTCTGTAAACGTCGCTGAGCTAAAGGGGCCGTTTAGCTTTGAGCTTGTATGATAGGACATCATACCTTACACATTTGCCCGGTCAAGGTGAGTAGCTTGAGCCTGATAGCACTCGTTAGTCTTTAGCGAATGCCCTGTAGTAAGCGATCAAACAGATCTGCACCCGTAATAATTCGCGGCACATCGGTCCAAACCAGAACCACGTCGTTCTCAATCACCCCCTGACGTTTCTTTTTACTGCGGCGCATTGAGCGAATAACAGAACCTAAGTCGGTCTTGAGATTGGTCACAATGATAGGCCGGTGGCAAAAGTCATAAGGATTTAGAGGCTGCTGGGATTGATTGTCATCCAGCAGGGCGGCGCGCAAAAATTCGTCTGCATCTAACAGAAGCCGAGGTTCGCTGTTTTCATCGCAGATCACCACCCACTTTTTACCTGAAGCATGCACCTGCTGTAAAAAAGGGTCTTCTTTTGTGCAGCTAAATTCTGGAAACCTTGGTAAATCTATATCTGTTTTGACATTGATAATACTTTTTGGGTCTACGTCAGCGCCTTCTTCTGTGGCAAACAAATCATCTATTTCTAAAAAGTTGAGTGCGCCGATACCTTCGATGTCATCTACATCGCTGGTATGGTTTTCAATATGTCTGAGCAAAATATCCCGAATTACTCGCTCGCGAAAAAACTCGGCGGACTCTTTGCCCAGCCAAGCGTCGAGCATTTTCGCAGCGGGCTTGGCCACTGGATACAGCACGAATTGATAGAAGCGCAAAACAGGGCTCAGCAGCGACGCCATTTTAAGCGCGTTGCGGGAAAAATAAGCCTGGGGGATGATTTCACCAAGCATTGTGATAACGACGGTAGAGAAGAAGAAGGCCATTGCCCCAGCTAGGACAGAATTCGAAAGCAGGGTCAGCAGTACGTTAATACCAACATTACCCCACAGTATGGTGGTTAGAAGAAAGTTGGAATCTTCGCGCATTTTCAATACGCGACGCGCTTTCTCGTTGGTGTCCGCTTCAACTTCAAGCTGTAACCGTGACAGCCCAAAAAATGCCAGGTTCAATCCTGAGAACATCGCTGATTGCGTGACACAAAAGGCGATGCCTAGCCAAATATATATTTCCATATTTTTGCGAATCCAGTGCCGGTGATTTTGAGAACGCGGATTTTAGCCCATATTCAGCTAAAGAACTGACTAATTATTGCGGTTGTTGCTGCTATTTGACGATATTTGCTGAGGAAGTAGGAGGGCAATGGGAGGCTGACAATAACTCGACCCCCCGTTAGCCTACTGTAAGAGCATCTCAACAGGCAACAGCTATGTCTGGTTTGCGGCCACCTTAGCAGTAAGCCAAGTCCTAGAAGCTGCGAGAAGTCACTGTAAGGATACGCTTTTAGTCGTCTGACTTTTCAGGCTCTAGGACCGTTTGGGATTCAATGATGCTGTCTGGCTCGACGTAAGTTGCGGGCGTTTTATTCTCTTGCGCCGAAATGGCATCTGAGGGAGTTGGTGTTATAAAAAACTTGCGAGTTTTCTGCTTGGTCTTGCGCAGCACATCCATAGGAAAATCAGTCAGGCCGCGCAGGCCAGCTATTGACGATAAATTTCTTACGCTGTGAAGCGCGCCATTGATAATGCTTTCAATCACCAAGCGCTCGCCGACTTCACCTTGCTCTTTGACGAAGGAAAGCCTATGCAGTGAGTAGAGGCCCACTATAAACGCGAACAAGAAGAAAAAATCCCATTGCTCTATGTTCAGGGTAGTGATTTCTTGTTCGGCTGTGGGGTTTACCCATCTAGCTATTAAGGACAATTTCCGGTCTAGAAAAAAGTCGGCAGTGAGTCCGCCAATGATCGACGCTGAGCCTGCCGCAATTGAATTGCCGATGGCACTGGCGGCCATAAAGCTGGTGGCGTTGCCTCGAGGCGCCAATTTCATCGTGATGTTCCCACCGGCAAGAGTCACCCCAGCCGAGGCGATGCCGGTTAGAATATGAATGGCGATAAGCAGTGGGATAGTAAAGGCATGGCGCTCTGGAAACATAGTAAATGACCATGCAAAGATACAGCCGATGAATAGTGGGCTGCACACAGAAAGCACTGACTTGTTGGCCATTTTGTCGGCGATCCGGCCCCATTGGGTCACCACTAAAAAGCTAGCGAGCTGACTTAGAGTCGTTAATAGGATGATCCAGGTGAGAGGAAGCTCCATTCGCTTTAGCATATGCACCGTAAAAAAAGGTGTCGCTAAGTTGATTGCAAAATTCCATGACATTAAGAATGCCAGCAGGCGCCTGAAGTTTTGATCCTTTAAAGGGGTGAGCAATCGCTTCCACAAATCTAACTGCTCATTGGCCGGGGCCATTGCCGGCTCTTCAATGTGGGAACCGGCCCAGACCGAGTAGATTCCGCCGCAGAAGGCAAAGCCATAGATAACAGTGAATGCATATTTCTCGGGCAACCAGTTAAAATGTTGCCAAACATCGATAAACCCGGCGGCACATAGACTGAGCAGGATGCCAACCCCCATCATCACTCGCTGCCGACCGCCGAACACTGTTCCCATCTGATTATCTGGAATCAGGTCACGCATCCAAGAATTCCAGCTGCAAGAAATGAAAGCCCCGGCTAAATAGCGCACGCCAAAGGCGGCCATGATAATGTTCAGGGCAAGTCTTGCATCACTTACGAAGGCCGCCAAACCAATGACTAATAGCATGGGCCTAGCAATCATACCGGCGACAGAATAAATTCGGCGGCGATTGCGAACATGCTCGATCACATACAGCGCAGGGATCTGTGCTAGCTGGGAAAGATGAGGGATGGCGGCTAACAAGCCGATGACGAAGTTGCTGGCCCCAAGAGACACCGCATAGGCCACCAAAAAAGTGCCTACGGCCAGAGTTTCCATTATTTGGCTGCCGATGCCATTACGCAGCAGCCACTGCATATTGGGGCTTATGGGTTCTTCATTGTCAGTAGTCAATTCGCGTTGTCTCAGCGGCCAAGGATTCGAGGCGCGCTAGAATACAGGTAATAGTTGCTTTAATTAAGCAGGAATTCTTAATTACTCAGTCTATGGGCCAACGGCTAAAAACGCAAAGGCAGTAGTAGAAATCGCCAGCCCACTCCGTTCTAGTGGTTAGTGCGCAGTGCCGAATAGAAACAAATTCGCCTCGAGATGCAGGATATATTTAGGGTAATTCTGATTGGCGGAGAACTATAGAGAGGCTTTTTGTTTGGCGCACAGCAACAACTAAGTACGCTAACGTACAGACAACATTTGGCAAGTCGAGGTATATTCTTGCGCTGGTTGCTTCCTATTGGTTTAGGAAATAGACAACGTGGAATATTTAGAGCAGCTGCAAGTAGCTTGGTCGCTAAACGCAGAACGGGGTTTGTGAACCCATCTCCGGTACTATTCCCAGCCCATTTAAATTGCTAATCCCTAAGCTGTAGAGAATTACACCTTGGTCATATACGAGCGCGGGCGAGATATGCCTCAAATAAGGGGTCGGTTTGGAATCCGCCGGCTGTTCAGTTTGCGCCTGACTAGAACCACCTACTGTAGTTTTAAGAGTAATTAAATGGAGTTAGACGCTATGAAAAATCTACCAAGGCACAACATCATCCGATTTCTATTTATAGCGTCGAGCGTTCTGCTCATTTATGGGTGCAGTGATTTTTCCGGCACTGTACGTCAAATAACGTACCCGCCAGATTTCAAAATTGTCAGCCCAGACGAATTGCGCTCGAGCATGCATCAACTGGCTTTTCAGCTGCAGCTGTTGGACAAAGCGCTGATTGAAGAAAGTGGCCAGGTTAGTGGACAACAACAGCAAGTGCTGGACGCTTTGGGCAGTATCGAGGCTATAGGTTCGGGGCTTCAGGCCGGCGATGCGGGTTCTAACCATCCTTCTCTTCAGGTCTATATGAACAATTTCGTTAACGATGTCAGCCAGGCCCGCAGCGCTGCAGCAATGGACCCACCGCGGTATTATCTTGCTGGTCGAGTGTCAGGTGGCTGCGTGAGTTGTCACAGGGCTAATCGCTAATCACGCCAACCTGACTGCCTTACTCAGTAACAGGTGAATTTAGGACTATTTTCCAGTAACAGTTAGGGCAGGTATCTGTAGTAGGGAAGGGAGG
>CAYGSO010000038.1:0-35930 GCA_964352445.1 uncultured Pseudohongiella sp. | reverse complement strand
CCGCAAATCTTTGATTTTCTGCTATCAAGAATTGCCTGATTCAAGCGATAAAATACTATTAATTTGCAGTAATTAGTAAGCCCTCACCAAAGAAGAAATTTGAATGTCAAATACTTATAACGCCGATGCCATTGAGGTCCTTACTGGGCTCGATCCAGTTCGCAAGCGCCCCGGCATGTACACCGATACCACTAGGCCCAACCACTTAGTTCAAGAAGTAATAGACAACAGCGTCGACGAAGCCCTAGCGGGTCATGCCAGTCATTTGTTGTTAACTCTCCACAAAGACGGTTCGGTGGAGGTATCCGATGACGGCCGAGGTATGCCAGTCGACAAGCATAAAAACGAAAAAGTCAGTGGGGTTGAACTCATCCTAACCAGGCTGCATGCGGGGGGTAAATTCTCCAACAAAAACTATGAATACTCTGGCGGCCTACATGGTGTCGGAGTCTCAGTGGTTAACGCGCTTTCCAAGCATCTTGAGGTTATTGTCAAACGCGATGGCAAAGTTTACTCGATGACATTTGCCGATGGCGAGAAAGCCAGTGAGCTGAAGCAGATTGATACGGTGGGTAAGCGCAACACCGGCACAACGGTTAAATTTATTCCTGATGGCAAGTACTTTGATTCGGTAAAAATCTCCATACCGCGGCTTAAGCATGTGCTGCGGGCGAAAGCAGTTCTATGTTCCGGCCTTAAAGTGACGTTTGTCGATAAGACAGTTAGTGAGGACAAAGCTCAAAGCGAAGAGTGGTGTTACCAAGATGGCCTAACCGACTATCTGCAGCAATCCACCGCGGAGTATGAGACGTTGCCTAAAGAGCCCTTCGAGGGCTCGGTGACTGGCAATGGCGAGGGAGTTGATTGGGCTGTGCAGTGGCTTCCCGAAGGCGGCGAAGTTTTCGGTGAGAGCTACGTTAATCTAATCCCTACCCCCATGGGCGGAACCCACGTTAACGGCTTGCGTACCGGCCTATTGGATGCCCTTCGGGAATTTTGTGAATTTAGAAACCTGCTGCCTAGGGGCCTCAAGCTTGCGCCCGATGATGTATGGGATAAATGCTGCTATGTGCTGTCGTCAAAAGTCGTAGAGCCGCAGTTCTCAGGGCAGACCAAAGAGCGGCTGTCTTCAAGGGAATGCGCCGTATTCGTTGCGGGCGTTATCAAAGACGCATTCAGCTTTTGGCTAAACAAGCACACCGATGAAGCTGAAGCCATCGCCGAGCTGTGTATAAACAGTGCCCAAAACCGGCTAAAAGCCAGTAAAAAAGTTGCTCGCAAGAAAATCACCTCGGGGCCGGCCCTTCCTGGCAAATTGGCAGATTGTTCTACTCAAGATGTTATGGCGGGAGAGTTATTCCTAGTGGAAGGAGACTCAGCCGGAGGTTCAGCCAAACAGGCGAGAGATCGCGAGTTTCAGGCCATAATGCCTTTGCGGGGTAAAATTCTAAACACTTGGGAGGTGGACTCTAACGAGATCTTAGCCTCTCAAACTGTACACGATATTGCCGTGGCCTTGGGGGTTGATCCAGGATCAAGCGATATTGACGGTCTACGCTATGGCAAAATTTGTATTCTAGCTGACGCCGACTCTGATGGGCTGCATATTGCCACGTTGCTGTGCGCCCTGTTTGTGAAGCACTTTCAGCCGGTAGTCGACGCTGGGCATATCTACGTTGCTATGCCGCCTTTGTACCGTATAGACATTGGCAAAGAAGTGTATTACGCCCTCGATGAGAGCGAGAAAAACGGTATCATCGATAGAATCGCCGCCGAGAAAAAGCCCGGCAAAGTCAATGTTCAGCGCTTCAAAGGCTTGGGTGAAATGAATCCGCTACAGCTGCGAGAAACCACCATGGCGCGAGATACCCGTAGGCTAGTGCAGCTCAAATTAGAAGAAGGTGCAATGTCGAAGCTCAAGGGCTCCACTTTTCAAATTATGGATATGTTGCTGTCCAAAAGCAGGGCATCGGATCGAAAGGTATGGCTAGAAGACAGCGGTAACGAAGCAGACTTTGCCGAATAAACGAACTAACTGAGACAACCATGAACCAAGACATAACAATTAGTGAAGACGGCATTGAACAGGTACTGCTGAAAAACTATACCCAGCAGGCCTATCTCAATTACTCGATGTACGTGATCAATGACCGCGCGCTGCCCAACCTAGGCGATGGTCTCAAGCCAGTACAAAGGCGCATCGTCTATGCAATGTCTGAACTAGGCTTGAAGGCGGCGGCCAAATTTAAAAAATCCGCTCGAACCATCGGCGATGTAATCGGTAAGTTCCACCCCCACGGGGATTCTGCTTGCTATGAAGCCATGGTGCTTATGGCGCAGCCTTTTACTTACCGCTATCCGCTGGTAGACGGCCAGGGTAACTGGGGGTCGCAAGATGACCCCAAATCGTTCGCCGCTATGCGCTATACCGAATCGCGGTTGCAGGCTTATGCAGAAATCTTATTGAGCGAATTGGCCCAAGGCACTGTCGAGTGGCGGCCGAATTTTGATGGCACTTTAGATGAACCTGAAATACTGCCAGCGCGCCTACCCAACGTTCTTTTGAACGGCGGCAGCGGCATTGCGGTAGGCATGGCCACTGACATCCCGCCCCACAATCTAAGAGAAGTTGCCGAAGCCTGTATTTATGTTCTGGATAACCCTAAGGCTAGCGTTGCCGATCTGTGCAACATTATTAAAGGGCCAGACTTCCCAACCGAAGCCGAGCTAATTACTTCACCCCAAGACATAATGGCTCTGTATGAAACGGGCCGCGGCTCGCTGAAAGCGCGGGCTACTTACGCTATGGAAAACGGCGATATCGTGATTACGGCGTTGCCTTATCAAGTGTCCGGCGCCAAGGTGCTAGAACAAATAGCGGCGCAAATGAACAAAAAGAAGCTACCGATGGTGGTTGATCTCCGGGATGAGGCAGACCATGAGAATCCAACTCGAATAGTAATTGTGCCAAAATCTAATCGAGTAGATATAGACAGCGTCATGTCTCACTTATTTTCAACAACTGATCTCGAACGCAACTACCGTGTTAACTTCAACATGATAGGCATCGACAAGCTGCCGAAAGTTAAGAACATTGCGACCTTGCTCAAAGAATGGATTCAGTTTCGCACTTCAACCGTTCGCCGTCGCCTGCAGTTTAGACTCGATAAAATAGTAGACCGGCTGCACATTCTAGACGGTCTATTGGTCGCCTATCTGAATATTGATGAAGTTATAAAAATAGTAAGGACCGAAGAAAAACCTAAATTGGCGCTTATCGCAGCGTTTAAAATTAGCGAGCGCCAGGCAGAGGCAATCCTAGAGTTAAAACTGCGGCAGCTAGCAAAGCTTGAAGAGATTAAGATTACGGCTGAACAAAAAGAGTTAAGCGATGAAAGAAAAACTCTGGACCAATTGCTGGGCTCTGCCACCAAGCTCAAGAACCTTATTAAGAAAGAGATAAAAGAGGATTCAGAAAAATTTGGTGACCCCCGTAGAACGCCGATAGTGACTCGTGAAGAAGCCAAGGCGTTCAGTGAGACGGAGCTGCTTTCTACCGAGCCGGTTACTGTCGTGCTTTCAGAAAAAGGCTGGATGCGAGCGGCCCGTGGCCACGAGCTAGACCCCACCACCCTGCAGTTCAAATCGGGCGACAGTTTTAAGTTTGCAGTAAGGGGCAAGTCCAGCCAGCTTGCAATATTTATAGACTCTACTGGCCGCTCTTACTCCATTGCCGCCCATACTCTGCCATCAGCCAGAGGCCAAGGAGAGCCCGTGTCGGGCCGCGTTAATCCGCCATCGGGTGCCACTTTTGAGGGGCTATTGATGGGCGATGACAGCAAAGATGTCCTAATTGCCAGCGATGCCGGTTATGGCTTCGTTGTCAAAATTGGTGATCTCATCAGCAAGAACAAGGCCGGTAAAGCAATTCTTAAACTGCCAAAAGGCGCGGCCGTACTGCCGGCACAAACCGTAGAAAAATACGCTGACGATTTTATCGTTTCGGTGACTAATGAGGGCCGTATGCTGATGTTCCCGCTGCACGATCTCCCGCGACTAGCGAAAGGCAAAGGCAACAAGATTATCAGTATTCCGCCGGCGCGGGTCGCCGATAGAGTCGAGTTTGTTGTTGCCTTAGCCGTGCTGTCAGCACAAGATTCTTTGACTGTGTACGCAGGCCGCCGACACCATAATTTAAGGCCAGCAGATTTGCTGCATTACCAGGGCGAGAGAGGTCGTCGCGGCAATAAACTGCCGAGAGGGTTTCAAAATGTGGATAAAATCGAGGTTATTAGCAAAGCAGTAAAAACCGAGGAAACCAAGGAAGAGGAGTAAGGCTGAGGAATAAGGCAGAGGAAAAATAACCGAAGAACGCGCAGACAGAAAGTGAATACAAAAAAGCACGTCCGAAAAGGTAAGTGAAAGAAGATAAGTCAAACAAGGCAGGTAGAAGAAAATAAGCAGAAAAAAGCGAGTAGCAAAAGGTAATTAGTAGAAGATGGCAAACCCAGGCAGGCAATGAGCGCTGCTGATCTTTACTCGCTGTAAATAGACACTAGCTGGATGGCCTGTCGTTCTAGCAGTGTTTGGAACTCGCTCATGGGTTCGCTGCCTAGAAACGCGATGATTTGTTCGTCGTCACCAACCACAGTAAATTCCTGGCCTTCAACCCTGGTTGCCGCTCCGGCCTGTTCGAAGCATCTTTCACTAATGAGTAGATTATTATCTGGGCAGTCGCTGCAAATGGCTCGGCATAGGTCTAATGTTTTGCCGGTAAGATTGGTTTTCTGTTGTGTGATAGGCGAATAAAGCCCGCCTACTGCTTGTCCGCCATGAACCGCCAACTGAAATTTTGCGCCGGTGGTTTTTCCTTCAACATCGCCGATGTCGCTTACAAGCTGTAAGAATAGCTGACCGGCACAGATAGCAAAAAAAGCCTGCTCAGTTTCCAAGGCATTTCCTGCAAAGTTAACCAGCACTTCTCCGTCCGAGCAATAGGTGACCTGTCCGCTATAGAGCTGGCTTACTTTGCCCGCGTAAAAATAAAACTTATTCAGTAAGTTTACGCGCTCCGACTCGCTGAGAGTGGAGGCAAGAAACTGAAAGTTAGACATTCTAATATTGAGCAGCACAACATCTTCCATGCCCGGTTCAAAGGAAAAAGTTTCGTCATCAATCTGGGGTGAGCGATTGCCAAAATTACTCAGAAACGTATTTTGCGCAAGAAAGCCCGCGGTCGCATTAAACTGTCTGATGGCGGTGCTTAACTCATTGGAGTTTTTGGGTTCTGGGCAAACTTCAATTTCACCTTTGCGAATGTTGCTTAAGGCAAAGGCTAACAGGTTGGCCGGGAAAGTGATCAAATACTGAAAATAGGTGTTGATAAGCAGGGCACCGATGGCGGCCAGCAGAATAGTCGCAATACTATTGAGGACTAAGCTGTTTACTAGGCCCGTCTCAATATGGCTCAGATCTAAAGTAAGTCTTACTGTGCCGGCTACTGAGTTTGCCAAGTCGATGGGGGAAGAATATTGGGCCGACAGTTTATTCAATTGGAACGGTAAGGGGATGATTGGGGTTGGCCCGACGACGTCTGATGACGCCATTGCGATGACGGCGCCGCTGACATTAATCACCTCAACGCGGGCTATGGCCGCATTTTGCGCCAATGAGGCCAGGATCACATTCATGCTGATCATGTCATTGGCCAATAGAAACTCAGTCATTTGCCTGGCCGTCTGATTGGCTAAGGTTTGGCCTAGATTATCCGAATGGCTGCGCTGCAGGCCTTGGGTCGCATAAGTATTGATTAGCCAAAAACAGCAAAGTGACAGAACTAAAAACAATCCGAAAGTGGCTGAAAACCTTGAGGATACCTTGCTAGGTTTCCTAGGGGCTGTGCTAGCTGTTTTCTTGTTCTTAACTTGTGCCAACTCACACTCTCAACTATCTGGGGCGCTGTATTTAACCCGTAAGGATAGCAGGCGCAGCTAGCATCCCCAATGAGTTTATCTTTAATCATCAGTTAATGCTGAGCCAGTGTCGTTGTCGCCGTAAACTCAAAATCTAAAGATGCGCTTGGCCGGTGAAAACTGTAGCCTTGAACATAGTTTACATTGCTGCGCCACAGATCTGGCAGTCTAGCCATATCATCAATCTTGCCAGTGATCACCCGGAGTCCATGGGCGTGAAGCTTCTCCACCAGCTCGGGCAGCGTTGGGGCATTTTGGTTGCCACGCCGGCAACGTTGTTCGATGGCGCTATCAAGTTTCACAAAATCGGCCCGCAGTAAATTCAAATAGCGAAACGGGTCATCGGTGCAGCCAAAATGGTTGATACAAAGCGCAATATCCAGTCCGCTGAGGGTTTCACTAATTGAATTCATGTGGTGTTGGGCAGTCAGCACATCTATTTCACTCATTTGGATAATTAAGCGGCTGGCTAGAACTGGGTTTTGCGCCATGTGGCCACTTAGCCATGCAAAGAATTTGCTGCTGACCATAGAGTTATGGGTAATGCTGAGGGTTAGTTTAACGTTGCTCGCGGCGGATTGAAGTATCTTGCTGGCTTTTTTTATTAGCCAGCGGTCAATAGCTTCTCCCCAAGCATTTTGCACGATCACTTCAAACATCTGTTCAGTGGAAAGTTGCTGCAGGCTGCCATGGCGCGCAAGTCTTAGCTCGTAAAGCTCAGTGCTGTCTTCTTTTAAGCTCACTACCGCCTGAAAAGTGCTGTTGAGGTTGCCGGACTTTAGATAGGCATGCACCTTGGCGACCACGTCTTTGGCTGAAAGTCGGCGAGATGTCAGCCCGTGGTTATTGTCCATTTCATAGGACAGGCTCATGTTGTGTCTGGCTCTGGCATAGATCACATCTTTGTTCAGACCGGGGCTCCCCATAGCGGCGAGGCCAATACCCAGCTTAAGGGTTATATTCTCTGGCAGGGAGTTTTTAGCGGTGGTTTGAACTATATGGCGCACTTCGTCGGCGACGGCCTGAGTTTGCTCAAAGCTGCTATTCATAAGAATAGCGGCGAATTCGTAGTGGGCGCAGCGGCACAGGATAATCGACTTTGGCAAGCGCTTGCTTAATACCCTACCGATATCTCCAAGCAGCAGCGATGCCTCTGACTTGCCTAGCCAGCTGCGAATTTCGTAGAAGTTCTCGAGCTGTAGCAGCGCCAATGTCGCCGCAACCGGCGGCTTGGTGCTGCTATTGAGGATTTCAGTTAGCAGGTGGTCTAAACAGTCTTGACCATAAAAGCCGGTCAACGGGTCCAACTTAAAGTTTTCAGGAGAGAGAATCGTTGGGGGTGGCTTAGGGACTTGTGCGCGGGCCGAAACTGAAGCTGTCATTGTTATCGCCTTCCTTGGCTGATCTTGCTAAATATACTGGGTTTTAGAGGCCTCCCCAGGGTGTTCTTTTACCAGCTTGGGCGTTAAGTACCCCGGCAGTTGTTGGCGCATTTTCGCCAGTAAGCCGATGGCGCGACCTCGGTCTATATCGAAATGGGCAGTGCCCTGGACCTCGTCCGGCAGGTGTAAATAGTAAGGTAGTACATTGGCCGCAAAAAGTTTTTTGCTGAGCTCTACTAAAGTCTCGAGTTTGTCGTTAATTCCGCTCAAAATAACAGATTGATTGAGCAATGTGATGCCATTTGTCGACAACTGGCGCATTCGCTGAGCGAACTCGCTGTCTATTTCATTGCCGTGATTGCAGTGAACCACGAGCACTACTTTGCTGCGGCGACGGGCGAGCAGGTTGATCAAATCCGGCGTCACTCGCTGGGGAATAACCACCGGCACTCGGCTATGAATTCGTACCGTGCTGACATGCTCGATAGCATCGATCTGATCGAGCATCCAGCCCAGCTGCTTGTCTGACAATGCCAACGGGTCACCGCCGCTGAGTATGACTTCTTCGATACTTAGGTCAGCTTTAATGTAGTCAAAACAGCGTTGCCATAATGCCCGATTCGGTGAATTTTCCCCGTAGTCGAAATGACGTCGGAAACAGTATCGGCAGTGCACCGCGCAGTGGGGGGCTGCTGTGAGCAAGACTCGGCCCTGGTATTTATGCAGCAAGCCGGCGATAGGGTTGCTGGCTGTTTCTGCCAAAGGATCGGCGTTGTAACCTTCACTCAGGGTCTCCTCTGCCTGCGCCGGCCACACCTGCAACAGCAGGGGGTCATTCCAGTCGCCAAGCTTCATCTTTGCCACAAATGGCCGCGGCACTTTTAAGGGAAACTGGCCTGCGGCTGCGCGGCCGATAGGCAATTGAGACTCACTCAGCTGAAGCAAATTTAGCAGTGCAGTTGGGTCAGTGATTAGGTCGGACAGGGAGTCTTGCCAGCTAGTCGCTGGGTCGCTGGCAATCAGTGTGAGCTTAGGTGTGTTCATTCGGCTAGGCGGATATTTTTCAACTGTGGTTATGTACTAAGCGGATTGAGGTACAATGTGCGGCTTAGCTGGCTTGAATCATACCAGTTATCGCAAGGGGCGGTAGCGGCAGAATCGAATTCAAGGTACGTTTTAAGATAATAAGAGGACACTATGGCTACTTTCTCAACAAACGAATTCAAATCCGGTTTAAAGGCGTTGGTCGAAGGCGACCCTTGCTCCATATTGGAAAACGAGATGGTTAAGCCGGGCAAAGGCCAAGCGTTTAATCGAGTGAAGTGGCGTAATCTAAAAACTGGCAGAGTGCTAGAGCGCACCTACAAATCCGGTGAATCGGTCGAGGCGGCGGATGTCATGGAAATGGATATGGAGTATCTATACTCCGACGGCGAGTTTTGGCATTTCATGAAGACCGATGACAGTTTCGAGCAGATCGCTGCCGATGAGACGGCTATCACTGATGCCAGAAATTGGTTAAAAGAGCAGGATATTTACACAGTCATTTTATGGAACGACATGCCGATCTCGGTTACACCGCCGAACTTTGTCGAGCTGGAAGTGACTGCAACTGACCCTGGCCTAAAAGGCGATACGGCGCAGGGGGGCACTAAGCCGGCCACTTTGAGTTCAGGCGCTGTAGTTAAAGTGCCCCTGTTCGTCAACATCGGCGATGTTCTGCGGGTTGATACCCGTACCAATGAATATCAAAACCGCGTCACCAAGTAAGCTATTCGCCCCGTATTAAAATGACCAATTGGCAGCCTAGCGCTTCACTGGATATGCTGTGTGCACGTGCGCAGCTGTTGGCGAGTATTCGGCAGTTTTTTGCACAAAGGCAGGTGTTGGAAGTAGAGACTCCGCTGCTGGGCTGCGCTACCGGCAGCGATATTCATATCCAATCTTGGCGCGCAGTTAATTCTCTAGCGCCTAATGCGAAACCAAAGTACCTGCAAACCTCACCAGAATTCGCCATGAAGAGACTACTGTGTTCTGGCAGTGGCTCTATTTATCAAATCAGCAAAGCGTTTCGGGTTGAAGAAAACAGTAAGTATCACAACCCAGAGTTTTCCATGCTGGAATGGTATCGACTGGATTTTACTGTTGCAGATCTTATGCAGGAAGTTGAGCAGTTAGTTTGCTCGGCGACCAATCAGTCTAAAATTGCGCGCTATACTTACCGCGAGATTTTCCAAACACAGTTAGGTATTGATCCCCATGTGGTCAGCATCGAAGAGCTTGAGAAACTAACCCAGAAGCACATCACTTTAGTAGGCGAGAACCTGCAGCGAAACGATTTTTTGCAGCTGCTTTTGTCTCAGGTGATTGAACCGGCAATCCGCGGCAGCTGGTTTTTAACCGATTATCCACAATCACAGGCGGCGCTGGCACAAATAGCACCGGATGAGCAGGGCACGCCAGTAGCGCAGAGGTTTGAATTGTTCTGTGACGGCATGGAAATTGCCAATGGCTATCTGGAATTAGCTGACCCAGTTGAGCAACGGCGTCGCTTTGAATCGGACTTAGCCTACCGGCAGAAAAATTCGTTAGAGATCTACCCCATAGACGAGCGGTTGCTGGCGGCATTGGGCGCAGGCTTACCGCCCTGCGCCGGCGTTGCCTTGGGGGTTGATCGTTTGCTGATGCTTGCAAGTGGTGCTAGTCGCATCGATCAAGTGCTGAATTTCACAGCTGAAAACGCCTAGCAAATTAATTTCTGTTTGCTTCCGCCACTAGTCTGGCTTTATAAATTTCGCGCATTTTCTGTGAAATAGGGCCAGGTAACCCATTAGCCACGAGGTCGCCATCAATACTGATCACAGGCAGTGCTAAAGTGGTGGCGCTGCTAATAAATGCCTCGTCAGCCGCTTTGGCCTCTTCAACGGAAAACGCTCTCTCAATGAACGGAATACCATTTGCCGCCGCCATTTCAAGCAGGGTTCGGCGGCGGATGCCTGGCAAAATACTGTTGGAGAGCTCTCGGGTAATTATCACGCCATCTTTCACAATATAGGCTGTGGATGAGACGCCTTCAGTGACCAAACCTTCTTCTACCATCCAGCCTTCTTTGCCGCCTCGAGAGACAGCATCTTCTTTGGCCAAGCACTGGCCCAGCAAATTAACCGACTTGATGTCGCGGCGTTTCCAGCGCAGATCAGTGGTCGTAACAACCGGGATTCCCGTTTGCGCCGCCGGGTTATCAAGCAGCACCATATTGGTTGTGAAGCCAACCAAACTCGGTTCGGCGTCGTCGGGAAAGGGGAAATCTCTTTCCGCGATACCGCGGGTGACCTGCAGATAAACAACGCCCTCGTTGAGGGCATTTGTGTCGATGAGCTTTTCTAAGATAGCCACCATTTCAGATTTGCTGCTAGGCCAGGCAATACTAATTGCGCTGAGTGAGCGGTCTAGGCGTTCAAAGAAATACTCTACATCGACCATTTTTCCGCTAATGACCGGCACCACCTCGTATATACCATCGCCGAAGATAAAGCCACGGTCGAACACAGAGATCGTAGCCTGTGACTGGGGAAGGTAGTTGCCGTTAACGTATACAGTTCTTTCCATGGGAATGCCTTGCTCAGGTTAAGTGTATTTTATTTTATTTGAACTCTTTGGCGAATGCATGCAGTTCGTCGCCGTCCAATCGCTGGGCGGTCCATTCATCCATGGGTTTGGCGCCAATGGAGCGGTAGAATTGAATTGAAGGCTCATTCCAATCAAGGACCGACCACTCCACCCGGGTGAAATTAGAATCCACCGCCAGTTTTGCCAAATACGCCAGCAGGGACTTACCAAATCCCCTGCCGCGCATGGCGGGCTGTATGTAGAGATCTTCCAAATAGATGCCAGGCCTGCCGGTAAAAGTGGAGAAGTTGTTAAAATACAACGCATAGCCCACGGGTTTGCCCTGATACTCAGCGATGACGCTCATGGCATAGGGCTTCGCGCCGAACAAAGTTTCCTCCAGCAGCGGGGCGGTCGCTACAACTTGGTGCTCGAGTTTTTCGTAAATGGCGAGTTCTATTATGAAGTCGAGGATGATTTGGCAGTCTTTGCGCGTAGCCGGTCGAATGACAAAATCCCTCAAGCTGGTTTGAATGGTCATAAATTGTCCCTAAAATCTCTGTAGCGACCTATTATACATACCTAGGAAGTGGATATTAGTGCAGGGGCTTGTCGCAGCCGCTCTATTCCCAGCACGGTGCGACTGCTATAATGCGCCCCTTTTTACGGGGCTTGGCTCGCTACAAAAACCCCCCGATGCCCCAGCGCCGCTGCTTGGCAGGGTGCAGAGACTATTTTTCAAACAGACGCACGTGTTTCAACATTCAGCTATTTTATTTAAAGGATCAAAAATGTCAGAGCAAAAACCCACAATCATCTATACCGAAACAGATGAAGCACCGGCACTCGCGACTTACTCTCTTCTTCCCATCATTAGCGCCTACACCAATGCTGCAGATATTGAAGTCGAAATTCGCGATATTTCCCTTGCTGGCCGCATTATTGCGAGTTTTCCGGAGTATCTGACAGCCGAGCAGCAGCAGGCAGACGACTTGGCCGAACTTGGCGAGCTTACCCAAGATCCTTGGGCCAATATCATCAAATTGCCCAATATTTCGGCTTCTGTGCCGCAGATGAACGCGGCAATCAAAGAGCTTCAGGGCAAAGGCTACAGACTGCCTGACTACCCTGAGGCGACCAGCAGCGACGAAGAAGCTGATATAAAAAGTCGCTATGACAAAATTAAAGGCAGTGCGGTAAACCCCGTGCTTCGCGAAGGCAACTCGGATCGCCGGGCGCCACCTTCAGTTAAGTCTTATGCGAGAAAGCACCCTCATTCAATGGGCGCTTGGTCCACCGAATCCAAGTCCCATGTGGCCACCATGAGCAGCGGAGACTTTTTCGGCAGTGAGCAGTCAGTAACCGTCGAGGCCCCAACAAGTGTAAGGATTGAGCATAAAGACAGCACAGGTGCAGTGACGGTGCTGAAGTCGGGCATCGACATTCTAGCTGGCGAGATAATCGATAGTTCTTGTATGAGCAAGAAAGCCTTAAGAGAGTTTTTAGCCAAGGAGATAGCCGACTCTAAAGCCCGCGGTGTTTTATGCTCGTTGCACTTAAAAGCAACCATGATGAAGGTGTCAGATCCAATCATTTTCGGCCACGCAGTCACCGTTTATTACGGGGAAGTGTTTGAAAAATACGCAGATACCTTCGCCAAGTTAGGGGTTGATGCAAACAACGGCCTCGGTGATGTCTATGCCAAAATAGCTGCTCTGCCAGCTGACGAAAAAGCTGCCATCGAGGCCGATCTGCAGGCGGTTTATGCGTATCAGCCACCGTTAGCCATGGTTGATTCTGATCGCGGCATTACCAATCTGCATGTACCAAGCGATGTCATTATTGATGCTTCGATGCCAGCCGCCCTGCGCTCTTCCGGGCAGATGTGGGGGCCTGATGGCGAGCTGCATGATATGAAGGCCATTATTCCAGACCGCAGCTACGCAGGTGTCTACCAAGAAGTGATCGATTTCTGCAGAACCAACGGGGCGCTGGATCCAGCCACTATGGGCAGCGTGCCCAATGTGGGGTTGATGGCACAAAAAGCAGAGGAATATGGTTCCCACGATAAAACCTTTGAAGTTTCTGCCGCCGGCAGCATTTCTGTGATTGATGATCAAGGCAATACCTTGCTCCAGCACGAGGTTGAGGAAGGCGATATTTGGAGAATGTGCCAGGTGAAAGACGCCCCCATTCAAGATTGGGTAAAACTTGCTGTTAGCCGCGCCCGACTGTCTGAGACACCGGCGGTTTTTTGGTTGAATGAGAAGCGTGCTCACGATGCTCAGCTGCTTAAAAAGGTGAACAAATACTTACCCGATCATGACGCTGACGCCTTGGAGATCCACATTATGTCTCCAGAGCGCGCGACGTCATTCTCACTGCAGCGCATCAAAGATGGCAAAGACACGATTTCGGTGACGGGTAACGTACTGCGTGATTACCTAACAGATTTATTCCCAATCTTAGAATTGGGTACCAGTGCCAAAATGCTGTCTGTCGTTCCCTTGATGAAAGGCGGCGGGCTATTTGAAACCGGTGCCGGCGGTTCCGCGCCCAAGCACGTGCAGCAATTTGAAAAAGAAAACCACCTGCGCTGGGATTCCCTTGGTGAGTTCTTAGCACTGGCGGCGTCTTTAGAACACTTGGCTCAACTTACAAAGAACAAGCGTGCCCAGATAATGGCCGATTCGCTGGACAAGGCAACTGGCCTGTTTCTTGACACAGACAAATCGCCATCACGGAAAGTAGGTGAGCTGGATAATCGTGGCAGCCATTTCTACTTAGCCATGTACTGGGCGCAAGCTATGGCAGATCAGTCTGAAGATGAAGAACTAGCAGAAAAGTTCAAGCAAGTTGCCAACGAGCTGACTCAGAATGAGGACAAGATTGTGGATGAGCTCAATCGCGTTCAGGGCGTAAGCATGGACGTCGGCGGCTATTATAAGCCAGACGCCGCCAAGGCAGCTGCAGCAATGAGGCCAAGTGCCACATTTAACGCAATATTGGCTCAGGTATAAATTTCTTCGTTAGATAGAACTAGCTTAACTGCCTTTAGCCGGCAATGAGTTTTCATTGTCGGCTAAAGGCTTAGGTTTGCCTGTAGTTTTAAGTGTCTGCCAGCTCAACATCGCTTCCCAGCTCTTGCTAAGCAATTCGATTATGTGCGCAAACGAAAGCAGACTAAAGTAACCAGACGCACCGCCGCTTTGAAAATCGATCAACCAAACCCACTTAATATGGAAAGCCTCAAGTTAATCCTTTCGGGCAAGCACAGTCAAACCTAAGCCCGTTAACCCACTGCAGGCAATCAAATTCTGAGTTGTTTGTGGCCGTTGCTTGGTTTTTGTTTGCGCCGACAGCTTAGCCGTGAAGACCGTCACTGTTTCATCGCAAAGCACAGCTGAAGCTGTGACTACCAAACCCGGGAGTAATAGCTGAGGCAACAGCGCAAAAAAGAACAGTGCGGCTTAGGGTTGGTGATTTCAACCAAGGTACTTTCTAATACAATGTTCCGAATACTCTTGCTCGTCTCTTTTGCTAGGCTGGTCTGATTGGTTTTTCCTTGCCATAAAATAGCCTATGCCCAGATAAATCAGAGACGCTGCAGCAACGGTTTTTATTACGGAATAGGAGGTGGATGAGGCGCGCAAATGAGCCGATAGACTAAGAGCTGTCGCCACAACGTGAACCAAGCCGTCCAGTGCTAAGCCAGCCACAGCGCCAAAATCACCCCTTAGTCCTTGGGAGATAGTTCCAGCAACTGCCTATAAACTTGCCGGCCTAGGGATAAGTCTATGCGCAGCTCTACAGGCGTAAGAGCGGTGAGTGTTTCAATGGTGGGTATAGGTTTGGTTTCCGCGAGATATGAAACCTGTAGTGTAGAAATAGAAAGGGCCATCTCTTTGTTTCCTTGCTGCTGGAAGCGCTGAGGAAGATGACCCTTTCGTGAGTGTCTTACTTTACAGCTCTAACGTACCGTTTAACTCCGCCAACAGGGCCTACTTCAGCCCCAAATATGTTGCCGTGAGCGTCTGCAACAACACCTTCTGCGGTGCAGGTGCCTGAGCAGTCTGGGTCAGGATCAGGAATCAAAAATTCAACCTCACCGGTTTGCGCTGACCCAATTCGGATACCGCGCAGCCAATCGCCGTGGGCTGGGTTTACCGAGCCCGATTCAGAATCCGCCGAGTAAAGCACATCGTTCTTGTCGATAAAGATCCCGCTAGGACGCCCAAATTGGTACCACATATCAAGGAAAGTGCCATCCTGATCGAAAATTTGGATGCGGTTGTTGCTGCGATCGCCAACAAACAGACGGCCTTTGGAATCCATGGCTAAAGCATGTGGCTGCATAAACTCGCCCGGGCCATCGCCCATCTCGCCAAACGCCATGATGAATTCACCGTCGCGGTTGAATTTAAGAATGCGGGCTGGGGTACCGGCCGTGTTGGAGTGACCTTCGGCCACAAAAATATCGCCGTTAGGTGCCACATGCATGTCGTTGGGGGTAAAGAAATAGTCGTCGTTCCTGCCACCTGCTTTCTGGCCCAAAGCCATTAGATGAACGCCAGTAGGGCTAAATTTATGTATCTGGTGTCCGTAGGCATTGGCGGGTGGGTTGTTGCCGCCCTGATTGTCGCGGCCGTCGGCGACCCAGACATTACCTTCAAAATCCACATGGATACCATGGGGCCAAGCGATGTAGCCAGCGCCAAAACTTCTTACCAAGTTGCCGCTTTTATCAAACAGCATAACTAGGTTTGTATCTGGGCTTTGCACACAGGCGTTTATGTTGCCGCCACAGCGCTCGGCAATCCAAACGCTCTCGCCGTCTAGATCGATATCAACCGTGCTTGAAGACCCCCAGTTGCGACCAGCCGGCATTTTAAAATAGCCAGCTTGGGTGGCGTAGGGATTGGGAAGGTCATTTACTGGGGCCATGTCAGCTTGGGCAAACACGAGGGCTGGGGTTGCCAGTAAACCGATGACCAACGATTTTAGAGCATTGTTATTGTTCATATTCTGATAACTCTTATTGCTTCGTTGAGGGAGCACGAAGAATAAACTACCCACAAAGCGAGTTCAATTGCTGTTGATTGCATGTGCAATGACACAAACTTAAGCAGCTGTGCGGTAAGCATTTGGAAAAAACCACAATAGCCTTTTCACTTAGTATAAATCGAGATATAACAGGCGATTAACCTAAGAAAGAGTTATATTGGGCGAGTTTTATTGTGCTAAATTCCACCTGTGACAATGTTTTACATCACAGCAAGTGAGTCTCATTTGGTCGATCTAATCGATACAATACGAGCCCAATTATAAGCGAATAAGAATAACGGCCTGTATTTCCTACATTAATCTATACTTCAACTAAGGTAGATGCATGGGACCCAGTTTCGTAAGAACTGTGCCCGATGGCTGCTTACGAGCAAGCAGTAATGAGTTTTGGCCTACTAACAAAAAACCACAAGCAAAGGAGCTGGTATTTAGATGTTTTCAAACCTTCTTAAAAACCGACGGCAATCAACAATTTATTCTATCTGCGCGTTGGTGCTAATGCCGCTGATTCCAATTGGTCTGATGGCCGCGTCGGCAGACCCACTTTTAGTCAACCTAACATCCACCTGGTATGGCTATGTTTCGATCGTGGTCTTTGTGGTTGCTTATGCCCTGGTCATCGCCGAGGAAGCGATTCACCTGCGTAAATCAAAACCGGTGGTGGTCGCCGCTGGTATTATTTGGTTTATGGTGGCCCTGGCTTATATAGGCACTGGGGATACTCATACCGCCGAGGAATTGGTGCGGCATAATATTTTAGAATTCGCTGAGCTATTTTTGTTTCTGTTAGCGGCGATGACTTATATCAACACCATGGAAGAGCGCGGTGTGTTCAATCTGCTTCGCGTCAAGCTTGTCACCAGCGGATTTTCATTCAGACAGATATTTTGGATTACCGGCCTGATTGCATTTTTCATGTCGCCAATTGCCGACAACTTAACTACCGCTTTGTTAATGGCAACCGTCGCTATTTCAGTGGGTGGTACAAACCTCAAATTCATCGGCCTTGCCTGTATTAATATTGTTGTTGCTGCCAACGCGGGCGGCGCCTTTAGCCCTTTCGGCGATATTACGACACTGATGGTGTGGCAGGCAGGTATTGTCGATTTCACCGAGTTCTTTATTCTGTTCATCCCTTCAGTCATAAACTGGGGCGTAACCGCGGTGATTCTCAGCTTTGCTATTCCTAATGAAAAGCCACCGGCGATTACCGATAAGGCGGTGCTAGGTTATGGCGCATGGGTGGTTGTTGGACTATTCATTTTAACTATTACCATGGCTGTTTGCTTCCACAACTTCCTCCATCTACCGCCTGTGTTAGGCATGATGACAGGCCTAGGTTTCCTTAAGCTATTTGGCTACTACCTAGCGATGCGTGATCGCGCTCGATTCAACAGCGAGCCATTTACCGAACTAGGCGAAGAAGAGCCTGGCTCAGAGCATAATGAGCATAGCCAAGAGGGCAAGACTTACGATATCTACCAGAACCTACAGCGGGCTGAGTGGGATACCTTAATCTTTTTCTACGGCATCATTTTGTGTGTGGGTGGCCTTGGCGCCTTCGGCTATTTAGCGCTGGTATCGCAATTTCTTTACATCGACCTGGGCCCAACCACCGCCAATATCATGGTCGGCTTTGCCTCGGCGATTGTAGACAATATTCCAGTGATGTTTGCGGTGCTGTCTATGAACCCTGACATGAGCCACGGCCAATGGCTGTTGGTGACTCTGACAGCGGGCGTGGGTGGCTCTATGCTATCTATAGGGTCGGCTGCCGGTGTTGCAGTTATGGGGCAGGCCCGTGGTATCTATACCTTCTTTGGTCACCTTAAGTGGTCGTGGGCGATAGCACTTGGTTATGCTGCAAGTATTGCGGCTCATTTCATCCTCAATAGCGCGGCGTTCGACATAGTGACGGCGCACTAAAACAGTATTTGTTGTTGGCTGCTAGCATCCGTTAGCAGCCAACGATATGTTTTTTGTTACATCCCCGATTGCCTCCTTCCCCACTTTGTTTTCAACCGCTCAGTATATTGCGGTCTAGTTATAGTCTTAGCTGGAAGTTACACAGACGCTGTTCGAAAGCACTAATTTGACCTAGTTTGATGATTTTAGAACAATATCAAGGGTCAAGTTACTCTGACCCTTTTGGTTTACTTATACACGATTAAAACTCTGTACTTTAGACCAAAAGGTCAGTTAGTCTGGAAATAAACGCAGATTTACCATTGGCCGATGATTGATCGGTTTAATATTCGTGAGCTTAAAGCGATAATAGTGAGGAAAGACCAATGCTGATAACGCTAAGCCATGCCAAGCCCAAAAATGCTCTCTTAGCGACAATAGTCATACTGGTGCTAAGCCTGAGCGCCACTTCTAGGGCCCAGGATTCTGTTGAAAAAGTAGCAACGCAAGAAACCAGCGAAATTGACCGCCCAACCGAGCTCGCCATTCCTATTGAAGAAATAGTCGTCACTTCGCGGCGAACTTTTTACCGCCTTAATGTTCAACTGCGCGACGCCCAGCAGCGTTTGTTTAACGATTACAACGAGCTGAATGAACTCGATAAGTTTGATGTGGATTGTAGAAGATCAAACTGGACAGGCTCACATATTAACAACAGCCTGGAATGTTGGCCCGATTTTTTTGAAAAGGTAGTTTCACAGAATGCGCAGGACGACCGCATGGGAATAGGTATACTCATACCTGTTAAACAACTGGCTAATCAGCACTCCGGTGAATTTGATGAGCTTCGCGGTAACGTCCTTCGAATCGCCAATGAGAACCAAGTCGTCCTTGAAGCCCTGCTTGAAGTGGGTAAGCTCGAAGCCGCTATAAAAAGGAAACGCGACGAGTGCATGGCCAAACCAGCGCTGCTTTTTGTCTTTAGAATTTGCAAATCAGGTTAGTATTCAGCAGACTGTTTTAGCAACAGGAGACTAGAATTTCAGCATTGAGAGCCTGCTGAATTGAGTCTCTCGTTTATTTTATAGGGCTCCTAAGTCCCTCTTTGCTGTTGCCAACTTGCTCTTGATTGTTTGCCTAAGCCACTTTACTTTCCATCGCACAGGTTGTTCTGGTCTAGATACCTCTGTAGCTTGGAGTCATATAAGCCACGGTCGAAAGTAATAGCTTAAAATGCCGCCTGGCTTCAGAAAAGCAGTGTTGATCAAGTTACTCTGACCCCTTTGATTGGGAATCGGCAACGATGATGCCGAAGCTATCGATGAACACTGTGATGTCTTTGCGCTGGGTTACGTCAATTGGGGCGACGCTGCCGTCGTCGTGTTGGGCGATGACGTAGACTTTGACGGCTGCGTCTTTTTGATCGGGCAAGGAGGCGGTTTCTGAGTCAAAGCCTTGGGGCACGAACACGCTGACGACGTCCATCTTGTCACTGTGGCGCTGAGTGAGGGTTCGGCGCATGGAGTACCAGCGGGACTTGGTTTTGGGGAATTCATCGACTAGTGCTTCATCGTAAAGAAAAACAATATCCACTTCGGTGATGGTGATGGCATTGGGGTCCATTCGTGATTTGAGGAAGACCCGCTCAAGCTCGGCGCAGTGCAAATGTAGCGAAAAGCTCGTTAGAAAAACAATGAATAGGGCTTGGATCGTCGGTCGCATTTCTATTCTCTTAGTGTGTAGGTTTAGTGAGTTCAAGAAAAAGGGGCCATAAGCCCCTTTTAGTCTAATAAGTTTTGGGGCTAATTAATCTTTCGGTGTGCCATCGCCATTCATGCCCATGCCCTCGTAGCGTCTCCAGCCGGCAAGAATTCCCGCTAGACCGTGGTTGCCTTCATGGCAGGCGTACTCGTAAACGGGGTCGCTGGAACGTCTAAGGGGCACTTTGGCTGACCAGCTTTCATCCCATGACAGTGGGTCGGTGACGGTGAAATCATAGTCTAGGGTGTTTTCGTCGACGTAGCTAAATCGCTCTTCGATGACGGCCTGATCTGACATGCCGCGGATATTATAATCATGGTAAAAATGCTGAGTGTGAACCACTAAGGTATCGCCCTCCCAACGGCCGATAGAATCCCCTTCCCACTTTAGCTGCTTGGTATGGTGCTCGTCGTCGAGCCGAATAATTCGCGCGGAGTGAATCATCTCGTTGAGAATCATGACGTGGTCTTTGGTTTGCACAAGCTGCATGTTGTTATTGTATGAGCCAGGAATCATCGGCGGTCCGCCGATAAAGCCGGTAAGGCAGCGGTCAACTGTGGTCCGACCTTCAGGGCCAGCCGATTCAAACAGCATTTTGCCATATTCGGCCCGGCGTTCGCGGCCTGGGGCATTCACCGCAGGTATCCGGCCGTTGCTTGGGCTGTAAACCAATGAGGTGCGTCGGTCGGAGATAGTCTCGCTGCCTCGCTCGTACCAAAATTCGTTGTAGGAAATCACCCCAGGTGGGTAGCCAGCACCACCTACGCTATCAATAATTAGATCTCGGTTTTGACGTCGGTTTTCGAACGCCTCCCACTCGGCGGCTTCTTCTTCCGTTAAAACCGCTTTATCTGCCAGCTCGGTGGGCCGGTTTAAGGGGGTGATGGTGCGAAAGGTATATGTACCCTGTAAATCTGGGTGGCCGTGTTCCGTGCGCGGGATATCACTGCTTTGAGCGACAGCTGAGCTCGCGATTGTGAAAGCGAGGGCAGCAACTACGCTACGTTTACTGGCTAGGCGCGAGAGCGGCTTGACTGCTTTAGTGATGGGATTGAGCATTGAAATCTCCAACTATTGTTTTGTTTTTGCAGCAGATGTCTATAGCTAGGCATAGAAATTACGCCTGTTTTGGCCTATTTTCAAGCGCTATGACTGACCTCGTCATGGGGTTGAGGATGTCTCGAGCAGCTGTCAGCAATCACTGATTGGCCATTAGCAGTTGCAGGCCACGGGGCAACCGCTGGCCTTGATCTCCAGTTACTGTGCCTATTGGTGAAATTGAATTGCGGCAACAGCTAGTTTATTCTCTACGTCTTGATTTTTATTGACAATTTTAACGCGGCGGCGCCAATTAAGGGCTGCCCGAGGCACACGTTCATGGCTAACGCCGCTTCAGCTCAATCACCCGCCGGTTCCACTCTGTCAATTGGCAATTTTGGCTTGCCCCTGATATTGACCCTCAGCCTGTTCGCCGTGTCCTTTACGCCACGGGTGCAGGGCAATCAGGCTTTGGTTTGGTCGTTTTGGGGCGCTGTGCTGGTGCTGCTGAGCTGGCAGACCTATCTGTATGTAATGTCACAGCGCTCAAACCTGCAGCAAGGGTTTCATGTGGCGATCCATTCTCAGCACTATATTCAAATGTCCATCCAGTTCAGCGTCTATTTGTACTGGGGTTACTTCTGGTCGCCTGTGTATGACCACATGCTGATGCTGTTGGCCCAAGTCCTGTTCGCATTTACGTTTGGCATATTGTTGTCATGGTCTCGGGGCCGTGACTATATTCTCGGCTTTGGCCCAATCCCCATAATTTTCAGCACCAATTTGTTTCTATGGTTCAGAGACGATTGGTTTTATATGCAGTTTCTGATGATCGCCGTGGGATTCATGGGCAAGGAATATGTGCGTTGGAACCGTGAGGGGCGCAGTGTGCATATTTTCAATCCGTCTGCCTTCGCACTAGGTCTGTTTTCGTTAGTACTTATCATCACCGACAGCACCAGCTTGACTTGGGCCCCACTAATTTCATCAACCCTGACCTTGGCGCCCAATATCTATCTGTTCTTATTTTGTATTGGTCTTGTGGTGATGTACTTCTTTTCCATCACCCTAGTGTCCGGCGCGGCGGCGTTGGTTTTGTTTGGCGCTAGTTCGCTTTACTATTGGTTGAACGGGGTGCCTTATTTTTTAGATTCAGACATTCCGGCGGCGGTGTTTTTAGGTCTACACCTATTAGTTACTGACCCCTCAACATCACCGCGCACCCCCTTTGGTAAGATGATCTTTGGCGCCCTCTATGGAGTTGGCGTGTTTGCCCTCTACACCCTGTTGGATTTGTTCGGCGCGCCCACTTTCTATGACAAATTGCTGTGTGTGCCGCTGTTAAATTTGAGCGTAATTGCTATCGATAATTTCGTGCGCCGGTTTAACTCTCAAACGTTGTTAACGCTATGGAATCCGAACTGGCTTGGAGGCAAAGCAAACATCGCGCATATGGCGGTTTGGGCTTTTGTGTTTATTAGCATGTCGCTGATAGGTAAAACCGATGGCCAGCATACTGGCGACAGCATTCCGTTTTGGGAAACCGCCTGCGCCGACGGTCGGGTAAGCGCCTGTGAGCGCCTGCTGTTAGTTGAGTCCACTTACTGCAATGACAATTCGGCGTGGGCCTGCAATGAATTAGGCCGCCATTACCGCCAGGGCGAAATTACTCCGGCGGATAACGAGTCTGCCTACGCCTATTTTTCGAAGTCTTGTGAGCTTAAATTTCAAGCCGGCTGCGCTAATCTTCTTAATGAAGGCTTGGCACTGGCAGAACAGCCCAAAGACCTGGATCTGCGGCTGATGTTGCGCCAAGGCGGCAAGAACCTTATGGAGCTGTCTACTGCCCAGCTGTATGACCGTGCCTGTGAGCACCAATGGCTGTTTGCCTGCGAGATAGCAAGGCAAGAGGCGCGTTCGTGAGCAAAAAAGGCAGGCCTGTTGCCGCGCCGCCAACTGCTCCAGCGCCCCTAGAGCCAAGTCGAACACTGGGGCTGCTAATTCTGCTGGTTTCAATTATTTTTACGGTCGTGTGGCTGACCCGAGAAAGTGTTGAGAATGCAGAACTCTCTGCAGCGGATTCTATTAAAGCTTCAGCGCTGCCTGAAAATCTGGCTGGCTTTAGTGCCGACGCTTGGTTTTTGCCTTCCGATAACACTTGGGGTTTTGTCGAGATTCCAGCAGGGCAGTTTACGATGGGCAGCGACCCCCGCGTTGACCGCCTAGCCTACGGCAATGAACAGTGGTCAAGGTCCCTCAGGCAAGGCAAAGTTACCCTGCCAACATTTTATATCAGTCGTTTCGAAACTACTGTTGCACAATTTAAAGCCTATCTAGCCGCTACCGGCAGATCCGCCGCAGAGGTGAACCTTGATAGGGCCGGCAACTACCCTGTTACCGGAGTTACGTGGCCCGAGGCTCTAGCCTACGGGCGCTGGCTAGAGAGCCAGCTGAGGAATACTGACACGACCCCCAGTGCGCTTAAGCAGTTTCTCGATGAGGGCGGAAAAATAACCTTGCCCAGCGAAGCCCAATGGGAAAAAGCAGCCAGAGGCACGGACGGGCGAGTGTTTCCCTGGGGTTCTGCCCCAAGAACCGACATGGCCAATTACAATAGCAACGGCTTACTCACTGTGGGTGCGCTTACCTGTGCTCCCTGCAGCTACGGGCTGTCAGATATGTCTGGCAATGTGTGGGAAATGACTAGTAGCCCGCTGCAGGATTACCCTTACAGCAGCAATGACGATCTAGAAGATTTGGCAGCAGACGCCCTCTGGGTTATGCGTGGCGGCTCTTACCTTGATGCTGTGAATAATGTGCGGGCCGCGGTCCGCGGGGGCATGGACCCCGGGGTGCGCAATCAATCCATCGGTTTTCGGATGGCCATTTCAAAAGACTAAGGCCCGATCTGGCTGGGACGGGCGTGTTTTCGGTCGCCGGCAGAATTTGCACTCAGGGCTCTGCCGCTGGAAAAGTCAAAAGCGCGAAAAGGCCTTGCAGCAGAATGTTATTGACCACACAGTAGATAGTTATTAGTCTGGGTCAGTGCTCTGAATAACAATAAAAACAAGGAGAGTCAGATGGTAAAACCCAATTACCTGATTACCGTGGGCGCTCTCGCTTTCGCCAGTGCCGGTATCTTAGTTGCTCCGGTGATTGCCCACCATGCCAGCGCGCCCTTTTACGATTCCACCAAGCGGGTTGAAATCGAAGGTGCCGTCACCCGGTTCGTGTTCCGAAACCCCCATGCGTTTCTCTATCTTGATGTTCCCGATGAAAGTGGCCAGACCGTAGAGTGGCAAATTGAACTGGGCGCGCCGGTTGGTTTGCGGCGGGTCGGTTGGACTCCCGATTCATTGCCACTTGGGATGATGGTCAAGGCCACCGGTCAACCATCACGGGCCGACGGTTCACGCGGGCTATGCTGTGTCCGCATGACTCGACAAGACGGCACCCCGGTGTTATCCGGTGGCAGGGTAGAAGAAAGGCAGTCGGATCAGTAGACGCTTTATTATTGCGAGCCAAATGGTTTTGGCTTACTCAAAGCCATTGTCTAAGGCAGGTTTTTGAAACAGGGATCACTATGAATAGCCAATTATCAACCTATGGTTCAACTACTGTGAGGATGGCCAAACTCATTGTCGCCACCAGTCTTTTGATTGGTGCTTGCGGGCACTCTTACTCGCAAGCAGTGGATGCCCAGATACCGGATCTCGGCGGCACCTGGGACGGGGGTGGCAGAGCTAGACCTATTAACGACACTACCGTGCCGTGGGGCGAGGACAACTTTCCTAAACTCAATCAGCGGGCCTTGGCCTATCAAGAAGTTTGGGAAGAAACCATGGCGCCCAAGTATGACTGTCAGCCAGCGTCCTCACCCGCTATTCAGTATGATCCTTACCATATGGAAGTGACCCAGTGGCCGGATCGGGTGTTGCTGCGCTATGAGAAAGACGATCAGCTGCGCACAGTGTGGCTAGATGGCCGGCAGCCAACGGCGGTAGACTTTTCCATTCAAGGGTTTTCTGTGGGTCACTACGAAGAAGGCGCGTTGATCGTCACCACAACCCATTTTGTGTTTGATGTCGCAGGGTTTGATGACTACAACGGCATACCTTCATCAGCACAAAAAGTTGTGACAGAACGTTATTGGCGCGATGGCGATGACCTGCGGGTAACGCTAACGGTTGCCGATCCAATGTTTCTACTAGAGCCAACTTCCTATACTACCCGGTGGATCCCAGCCCGGGCGGGTTACAAGCTCGCTGCCTATGACTGTGACCCCGAGTCGTCACGGGCGTCTGTGCGGTTTTATCCGTCGAAATATAAATAGTCAAAACAACGCGGCTGTTGCTTTACAGCGGCAGTTTAAGCCTAACCGGTACTGACATAAGGAATTAGTCTGCCCAGCAGCAGCACAGCTGTCCACAGCCCTAATGACATGCCAGCTACAAGCCTTTCATCGACCCTACTAAGGGCTACGGTAAACCTTGACTGATCATTCAGCCAATACCGGCTGTGAAAAATCAGGGCGTTAGCCCCCGCCAGTAAAACTAGCAGCATCTTAATCTGAAAGCCTACATTGACCGAATATCGCATGGGGTCGCCCACGAAAAATAAAATACCGGTAGTTAGATTCAATGCAAACCCGAACAAGACAATGGGCAGTACTTTATGGGTAGCGGCGACGCTTAAGTGCTGGAACAGGCCCAACATGCGCAGATCCACCACGAGTAAACCACCCATCAAAAGGCTTAAGCCAATAAAGTGAATTATTTCCAGCAGCGGCCACAGCCAATAAGTGGCCAGTATCCATTGGTTTAACGGGCTGCCTAAAAAAGCGTGTGCGAGAATATCCAGCATAACCAGGCCTATAGATACGCGATAAGTCGCCCAGCGGCGATAGCGGTGAGCCAGCAAAGGGCAGACAATGCGGCGATGGTTTTGGTGCCACCTGTCACTTGTTTAAAATTGCCTCTGGCCAGCCTGCGGTGCAGCACCCAAGCGAGAGTCATGCCTACTGTGATGGCAGTGATCTTGATAAGAAAAGGCGTGCTTTGAACAAAAAAAGAGGCTTGAGAAGAGAACAGCATGAAACCCGATACGGCGTTAACTGCAAACCCAATCGCCGCTATTTTGTTAAGCGCGAGAAATACCTTTAAATCGAGTGCGCTAAACATTCCCAACAGGCTTAGGTCGCGTATCGCAAACAGGCCGACAACAATCGCCAGACCAATAATGTGAACGCTGAGCAGGCCGGGGTAAGCCCATAAGGATTCCCCTACCCATGCCGCAAGGGAGGTGTTTTCTAACGCGTCGAACATGTTAGGCAGTTGTTTTTATTATTATGAGAACTGATTTATAGCACAGTAATTCGCCCTGGGACCATTAGTAGAACTGAATTGCTGCCGTGGCCACATTTGCCCGTAATAAAAAGGGCAGAGGTTTTATGCAGCTAACTTGCTTCATAAAACCCCTGCCCTTGAACGCTTGGCGTGTTTGCCGCGCGCTTAGTCGTTGGCAGCTGCTTCCTGTGCTTCTTGCAGTCTAGCGCCCGCCAAGATGCCCGGCATGGCATAGTTGCCCTCATGGCAGGCGTACTCATAGAGATTGCCTTCCAGGGTGTAAAAACTAAGCTCAGCAGTCCACGCTTGGCTGTAAAGATTGGGGTCTTCCACCGTGAACGAATAGAAAACTTCGTTATCAGCATAGCGGCTAAAGCGCTCGATAATGCGGCCATCTTCAGTGATTGGCACCGAGCTTTGCTCCATTTGCTGGGGGTTAATATTGACTGTCTCGACGATTAGCGTATCTCCCTCATACCAACCGACAGAATCACCCAGCCATGGCTTTAATACGTCAGGCCGACGATTGGCGCGGGCTTCTTCAGCCGAGCTGTAGGTGGGGATGATGCGGGCATCGTGAACCATTTCGACGTTGATCATGAAATAGTCGTCCGTCTGCACAAACTGGTAGGAGCTGTTGTAAAGCGTACCCATCATGCCCGGACCTGCGGTATTGCCAAATCCAAGCAGGCAACGTTCAGCTAAAGGCAGGGCCTCGGGGCCCGAGTTGTCGCCGTTGCCGGTTAAATAGCGTCTGCCAAAGCCGCGGTCTTGGAAGCGCACTTTCGGGTTTTCCAAGCGTGGCACCTTGCCGTTTTCTGGGATCGTGATGTAAGAGGTACGGAACTCACCTTTAACCAAGGCTAAGCTGGAGCCTGGGTCGGTCCAGAAAGAGTTGTAGCCTCTTAGGCCGAAGTCAAAGCTACCCGCTGGCGGAGCACCGGTTTCTTCGTTCACCGGCGTATTCTCGTCGAAATCCCCCGGTGCCAAACCGGCGATAGGGGTGCCGGCGGCGATTTGCGCTGCAACCTCGGGAGTTACGATTAATTGTTCGACCCCATTGGGTCTGGATAGACCGGTTAGGGACGCATTGGTCCACACCCCGTTCAGGTCTGGTCTAGCGTCGTCTTGTGCCGCAGCAATGCCTGCGGTAAGGCAAAACGATAGCCCGACAAGCAGGCAGTTTAGTTTTAGCTGTTTGGGTTGAGTCATGACGTAATTCCTCAATTTGTAGCGTCAGGCAAGAGCCTGGGCGCTGGATAAATTTGGGCCTATAAGCTCCATAGCCGCTGTAGTCTAACAGACCCGGCCGGCTTTCGCTTTTGGGCACTGTTAGCAATTTAGTCTGAGCCAAACTCGCTGCCATAGTCGGCCATAGAGGCCTGTATGACTAATTTGGCGTGCTCATAGCCATAAGCCGGGCCGATTGAAACTTTGTTCTCTTCACCGGGCATTAGCTTATAGGTCATGAAGTAATGGCGCATGCGCTCCACTAGGGCGCTGGGCAGGTCTTCAATATCGTCAACCGATTCCCAAATGGGGTCGTTCTGCAGCACGGCGATAATTTTATCGTCGGCTTCGCCACCATCTAACATGGGCAAGCCGCCTATCACTCGCGCATTGAGAATTATCTCGGTCTTCGATATGGGCCGCTCTGTCACCACGCAAATATCCAGCGGATCGCCATCGCCACGCTTGGAGCCTTCCATTAGCGCGCTAACTCTATCCCCGCAGTAGGTTTTTGGGATAAATCCATACAGGGTTGGGTGCTGTGAGGAAGAGCGCTGTGGCCTGTCCACCCGCAAATAGCCCGTGGTTTTATCGACTTCATATTTAACCAAGTCAAAGGGGCAGATTTCAATAAAGGCATGCACAATACGCGGTGGCTCTGGACCCACTTCGAGCCCGTGCCAGGGATGGGGTCGCCAGCGGTAAAATGGATCAGGAAACGATTTCATGAAAACACCAAAGTAGAAGTTGAATAAGAATGTGTAGCGTTCAGCAGTGCAAGCATACGGTAAATAAGCGGTGATGCGTATCTACTATGGGGCCAATAAATAAATTAGTTTCTCGCGGCGTATTCGCCAATGGCGCTAAAACCAATCCTATCGACGGCGTCTGAGTCTCTTCCATAAAACCCCACTGAACCATCTTCATGGAGCCAGTGCTCAATACCCTGATTTGTTAGCGCGGTGATAATGTCCTGCCGTATCTCGGCGTTGAGCACGGTAAAACTTAACTCAGCGTTGGGATCAGTTACAGCGATTGGGTTTGGCTCAGCTGACTGCCCTACCGGGCCACAGCCAGCGGTAAATAAGCCAAGCGCGGCAATGGCTAGACCATTTTTAGCGAAGCGCCCTAGGGGGTTGGCCAGCCGACCGAGTATTCGCTGACTTAGGTGGCGGCGAGCTAAAGCCACCGGCGGACCGACTGCCGGTAGGCGTTAAACTCATCTCCAAACTTGGCGGCCAAGACTCGCTCTTCCGGCTGGATTTGAAATCGGTCGATGTACAGCATGAAAACAGGCACTAGCATTAGCGCGCCAAGACTCGACAGGTATATCGCCCAAGCCACTAAGATCAAGCTAATGCCCAGATACATGGGGTTTCTGGAGTAGCGGAAAACGCCGCTAGTTACCAGCGTAGATGCTTGCTCGGGTTGCAGCGGGTTAACAGTGGTTTTTACTTTTCTAAACCCAACCCCACCGGCGATTGGTATCAACAGGCCTAAGATTAATGTGACGGCAGTTAGAGTGCGGGCGATCCACAGAGGTAGGTTGATCTGCAGGCCCAGTTGCGCTGCTAACCACATACAAATGCCAAAAACTAGCGCCACCACAGGCGGCGGGATTTTGTGTTCAAGAAAAGACATAGTGCGGCGCTCCTAATTATTTTCGGTAGCTGGTTTGCTTAAGCTGCTGCTCGTAAGCAAGTTGGGCTAATTCTGTTGCCGGGGTTAGCAAGTCTGCGCTTAAATTTTGTTGGCTAATCAAACGCCGTTCCAGCGCGGCTTGAGACTCAAGCGTTCCTTCATGATCAATGTGCTGAATCTCTAGCTGCTGTGCACGGCTCAAATAGTATGAAACCAAAAGACTGCGATGGCACCCAGCGGGGTCTTTTTCAGCACACAGCAGCGCAATGTTAAAGCCTTTAGTTAAGCCTAGGTTTACCCGCTCTATGCCCTGCAGAAATAGCGTTGATTCCATCAGCGCTGAAAACTGCACCTGACCACTGCTGTCATAGTGAGCTGGGTCTTTAGACCTTGGACCCAACTCATTGCCAAGATGCACATACTTTACACCGTGTTGGGGTAAGGTTTTTTCTAACGCCGTTTGATGATAATCAACGAACACTTTGCTAAAGGGCACAGATCTTACGTCGGCTACCACATCGATCTCATAGCGCTTAAGCTGTTCGATGAAGGTGGCAAATGGTTTTGTGGCGTAGCCGATGGTAAATAACATAGGGGCTTGAACTCATAGCGGGCGTCAATTTAAAGCGGTTTTAACTAATAGCGGGCTGCAATTAGACCCAAGATTGCGCGGCGACCAGGCCCTCACCAACCCGCTTATTTTTAATCAAGCAGATCAGATAGCAGCCCAATTGACAGCGCATATTTAAACGCCGGGTTGTAGCTCATAATGGCGCAAAAATTTCGATACACCAAATAAGCCTCATCGTCGCCGGTGTCGGCCAGCACTAACGCTGCAGGGATAGACCGCGTTGGCAGATCGCCGCCATCTGACTTTCTGACCCCTAGCGTTTGCCAGTCCTGCAGGTCTCGCCAAATACCGAGGCTGTCGTAGCGCTTGCAGTATTGGTCAGGGGTTAAACCGTCTGCTTGGCGCCCAACTAAAGTTTCCTCACCGTTGAGTGGCAACCTCACCTTGCGCCCCCAAGTTTGATCATCCTGCCAGTTGCGCGCCTTAAAGTAATTGGCGATCGAGGCAAAAACATCGGCTTCGTTGGTCCATATATCGGCATGGCCATCTTGGTCGAAGTCCACGGCATATTCCAAATAGCTATCCGGCATGAACTGCGACTGGCCCATAGCGCCCGCCCAGGAACTGGTTAACTGCTCATAGCTTGGAAAACCGCTGTCTAGAATTTGCAGTGCCGCCAAAAAATTTGCGCGGAAATAGGCCGCTCGTCTAGTGTCGAAGGCTAAAGTCGCTAGCACATTGAACAAAGGCTCGCGGATAGGGTAGGTGCCAAAATTAGTTTCCATACCCCAGATTGCTGCAATAAAGCGTGGCTGCACGCCATAGGCTTTGCCAACTTTTTCTAGGATAGTTTGGTGCCTTGCCATGAGATCTCTGCCGGTGTCCACTTTCCATTGGGTGACTCGAGCGGTTAAGTAGTCGTCATAGGTTTGCACCCGCTCTGGCTGTGAGCGGTCTTTCTCGATCACAGCCTTTACCGGCGGCGTAATGTCGGAAAAGGCGAGGGTCAACGTGGCATCGCTTATGCCGGCCTCGCGGGCTTCTTGTTTGAGCTGGGCTAACCAACTGTCAAAGGCTTCATTGTCTTGGGCCCAGGCACTGCTGCTGATAAGAACAGCGGGCAATAAAACCAACGCTGCTATTTTTGTTGCAGTGACTCTAACTGTGTTTTCCAGCGTTAGTTTCAAATTCATAGTAGTCAATGACAGGGTTTCCATAGTTAGTTTTAGGGCAGTGCAAAGGTCAAAATTAAATCCCCACCGCGCCGGCCTCGAGAGCCGCCGCCGGACGCCACAGTGACATATTCTTTGCCGTCGATCACAAAAATTGAAGGCGACGCAAAAACCCCAGCCCCGGTATTAAATTTCCAAAGCTCTTCGCCAGTTTTTGCATCGAACGCGAAAAAATAACCTGCGGTATTGCTGCCGGTGCCGACAAACACGACGCCGCCTTTGGTGACTACCGAGCCGGCTTGGCCATAGCCTTCAAATATCTGCCGCCAAATTAATTCGCCCGTGGTGGGGTCATAGGCTGAGAAGTAGCCCATTGCATCACGGCCTGAATTGAACGGCTGATCAATCGCGTTTACATACAGCAAACCGGTATCGGGGCTGAAGGCGATAGGTGAATAGTTAGACCCGCCCCCATAACCGGGGGCAAAAATCTGGCCCGGGCCTATGGGAGTGAACTGCTCAACTAACTCATTGCCTTCTAGCTGCGCGGCGGGAATATCAATTGGGAATACCGGCGACACCGGTTCCATGCGGTCACCGTTGGCCTTATGAGGAATCGGCTGAGTTGGGTAAGGCACTTCGCCTTCAACAGCGGTGATCGTTGAAACCGGGGTTTCTATAATTGGATGCACAGGCTCGCCTGTTTCTCTATTGAGAATATAGAGCCAGCCATTTTTATTGGCCTCGGCTAGGGCCTTTACCGGCTGACCGTCCACTTCCATATCAAATAAAACAGGCTGGTTGCCCGAATCGTAGTCCCAGACGTCGTGATGTACCTGCTGATAAAACCACTCTAGGTTGCCAGTATCCAGTGACAGGGCTATGAGAGAGTCGGTAAACAGATTCATACCGTCGCGCTTAGTGCTGTCGCCAAAAGGGTTGCCGACCGCGAAATAAATCATATTGAGCTCGGGGTCAATTGACGGAGTTTCCCAGATACCGCCGCCATTGCGCTCTCCGCCAATCCAGGTGGGGCCGGCTAATTCCCAGCCTTGGTCTGACTCGTCTTGCGGCACGGTATTAAAGTGCCACAAAGACTCGCCGGTGTTGCCATCAATGGCGAGCACATAGCCTCCGGCGATATGGCTTTCGCTGCGGGTGGTGCCTAAATAAACCACGCCATCATAAATTTGCGGGGCTGTGGTAAACCAATAGCCTACCGAAATTGCCGTTTCTATGGAGGGATCTTTCTGCTGCAGCACATCGAGAATCACCGCGGCCTGACCATTATCACCAAAGCTTTCTATTGGCGCTCCGGTTTTGGCATCCAGTGCAAACAGAAATGACCCCGCCGCCGTGTAGATAATGCCATTGTCGTAGGCGACGCCGCGGTGGCGGAAAATATAGCCTTCGCGGCGCCCGCCACCAATAAGCCGAGTGACGTCATAGGTCCACAATAAGTGACCATCGCGGGCATTAAGAGCATAGACACTGCCGCGAGAGTCGGTCACATACATAATTTCATCGACGACAACCGGGGTCGTTTGATTACTCACGCCGTCAATCACCCCATGCTGGAACAGCCATGCAGGAACTAGGGAGGCAACATTGGCAGGGGTGATTTGATCACTTGGGGTATACCGCGAGCCGAATAGGTCGAAGTTATGTAGCGGCCAATCCATGGTTTGGATCGACGACTGGTTTGATGACGGCGAATTGTCAGTAAGCACAATTGGGCTGATTTCCACTGGCGGATTGGTGCCGCCAACCGGAACCGGAATGGATGTTGTATCCGATTCAGGCGAACACGCACCAAGGCTAAACAGCAGGATGAGACTGAACCAAGTTTTCTTTGCAGTATTGTTGTTAGTTATAAGCATTAGAAACTCTCTTTTTTTATTTTAAGAATTATCCGCGAGCAGTTTACTGGCTGTTTTCAAGCATGTATTCGACTATTTGTTTTAGCTGATCGTCGGAGCAGTCGGTGCACAGCCCCCGCACTGGCATAATGCCGTTCAAACCGCTGATAGTATTTTGGACTAAGGTATCCAAGCCTTTGTCTAAACGAATCTCCCACTCAATAACATCTCCTACCTCCGGTGCGTGAGCCGCCCCAGTGCCGTGACAGGCGAAGCAGGTTGATTGGTACTTCGCGGCAGCATCAAAGGTTTCACTATCAGCGCCATAGGCGATGGATATTGATGCCATAAGAAACAACAGTGAAGTGGTGATTGCGGGTGCGATGGTGTTAGAGCGCCGAGTCGATTTCATAGATAGAGCCACCGATTTTTAGTTTGACTTTAATGGAGTGCTAAGTTGTCATTCTCACTTTGTGCCAGCATCCGAATGCGGGCGATCGCCTCGCGATCCAGCTGCACATAGGCCGCTTTTAAATATTCTGCCACATTAACGCTGTCAGCACCCCTGTCCAATTCCCGATGGTAGCTAAAGCGCACAAATAAGCTGGCAGGCTCGGGCTCTTCAATCAAGGCTGAACTTTGGGCAGTCAGGCCACCGCTGCCCGGCAGGGTATTGGTCGCTATCTTGGATTGGGGGTGCATAATCACCTGCTCGGTAAACTGCGTGTCGCCCGCGTAAATCTTACGAATAAACTGATTCGCATCGATAGCTGATGACTCGCATCGCAGTGCCTGATTAAATTTTTCAGGGCTATAGGCCCGTAAAACTAGGCCCTGCCATAGCTGATCACGACTAATGACAAGTGCATTACTGTCATTCAAGTCATTCACTTGGACTATGTGCTGGAATTCGAGCAATTGGAGACCCCTGCATGTCCTTAACGGCAAAGTGAGGCGCGGCTGATGGATCTTGCCCCATTTTTCTGTGAGCCTCAGTGTACCGGCAATACCGCAAAGTCGACAAGGGCAGAACCAGCTACTAGAATGCCAGCGCTTTTTACTTAATTTGGGATCCGCTATGAAATCTGACGTACTGTTCAAGCCTTTTACGCTTCGTAACTTAGAACTTGCCAACCGCATAGTTATGGCGCCAATGACCCGTCAATTCTCACCCAACGGGGTGCCGGACCAGAACGTCGCCGATTACTATCGCCGCCGCGCCGAGGGTGGAGTTGGCCTCATTATTACCGAGGGAACAACGATTCCCCACAAGGCGGCCTCTAGCGGCGTGCAGATCCCCTGCTTTCATGGCGATGCCTTAGCCGGATGGCAGCATGTGGTTGATACGGTGCATGAAGCGGGTGGCAAAATTGCGCCGCAGCTGTGGCATGTCGGGGCGATTCGCAAGCCTGGTGAAGGGCCGTATCCTGATTACCCCTCCGCCTCACCGTCGGGCTACATCAAGCCGGGCAAGCAAGTGCTGGAGCCGCTGCAGGCCAGCGAGATTGATGAGCTTATCGCGGCCTATACCCAAGCCGCCGTTGACGCCGTGCGCATCGGCTTCGATGCCATCGAATTGCACGGGGCTCATGGCTATCTGATTGATAATTTTTTCTGGGAAGGGACCAATATTCGTGACGACGAATACGGCGGCGATCTGACCAAGCGAACCTTATTCGCGCAAAAAATCATTAAGTCGATTCGTGCCGAGATTGGCGATGAGTTTCCTCTGATTCTAAGGTTCTCCCAGTGGAAGCAGCAGGACTATGAGTCAAAGCTGGCCTATACGCCTCAGGAGCTAGAGCAGTTTGTCATGCCTTTGTCGGACGCTGGCGTTGATATATTCCACTGCAGCAACCGCCGCTTTTGGGATCCAGAGTTTGCAGGGTCGTCACTTAATTTAGCGGGCTGGGTGAAGCAGATAACGAATAAGCCGACTATCAGTGTCGGTAGCGTAGGTTTAACCGAAGAGTTTATTGCGACTTATAGAGAAGGCACCGCTGAGGTTGCCGGCATCGATGAATTAGTCGAGCGTATGGAAGCCGATGAATTTGATTTAATAGCCGTGGGCAGAGCACTGATCGCCAACCCCGATTGGGCCAACAAGGTTAGACATGGCAAGATGGATGAGCTGGTGACGTTTGATAAAGAGATGTTGACCACTTTGGTGTAGTTTTAAGCACCTTCGGCAAAGTGAGCGCAGTGGGACGACGGTAGGATGAGTGTTGCTGCCATTGCGCAGGCATTGGATTTTTGTAACACTCATCTTTCGATCCGCTAACAGCTAGCCAATGGCCTGCTAAGTACTTAATGAGATGAAACTAAAAGCCATTCTACGTCTTAGCGCCTTAGTCATTGTCCCAGCCATTTTGCTGTGGCTTTTTTTGCCTCCTTCGCTCCCCGCTTCTTTAGAGCTTTCCGATTCGCCCGAGTCTATCGCCCGAGGAGAATACTTAGTCATAGCCGGCGGCTGCTTAAGCTGCCATCGCGGCGAAGCGGATCCAAGTAGCCTGTCAGGAGGCCATGGTCTGGCGACCGATTTCGGCACCTTCTACACTCCTAACATCACCCCAGACATGGAGACCGGCATAGGAGCGTGGCAAGCTGCCGATTTTGTTGCTGCGTTAAAACACGGTCGCACTCCCAGTGGCAGTTTCTATTTCCCCGCCTTCCCCTATCGCGCCTACAGCGGCCTGAGTGATCAGGACGCCCTCGACATTGGCTCGTACCTCATGTCTTTGCCAGCGGTAAGCAATCAAGTTCCAGCCCCGGAAACGCCAATTTGGTTATCTCGATGGTCCGTTGCCGGTTGGAATTTGCTGGCAGATATTAGTCAGCCATCGTTACCCCAATTCGATGAAGAAATACTCGCCCGGGGCGCCTATCTCGCCCGCCATTTGGGCCACTGCAGCGAATGCCATACGCCAAGAAACAGCCTGGGTATTCCAGATTATTCGCGCCAATACGCTGGCGCGACTCTTGGCGATGAAGTTATCGAAGCGATTGATAGCGAAGCCCTAGAAGGCTGGAGCCAAGACAATTTTGATCTGTTTTTGTTGATCGGAATGAAGCCTAGCGGCGAGTTTGTGGGCGGTGACATGAATGATGTGATCGAGCACAACACCAGCAAACTTACCGACGCCGACCGCGCAGCCTTGGCCGCGTATTTTACCGCCGGCCTGTGACGAAAATTTCTTGACCTTTCTTGGTCTCTTTTGACGGCTGAACTAAGCTAACAAGGTTTAGCGACCAACTGTTTAAAAAGGAGAATGCAATGAGAGAACTAAACCAAGCCGAAATAGAGAGTGTCTGCGGTGGCACCTATCTTGTGACCACAGCCTCAAAGATCCAAGCAACCACCTTGCTGGCAAGCTATGCCCA
>CAYGSO010000037.1:17489-36367 GCA_964352445.1 uncultured Pseudohongiella sp. | reverse complement strand
TTCAAAGGGGTTCACCAAGGCGTGGCCGCCCAAGTTCAGAGCAGCTCTCAGGTTCTCGATGATAAACAGCTGCTGGAGGTGTTGGCTCAGCAGGAAGGCGATTTACTGCTGCTGGTGCTAGACGGAGTCACTGACCCCCACAATTTAGGCGCCTGTCTGCGCACAGCTGATGCCGCTGGGGTGCATGCGGTGATAGTCCCTAAAGACAAGGCAGCGCCGCTGAATGAAACGGCCCGCAAAGTGGCCTGCGGGGCAGCTGAAACGGTGAACTATGCGGCAGTCACCAACTTAGCTCGCTGCCTGAAGCAGCTGCAGGAACTAGGGGTTTGGATTGTCGGCACCGCCGATGCCAGCGCTACCTCAATCTATGATCAGGACTTAACCGGCCATTTGGCGCTGGTGATGGGTTCTGAAGGCCAAGGTTTGCGCCGCTTAACCCGGGAGTGCTGCGACCACGAAGTCTCTATTCCAATGGCGGGTGCCATGAGCAGTCTGAATGTGTCGGTTGCCACTGGAGTTGCCTTGTTTGAGGCGGCGCGGCAGCGCAAAACCCCCGTTTAGCGAGAAAAACGGTTTAAAAGCCGGTGTTTTACTGTAAATCTGCCGTAGTTTGCTCGATAGAGGTTGCATCCAAAGCACTGTTTCTCTAGAATTCCGGCTCTTTTGTTGGCGGGACTCGATTCCGCTGTACATAACTCCTTGTCTTACCACGCACGCCATGTGTTGGATGGAAGGCATAACCCAAGAGGAGTCTCTATGAGACACTATGAAGTCGTATTTCTGGTGCATCCCGACCAGTCCGAACAGGTTCCAGGGATGATCGACCGTTACACCCAAGTTGTTAACGATTGCGGTGGTAAAGTACACCGCTTGGAAGACTGGGGCCGACGTCAATTAGCCTACCCTATCAATAAGATTCACAAAGCCCATTATGCCCTCATGAACATTGAGTGCACCGGTGAGGCATTGGAAGAGCTTGGTACGCTGTTTCGCTACAACGACGCAGTGCTGCGCAATCTAATCATCAAAGCAAAAGCGCCAGTGACTGAAGAGTCATTGATTCTTAAAGGCGAGCGTGAAGGCAAAGAACGCAAAGCCCGTGCTGAAGCTAAGCGCAAGCTGGAAGATGACGCCGCAGCGGCATCCGCAGCAGCTCGCGCAGCAAGCGCTGAAGCAGCAGCCGAAGCTGAAGCTGCGACTGCAGAGGCAGAGCCTGACACAGACGTTGAGTCGGCTGATGATGAGTCTGAGGAAACTGCCAGCGAGTAAGCTGCAGTAAACTGTCCAAAGACTAGATTCTAACCATTCGAATTTTATAACAGGAAATTATCATGGCTCGTTATTTTCGTCGCCGCAAATTCTGCAAGTTCACTGCAGAAGGTACAGTTGAGATTGATTACAAAGATTTAGAAACTCTGAAAGCCTATGTTTCAGAAACTGGCAAAATCGTGCCTAGCCGTATTACTGGCACCAAAGCACGCTACCAGCGTCAATTGGCGACTGCAGTTAAGCGCGCCCGTTACTTGGCGTTGATTCCATACACGGATAGCCATCAGGTATAAATAACACCATGAAACGCCTTGCTGAATTCGTAATGACGGGACGCAAGCAGGCAATCTTGGTGACGCTGCTGCTGGGATTAATTCCCATGGTTAATTTACTCAGCCCGGTGATTATCGGCTTGGTAACCCTTAGAAAGGGCCTTAAAGAAGCAGGGCTGGTTTTGGTTTGGGCGGTGTTGCCATTGGCAGCCTGGGCAGTAGCCGGAGATGTGATTCCGCTAATACTGGTATTTGGACTTGCGGTCTTGGCTTGGATATTAAGAGAATCCGAGTCGTGGGAGTTCACTCTTTTGGCGGCGATCGGGGTTGGTATTTGTGTTGAGCTGTATATGCGGTCTCAATCAGAACTACTCGGAGTCGTGTACCAGCAATTCGAGCTGCTGCTGTCTGAGCAAAATATGCAGATGGTCAGTCTCGAGCAATTTAGGGAAACCATACCCAGCTTCTTTGGCGCGGTGTATATGTTTCTGGCAGCGATGCTGTTGATGCTGTCCCGTTGGATGCAGGCGGCGCTTTACAATCCGGGAGGTTTCCAGCAGGAATTTCACGGACTGCGCATAGAACAAAAAGTGGCTGCCGGTTTGCTGGCTGCCATGTTGATAACGACCTTTGTTGGGGTGATACCTCAAAGCTGGAATTTGTATTTCACCATGCCCCTTATTTTTTCGGGTGTCGCATTGGTTCACGGCTTGGTTGGTAAAAAGAAAGCGTCTTCCATGTGGCTGGTTGCTTTCTACGCGCTGTTTCCCCTACCTGGGTTACTACAGGTTTTGGTCTTGGCCGCACTGATTGATAGTTGGTACGATTTTCGAGCGCGGATGTCAAAACCCGCCTGATAGAATTTATAATGAGGACGAAATCATGAACGTAATCTTGCTAGAAAAGATTGGCAAGCTCGGTGGAATAGGCGATACCGCTGAAGTGAAATCAGGCTATGCGCGCAACTTCCTGTTTCCGAAGGGTAAGGCATTGCCAGCGACTAAAGCAAACGTCGAGCAATTTGAAGAACGCCGCGCTGACTTAATGGCTGCACACAACTCTAAAGTGGGCGAAATGCAGACCCGCGCCAAAAAAGTCAAAGGGCTTGAGCTTGTGCTGGAAGTTAATTCCAGTGACGAAGGCAGACTGTTTGGCTCAGTGGGCACTAAAGATATTGCCGACGGCATCAACGCTAAAGTGGGCAGCGACCTGACTAAAGCTGAAGTGCTGCTTCCCCATGGCGTTATCCGCGCGTTGGGTGAATACGACGTGGCAATCGATTTTGGTTACGACGTAACAGAAACGGTTAAAATCGTTGTGGTTCGCACTCATTCAGATGCCAACAATAGCGACGACGGTTTTATTGAAGAAGATCAAGACACCGATCAGGACGATTAAGCTGTTCTAAGCTTCGCGGAATTCGGTAAGGCATGAGTTTAACTGCCGCGGATGTCGAGAAACTCTAAAAAGCGCCATACTGATAGCTCAGATGGCGCTTTTTTTTACTCCATTGTTTGAGCCATTTACGGTAATCTCCTATCCATGTCATTTGAATCTGCCAACGACAATCATCAGTCCAATCCCTTAGCAGCGCTGAAGGTGCCACCCCATTCGGTGGAAGCCGAGCAGGCGGTGCTGGGCGGTCTTATGCTGGATAACACCGAGTGGGACAATATTGCCGACGCCCTGTTGCCAGAGGATTTTTACCGCTCCGAGCATCAGCTGATATTTAAAGTCATGAGCAAGCAGGGTGAGGCCAACAGCCCCATCGATGTTGTGACCTTGGTCGAAGCGCTAAGCAGCTTAAATGAGCTAGAGCTTGCCGGCGGTATCGACTACCTCAGTGAGTTAGCTGGCAACGCCCGCGGCACCGCCAATATCAAGGCCTATGCAGACATTATCCGCGAGCGGGCGGTGCTGCGACGGCTTATCAGTGTCGCCAACGGCATTGCCGATTCTGGCTACAACACCGGCGGCCGCAAAGCGGCAGAGATTCTAGACATAGCAGAACAGCAGGTATTTAGAATTGCTGACGACCGGCCCCAAGACCAAGGCCCGGTGTTTATCAATCCGTTGCTCTCCGCCGCGGTTGAGCGAATTGATGAATTAGCCGGGTCTGATGGTGGCATCACAGGGGTCACCACGGGCTATACTGATCTTAACGAAAAAACCCGAGGCTGGCAGAAGTCAGATCTTATTATCGTCGCCGCTAGACCTTCCATGGGCAAGACTTCATTAATGATGAATTTCGTCGAGACAGCGGTGCTGGCCGACGATAAACCGGTCTTGGTATTCAGTTTAGAAATGCCGGCGGAAAGCCTGATTTTTCGTTTGCTGTCCTCTATTGGCAGAATCGATCAAACCAAGATTCGCACCGGCGACCTGTCAGAAGAAGACTGGCCTAATTTCAATGCCGCTGTGGCTAAGCTCAAAGATCGGCCGCTGTTTATTGACGACTCGGTTGGCATTAGCCCAACTGAAATGCGCGCCCGCGCACGGCGTATAGTGAGAGAACATGGCGAGCTTGCCATGATCGCGGTGGACTATCTGCAGCTGATGCAAATCAAAGGCTTCGGTGACAACCGAGTAGGCGAAGTGTCTGAAATTTCCCGCTCACTCAAGCAGCTAGCGCGAGAATTTAAGTGCCCAGTGATTGTCGGCTCCCAGCTCAACCGTTCGCTGGAACAGCGGCCCAATAAGCGCCCGGTGATGTCGGACCTGCGTGAATCTGGCGCCATCGAGCAGGACGCCGATGTGATTACTTTTATCTACCGGGATGAAGTCTATAACGAAGATTCCCCCGACAAAGGCGTTGCCGAAATTATCATCGGCAAGCAGCGAAATGGGCCACTTGGCACTGTTCGCCTGAGCTTCTTAGGTCAATACACGCGTTTCGAAAGCTATGTGCAGCCCAGATACGATGACAGCTACACCCATGGGCACTAGTCGCTAGGGTTATTATGACTATGTCGCTACCCACTCCCCGCACTTGGGCTACTATCGATCTGGCCGCCCTTCGGTTTAATTTTGCCAGGGTGCAGCAGCTGTGCCCTGGGTCCAGCATTATGCCAGTGGTAAAATCCAACGCCTACGGCCATGGCATGTTGCCAGTGGCCAAGGCCTTGGTGGAGTCGAGCACTGCATTGCAAACTTTTGCCGTGGCCGCACTCACCGAAGCATTGGCGCTGCACGCCGGCGGCTTTAATAAAACCATCATGCTACTGCCTGGCTGCATCAACAAAGACGAAGTGCGTATTTGTCTAGAGCACAACATCGAGCCAGCCATTCATTCTGCCTATCAGCTGAGTCAATACTGCGAAGTGGCCGAAGCTGAATTCGCCGCAATTTCAAAAACCGTGTGGGTAAAATTTAATACCGGCATGAACCGGCTGGGGCAGCCAGCGGCGGAGAGTATTGCCGCCTATCGCCGCTTAGCGGCATTGCCTAACACCACGGTTATTTTCATGTCTCATTTAGGCTATGCCGATGACATGAGCGCAGCGCCTTCAAAACAGTTCACCGATAAACAGGTGGCGGCGTTCCAGCAGGCAAAAGCAACTTTGTCCCAAGACTATCCAACACTGTTAACTAGTTTTGCGGCATCGGCTGGCATACTGACGCGGCCGGATACCCATCAGGGTATCGTGCGGCCGGGAGTTATGCTCTATGGCAGCTCGCCTTTGGCAAAACAGTCAGGGCTAGACCTAGGCCTGCAGCCGGTGATGAGCTTGAGCTCGCGCTTGATCGCGATAAACGATGTGGCCGCGGGTGAGTCGATTGGCTATAACGCGACCTACGTGTGTGAAAAACCAACGCGGGTCGGGGTGGTGTCAGTGGGCTATGGCGATGGCTACCCACGTTCAGCCAACATCACAACACCGGTGTTAGTAAAAACCGAAGCAGGCATGCGCAGATCCCATGTTATTGGCCGCGTCTCGATGGACATGATTACCGTTGACCTAACTCACCTGCCTCAAACCCAGATAAACTCCGAAGTTGTCTTGTGGGGAAATGGACTTGGGGCCGACGAGGTGGCTAAGACCACTGGCACTATCGCTTATGAGCTTTTTTGTCAGGTCACAAATCGCGTACTTTATAGTTACATCAACTAAGCTCTACACTTAAGCTTTACACCGTAAAAATTTAATCGAGACACCCAAGACATGGCGAAAACCAAGGTAGCGTTTGTCTGCACTGATTGTGGCACCGAGCACGGTCAGTGGCAGGGGCAGTGTGCGTCCTGCAAGGCGTGGAACACCTTATCGCAGATCAATCTGGGCTCGAGCGCGTCTCCTGCCACCAAAGCGGATTTCCGTAAACAGGGCTACGCCGGCGAACGCTCACAGGTGCAAACTCTGTCGGATATCGACTTGCTGAGCGTGCCGCGCTTCACCAGCAGCATCGGCGAGTTGGATAGGGTGCTCGGCGGCGGTTTGGTGCCGGGCTCCGTAGTTTTGGTGGGTGGCAACCCTGGGGCGGGCAAGAGTACGCTTTTGCTTCAAATAATGTGCCTGCTGGCCGACAGCGGCAAAGGTGCGCTGTATGTCACAGGTGAAGAGTCACTGCAGCAAGTGGGTATGCGGGCGCGGCGGTTAAAGCTGCCAGAGGCCGATTTAAAGCTGCTGGCCGAAACCAATGTGGAGCAAATCTGCAAAGCGGCGCAGGAACACCGGCCTCAGTTAATCGTTGTAGATTCCATCCAAGTCATGCACAGCTCCGACGTGGCGTCCGCACCCGGTAGCGTCTCCCAAGTGCGTGAGTGCGCGGCTTACCTTATTCAATATGCCAAGCAAACCAACACGGTGCTGTTTCTGGTGGGGCACGTCACCAAAGACGGCAACCTGGCTGGGCCAAAAGTGTTAGAACACATGATCGACTGTTTCATCATGCTAGAAGGCGGCAACGACAGTAAGTATCGAATTCTGCGGGGGCAGAAAAACCGCTTTGGCGCGGTTAACGAGCTTGGGGTATTCGCCATGACCGAGATGGGCATGAAAGAGGTGAAGAACCCCTCAGCTATTTTTCTTGCCCGTACCGAAGAAGATACACCTGGCTCTATAGTCATGGTGCTGTGGGAGGGCACGCGACCTTTACTGGTGGAAATTCAGGCTCTAGTAGACTCATCCCAGCTCGGCAATCCTCGGCGGGTCGCGGTGGGGCTAGAGCAAAACCGGCTGGCCATGCTGTTGGCGGTGCTGCACCGTCATGGCGGTATGTACATGGCGGATCAGGATGTCTTTGTGAACGTAGTAGGCGGGGTGAAGGTCACCGAGACCAGTGCCGACCTCGCTCTGCTGCTGGCCATAGTCTCAAGTTTTAAAGACAAGTCTTTGCCAAAAGACTTAGTGGTGTTTGGTGAGGTTGGTTTGGCTGGCGAGATCCGTCCTGTACCGGGTGGTCAAGAACGCTTGCAGGAGGCCGCCAAGCACGGTTTTACCCGTGCTATTGTGCCCAAAGGCAATGCGCCCAAGACGCCGATTAAGGGCCTGACTGTTATTCCAGTGTCAAAAATCGATCAGGCACTGGACGCTATCTAACTACTGAGGCGCTCTATCGAAATCAGCCCGTATAGTCTTGGCGCTCCAATAGTAATGCAGGGCACACCAAACATTGACTAGCACCGTAATAGCCATGGCGTAACGAAGCGCATCGGTGCCGTAGGTTGGGGTTAGCCAGTCGCTGACATAGCCGGTCAGCATCGGGCCTAAGCCGAGGCCGATCAGATTTAATACAAACAGCAGTACCGCGGAGCCCATGGCACGCATGCGGATGCCCACCAAGAAATGAGTGGATGCCAAGCACGGAGCCAGATACCAGCCGCCGCAGAATACCGGCAAAAAATACGAAAACGCAGCGCTTATCCCGCTAGGCATGACTAAAAATGTAATCAGAGCAAACGGGATCGCTAGAACAGTGGAGATAAACGGAATCCACACATACCAGGTTTTGTCACCGGTTTTATTACTCATGCGGTCGGACATCCAGCCGCCAAAAAAGGTGCCAGCCAAGCCACCGACGCCGGCAATTAAACCGTAATACCAACCCACATCGATAATTGGCATGCCGTGCACGCGGCCTAAGAAAAGCGGCATGAAGTTACCGATGCCATAGGTGACAAATGCATGCAGCGCACAGGCGAAGGCCAAATGGCGAAATGATTTACGCTCCCATAAAAACCCCATAACTTTGACAAAGCCAGGAGGCGCCATATCGCTGCGTTTTTCGGCTAAACCTCGCGGCGGCTCTTTGATGACAAAGCGAACCAAAAGGGCGAGGAAAATACCAGGAATGGCCACCACCACAAAGGCGGTGCGCCAATCAAAATACCTCACAAGATAAGCGCCGCCGACAGTGCCAACCAAAATCCCGCCGTAGACTCCGAGGGAGTAAACCGAGAGGGCGGTGGCGCGCTGAGCCGCTGGGAAAATGTCCGAAACGATAGAATGGGCCGGTGGGCTGCCTCCGGCCTCGCCAATGCCGACACCGAATCTGGCCAGAAACAGCTGAGTGAAATTTGTCGCCGCGCCGCAGGCGGCGGTCATGATGCTCCATATACCCACCGAGATCGCTATGATGTTGCGGCGGTTACCAATGTCTGCCCAGCGGGCAATGGGAATGCCCAGCGTTGTGTAGATGCAGGCGAATGCGAGGCCGGACAGCATGCCGAATTGGCCGTCAGATATTTGCAGGTCTTCAATGATGTATGACGCCAAGACATTGATCACTTGGCGGTCGACAAAGTTAGAGACGTAGGTGGCAGTGAGAATGCCTAGAACAAGGTAACGATACCTTGGGGATTCATAGGCTTTTGCCGCTTTCGCGTGCTTGATTTGATCTGCACTTAAAGGTTGATCAGCATCGCTGCCAGTTGAGCCCGCTGTTTGAGTCATGATTGCTCCCGCCCTATTATTTGTTTTCTTTGAGCTGGCAAGGATGAAAACACTTATTCGCGGGACAGTCTATGTATTAACACTGCACTGAGCTTGGCTCTTTCTACCAAAGAGCTCACGCGAGCTTCTTCACGGTTGGAATGGGCACCAGTACCTGACACGCCCAATGAGTCCAATGTGGGCAGGCCAACCGACTGGCTAAGAGAGCCATCGGTGCCGCCGCCGGAATCCGTTACCGCAAGGTCTTGGCCCAGCAGCCTGCCAATCGCTCGAGTTTTCTCCAGCAGATAGTCTGATTCTGGAGTTGGAATTTTTGGCGGTCGGTGCAGATTAGTCCAGCTGGTGGTGCTTATTTCACCGGAGTCTACTGGGTAGCTCAACACTGAATCGAAGATCTGCTCGAACTGATTGACGGCAGCAACTCCTTGCTCGGGTGCCGGATAACGCAGATCAATGAGGGCTTCGGCGCAGGGTGCAACCGTGTTGCGGGCTTCGCCGCCACTAATCACCCCTACATTTACGGTGACACCGGATTCGTAGTCAGTGATTTTTTCGATCTCGACTATCTTATAGGCCAGCTCTTTGATGGCAGACCGCCCGAGTTCGTGAGCACCGCCAGCGTGGGAGGCTTTGCCGTTGACCACAAACCGCGCTTGGCCTAAGCCCTTGCGCTGGCGAGTTAAGGTGTCGTTGCCAGATGATTCATAGACTAGGCCGTAGTCATGCAGCAGGGCCTGCTCTTCGATGTATTTACGTGACGAGAGCGAGCCAATTTCTTCGTCGCTGTTGAGGAAAACCGATAAGTTTAAACCGTCCAGCTCACCAGCCTCTTGCAAGGCCTTGAGGGCGTAGAGCATAACAACTAAACCGCCTTGCATGTCGGCAACGCCGGGGCCATACATGGTATCGCCGTCGCGGCTAAAAGTTTGGAACGGGCTATCGGGTGGGAATACTGTGTCCATGTGGCCCATTAACAGCAGCCGTTTGCCGTTGCCAGGCTTACTTGCCAGAATGTGATCGGTGACATCGATGCTATAGCTGCTGCCGGGGCAGCTTGGCATTTCAATTAGCTCGCCCGGTAACCGCTGGGTCATAAAACCTAACTCAACTAACTGCGCCGTCAGAATGCGGCCTATTTCATCAACCCCGGCTTTATTCAAGCTGCCCGAATTTATATTGGTAAGCTGCTCAAGTAGCTCAAGCATATTGCCTTCTTCATTGTCCAGCCACTGCACCAAGGTCTGCTCGTCATTGTTCAATGCGGGCTCTATCGATTCGGCGCCGAGTCCTGCTGTGGAAAACAGGCTTGCGGCAGCAAAGCTCAGGGCAAGTAGCCGTTTGGGAAATTGACAAGGAGTAGCTCGAGTTTTTCGCATAGTAGGTCACTCTAGACTGAAGAAGTATGTCGGCGACTAGTCTATCACGCTGCTAGAAATTATCGATTGGCGGATGCGCCAAAAACTCCCTGTAAACGTTGATATTGCGTGGGTGAGGTCCCATACTCTTTAGCCTATGAGCGACACATCTAACACTATAGTCTCGATAAATAATCTTAACAAAACTTTTAGCGGTGGTTTTCAAGCCCTGAAAAACATCAGTCTCGATATTGAGAAGGGCGAAATCCTAGCTCTGCTTGGCCCTAACGGCGCCGGCAAAACCACACTGATATCAACTATTTGCGGTATTGTCCGGGCAAGCTCGGGCACGGTTACCGTTGCTGGCTTTGACATCGAAAAAGACTTCCGCAAAACCCGGGCAATGATCGGCTTGGTGCCGCAAGAACTCACCACCGACTCGTTCGAAACTGTATTCAATACGGTGTCCTTTAGCCGCGGCCTGTTTGGCAAGGCGCCAGACCCCCAGCACATCGAAAAAGTATTAAAATCCCTCTCCCTGTGGGATAGAAAAGACAAAATGATTATGACTCTCTCGGGGGGCATGAAGCGCCGCGTGCTGATTGCGAAGGCGCTGTCCCACGAGCCTGAAATCTTGTTTCTCGATGAGCCTACCGCCGGTGTGGATGTCGAGCTGCGCAAAGACATGTGGCAAATAGTGCGGGAACTAAAAAACACGGGGGTTACTATTATACTAACCACCCACTATATCGAAGAGGCCGAAGAAATTGCCGACCGGGTTGGGGTGATAAACAACGGTGAACTCATAGTCATCGAAGAAAAAACCAAGCTGATGGCAAAGCTCGGAAAGAAGCAGCTGATTCTCGAACTGACGGCTACTTTGGAACAAATACCCAGCTCGCTAAATCATTTTGAGCTGGAGTTAGCGCCAAGCGGCCAGCAGCTGATTTACACCTTTGGCGCTCAGGTGGAGCACTCGAGTATTGCCGGCCTTTTGGATGAGTTAAAACAAGCCGCTATCGAAATCAAAGACTTGAATACCACCCAGACCTCGCTTGAAGATATTTTCGTCTCTCTCGTGCATGATCCTAAGTAAGCAACAGGCCTCGGCAAACAAGGAAGCAGTAAGATGCAGTTTATAAATATCCACGGTGTGCTCGCTATCTACAAGTTTGAGATGTCGCGGATGAAGCGAACCTTAGTACAGAGTATTGTGACGCCGGTGATTACCACGTCGCTTTACTTCATTGTGTTTGGCGCCGCCATCGGCTCCCGCATCGATCAGGTGGAAGGGGTGAACTACGGTGCTTTCATTGTGCCGGGTTTGATCATGCTCAACTTGCTGACCAATAGCATCTCCAACGCATCCTTCGGTATTTACATGCCTAAGTTTGTAGGCACAGTGTATGAGCTGCTATCCGCCCCAGTTTCAACCTTAGAAGTGATTTTGGGCTACGTGGGTGCGGCGGCCAGTAAATCCATTTTGCTGGGGATGATCATTTTGCTAACCGCCTCGTTTTTTATCGATTTAACAATAGCCCACCCGTTTATCATGATGCTGTTTATCGTGTTAACGGCGATCTCGTTTAGCCTCTTTGGCTTCATTCTTGGTATCTGGGCGGATAATTTCGAGAAGCTCTCAGTGGTGCCAGCCTTGGTGGTCACCCCACTGGTTTTTCTTGGTGGAAGCTTTTACTCCACCGATATGCTGCCGCCTTTGTGGCAGACAATTTCTCTTATGAATCCGGTGCTGTACCTAGTCAGTGGCCTGCGCTGGAGCTTCTACGAGATATCGGAAGTGAATGTGCTGGTGAGTTTGTCAAGCGTGGGAATTTTCATGCTTGCCTGCCTGATTGTGGTGTTCACCCTGTTCAAAACAGGTTACAAACTGCGGGCCTAGCCAACCTTGCGCCCGCCGCTATATTCCATCGGTTTTGAATTGCCGCGGCTGTCGTAGTACATGCCCGGGCCATCCCGTTCGCCTCGAAGCCACGGCCCAACGTAGCGATCGCCGTTGGAGAAGAAGTAAGTGCCGTGACCGTGGATTTCGTCATCGCGGAAGCCACCCTCAAATCGGTTGCCGTTAACGAAATAGAATTTGCCTTGGCCGTTCATTTTATCGGCTTGCCATTGACCTTCGTAACGATCGCCATTGGCCCAATATTTAGTGCCTTGACCGTGCTGAGTGCCATCTCGCCACAGGCCGGTGTAGCGGTTGCCATTGGTCCAAGAAAATGTCCCCATGCCGTTACGTTGATTGTTTTGAAATATTCCATCGTATTTGTTGCCGTTGACCCAAGTGAAAACGCCGCGCCCAGTTTGATCGCCGTTTTGCCATTGGCCTGAATACTTATCGCCATTGATGAAGAAATAGCTGCCCTGGCCATTAAACTGATCGGCTCTCCAGTCCCCTTCATAGCGGTCACCCGAGATAAAGAAGTAGGTGCCGCGGCCTGCTTTTACATCGTTTTCATAGTTGCCCACATAGCGCTCACCGTTGGCGCGGTAGAGCGTGCCAGAGCCGTTGCGTTTGCCACTGACGAAGTTGCCTTCGTAGCGGTCGCCGTTGGCGAAAAAGTACACGCCTCTGCCATTTTTAGCATCGGCGCTGAACTGGCCTTCGTAACGATCTCCGTTATTGATGTAGAGCACGCCTTGGCCTTCAAAGAAATTGTTGCGGCACTGACCTTCATACCGATTGCCATCGTTCCAGCGGTAAACCCCGGTGCCGCTGTCGCAAAAACCCGCCAGCCAGCCGTTGTCTGCACCGTAACTAGATGCTGCAATGGTGAGTAAAGTCAGTAGTGCAAAGCTGTGTCTGGTTAAGCTGCGAACAAAAATCATAGTTCTGCCGAGTGGTGTGATCTAGTTCCTAATAATAACTAAGCTTTAGTAAATTTTCCGGTACTATATCGCAAAAATACGTCCCCAAACCGAAATTCTTCGGTTTACCTTTTAGATTAGCTTGCTCAATAGCAATAGCGAGATGGTGACCAGAATTGCCACAAGAATCGCCGTTTGACTGTGATAGCTGTAACTCTAGGGGATCTGGGCTGGTCAAGTTGAACGAGTGGCAATAGCCGGCTGGGTTCTTGCTGCCCCTGATGCTGGCCCCAGCACGGCAAGCTGGCCTAACAATAGTAAAGCTAGCATTCCGATGGGAATATAGTACCAATTTAGCACGGGCATATTGAAATTAGTTGTTAAGGCGATGCTGAAACCTACTGTTAGGACAGCTCCGACGCTTACGCCGATGCTGGTTACAAAAAGATTCTCTAGCATGAAATAACGCAAGATATCGATTTGAGTTGCACCCAACGCACGGCGCGTGCCGATTTGCTTGCGGCGCTTATTGATACCAAAAACTGCTAGCCCAATAATACCCATGCTGGTGATAAAAATTAAAATGGCAACGATAAACCACAGCATTGTGCTCATGGCGTTGTCTATGCGGTAGCTCTCGATACGGGTTTTTTCGAGGGATTGAAGGTTGCGGACAATGCGGCTGTGAGGAGACGCGGCCAGCCTGTCTTCCACTTCCGCCATAAGGCGATCTCGCTCTCCGGGCTCTGTTCTAATAAGATAAATTGAATATCCATCGACAACGTTTTCCGGCACGATCATTGAGTTCTCTACATTGAAACTATCTTGCCAAGGTGCCTGCAGTTGTTCAACTACACCGATAATTTGCACCGGAATGCTGCCCGGAAAATACACAGTTTTACCCACTGTTTCGTTTGCCGATGCGTCTGGAAACAATTCCTTTGCAAGCGCGACAGTGATAATGGTTTTAGTTGCCGTCGTTTTTTCACCTTGAGTTCTAGTGTGCATGTCGCTTGGGTTGAAATTTTCACCGGCAACTAGCTCTAGCCCCATGGTATTTATAACATTTTCATCAGTGCGATAGATGGCCGAGAAAATGTCAGGTTGTGACTCATCATCAGTAAGCTGCAGTGCCGTGCCTGAGCCACTTCCGCTTAGGGGTACAGCATTGACGACAGAGGCATTTACCACTCCAGGCATTGCTCGTAGCATCGTCAGGTCATCTTGTACGGTGAGCTCTTCTTGAAATATTTCGCCATAACCGATACTTGACAAAAAAAACTGATTAGCTTCATCCATGCCGCTAGGTCTAGCCATGAGCTGCGAGCGCTCATTGATTATGAACACAGCATTGATGATAACCGTCATGGTAAACGCGATTTGCACAGCGATCAGTGCCACACCGAGTTTATTGCGCGTTAGAGCGCGGAGGATTGGACCGAATTCCATGTTAACCGCCTTTTAATATAGTTGAGCTTCTATTGGGTTTTTAAATGAATCGCCGGATTAATATTGCACGCTCGCCAAATTGGATAGAGACCAGCAACAATAGTGCTCCCAATAGCCAGTATTATAGTGATTCCCGCAATTGTAGGGTCTAGCTGGATCCACTCATTCAGGTTTTCAGAATCAGCCAGCAGATATCTAATTCCTTTAAGTCCTAACGCGGCAAAGCCTAAGCCTAAGATTCCACCTAGCAACCCGACAAAGCCTGCTTCTATAACATGTTGTAGAAACAGCGACCCTTTGTGAGCGCCTAGCGCTTGGCGCACGCCGATCTCGCCCGCTTTTCCAAGAAATTTGGACAGCAATAAGCCAATGGTATTGAGCAGGCATACTGCTAATAACATGGCGGCAAGAGCCGACAATACGCGGGTCTCGTCTGGCTGCACTTCTTGCTCTACTAACCACTCATTAACATCGAACAACTTGTTGTTTAATTCCGACTCAAAGCGCCCGGTTTGTTTTTGCTGCATCGAGTAGTCGTTGATGAAACCTAGGTACTCCCCTTTGGCTTCTATAGATGTAAGCTCCGCCCAGTATTGAATCCAGACACATTCAGAGTTGAGGAAAGCCTGTATTCCTTCTCCGTCAAAGGCTTTGAAACAATTGGTATTGCCTGCTCGAGGCAGCTCCAAGCCCAGGATTAAACTCCAAGGGATATAGACTTCTTCGCCATTATCAATAGCACCATTGTTGATATCATAGTATTTTGGAATGGGATTCCAATCATTAATTACCCCAATAATTTGTAGTGTATTGCCTTCTACCTGTATCGTTTCTCCGACAGAGTTTTGACCGCCAAAAAGTTGTTCGTTCATGTCTTTTGACAAAATCACCACTTGCTCTTGGTTGGTGTCGTCCTCATCTCCCCAAGGATTGCCATAAAGGAACGGCACGTCAAACATCGAAAAGAAATCAGAGGTGGCTCCTCTACCATTGATTGAAAATGGCCGCAGTTCTGGATTGGCTGGCTCTAGAATGCCCGCGAATTTTGATGTCATGGTTTGGCGCTCGGCACGTTTAGCATCGAATAGAGCGCTGGCATCCAAGTAAGTTAATTGGCGGGGAACATCTCGGTTTTGACCTAGGGTTCTGATGTCCAATTGAGGATGATACAGGATGTCGCTCTTACGAGGGATTGGGTCCCCACCGAGTATATAGTTAAGGGTAAACACCACCATATAGGCGCCGATGCCGATGGCTACAGCCAACACCATCAATGAGCTGAGAATCGGATTCCTCATGTAGCTTAAAGCACTTAAACGCAGGTAGTAAAAAAGCATTGAAACTCTCCCTAGCTTAAGCGGCAGCGGACGCAGCGGCTTTGTTGTGATTTTCATTGTGAATCTTGCCATCGAGAATCTGTATATTGCGTTGCGAGCGAGATGCCAAATCTTGATCATGGGTAACCATAATGATCGTAGTGCCGGATGCATTGATTTCATTTAGCAGTTCCATCACACCCAGCGCCGTATTTGAGTCAAGATTGCCGGTTGGCTCATCGGCAAGTAGGAAGAGTGGGTTACCCACTAACGCCCGCGCAATAGCGACCCGTTGTTGTTGGCCACCTGAGAGTTGGGACGGCACATGTTTTTTGCGAGCAAGCAAGCCTACCGAGTCTAAAGCTCGCTCTATGCGGTCTTTCCTCTCGGCAGACTTTACGCCGCGGTACCTCAGGGGCACATCAATGTTGTCGAAAAGATTGAGGTCTGGCATCAAGTTGAAGCTTTGGAAAATGAATCCAATTTTCTCATTGCGAAGTTTAGCCCGCGCATAGTCTCTTAACTGAGACACATCAACGCCATCAAGCAAGTATTGGCCAGAAGAGAAAGTCTCAAGCAGGCCAGCGATGTTTAAGAACGTGGTTTTACCGCAGCCAGAAGGGCCTGTTATTGTTACAAATTCACCTTCATCGACAGCCAGAGAAAACTTATCCAAGGCCTTTGTTTCGACTAATTGAGTGCGAAATATTTTTGAGACTTCATTCATTTTTAGCATAGTATTACTTCCTAATTATTGATTAGCACTGTCTCTGCGCTATTGAATGTTTCAGTGCTTGACACCACAATCACGTCGCCAACGGCAAGACCATCTACAATTTCTATATTGCTTAGGCTAGTAGCACCTGTCGTTATAGCCCGGCGGTAAGCCACACCGTCATCGACGATGTAGGCAACTCGGCCGCTACCGCTATCAAAAAACTGACCTCTTTGAACCATCAGTACGTCTGGCTTTTGTTCGAGTAAAATACGTGTTGTTAAGCGCTGATTTTGACGCAGTCCCTCAGGCACTGAGCCGTTAAATCTCAGACGGCTGGTGACTTGGTTGTTGATGATTTCCGGGGAAACAGCGACGAGTGTCGCGGCGTAGAGATTGGTACCTGCACGGATCTCTGCTTGCATGCCAATCGCCAGGTCGTCTGCGTAGCTTTCAGAAACCTGCACCTCAACTTCGAATGCCGATAAATCAACTACGCTCAGTACAGCCTGATTCTTTGCCACATTGGTTTTTTGTTCTACCGCCAGATTACCGACGATGCCGCTTACCGGAGACAAAATGGTTAGCTCGTCGACTTGGCGTTCTAGTTCAGCCACGGCGAGCTGTTGCTGCTCTAAATCAAGCTGTCGCGTTTGAAGTTCGAATTCGAGGCGCTCACTGTCTAACTCAGTGTCTAGTAGGGAGTGTTTGTGAAGCAACTCAGCGGTTAGTAAATCATCTTGGGCTTTCTCATAGTCTACTTCGATCATGGCGCCTTTTTGAAAGGCCGATCTCGCTCTGGACATCTCCCGGGTTGCGGCTTTTAGTGCGATGGTGGCACCGTCTTCAGCTTTTTTACTTTGCAATTTCTGTTGTTTAGTGGTGATTTTTTGGCGATCTAGCTCCACTCTTAACGAGGAGAGTTTTGATCGCTCTTGTAATAGCTGATTTTGAATCTCTGGGCTGTCAATCGCAGCTAGAGTATCGCCAGCGAGAACCCCATCGCCACTTTCAACCCGGAAAGTAATAGTGCCTGCTTGGCTTGCATAAAGGGTTGGAGAGACAGCGGCGACTACTCTGCCTTGGACAGAAATATCTCGCACAAAGTCGCCACGCACCACAGTTCCAAAGCGTAGACGTTCGCCTGAAACAGACTCTTGAGCGAGGCTCCAGCGCTCTATCACTGGCGTTAGAATGACCACTGCAATAATTGCGGCTATTGCTGTAGCGGCAATAACAAGATATTTCTTGGCGCCGGTTTTAGGCGCAAGAACAATGTCCTGAGCGGAAGTGTCTGCTATTTTTGCCATTGTGAGGTCTCTCTTGCAGACGTTTCATCGAGAGACATCTGAAAACACAGTAATCTTTTGACTTAGACGACACATAGTTTAGAAGGTTACAACTGAGATCTTAAAAGTCAGGTTAGAATGCGTAGGGGAAGCGATATCAACGATTCGCGCGAGAGTAAGCAGCAATGATCAATATGGATTTTTCAAAGCAAGTGGTAATTGATAGCAACGCCCAGCAATGGGTGGCAAGCCCAAAATCTGGGGTGTGGCGTAAGCCTTTAGCGCGGGAAGAGGCTGAGCGAGGCCATGCCACGAGCCTAGTAAAGTACCAGCCGGGGGGTAGCTTTTCAGAGCATGGCCACCCTCTGGGGGAGGAAATTCTGGTGCTGTCAGGAACCTTCTCGGATGAGACGGGTGATTATGGTCGTGGCAGCTATCTCCGAAATCCAAAGGGATTCAGCCATTCACCCTTTAGCGAAGGCGGGTGTGAAATATTTGTCAAGCTGCATCAGTTTCAAGCCGACGATCATGCCCGAGTGTGTATCGATACCAGCAAGGCCCAATGGCGCCCTGGCCAAGGTAATCTGCAGGTGATGCCACTGCATAGCCATGCCGCAGAAGCGGTGGCGTTGGTGTTTTGGCCGGCAGGAGAAGTGTTTCAACCCCACAGCCATTTTGGCGGCGAGGAGATTTATGTCATCAGCGGCGAGTTCATGGATGAGCACGGTCGCTATCCGGCCGGCAGCTGGATTCGCAGTCCTCATTTGAGCCGGCATCACCCCTTTGTGGAGGAAGATACCCTAATATGGGTTAAAGTTGGTCATCTTGCCGCTTAGACGAGTTCCGCACAACACTGTCCGCCTGTTATTGTAAGAAAGGTGATCGAATAATAAACAGTAGCGCTTTCTGGGCGACTAAAAAGATGGAGGCTTCACCCATGTCACACCACACTCGCCCTCGGGGCATACAGCCAGCGCTATTTACCGCAGTTAAAACTCTACTGCTGTGGGCGCTGCTAGCGAGCGGCGCAAGCGCGCAAGAAGATACTGAAATATCCGCAGCCATAGCCGGGGCGATGGGGGCCATGGACGAGTTCATGTTGGGTTTTAATGCCAAAGATATGGACGCTTGGGCTGCCTCGCTGAATTACCCCCATGTTCGCTTTGCTAGTGGCACCGTGACCGTGTGGAATACTGCCGATGAATTCAAACAACGAAACCCCTTCGCGAATCTAGCTAGTGCAGGCTGGGATCATTCCCATTGGCTAACCCGGGATGTGACCTTGGTGTCGCCGGGCAAGGTCCACATAGCGACGGTATTTCAGCGCTTCAACAGCGCCAATCAGGTGATTGGAACCTACGAGTCTCTCTACATTATCACTGAAGTAGACGGCCATTGGGGCACTCAGGCGCGCTCAAGTCTGGCGCCTTAAAGTGTTGATGGCCGTTGCAGCTGTTGGGAAAATTATCGACTGGAAATTAAGTTAAAAACAAGAACGTT
>CAYGSO010000037.1:0-17389 GCA_964352445.1 uncultured Pseudohongiella sp. | reverse complement strand
GTTGCAGCTGTTGGGAAAATTATCGACTGGAAATTAAGTTAAAAACAAGAACGTTTAAAACTATGGAGGAGAGTGCTATGACAGGTTTTATAAAGCGCAAGATGTTGGCGTCGTTTGTGGCGGCCACTGGGTTAGCGCTATTGGCAACAGCTGCCAATGGGGCCCAAGATCTCGGTTTGCCGATGACCAAACCGGAAGACGTGGGCATGTCTTCTGAGCGCTTGGAGCGCATCGGCCCAGCCATGCAAAAGTATATCGATGAAAGCTTGGTGCCAGGTGTAATTACACTGGTGGCGCGTAAAGGCAAGATCGTGCATTTCGAAACCCAAGGCTTTATGGATGTAGACAGCGGCAAGCCAATGCAGCCCGATGCCATATTTCGTATTGCGTCTATGACCAAGCCCATAACCTCGGTTGCCTTAATGATGCTATGGGAAGAAGGTGCATTTCAGCTTCGAGACCCGGTAAGTAAGTTTATTCCAAGTTTTGCCAATCAGATGGTTTCCACTACCAGCGACGCCAGCGCTGCGAGCGGCGAATTGGTGCCGGTAAAGCGCCCCGCGACTATCCGAGATATGCTCACCCATACCGCAGGTATGGCCAATAGCTACCGTGGCAATGCAGCTTTTTATGCTGACGTTGGCCGTATCACGGAAGAAGATACACTTGGCTCTTATATTGATCGGCTGGCGGAGCTACCCTTGAATTATCAGCCTGGTGAAGAATGGCAATATTCGGCAGCCACTAATGTAGTTGGCAGGCTAGTTGAAGTTATTTCTGGTCAGACCCTTGATGAGTTTATGCAGGAGCGAATCTTAGGGCCACTGGGCATGAATGATACCCACTTCTTTCTAGATGATGACAAAGGCGGGCGGCTGATGTCCCAGTACACACCGGGGCCGGATAACAACAAAATAGTTTTGCAAGACCCAGGCTCTAATGCCAGCCGCTGGATTACCAACGCCAACAAGCGAGTGTTTACCGGTGCTGGTGGTTTAGTCTCCACACCCCACGACTATATTCGGTTTCAACAGGCGATGTTAAATGGCGGCGAGCTAGACGGCGTTAGGCTGCTCTCGCCAACCACTATTGATTTGATGATGGAAAACCACACGGCTGACTTGCCTCTGTGGCTGCCCGGTCCCGGCATGGGGTTTGGTTTGGGTTGGGCGGTGGTTGAAGACCGCGGAGAGGCAGCAACGCCGTTAAGTGAAGGGTCTGCCTATTGGGGAGGCGCCTACTGCACTCTTTCCTGGATTGATCGTGATGAAGAACTGATTGGCATCGTGATGACCCAGGTGCGGCCTTACAACCATATTAATATCCGGCAGGATTTTCAGGTGTTGGCAACTCAGGCGATCATCCAGTAGGGTGATTGTCTAGCGGCACAAAGGTTTTTAGCTCACTTAACACTTCCCGTGGCATGTTAACGCTAGTTCTGTAAACGCCAGACATGCAGCCACACAGGGCAATCGCGGGAAGTTTCACCGTTCAATTCTATACTCAGATTTTCTTTACTTGATGTCTGCTGCTTCGAGGAAGGCATTAGCTTAGTTTTCTTCGTCCCTTTTCTGTTTTCAGCTTGTCTATACACGTCATTCACTGAAGTAATTGATCCGCATCATCGCACTGTTTTAATTAAAGGTTATGCTGAATCTTTGTTGGCCTTTACAACTAATAGGGAGGCACTGTAATGCCAGAAAATCCGCAGCTGCGCAGAAATTTGACCTTGCCTTTGGTGACTCTCTACGGCCTTGGCAATATTTTAGGTGCAGGGGTCTACGTGCTGATTGGCAAAGTGGCTGGGGAAGCTGGCTACTTCGCACCGCTGTCATTCGTTCTCGCGTCAATTATTGCTGGCATTACGGCTTTTTCCTATTGCGAGCTTTCTTCCCGTTACCCGGTTAGCGCTGGCGAGGCGGCCTATGTGAGAAATGGCTTTAACCTGCCGGGGCTTTCTTTGTCCATGGGTCTTTTGATAATTCTGACGGGGATCGTCTCGGCGGCTACCGTCGCCAGAGGCTTTACTGGCTATCTCGGGGTGTTTGTCGAGCTGCCCGATAGCTTGGTCATTGTCTGCTTAATAGTGGCGCTTTGTCTTATCTGTATCGCCGGCGTTGCCCAGTCGGTTACTGTTGCTGCTGTGTTCACCGTGTTGGAAATTGGTGGGTTGCTGCTGATCCTGTATGTGTCAGCACCTGTCTTGACTACGCTGCCAGACTCAGCCGATAAATTCTTGCAGCCCCTGACTTTGGACTCGACGTTTGGCCTATTTGGCGGAGCCTTCCTTGCGTTCTATGCCTATATCGGCTTCGAAGACATGGTGAATCTGGCAGAGGAGGTTAAGCAACCACGCCGCGTCTTACCTATTGCAATCCTGCTGGCGCTGTTTATCGCCAGTACAATCTATGCCATGTTGGCCCTAAGCGCCGTGTTGACCATCAGCCCGGAGCAGCTTGGGCGTTCCGACGCGCCATTGGCAGATATTTATCGAGTCGCCACTGGCGATAACCCTTGGTTTATTACTATTGTTAGTCTGTTTGCTGTGGTCAACGGCGCTCTGATACAAATTATCATGGGTTCTCGAGTGAGCTACGGCTTGGCGAAGCAAGGCCTAATTCCGGCTTTTTTTGGTCGTATTGAGAGCCGTACTCAAACCCCAGTGGTAGCAACGGTATTAGTCAGCGCAGTGATTATTGTCGCCGCCCTTTGGTTGCCGATCGAAACCCTCGCTAGAACGACAACCTACTTGCTGCTAGTGCTTTTTTGCATTGTTAACCTGGCCTTGGTCAGAATCAAGCGCCGAGAAGATACGCCGCCTCACGTATTCAGCGTCCCTCTCGCCGTGCCAATAGCTGGCTTCGCCAGCTGCTTTATGTTTCTTGCGATTCAAACATGGCTGGTAATAGTCCCGCTGATTTGAGTGTTGATTGATATGGATCAGAGCACAGTTTGTTGAGTGGAATAGTCTAAAAGAACTACCTTTAGCTCGGCATTTGCCCTTGCTTATTGGCTTATTCAAAAGGAAAAGCTCATGAAAAAAATTCAAACGTTGCTTGTGGTTTTAGGCAATTCAATAGCCGCCAAAAATGGTCAGCTGCCAATTGAATTAGACAAAGCATTGAAACTAGTAACCGACAAATCCGCAACACAGCTGGTTTTATTTTCGGTGGCTTATCAAAAACATCTCGACCATGATTTTCTCAGTATTGATTTTAATCAGGCGGATAAGCGTCGGGAGTACTGTGATGAGCTATCCCAGAACGTGAATAGCATTGCCGCCAGGCTAAAAACGCAAGGTTATCAGGTGAGCGCGGAAGTTAAATGGGGCTACCCAGGCTATGAGCATATTATTGCGAAAGCTGACGAAATCGCGGCGGATCTGATTGTGAAGCACTGCCGCGCGTACGGTAAGATAGAGCTCAACCATTTGAGCAACGACAGTTGGCAGCTAGTGCGCCATTGCTCTGTGCCGTTATTGCTAGTTAAGAACAAGCAGTGGTCAGTTCAAGTGAAGGTGTTGGCGGCCATTGATCCCATGCACAATCATGACAAGCCCCGTGCACTGGACCACAAAATAATGGCGGCGGCACAAACTCTCTCTGAGGCTGTTGCTGGTGAGCTGCATGTAGTTCATGCCTACGCCGAAGCGGCGCGGCCCTTCGCCCCGGCAGGGCTTATAAAATCAGAGCACAGTGAATCTTTAACCGAATTCTTGGCAGGCTATGCAATCCCCGAAGCGCGGCTGCACTTCGTGGATGCCACTCCAATTATGGCCTTGGAAAAAGAAGCCGACGAGCTTAGCCCCGACATTATTGCTATGGGGGCGATGTCTCGATCACGCCTTTCGGAAATGCTCATTGGCAGTACGGCTGAACAGGTGTTGGACTTCATCAACACCGATGTTTTGATTTTGAAACCGTCAGCGGCTTAAATTGAGTGGCTGGTTGCTCTAGGTTTTGCGGCCAGCTGGTCTGGTCAATGGCTAAGGCCAGCTGCTTGGGCTAGCGAAACCAGAATTCGATTTCAGCGGTATCGCCAATAAATTCGGCCCCATGTTCGACTCCCGCTGGTACGTGATACCACTCGCCGGAAGAAATAGTCGTAGTTTCGCCGTTCATGGTCAACAGCAGCTGGCCTTTGGTGATAATGCCGACATTCTCAGTGTCGTGACTATGAGGTTCTATTACCGTGCCTGCGGGGTAGGACGCGAACAAGACATCACAGTCTTTTGCCTCCAGCCGAAACGCCTCAAAGCGCCCTTCAAACTCAGGCAGGCTGCGAATTAATTCTGGGTAGTAGTTTCGTAAACTCATTGCGGCGCTCTCCTGTGAGTGAGCCTCGGCGGTGTTTTCAACCTTGTTAGACCTAAGGTCTGCATCCCTTACCGATATTCAAAAAAGTGATCTTACCTGCATTTCCCGCTTATTAGCCTAAGCCAAAAATCCAAGCCCTGCCACTGTGCCCGACACTTCCTGATTCTTCAACCAAGTAAAATTTTGATACTTGTGTGAATAGTCTTTGAGTAGACTTGGTCTTTACTAGTTCGGGTTATATACTCTTGAATCGTGTGAATCCAAGCGTTTTCATAACTATCAGAAAAATAAAGGATTTTGCTGTTTTTTCGGCCCGCAAGCCCAATTCCAGCGTTACTCGGGGCGTCAGCCCTGTCATTGAGGAGCAACTACAATGTCCATGTTTGCAATCGTAAACCTCGTTCTATTTACCGCCCTGCTGGTTTTCTTAGTGCAGATGGGTAAGCGCGAAGCCAGCCTGTCCCGCCGGGTCTTAATGGGCTTGGTCGCCGGTAGCGTCTTCGGCTTTTACTTACAGTTCGCCTTCGGCTATCAAGATGAAGTGGTGGTGCAGACGCTGGAATGGACCAATATCATCGCCAATTCCTATGTCAACTTGCTCCGCATGATAATTATGCCGTTAGTGCTGATCACAATGATTGCAGCGGTGATGAAAGCCGAAGAAATTAAGTCACTGGGCAAAATTGGTGGTTCGGTTGTTGGGGTACTGATTTTAACCACCATGATAGCGGCCTTAATCGGTATCATGATGGCGACGATATTTGGGCTAAACGCCGGCGAATTGGCGGCGGGTGCCACCGAATTGGCCCGCGCCGAAGTGCTAGAAGCCCGCAAGGGTGGGGTTGCCAATTTGAGCTTGCCAGAATTATTGGTAAGTTTTGTGCCGCAAAACATTTTCAGTGATTTAGCAGGCTCCCGCGATATTTCAATTATCGCCGTGGTGGTATTTGGCCTTTTGATGGGTATCGCCTCATTGCTGGTGGCTGAAGAGAACAAAGAGCACGGAGAACGAATTCGCGGTTTTGTCGACACTACTCAGGCTGTTGTAATGCGCCTAGTTAAGCTGGTTATCAGCCTAACGCCTTACGGTGTTCTTGCCCTGATGAGCCGTGTGATCGCCACCTCAGACGGTAATGCGATCTTGACTCTTATTGGCTTTGTCATCGCCTCTTACATCGCTATTGCGCTTATGTTTATCGTGCACGGTTTGATGATCGCGATGCTCGGCGCTAACCTAAAAACCTACTTTGAGAAAGTATGGCCGGTACTCACTTTCGCATTTGTCACCCGCAGCTCTGCAGCGACTATCCCGCTAACCATTAGAGTGCAGATAGAAGAGCTAAAAATTCCAGCGCCCATTGCCAACATAGCCGCGTCTTTTGGTGCCACTATTGGTCAAAATGGCTGTGCGGGTATATACCCGGCTATGTTGGCAGCCATGGTTGCACCTACCATGGGTGTGGACATTGACCTGAGTTTTATCGCCAGCTTGCTGCTTATTATTGCGGTGGGTTCATTCGGTATCGCCGGAGTCGGCGGCGGCGCCACCAATGCAGCATTGGTTGTGCTTCCAGCCATGGGCTTTCCGGTGACAGTGGCAGCCTTGCTAATCTCTATCGAGCCGCTTATTGATATGGCGCGCACCGCGTTAAATGTGAATGGTTCTATTACGGCGGGTATGGTGACTTCGCGTTTAATCGGAGATTCGGTCACGGATTCATCGAAAGACGTAGCAGGACAAGCTGTATCCGAAAGCTAGGTGTGAGATAGGAAAAATGCAAAATCAAAAAGGCCGGGATCATACTCTCGGCCTTTTTTTTGGCCGCTTATTGTTGCAAACCCAACAGCAGCGGCGCAGGCCTTGTTGTAGCAATTAAGTGATCAAATCTCAACGCTGAAAAGTTAAAGTGCGAGGCAGGCCGTATCACATTCAAATTGCAGTCAAAGGGGAGTTCATTGTGTTTAGGAAAGTAATCTTAGGGCTGTTAGTGGCAGGACTGATGCCGCTGTCGCTAGCCCAGTCTCAATTTAACGTGAGCGAAGCGTCGATTGCTGAAATGCAGAGCGCCATGGCCGCTGGCCGGGTTACCTCGGTTGAACTTGTTCAGCAGTATTTAAGGCGCATTGAACTGCTTGATTCGGCTGGGCCAAAATTGGCCAGTATCGTGCGAACAAACCCTGACGCCTTAGCCATTGCTGCGGCTCTTGATGAAGAGCGGCTAGTTTCAGGGCCGCGCGGTCCGCTGCACGGCATTCCTATTATTGTAAAAGACAATTACAACGTCGACGGTCTGCCTACCAGCGGGGGCTCGGTTGCCCTTGCTCAGTTCGTACCAAACACCGAAGCGACCCAAGTTGCTAAGCTGCGAGCGGCTGGCGCTATTGTGTTGGCCAAGGCTAACCTGCATGAATACGCCTACGGTATAACAACGGTCAGCTCTATCGGCGGGCAAACCCTCAACCCTTATGATATCCGCCGCGTGCCGGGCGGTTCCAGCGGCGGTACTGGGGCTGCGGTGGCGGCAAGTTTTGCAGCTATCGGCTTGGGCTCGGACACCTGCGGCTCGGTGCGTATTCCCTCGGCGTTCAATAATCTGTTTGGGCTGCGTCCTAGCAAGGGGCTATCTAGTATTTACGGCATAATGCCCCTGTCTCATACCCAAGATGTCGGCGCGCCGCTGGCCCGTAGTTTGGAAGACCTTGCCGTTAGCTTAGATATCGTAAGCGGCTTTGATGAAAACGATGCCGCAACGCAATTAGTGGAAGGCCGAGCCCCCAGCAGTTTTCTAGCAGGTTTAGGCTCCATCGATCTCAAGGGTGTGCGCTTGGGCCGGCTAGTGGATTACATGGACCGGGCTAACCCGGCAATTCGCACGGGCATTAACGACGCCCTCGATTGGTATGCCAGCCAAGGCGCAGAGATTGTTGATATAGAAATTCCTGGGTTAGATGAACTGCTGGCTGCCTCAGGGGTGATCGGGTTTGAATTTGAAAACGATCTAAACCAGTATTTAGAAGAGTTTGGGTCACAGTCAATTGCCGACTTAGATCAAATCGTTGCCCAAGGGCTTTATCACCAGCAAATTGACGGAGTGCTGACTCGTAGCAGCAATAGCGAGGTAGATGCAACGGCTTACGCCGCGGCTTTGGCAAAACGAGGCGAGCTCAGGCAGCTACTTGAATCTACACTGGCTGGACAAAACCTTAATGCAATTGTCTACCCGCCAATTATGGAATTGCCGGTATTCATCGGTAATTCTCAGCCGGGTAACAACTGCAGTATTAGCGCCAATTCGGGGCTGCCAGCACTGTCGATGCCAATTGGCTTTACCCAGCAGGGTCTGCCTATGGCGATGGAGTTGCTCGGCAGGTTTTTAGATGATGAGGCCTTACTTGGTCTAGCCTACGACTATGAGCAGATGCTCAAACCGCGTCAGATTCCGGCAGTAACCCCGGCAATCGCTGCGGATGGGTTGCCGCGGCCTGTTCGATATCAGATCCAGTTTGCTCAAGACAATGTAATGCTTGAGGCTGATTTAGCGTGGGATACATTGACCAATGAGCTTAGATTTTCAATCCGCAGCGAAGGTCAGCAGCGGGTGACTGCGCTTACTTTGTCAGTCAACGCCGATGCCCTTGATGTATTCGATGAACCGGCGCTGGCGAACCTGTTGCGGCCTATTCAAAACACTGCCGAAGGTTCCGTGTTTTTAACCCCTGAACTGCGCCTGGCTTTGTCCGAGGGACGAGTCTATTGCAAAGTCTTTACGCTCTCTGGACCATCCGAGGGCGTGGTTTTATTGCTGGAGTAAATCCATGCAATAAATCCTTACACTAAGTGCATGCGCGCGGATGGCACGATTAATAAATGATTGTGCAATAAACGAATGGACTATTTAGGCCCGGGTAAGTTAGCTTAGGCATTGATACTACTGCTAGTAACACCAATAATAACTATAAGGTTTTGGTATGTCTGAAGAAAATAGCACAGAGCAAGAAATCGACCCGGCACCTACCCCAGAAGCTATAAACCCTTATGTCTCCAAAAAGGCCAGAAACTATGCCCTTGGATTATTGACTGTAGTTTACAGCTTTAATTTTATCGACAGGCAGCTTCTGTCTATCTTACAAGAATCAATCAAAGTGGATTTGTCGTTAAGCGACAGTCAGTTGGGCCTTCTGACTGGCTTCGCATTCGCCTTATTTTATGTGACTGCGGGTATACCCATCGCCCGCATAGCGGATCGCTCCAATCGACGCAATATTGTCGCAATTTCTATTGGGCTGTGGAGCTTCATGACTGCTCTTAGCGGGCTGGTGCAGAATTACGGCCAGCTATTGGCGGCCCGGGTGGGGGTAGGGGTAGGAGAGGCCGGCGGCAGTCCGCCTTCCCATTCTATCGTTTCCGACATCTTTCCGCCGGAGAGCCGCGCTAGTGCCTTGGCGTTTTATTCTACCGGGGTGAATATCGGAATCCTGTTCGGCTTCTTATTTGGTGGTTGGCTGAATGAGTTTTTCGGCTGGCGGGTTGCTTTTATGGTGGTTGGCGCGCCGGGCATCTTGATAGCCTTTCTGGTTCGCTACACGCTGAAAGAACCGATTCGCGGCTTAATGGAAAAGAAGAAGGTATCCGAAGTGCAGCCGCCCTTTATGGAGGTTGTACATTTACTGTGGAGCCGGAAGTCTTTTCGGCACATGGCTCTGGGCGCCGGCCTTAATGCGCTGGCAGCCTACGCCACGATCAATTGGCTAGCCTCGTTTTTTATTCGCACCCACGGCATGAGCACCGGCGAGTTGGGCACATGGCTGGCTCTTTCTACAGGCTTATTGGGCGCTATCGGTGTGTTTGGCGGCGGCTTGCTGGCGGATAAGTTAGCGCCGTCAGACAAGCGTTGGTATGTTTGGCTGCCGTCGCTGATTGGCTTTTTCTGTGTGCCATTCATGATTGCTGTGTATCTAGTGCCGAATCAGTATGTGGCTCTTTTTATATCGTTTGTTCCAGGTTTGTTGTTTAACGTTTATTTGGGCACATCGATTGCCACGTCCCACGGGCTGGTTGGTCTGCGTATGCGCGCCACTGCTTCGGCTATCTTGTTTCTTATCCTAAATATTATTGGCTTGGGGTTGGGTCCTTTTTTAGTTGGCGTGGTCAGCGATTATCTGGCACCGACTCTGGGGGTTGATTCGCTGCGCTATGCCATGGTGTACATTACGCCTATCGCCATGTTCTGGTCGGCAACCCATTTTTTTCTAGCCTCTATCACGCTGCGGGCTGACTTAGCGGCAGCGCCAGATTAAAAAGGAGACTGACCTTGAAGGGTTCTACGGGAAGGCTGATACAGGGGTTAACCGGTTTAGCTATGGGGCTATTGATGAACACTGTCAATGGGCAGTCCAGCGATTGGCGTTCACTGCTGGATGGCAAAACCTTAGACGGATGGCAGCAGGTGGGGCCAGGTGGCTTTGTCATTGAAGACGGCCTGTTAAAATCTGAAGGCGGGATGGGGCTGCTTTGGTATACCCCAGAAAAATTTTCAAACGTTGAGATGAGAATTGTCTTCCGTAACCCTGGCGGCAAAAACTCCGGTGTGTTTGTGCGCATTCCCCAAGCGCCGACGGAGCCTTGGATGCCGGTAAATAAAGGCTACGAAGTTCAGATAGACAATAACGCCGATGAATTTCATACCACGGGTGTGCTTTATTCACTTACCAAAGCCTTGGCCCAGCCAACGGTGGTAGGTGAATGGAACACCCTGCTGATTCGACTTGAGGGCAATAGAACGTCAGTGACTGTAAACGGTATATTAGTCACAGACTTCACCGAAGGCGACCCAGTTCCACCCAAGGTTGAATGGTATGAGCCAGACAGAGGCCCGCGGCCGGAGTCTGGATACATTGGTGTGCAGAATCACGGCGAGGAAGACACAGTCTATTTTCGTGAAATCAGCGTGCGTTCACTGCTCTAGCTAGCTTAGGGAAGAACAACCCGAGTATCGATCCGGTAGTTACCTGTTGCATTCGGGCTAAAGCTGGTGACGCCCAGCCAATAGGTGCCAGGCAACAGCGATGTTTGAATGCTGGAGTTAGTGCCGCTACCGTTATCGTCATTTTCCAATAGTAATTCGCCAAGGCTTTGATCAGGGTTCACCTGAACCAGTAGCAATCTAGTATCAAAACCATTGGCACTGAGGTCAAATTTCAAGGTGGTTTCGCTACCAATTACTATTTGAAACACATCGAGAAACCGATCATTTAGCTTGAAGTCAGTTTGTGCAAGCCCGCCGTTAATTATCGGGTTTGGGTTTACCTGTACGGCGGCGCCATACACGGAGACAAAGGTGTCAGCGCTGCTTAAACTGCTGGCTTGGGCATTGGCCAATAGCGAGAGAGTGTAGCTGCCAAAATCTGTGCTGCTCGCGCTAGTAACGCCGGCCCAGTAGGTTCCCGCCGCCAACGTTGTACTAATTCGAGAGTTTGTGCCGAATCCAAAATCATCGTTACTAAACGAAAAGTTTGGAATCGCTACTTGAGCCGAGTCCACCCGCACCAGATACAGCAGCGGATCCATTTCGTTTGAATTCAGCCGCATATCTAAGTTGTAGTCACTGGCCAATGTGAATTGGTAGATGTCGATGGGGCGGTTATCAAGTTTGCTATCCGCCTGACTAAGCAGCCCCGTTAGCGAGATGCTACCGCTGGGCACCGTTATCTCGCTGGCCAACGGCAGAATAATGTCTATGCCGTAAATGGACGAGAAGGTGATGTCTTTGCCATAGATAAAATTGGCCCCATTTATGTCGTCATTCTGCAGAGAATCGAGGTTGCTAATAAACGGCTGCATAATTGCCGCGGCGTCCGGCTCGTGTTCCAAACCAATTGCATGGCCTAGCTCATGCAGCGACACTCGATAGAAATCTCTGACCCCGTTTCTAGTTGGCCCGCTATACACATCCCAGTTTACAGACTGGTTGAAGACGATGTCTGATTCGGTAATAGTTCGATTGCCGGTACAGTTTGCGGTTGGGCAGCTGACGGTTTTTAAGGTGACAGCCAGCACGTTAGCACCAAAGGCGGCGCCGCACTGAGAACTGGCGAATGCCGCGCTGCTAATCCTGTCACCAAAGGCCGAAGTGTTTCTGCCGCTGCAGGGGTCACGAACACCATCGCTGGCGCTAAATTCAAACGTGGTTTGATCAGTCCATTGGGCCAACGCTCGCTTGAATGCATTGCTCCAGCTTTCACCGCTGGGCGATAGGCCATTAAAGCTAGCGGTTAGGTTGGCCGTGGGGAACTGCCAGCTGCTGCCAGAAGGTTCAAACGCCGCTGCCTGAGTGGCCAGCAATAGACAGCAAAGTGCACAGAGGGCGCGGAGCATTTTGATCTACTCGATCATACTGCGGATGCGCTGTTTAAATTGATCTACCGTGAGCGCTTGGTTGCTGCGCAGTGCGCGGCTTTGCGTTAAAACTCCAGCGGCGACTCCGTCTTTTCCTTGAATCAGCGCTTGGGGCGCTTTGATGGCTGCAGGAACGCCGGCCATGGGCTGCACTTGAATGACTGGTTTGGACGCCGCAGAAAAAACCCTGCGTTCTCCGGCGTCGGTAGAGATTGTAAAATGGCCTTGGGTCCAGCCAAGCAGTGGATTCAGCATGTCCTGGGTGGCTGACTCGACAAAATAGATGCCGGTTTCATTCAGCGCCGGTAAGACCGAACCGCTGACCTCAACAATTTGGCCAGCAAATTCGCCGCCGGCAAATTTAAGCTCAAGAGTGTCGCCAACAGCATTGCCCTTGATGACATCTAAGACTCGAAAGGTAATATAGGTGTTAATGATGCCAGAATTGCTGTCTTGCAGGGCACGGCGCTCAGTGACTTCGCCTTCAAAAATCAACTCGGCCTGCTTGGCTATCTGATCGATATCCATGCCTAACAGGGTAGTAGCCTGCAGGGCAGATGGGCTAAACAGCAGGCAGCTTGCCAGCCATAATCCCTTGAGTGTATTGAATCGGTGCATAGTGAAGTTTGCCTCTTGCTTACGTCTCAGTATAGGTCAGCTGTAAAAGGTAAGACAGGCAGGGCAAGCATTTTGTTGCGTCAATTTAGTGTTAATAATGCCAATTAGTAGAGCCGGTTCTCAAAACCCAGCCGTCATGCTTTGCTGTCTTATTGAGTCCTGTAACGCATAAGCCCAATAGAGGTTTAAAAATCTGCGCTTGAATGACTCTCAGCTCCCGTTAGATTGGCTAAATACCTAGTCACAGCTAGATGTGGGTAGTATCCTTAGGCCTCGTTAAATTTGTGCCTAAAAACAACAAGATGCAGTCCAGTTATTTCGCCAATATCCTCTCCGGCAGTCTCATCGCACTGGTCAATATTTCCGTTGCAGTCTCTGTCGCGGCCCTGCTGTTTGCACAAACTGATGCGCGCCTAATGGTTCCCGGTATCGCAATAATTCTAGTTGGCACCTTTGTCACAGGTGTCGGTGGCGCGCTGTTTAGTGATTACAAAGCGGTTATCTGCTCCCCCCGTAACGGCTTAGTGCCGGTGTTTGCCGTCATGGTTGGCAGCATCTACACCAGCTTTGGTTCGGAATACTCCATCGGCGCTGAAGCCACCATTATTGCCGCCATAATGGTCACCACCCTTATCACCGGTCTGTTTCTGCTGCTTTTGGGTCGCCTCAAGCTGGGCAACTTGGTCCGCTATATTCCTTACCCGGTCACCGGCGGTTTCTTTGCTGGCATTGGCTATATCTTCGTCGAGGGCGGCATCACTGTCGCCGCCGGGGTCGAACCCAGTTTGGCCTCTTTTGGCGATGCTCAGTTTATACAGTTAATTACTCCTGCTGGAATTTTAGCCCTGTGTTTGATCATGGGGAAAATGTTCAAAGACAACAGCCTGTCTGTGCCGGGTATCTTGCTGCTGGCGCTGGTGCTTTTTTACGGCATTTTATTTCTCGCCGGCATCAGCCATGAGCAGGCCTCGGAATCAGGTTTAGTGCCGGTGATCGAATCGTCCGGCTCACTGCTGCCGGTGTTTCATTTTGACTACTGGGCGCAGGTCAATTGGACCGCAGTGTTCGAGCAGTTCGGCGGCATCTTAGTGGTTTCACTGCTGTGCGCGATGATGTTGCTGCTTGATGTGTCAGGCATTGAGCTTATTGCCCGCAAAGATTTAAGCCCAGACCATGAGCTGCAGGTAATGGGGCTTACCAATATAGTGAACGGGTTCGTGGGTGGTTTTCCCGGTGTGCATGATGTCTCCGACACCGCTTTGGTGGACAAAATTGGCGGTAAAGATCGGCTGACCGGTGTGGTCTACTCTTTGCTGGTTGGGGCGTCTTTACTTGCTGGCGCCGAATTTATGGAGCTGGTCCCTACGTTTATTTTGGGCGGCCTGCTTATTTACGTAGGCTTAGAGTTTCTTATCGATTGGGTTTGGAAGGCTCGCGAGGAGCTGCCGCTTTCAGACTATGTTGTTGTACTGATCATTCTCGTGGTGATCATTTTTTCAGACATTCTGCAGGGCGTTACCTTCGGTTTCTTTATCGCCATCATCCTCTTCGTGGTGAACTACTCTCAATTGAGCGTGATAAAAATAGAAACCAACGCGTCCGATCACGCCAGCAATGTTGATAGAGATCTAGAAACCAGAGAGCTGCTCAATAAAGAGGGCAACCGGGTGCTAATCTTAGTCCTGCAGGGGTTTATCTTTTTTGGTACCGCCGACAAATTAATCACCGCAATCCGTACCCGGATTATGGAGAAGGAAGGCAGCCGCTTCGATTTTCTAGTGCTGGATTTTCATCATGTGAGCCAGCTGGATACATCGGCTATCGTTACCTTTAGCAAGTTAGCCCAGCTCAGTGAGCGAGTTGGTTTTCATATCATGATTAGTAGCGCCGACGAGACCTCAATCAAGCAGCTAGTTAGGCACGGTTTCTTCACCTTTGCCGATTTAACTTGGGAGCGACACTACAAAGAGCAGCTAGACACCGCCGTAGACTGGTGCGAGCGCAGAATCTTAACCGACCTGCGACAAAGTTCCGATGACAGAAATATAAGCCTTGCCGACATTATTCGGCGCATCGCTTACGACGAAAAAGATGTGCAGCTGCTGTCTGCCTTTTTCGTTTCAGAACGCCGCCTAGCGGGCGACTATCTTTTCCAAGAGGGTGACAAAGGCGAAAGCCTGTATTTCGTTGGCTCCGGCACGGTTGTTGTCGTCATGAAAGTACCCAACCAACAAGAACGCATTCTACGCAAATACAAAGCCGGAGCTATATTAGGTGAGATGGCCATTTACACCGGCGAAAACCGAACCGCCAGTGTGCGAATAGAATCCGATGCCGAGCTGTTTCGCCTCGATAAGAATCAGCTCGATGACATGAGCCGAAAGTTTCCAGGCTCCACCGCCGCCCTTCACACTTACATTGTCAGGCTTCTAGCAGAGCGTCTAGGCAGAGCCAACCGCGAGTTAAGCCGCTATATCTAAGGTTCAGATTCAAAGCGATTTCTAACTTAATATTCTGCGCCCTCGGCCAGCACTCTAAACTGAATAGATTTAGTAATATTTCGCCTGACTTAGGAGATTGTTTATTCGACGTGGCGAAACCTGTCATAGCAATAGTGATTCAATCATCGATCTTTGGTAAGTTCTTTAAATATGTACTCCGGGAACAAATAGAATGAAACTGATAGAACACCGAATATTCATATTTAGCTTGTTTCTGTTAAGCACCTTGAGCTGTAAGGCAACAAATAATACCGGCGAGTTATCTGAAATCGTGTCCAATGAAGCCCAAAAATTTTTGGAGGATAACCGCTTTAGTGGCGTCTCAATCACGGTCTTTCACAAGGGCGAAAGCTTTATTGGGCACTTTGGTGAGTTAGACATTGGGCAAGGCAATACGCCAACCAGTCAAACCCTCTATGAAATAGCATCCGTCACTAAAACAATGACTGGCTACTTAGTAGCCTGTGCCATATATGAAGGGAAGCTAACGCTTGATACTCCAGTAAAGGAGATTTTGGGAGAAGAATTTGAAAACCTGGCTTTTGAAGGTGAGCCAGTTCGGATTCGGCACCTAATAACTCATACAAGTGGCCTGCCACTAAATATAAATCAGATTAGCGAACTGTATGATCAGCCAGGTGCTAATAACTATCAGCAGGCCCAGAATATTTTGGCTAACTATACACAGCAGAGCTTATTGGCAGAGGTAAAATCACTTCGATTAACCGAGCCACCGGGGGTAAATTATGGCTACTCAAATGTAGCACCAAACTTGATTGCCCACATACTAGAGACCATCTATCAGAAAAGATTTGATGCACTGCTGACGGAGAAACTTTTTGCTCCGGCACAAATGACTAATACTTCTATTAATTTGGATGAACATAGCAAGGCGTTATTGGCGAATGGATATAACGACAATAATGAAAGAATGCCCAGTTTTAAACAGGCAATTAATTTGTGGGGGGCAGCCGGAAGGGTGAAGTCCAACACCAATGATCTGTTGAATTATATAAAGTGGCAATTAGACGAGGACAACCCCATTGTTGAACTTAGCCATCAAGGCCTATTTTATGATGTAGAAAACATTTGGATTGGCTATTATTGGGAAGTTATAAAAAATAAGTCGGGTCAACATATAGAGCATCACGGCGGACTTTATGGCAGTCAGAATTGGTTGATTGTGCACCCTGAAGAAAATTTTGGCATTTCGATTATATCCAATTCAAGCTTTCCTGAAGCCAATGGCTTGCTCAAAGAAGCCGCTAACAATATTTTGGAACAGCTGCTTCGATAGTTAGGACTTGAGGGACACTCATCAGATAACAAGTTAACTGAAAAATAAGGGACACTTTCAACATGAACGGACACTTATCAGATAGCAAAATAACGATTATTCTCTGCCAACTATAAAGCTAGTTCGAAGTTCTAGTGTGACTGCTGAGCTAACTGGTTATCTGATGAGTGTCCCCTCCAAAATGGAGTATTCGATGCATAGATTTCGATTTACCTATATTTACTTCTTGATCCTCATAAGCTTTTCTAGCCTAGCTGATACAGAATTTGAGGCTCCAATTCCAGTCGAAACAGTAGAGGCATTGTTTAATTCATATTACACAGATAACTTTGCTGTTTACTCTGACATAGCTGAAGAATTCCCAGATTTCGCTGTTCCCACAGGGTTTTTCGTCGTCGGTAGTGTGTATCAAATGTCTACGCTTAAAGTAGTCTTTGAGACTGACCTAGACGAAGCAGCAGCTCTCCAATCCATGATTGAAGTTTTTGAAGCACAAAATTGGATGCAATTTCCCACGCAAACTCCGCAAATTCCAGAAGTAGGGTTTATTGCCCCCGCCCAGTTCAATATGGGTCGCAGTGAGAGTTTATGCCGTGATGATCATGGCTATCTCACACTTAGATATTTATCCGGAGAGAGGACTAACAACGTAGCAGCAAGTATTTCTGTAGATGGTCCTCGCTCTCAAGTAACTTGTGAACAACAAATCTCAATGCGACTGGCTTCACACGGAAGAGCGTCACAACCTTCTGGAATTAGACAATACCTACCTCGAATGGAAATACCAAGATCTAAAATCCGCACTCGACCTCGAGTTTTCATTAGTGCAGGAACTACGTTTACTGGTAACTCTGTCGAAATTGGAGGCGCGCTTACAACCGACCAGCAAATAGGAGAGCTCTATCAGCTGTTGTCTGATCAAATAGAATCTCAAGGATGGGAGTACGACTCAGAAGATGTAGGGTCGCTTAGTGCTAGTGGAACATGGACCAGAGCACCTGAATCCAATTTAAGTCTTATTGGCACACTATCTATAATCGATTCTGGCGATAATGAATTCAAACTTCGATTCGATTTATCGGCTGCAGGATATTCACGAGATGGTTCGGCTCTATTTAACCCACTGCACAATTAGGAGCAAGCAAAAGGTGGCGGATTTATTTAATGGGCATTTCTAACCCAGCAAATAATTCGGTCCCCTTAATTTGGGCCGCAAGCGCGGTCTGCGGAGCTTCGCTCCTTTCGAACCTGCGACCCCCTA
>CAYGSO010000036.1:0-38585 GCA_964352445.1 uncultured Pseudohongiella sp. | reverse complement strand
TAGACATGATCTGTTGGGCCACTGGATTCCCCTTCACGAGCAAGGCCAGCTCTTTATCATAGCCTTGAATCTGTTCATTGCTTTGCTTGATCCTTTGCCAAAGATCATCAATGACTCGCCGAGCAAGCATCGGCAAGCCATTCTCAGCGTCTTCCAAAATACCGGCGATTGCAGCCTGTGCAGGGTATCGGCCTTTAGCCATCACTAGCCCAAACTCAGACAATAGGCCACGCAGTCTATTCAGCATGCCTGTACGCTCTCGAACCAAACCTTGGCGTACCCGATGAACACACAGAACCGCTTGCTGATCTGGTGTTTTTATCGGCACGAACCAGATGTTCGGCCGCAACACCGCTTCACAGATCGCCTCAGCGTCGTTGTTGTCATTCTTTCCACCTTTGCGGTAAGGTTCAACAAACTTAGCAGCGATTAGCCCGATGCGGTGGCCAAATTTACTGAACTCGCGGCCCCAATGATGTGCGCCGGAGCAAGCTTCCATGCCAATTAGACAAGGTGGGCACTGAGCGATGAATTCAAGCAACTTATTGCGGCTGAGGCTTTTACGCAGCACAATCTTACCGTGCTTGTTCATGCCCACTAGGCTAAAAGAAGTTTTGGCCAAATCAATACCTATCGTTGTAATATTCATGAGGACTCCCCTTACTGTTAAGTGTTTTGGTAACACATTCACTTTGGCACATTGCGATGCCGTTAGGTAGGGGGAGTCCATTTCATTCATTATGCGGCGATCGTAGTTGACACCCGTAACGCCACGCGTTACATTTACGCGTGATTCAAAATTTCAAACATAAAGGGCTTGAGAAATATTTCCTAAAAGGATCTAAGTCAGGCATCCAGCCAAGCCACACGAGCCGGTTACGGCTAGTTCTCGGTCGGCTTCATGCATCTACAAGCCCGAAGGATATGGATCTCCCAGGTCTATATCTGCATCAATTGAAAGGTAAGGGTCGTGGTCGTTGGTCTGTCCGTGTAAGCGGTAACTGGCGAGTAACTTTCAGATTCGATGGTCCAGATGCCATCGATGTTGATTACGAGGATTATCATTAGTTATGCCTATTCGAATGAACAACCCACCCCATCCCGGCGAGATTCTAAAGGAGCTATGTCTAGAACCGATGGGGCTCAGTATAACGGAGGCCGCTGAGGCTCTCGGCGTAAGCCGCAAGACACTATCGACCATTATAAACGGACGTGCCGGTATTAGTCCTGAAATGGCAATTAGGCTTTCCAAAGCCTTCGATACCTCTCCAGAGAGCTGGCTCAACCAACAGCAGCAATTTGACCTTTGGCATGCAATGAACGCTAGTGACACTATCAAAGTTAAGAGGCTTCATGCCGCATAACAAACAAATCAAAAAGGATGCAGGGTAGCGCCCTGCACCTATTACTACGGGCGTTATGTTCCTTCGCCGCTGCTGAGCAGGAACCCTGTAGTAACGCTTGACGTTATTATCATAGAGCGTTACTATCTTACAATGATTGTTTCTTTCAAATGCTCTGACACAGAGGCCCTATCCAAAGGCCACCGAATCAGAAGGTTTGTAAATTTCGAACGAATAGCCCTACGCAAACTTAGGCAATTGCAAGTTGCTGGAGTCCTTTCTGATTTGAGAGTTCCACCGGGAAATCGCCTTGAGTCATTGAAAGGTAATCGTAAAGGACAACACAGCATTAGAATTAATGATCAATTTAGAATTTGTTTCCGCTGGAGCAAAGCGGGAGCCACAGATGTCGAGATAGTGGATTATCACTAGGAGTCCGTTTTATGAGAAAACTACAACCAGTATCTCCAGGTGAGCTATTGAAAGAGGAGTTCCTAGAACCTATGGGGATTTCGCAGTATCGCTTGGCCAAGGAAATAGAGGTGCCAGCCCAACGAATTGGAGCCATAATTTTGGGAAAGCGCTCTGTAACCGCAGATACAGATCTACGGCTCTGCAAGTTTTTTGGCCTTTCCAATGGATACTGGCTACGAGCCCAGGCAGCATATGACACTGAAATCGCTGAAGATGAGTTAGCGGCAGAACTTAAGCATATTCGCCCTTGGCAAGAAACCAGCCTAGCAAGTCACGGAACATAACAATCAAATCAAAAAGGAGGCAGTGCTTCGCGACTGCCCCTATTATTCAGGGCGTTATCTGTACCCCGTAATTCAGTAGCACCCTTGACTATAATTATAATGTAGTTACACTGTAGTATATCACCCACCTATCGTTTGAATGGGATCCAAAAAAAGAGGCGTCCAATGTTGCAAAGCATAGAGTATCTTTCTCTGAAGCTCAAACAGCCTTCACCGACGAATTTGCCCGCCTTATCCCCGACCCAGACCACTCAGATGATGAAGACAGGTTCATTCTTCTTGGAACAAGCATTGGCTCGTGTCTCTTAGTTATTTGCCATTATGTTCGTTCAGAAGACTCAATTCGTATAATTTCTGCCAGGAAGGCGCAGAAGCAAGAGCGAAAAACTTATGAGGAATTCAGAAATGCGTAAAAGTTACGATTTTTCAGATTCAGTGAAGAATCCCTATGCGAAGAAGCTCAAGAAGCAAATTACGATTCGTCTTGACGAAGATACTATCGGGTACTTTAAAGAACTCGCTGAAGCAAAAGGGATTCCTTACCAGAGCTTAATCAATTTATACCTGAGAGATTGTGCACAAACCCAACGAGACCTCAAATTCCAGTGGAATTGACAGATAACAATCAAATCAAAAAGGAGGCAGTGCTTCGCGACTGCCCCTATTATTCAGGGCGTTATGTGTCTCGTAGTCTGCAAGATAGGAGTTTAACAGTTGGATTTTTCGCAACTAAATGAGTGGTTAACGCTTGGTGCCAACTTAGGTGTACTAATTGGCATAGTATTCCTGATCATTGAGATTCGGCAGAACACCGAGCTCCATAGGTCGGATTCCAGGAAAGCAATTATTTCCAATGACCAAACATCGCTCTTGGTTGCGTTAGATCATCACGATATTTTTGAAAAACTAAGCCGTAAAGAAGTGCTTTCAAAGGAAGATCAGTACAAGTTGAGTTTTATTTTTGCGATTGACCTTCGAAATAGAGAATTTGAATATTTCCAATACAAAAGTGGCTCCCTTGATGAAAGTACTTGGAAATCCTACAAAGATTTGATTTTAATGAATCATGCCACCGTACGGGGTCGCATTTGGTGGGAAAAAGTCGGGAGAGACATCGTAAATCCGAAGTTTGGTGAAATGGTTGACGAGATGCTTGCCAAGCATCCAAACAATGGCACTTGGGATGAATTAGGAAATTGGGATGAAGGGCTGTCCGACACATAACAATCAATTCAAAAAGTAAAACGGCCCTGCCGTTTCCTATTAGCACAGGCGTTATGTTGCCGGGAAACTTATGAGTAGCTTTGAGTATTTAGCAGCACTACTTTCGATGGTTACTGCATTGGGAATTGCTCGAGGTCTCTCAGGATTTTCGCGAATGATTCATGCGAAAAATTCAATTGAGTTTTCATTCGTTCAATTTCTTTGGACTATTAATAGCCTACTCTGGCTAATGATATTCTGGTGGTTTACTTTTATATTGTCGCGAGTACAAACATGGACTTTCCCTGTCCTGCTATTTACTACTATTTACGCTGCATCAATTTACTTACTGATAGCATTGCTTCATCCTGAACCACTTCCCGAAAGAATCAACCTACAGGAGCACTTTCTCGAATACCGAAAATGGTTCTTTGGAACTTTTTTGGTAGTATGCTGCTTGGATATTGGCGATACAACAATCAAAGTTTTTCTTACCGATGGCGGAGCGCCACCTCTTATACCATACTCCATCTTTATGATAACTTGGGTGGTGATAGGATTAACTGGATATTTTGTTACAAATATTAAACTTCATACGGCTATGGCAATAGTTTATTTCCTAGCGCTTAATTTGTGGGCATCCAACATGCTGGCTGATATTCTGTAAGCGCAAAAGGACCATACAATCATGTCAATAAAGGCAAACCCTAAAGGGGTCCGCTTCGCTGATCTATGTAAGGTATGTGATAACTACTTTAGAAAGCCGCGCCAATTAGGCTCTAGTCATCGCATATACCGAACTTCTTGGAAAGGAGATCCGCGGATCAATATCCAAAACTCTAAAGGGAAGGCCAAAGCTTACTAAGTTAAAGTTTGAACCGGCTCATTTTGAGTAATTTGGGTTAGTCCGGCGTATTTGGGGCAATAAGTCATGCATGATCGTGACATAGGCAAAGAAATTATTGACGGTCTGAATGAAATCGAAGAATTCAAAAAGGGCAAACTGAAGCTGAGAACAGCTGAGCTTTCCGAACCGTCCGAACCAAAAGTTATTCGAAAGAGAATGAATCTATCTGAATCTGCTTTTGCTGGTCTTCTGGGCGTAAGCACTCGTACTTTACAGGATTGGGAACAAGGTAGAAGGTCTCCACAAGGGCCAGCGGTCGCGTTACTTCGAATTGCCGAGCAACATCCTGAGATTTCAGTAAAACTGAAATAGGTGAAAGTAACAAATAAGTCAAAAAAGATATGCTTCGCACACCTATTACTATGGGCTATGGGTTTCTTTGCTGCATACTCTGTTTGAATAACTGTGCGAAAGCCCAAATGAATACTAACGAGAAAGAATATGTCGTTTTCTGATTGGAGTGTAATAGCAGAGCTGGTTTCGGCGCTTGGCGTTATCGTTTCGCTCATATATCTCTCCGCCCAAGTTCGGAGTAACACTAAGCAAGTTAAGGCTCAAGGCCACAGAATGCTCAGAGATGAATATTTGTCCAAAATAGACGAATGCACAAAAACAAAAGAAAACTCAGAAATATTTATTAAGGGGCTTAATCACTTCGATGAAATGTCTGCGATAGAACAGGGCTGCTTTCATTCCTTAATTCACCCTGTACTGCATGGTTTCCATAGTATTTGGGAATCCAATAAAGCAGGTATTATCGGGAATAACGATGTAGCAGCAGCCCTTAGCCAATTCCTTTCCTTGATAAATTCACCTGGGGGACGTCAGTGGTGGGAAGCATTCAAACATATACCCCCTCGCGAGATAGTCGCGTATATTGATGATTCAATGCGCATTCCCAGTGATAAGGTTCTACCAGCAACTGAAATACTACCGTGGCTGCGACACGTAGACTAAAGAATTGAAAACTGTTTTAGGAGGACAAACATAGAGCAAGCAAATCGAAAAAAATAAAGCTACGCGAGCCTATTGATCAAGTCACTATGGTCCTAAATAAACATTAGTGAAAACACACGTTCAACTATACTCTTTGCCGCGACGCTCATCGCCCGGCCGGTTCTTTTCGAGCTACCCACCATCCTCAAGCTATGAAAAACTGCAATCACAAATTTGCCACGAAACTGGCGCAAGATCAGCCGGTTAATAATGGGTGGGTCTCAGTTGTAGTTGAATAAACCCAATAAAAATCATATTGTAATTCGAGCAATTTGACTACAAACAGGAAACAGCGATGCACAGACGAGATTTCTTAGCCAGGTTACCGGGTCTTGCGACCTTGCCATTGATGCTGCCACAGGCTGCGCTCGCTGCCCAGTCGGCACGCCTAAAGATCACTGACATCCGTTTAATCAGGATCAAATTGATCGAAGACAAGGGAATCCTAGCCCGGCGCGTTGACACTCCCCGCGGCGGGCTGCACGTTCAGATTGGCAATTTCACTGTGACTGAAGTGCACACTGATCAAGGCCTAGTAGGTATCGGCCCCGGCATCCCGCCAGAGAACATCGAAGCCGTGAAACAGCTGCTCGTTGGCAAAGACCCGTTCGAGATCAATCAGCATGCCGCCGCGCTATATCGTCCGCAGCGCAGATGGGGCGCCTCGGTAGAGATCGCGCTTTGGGATCTGCTGGGCAAAGCAACGGACTTACCGCTGTATAAGCTGTGGGGCGGAGGGCGCGACCGAGTCCTGCCATACGCGGCCATGTGGGGCATCGGTACAGTGGAAGACCGGGTTGAAATCGCCATCGGACTCAAAGAGGATGGCTGGAAAGCCATCAAACTGCGTTCAGGCTTCAGAACAATGGAAGAAGACGTGCGCGTCGTCCAGTTGGTACGTGAGGCACTAGGCGATGATTTCCACATCCTTTGTGACGGCAACAAGGCACCCGGCGACGCCGACGCCAACGGGGAGGATCCAACGCTGTGGAACTTTAAGCGTGCCTACGACACGGCGATGGAGTACCAGCGTCTCAACGTGTATTGGCTAGAGGAGCCACTGCCCCGCTACAACTACGAGCAATTGGCCGAGCTCAACCGGCTCGTCGCTATGCCGATGGCCGGCGGCGAGTCAAACTGGGGCATTCATGAATTCAGGTGGCTTCTCGAGCAAGGCTGCTTCGACGTCCTTATGCCAGAGATAGGAGATATAGGACCCCTCATGTCACGCACCGTTGGGACTCTCGCCGCGGCGTATAACAGGCAAGTCTCGCCGCACTCGGCGCCCTTTGAACGGCGACTGGTCAATATCTGCGGAATTCACCTTATCGCGTCCATGCCCAACGGCCCGATAACAGAGTTCATCCATGAACCGCCCCACGCGGATATCTTTGAGGGCTGGCAAGTCTTCGAGAACCCGCCTGTACTGGAAGCGGACGGCCAAATTAAAGTGCCGCAGGGGCCGGGGCTTGGGGTTACGTTCAGGGCGGATTTGATCGAAAAGTTCTGAGTGAATGGCAGGACATCGCACGACCGGCGCAGCGCGGTGTCCTGTTCGATACTGTTGTTACAGCGACTCGAAGTTAGCACTAGAGCAGAAAATGAGTCGCCGTATAAAGAGCAGGCAGTGGTAAAAAAAGAGCAAAGCCTTAAAAGACACTGCAACTATATTTTGCGGTAGTTAATTTTTTAGCTAGAGGTGGCTTTTTACTAGTTTGAGCAGCATCTCGGCTTATTTTCCCAGCCAAAAACCGTATTTTGGCCATTTCTGCACATTACGCCGATTCCCCTTCATTTCTCCCTCGCGTTCCACCCTGAAAATCGAGTATCATGCCGCACCGTTTTTCTCCTAATTAAATAGCTAACTGTTGAGCAGCATAATGACTGATTTATCACTGTATAGAAACATAGGTATTTTCGCCCACGTAGATGCCGGAAAAACCACGACCACAGAGCGCATTCTTAAGCTAACCGGTAAAATCCACAAAACCGGGGAAGTGCATGATGGCGCGGCAACTACGGATTTCATGGATCAGGAGAAAGAGCGCGGAATCACTATTCAGTCTGCGGCGACCACCTGTTTCTGGAGAGGTCACCGCTTCAATATTATAGATACCCCTGGCCACGTCGATTTCACTGTTGAGGTGTATCGCTCTCTAAAAGTGCTGGATGGCGGCGTTGGTGTTTTTTGTGGATCTGGCGGTGTTGAGCCCCAGTCAGAGACTAACTGGCGCTATGCCAATGAGTCAGAAGTATCACGCATTATTTTCGTGAACAAGCTAGACCGCATGGGTGCAGACTTCCTTAAAGTAGTTAAACAGGTCAAAACCGTTCTTGGTGCAAACCCTCTGGTCATGGTGCTACCCATTGGCACAGAAGAGGATTTCATAGGCATAGTGGATCTTCTCACGCGCAAATCACATATTTGGCCTGATCCAGGTAACCCTGAAAAATTCGAAATTGGCGATGTGCCGGAAGACATGGTTGATCTGGTAGAAGAGTACCGTGAAAAACTAATTGAAATGGCTGTTGAGCAAGACGATGCCATCATGGAGGCCTATCTAGACGGCAATGAGCCATCAATAGATGATATTAAGCGCTGCATCCGCAAGGGCACAATCGCCCTCGACTTCTTCCCGACTTATTGCGGTTCTGCCTTCAAAGACAAAGGTATTCAAATGGTATTGGACGCAGTTGTTGATTATCTGCCCAGTCCAACCGAAGTCGAACCTCAGCCGTTAATGGACGAGGAAGGCAATCCAAATGGTGAAGTCGCCGTGGTGTCCGAATCCGAGCCACTTCGCGCATTGGCGTTTAAAATCATGGATGACCGCTTTGGCGCACTAACCTTTATTAGGGTGTATTCAGGCGTACTAAATAAAGGCGATTCCGTTTTGAATGCCTTTACAGGTAAAACAGAGCGCGTTGGCCGCATGGTAGAAATGCATGCCAATGAACGTAATGAAATCAGCAGAGCGCAGGCAGGCGATATTTTTGCCATCGTTGGTATGAAAAATGTGCAAACAGGCCACACCATATGTAGCCCCGATCACCCCTGCACACTGGAACCCATGGTTTTCCCTGAACCGGTCATATCAATTGCGGTAGCACCAAAAGACAAGAGCAGTGTTGAGAAAATGAGCATTGCGATTGGCAAAATGGTCGCGGAAGATCCGTCGTTTCGGGTTGAAACAGACGACGATTCCGGCGAAACCATTCTCAAAGGAATGGGTGAGCTACACCTTGACATTAAAGTTGATATTTTGAAGCGTACTTACGGTGTTGAAATGATTGTCGGCGCACCTCAAGTAGCCTACCGAGAAACAATTACCCAAGAAATTCAAGACAGCTACACTCACAAGAAACAGTCAGGTGGTTCCGGTCAATACGGTAAGATCGATTACCGTATCAAGCCCGGTGAGCCAGGCACTGGCTTTGTGTTTAGCTCCAGTGTTGTCGGCGGTAACGTCCCGAAGGAATTCTTCCCTGCTATTGAAAAAGGTTTTGCAGGCATGATGGGAGCAGGCCCGGTAGCTGGCTTTCCGGTGCTAGACGTTGAAATCGAATTATACGACGGTGGCTTTCACGCAGTGGATTCATCAGCAATCGCTTTCGAACTTGCAGCAAGAGGCGCTTACCGTCAGACAATGCCAAAAGCCGCACCCGAGCTCATCGAGCCGATCATGAAAGTCGATGTATTTACACCAGAAAGTCACGTGGGCGATGTAATTGGCGATTTAAACCGCCGTCGCGGCATGATCAAGGATCAGGACACGGGTGTAACTGGCGTTCGCATTAAGGCCGTGGTACCTCTTGCTGAAATGTTTGGCTACATTGGCAGCCTGCGAACCATGACATCAGGCCGTGGTCAGTTCTCTATGGAATTCTCTCATTACACGCAATGTCCAAGAAATGTCTCTGACGCCGTTGTTATAGCTGAAAAAGAAAGACAAGAAGCGAAAGCCAAGAAGTAGGCTGGCATTCTGGTTTTAAAAGGCTCCGATAATGAACTTTATCGGGGCCTTTTTTATTGGTACAAAAAGATAATTGTCTTATTTTCATTTTGAGATCTTGAAAAAGTGGTGCACGTCACAAATTCAAATTTAACCGCTGTTTCATTGACTAAAGTGAGTGTTGGCCGAGAAATATTACTAGCGCTAAGGCAATATGGTACGGACTCACTAGCGACTCAGTTGTAAATAACCTATCACTGATGGCCCATACTGAGCATAAAAAAGAAACCCTAATTGCGAACGGTCTTATCGCTGCCTTAAGATCGATCCCAAAATTAAGCAAAATTGGTGATTTCATTGCTAACTCAGCAGTTTCAACTGGAGAAGCCCTTGGGGGCTTCAAGCAAGCTAATTAGCCACGCAAGCCACTGCGAAACCAACGTCATAAGCTCTTATAGAGCAAAGCCCGGTCGGTGGTTTTCTCATTTACATACCCGCCCAGTGTCATGAAAATAATTGAATATCTCGAGCAAATGTGGCTCCTCGCAATTGACGGAGAGGTACAGGGCGTTTTTTTCTGGGCGTCATTCTATGCGTTAACGGTTATGCTTTATTCCCTGAGATTTCAAATCAACGTTAGATCTTGGCCAAGCACCGCGGGAGAATTAGTTGATGAGAAAATCAATGAGTTTGGTTATGCCCATGCGCATTCCCATAAAGAATATAAGGTGTCTTTAATCTATAAATATACAGTAGAAGACAGGGAATATACGGGAACACGATTATCCCCATGGTTGTTCATTACAAACGATAACGCGGCGTTTATTCTCAAAAAGCAATTGAACTCTGTCGCTCGCAAGTCGGATGGATCGGTTTTGGTTTTTTACAATCCTAAAAACCCGCAAAAAAGTTTTTTAATCAAGCCTGGGCGAATAGGCATGATGATCACTCTGTCACTTTCGATAATCCCCTTCATTCTCTACTGGCAGAAATTTTACGGCTAGAATAATTCGATTTAGTTAACCACACATGACTCGATCTATCGGCGCTTTAGAGCTTTTAATTTTCGGCTCAGAACTGCAGATTTTAACTTACCGAAGCTGTCTTTCCTAAAAAGTGTCACGCTTTTTAGGCGTAAAAAACCTACCGCCGACAACTGCCTTGCTGCACACCCCACATGTCCAATAACCTTTGGCCCTATCCCGTTAAGGATTGAGCTAAGGAATATTTGAGCAAGCAAGTCAGCTATTTTGCAATCGAAGAGAACCTCGAAGATGCTATAACCATGCAGGTCACAGGATCGTCAAGGTTCAACGGGTTAAACCCATGTTATCATCAAGCTCGAAGCGCTCGAAAAAGCTGGGGCGAAACAGCATTAGTTTGTACGGGCCGAGTCACCGAATAAACTATCCAAGAAACGGCTGAGCCGAAGCTCTCTGTGCAACGACAAAGTGCAGCTATTCAAGTTTTTCCAACATCGGAAGCTTCTTGTACTGTGGAATGTTTGGGTTGCGACATCAACATTACACCCTAGGGGCACCACGATGTGGTTAACACAGTAGAAAATACAAATAGAGCTCTCAGCAAAACTTACTGCTGCAGTCTCTTACCATGCAATTCAAGGGAAAATCTTATGCTTAGTTACGTTAGTGTTGGTACCAACAATTTCGACGCTGCACTCAAGTTCTATGACTCTTTATTTGCCGAGTTAGACGGCAAGCGGTCCTTTAACGCGCCCAATGAGCAATTCTATAGTTTCGGCAAAGGCTCGTTTTTTGGCGTACTGGCCCCATTCAATGGCCAACCTGCCACAGTGGGTAATGGATCGATGTTCGCCTTCAATGTTAACTCGCCCCAGAGAGTTGTAGAAGTGTTTAACAGGGCGTTAGAATTTGGCGCGGCTGATGAGGGTAAGCCCGGGCCGCGTGGTGATCAAGGGTTTTACGCCGCTTATTTCCGCGATTTAGACGGTAATAAACTGTGTGTTTATCATAAGTAGCGGTTTCTTGCGGTTGTGACGCACACTGTTCTAAAAACAGCGAAGTACTGTTTGAAAACAGTATTGAACAAAAAAACTAATTAAAAACCCGTAGGAAACGGCTTTATCGCTGCAATAAATATTCGCAATATGACTGAATTTTTTCCATGACCTCAACCGCCACCAGACTTGATCGTTTTATTAGCCAGCACAGTGGCTATTCGAGATCCGACGTACGCCTTTTAGTGGCGCAAAAGCGTATTCATCTTGATGGGCAGGCGGCGCACTCAGTTCAGCAGCAAGTTACCAAGTTTACAAAAGTGGAAGTGGGCGCTCTTTGTCTGCAAGAAACCAATCCCGTTTATATAGCACTGCATAAACCCCGCGGCTATGTGAGCGCAACGAAGGACCACAAACACCCTACTGTATTGGATCTTATCCAGCACCCACAGAAAAGCGAGCTGCACATTGCTGGCCGGCTTGATTTTAATACCACAGGCCTGCTGCTACTCACTAACGATGGGGCTTGGTCAAGAGCGATCGGCTTGCCCGAGAGCAAACTCGCGAAAATCTACGAGGTCACCTTAGCTAAGCCACTGACGCCCGAATACATTGAGGTTTTTAAACAAGGCGTCTATTTCGCTTACGAGAACATCACGACCAAGCCAGCAAAGTTGGAGATCTTGTCGCAAAATACTGCTAGAGTTTCATTGATCGAAGGTAAGTATCATCAAGTTAAGCGTATGTTTGGCTACTTTCAGAATGAAGTGCTGTCCCTGCATCGACTGTCAATTGGGGATATTACCTTAGCAGGCCTTGAAGTTGGGCAAAGCAAGCTCATCCAGATTAATCAAAAAGTCTAAAATTCAGGCTTTACCTACAGCAGAGGCACTTTTGCTTAAACGGCAAGACTGGAGGTATTGGGGAGCCGCTTTACTAGTTAACTAACCCAATACTGGTAACTGCGCCTATGACTAGTTAATCGCCGTCTTCAGATCAGCCAACTATAAATCAACCAACCAAAAATTAACCAACTACGGACCAATCAACACTAAACCACAGTCAAAATTCATCATTCAAGCAGGGCGGTACAACTTATGAGCAGCTTGCTACAACTACTAATTTGCCTAGCCATTGTCTGGATATTGGCTTACCGCCGCGCTCACATGTACACCATATTGACCTCGCTGCTAATCGCGCTACTGTTGATGAGCTATTTTTTCGCTATTGCAGTGTTGCCTTGGATTGCCCTGTTAGCGGTTGGGTTTTTCTATTTCGCTGGCAGCATCCGCAAGCAATATTTGACTCTGCCGATTTACTCCTTTTTTCAGCGTGTTTTACCGCCCATCAACCGCACCGAAAGCGAAGCGCTTGAAGCCGGCGATGTCTGGTGGGAAGCCGAACTTTTTCAGGGTGACCCGGACTGGAAAGAACTCTTCAATTATCCGCAGCCTCAACTCACGGCGCAAGAGCAAGCATTTATAGACAATGAGACTGAAGCTTTATGCGGCATGCTCAACGACTGGCAAATGGTTCAACGCGACAAAGATTTAACACCCCAGGCTTGGGAATACCTAAAAACCGCAGGCTTTCTTGGCATGATTATTCCAAAAGAGTTTGGCGGGCTGGGATTCTCTGCTTACGCCCATTCTTGCGTGGTAACTAAACTCGCAACCAAAAGTAGCAGCGCCGCCGTGTCGGTGATGGTGCCTAACTCCCTAGGGCCTGCTGAGCTGCTCATGAAGTACGGCACAGATACCCAGCGCCAACGCTATTTGCCGGGCCTTGCCGACGGCACAGAAATTCCTTGTTTCGGTTTGACCAGCCCCGAGGCCGGAAGCGATGCCGGCGCAATTATCGATCAAGGAATCGTCTGCAAGGGTGAATTTGAAGGCAAACAATGTCTTGGTTTAAAACTCACTTGGAATAAGCGCTATATAACCTTGGCGCCTATTGCCACTGTCATAGGGCTTGCGTTTAAGATGCAAGATCCAGAACATTTACTTGGCGATGATGAAGACCTTGGCATTACTGTTGCACTAGTGCCCAGCGATCACCCCGGCGTTGTATCCGGCCACCGACACTACCCCATGGGCATGGCGTTCATGAACGGGCCAACCCAAGGCAAAGATGTATTCATACCTCTTGATTGGATAATTGGCGGCGTCGACTATGCCGGAAAAGGCTGGCAAATGCTGGTTGAATGCCTTTCAGAAGGCCGCGCAATCTCTTTGCCAGCTCTGGCCACAGCGACGGCGAAGATGAGTTATCGACTAACTGGCGCGTACGCCAAGCTGAGGCGTCAGTTCAACCTCTCTATTGGCAACTTTGAGGGCATTGAGGAAGCTCTAGCGCGAATTGCTGGGTATACCTATCAGCTTGAGGCAGCTAGGGTGATGACCGCAGGTGCGGTTGATCTGCACATCAAACCCTCGGTCGTGTCTGCCATCGCCAAGTACCACATGACCGAAAACTCTCGTAAGGTGATACAAGACGCCATGGACATTCATGGCGGCCGTGGGCTTATTCTGGGGGAACGAAATTACCTCGCCTATGCCTATATCAGCACACCTATCGCCATCACCGTAGAGGGCGCTAATATTCTTACCCGCAATCTTATTATTTTTGGGCAGGGGGCAATTCGCTGTCACCCTTTTATCCTACGAGAAATGCAGGCAAGTAAAAACCCCGATGCCGCTGCAGGCCTTGCTGAATTTGATAGTTTGATCTTTCGACACATAGGCTACACCATCAGTAACTTTGTCCGCACGCTTAGCCTGAGCTTAACTTGGGGCTCAATACATAGAGCACCGGTTAACAACAAAACTAGCCGCCACTACAGAGCGCTTACGCGGATGAGCGCCTCGCTGGCGCTGGTGTCCGATATTTCAATGATGCTGCTCGGCGGCGCCCTAAAACGCAAAGAACGCTTATCGGCACGGCTTGGCGATGTGCTAAGCAACCTCTATCTTGGCTGTGCGGTGCTAAAATATTACCGAGATAACGGCAGCAAGGATGAAGATTTGCCCTATGTCGACTGGAACCTCCAACTCGCGTTGTATAACTGCCAGCAGGCCTTTCAAGATTTTTTCGACAATCTGCCAAACCCAGTAATCGCTTGGCTGCTTAAGCGTTTGGTGTTTCCATTTGGACGGCCTTTCAGTGCACCCAACGATAAACTTGAGCATACCCTAGTTCAAACGATGTTTAGTGACAATGAACTAAGGGACCGCATCACCTCGTTGTGCTATATCGGCGATGACGAGACCGACCCCGCCTTCATAATCGAAGATGCTTTTTTGAAGGTGTTAGCAAGCAAAGCCACTCGCAGTACAATTAGGCAAGCGGTCAAAGATGGCACCATAGCCGAATCGATAGTAGTCTCAGATCTAGCCGCTGCCGCAGTTAGCGCCGATCTGTGCAGTGAAGATGAGGCCAAGCTGTATGTCGAGGCGGAATCGGCCCGAGAGAAAGCTATTCAGGTGGATGACTACCCACCAGAGTTTTTTGAAGCGCCCTAGACCCAGAGTCTAAGTGCGTCTATTGGTGGATAATCAGCGTGGCTTCTAACATTGGATCAACTAAGAGGTTTATAATCTGAAATCCATTGGAGTGGGAAGCACCACGTAAACGCGAAAACTGTGGCAAGCGATAGTTCCCTGAGTCAGTGTGATTAACCAAAGCAGCTTACTGTAGTTAAAATAATGAAAATTCATGTCGCCGTACTCGCAAATATTTCGGTCGTTAGCAGTGTTTGGCTAGCAACCCCTAGCTTGGCTATTGCACAGCTTGGCGAACTACATTCAACTGTTGTCCAATTGGAACAGCAGCTTCAGGCAAGAGTCGGTATCAGCGTTCACGATTTAGAAACCGGCGAACATTTTGCCTATCACGGCAACGACCTATTCCCTCTGTCCAGCACTTTCAAAACTCTGGCCTGCGCTGCGCTTCTGCATCGAGCAGATGAGGGACAGGAAAATTTGCAGCGGCGAGTGCATTACGAAAAAGCAGCGTTGGTCAGTTACTCCCCGGTTACCGAGAATTTTACGGGAGCAGCAGGGATGACACTCGCAGCTCTGTGTGAGGCCACCCTAACTCTCAGCGACAACACTGCCGGTAATTTAATTTTAGAGGCAATTGGCGGCCCCCAGAGCCTAACCCAATTTTTGCGCAGCATCGGTGATGACGCAACAAGGCTAGACCGGTGGGAAACACAGCTCAACCAATCTTTACCCGGCGACCCCCGCGACACCACATCGCCCAATGCAATGACCAGCACCTTAAACACCCTACTGATAGGTGATGTCCTATCCGCCCAATCACGCACTCAGTTAGCAACTTGGCTGCGGGGCAACGCTGTGGGTGGTGCCCTGCTGCAGGCGGGCGTTCCCACCAGCTGGGCAATTGCCGACAAAACCGGCGCGGGCGGCTTTGGTTCCCGGTCAATAGCAGCCGTGATGTGGCCACCCAATAGAAAGCCAATCATCACGGCCATTTATATCACCGAAACCGATGCCTCTTTCGATGAGCGTAATGAAGCAATAGCCACGATTGGACGCGCAATCAGCGAGTCTCTCGCTAAGCAGTGACAGAAATAGGTTTAACGAAATAGCTTTAGACTAGCAGCAGAAGCTGACAGCTTAGGCTGGGACATACCAAATCACGGTCCAGCAAAATTTAAAAAAATGAGAGGCCCAACTATGCCAACACTTTTTGATCACTTCGTTGTGGCTAAACCAGACCTCATGATGGGGCAGCTCAAGGTTAGCCCACAAGTTTATGAAGAGCTGGAGACCCAATTCGACGGTTTCAAGGCGCATACCCTAATCTCTGCACACCACTTCAGCGAGTCCTGGGAGATGTGGGAAAAGCATCCTGCGGGTGATGAGTTAGTAATTTTACTTTCTGGGCGCGCGATATTTCATCTGAAATTAGCCAACGGCAATAAATCACTCGAGCTAAAAGAGGCTGGAGCTTACGCAGTTATCCCTAAAAACCAGTGGCATACCGCCGAGATACATGAACCGACAAGTATGCTGTTTATCACTCCAGGTGAGGGCACTCTCAATGAAGCCGACCCATCAGATTAAACGCCTTTGAAAGCCAAAACTAATTATGAGTTTCCTCCGTCTTTGGATCATAGATTGGGAAAATAAGCTTTGAGCGAGTTAACCAAGACAATTCGTATCTTCGACAACTATGCTGATCAGTATCAAGAAAAGTATATGGCCTATCGGCCTTATATCGAGTCCTATGACTATCTTGCAGGCTTAGTGGCAGAGGGCTCTGTTGTTTTAGATGTTGCTTGCGGCCCGGCAAACATCAGTAAGTTTTTGTACGACAGGATTGCTAAGCTTCAAATAGTCGGCTGTGACTTGGCCCCTGGGATGATACGGCTTGCCAAGCAAAACTTACCAAGCGGACAGTTCGAAATCAGAGATTGCTTAGACATAAAGTCCTTCGAAAAGAGCTTTGACGTGATCATCGCAGGCTTTTGCTTTCCCTACCTTAGCCAGCAACAGGTCAAACAGTTCATCGCTGATGCAAGCGCTCGGCTTAAAACCGATGGCCTGCTATATTTAAGTACGATGGAGGGAAACTATGACGATTCAGGCTACCCAGAACATGCATCGGTTGACAGTATTTTTACCTACTATCACAGCGCAGAGTTTTTACTTGCGCAGCTTAAAGTAAATAATTTCGATATCATCCAGCTTGAACGCAAACCTTTTGTCGACAATGGCGTAGTCACGGCAAACGACCTTTTTATTTACGCGCAGGCAATTTAAACTCCGCTAAGGGAGCCATCTTTGAAAGCTCTAATTGTTCGCAGTAGCTACTTAAGTCTTGGTATCAGTACAGTAGTTACGGCCATTGCCACGGAGTGGGATTGGCTGAAAAACCCAAATGACATTTTCCATGATGAGTCGGGCACCAACTGGCCGATTGTAGCCGATACCGCAATTAGCTGGTTCGTCCCTACTCTCATTTACACATTCGCTCTGTTTACAATCGCCGCGATTAGCCTGCGCCTCATTCGTGCAAACATTCGCAAATACCGCGCCAAGGCAAATCCTCGCAGCAAAGGCAGCCCACGGAGAGGAAGCCACCAATAGGACCGGTTTATAATGGGCTTAATAAAACAGGCTTCTTTTGCCTTGATAGTGAACGCAAACCGCAGCCAGACTGCACAAGCCTTAGTGGCTTGCCAAGACGGCAAAAATAGTTTTTTAAGCTGTACTAAAAGCCAATCCGATTACGCTCTGCCCGATCGCCAATACTCTAGCTGCTAGCAGTATTGAGTGATGCGATCCCAGATGCATGATCGTGTTACTGTTATGCTCACAAGCTTTAACATTACAGCCAAAAACTAAACTTACTGTCGGATAAACGCATGCTCAAATTTGAACTTAGACCCTGGTGGATGAATGGCATCCTGCTGTTTTGCGCTTTCATGACTTTTATCTACCTGCCGTGGGATGTTTTCATCAAACCACTAGAGCAAGATCAAGAGGTGTGGTTTGGCCTTATGTTCACGGGCTGGGCCGCTAAGTTTGGCGCACTCTTGCACTGGGTAGTGTACGGCGCCGGCTTCTGGGGCTTTCTTAAAATGAAGTCTTGGCTACATCCTTGGGCCGCTGTCTATGTGGCGCAAATTGCCTTCGGCATGCTGCTATGGAGCGCCATGGGTGAGAGAAGCTCCGGCATCATAGTAGGCGCTGTGGTTGCGCTTGCGTTTATTGCCTTGGCCATCGCGCTGCTGCGCAGTAAAAAGTGGTTTCAATCTCCCACTGAGTCACAGGAAGTTAGAAGTTAAGCTGGTATTCTTCAAGTTGGCGAACTGACTGGGGTCATTGCTTGAAAGTCTTGGTTTCTGCGCTTGACCCAATACGCTATTCTAAAGAAGAGTTGTGCTTCATTCGTGATTCGTGACCGCAAAAAATTAAGGAAAACAGCAAGTGACAAAATGGTTGGAACAAATCGAACTTAGTGGCGAGTTGGTAACGCTGCAGCCTATGTCGTCTCACCATGCAGATGGGCTGATAGCCGCAGCCAGTGATGGCAAATTATGGGAGCTTTGGTATACCAGCGTACCTTCTGCACAAACTATTGATGCTTACATCGAGAAAGCACTAGCCGACGGCGCGGCAGACAAAGCTTTGCCGTTCGTCGTCATCGACAATGCCACCCAATCTGTAATCGGCTCTACCCGTTATTTTAACGCTGAACAAAATCACCGCCGGCTTGAGATTGGCCATACTTGGTACAGCAAAAGCGCGCAAAAAACCGGCATCAATACTCAGTGCAAATGGTTGCTATTAAACCATGCCTTCGAAACCCTTCTCTGCGGCTGCGTTCAGTTCAGAACCCACTGGCACAATCACGCCTCACGCAATGCCATCGCAAGGCTGGGCGCTAAACAAGATGGCATACTGCGCAACGATCAGGTAGATGCTGCCGGCGCGTTTAGAGATACCGTAGTTTTCTCTATAATTGAACATGAATGGCCTGCAGTTAAGCAGTCTTTAGCGTATAAGATGAATCGAAGCAAAGCCTAAGACTTAGCTGCAGACCACGGGGATACTATTTTCTTGATAACAAGGCGCACAGTTTTAACCTGGCTTGGGGGCTTAACTCTCTCAACCCCTTTAACTGTTGTTGCGCAGCAAACGAGGCCCAGTAAGATGTATGGTTTAATTGGCAAGATGATCGCGCTAGAAGGCAAGCGAGACGAGTTAGCAACCATTCTGATCAACGGGGTTGCCAACATGCCCGGCTGCAAGAGCTATATCGTTGCCAATGATTCGGCGGACGCGAATGGGCTATGGGTCACGGAAGTGTGGGAAGACCAAGAGAAACACGCACAGTCGTTAACTCTGCCCTTGGTGGTAGATGCCATTAGCAAAGGCAGACCGTTGATCGCAGGCTTTGGTGAGCGCTTTGAAACTGAACCCAAGGGTGGGCAAGGACTACTTTGACCACAACAGCAGATCAGCAAGCAGGCAAAACCAGCAGGGTGCTGCGGTTGCTACTGAGTGCTCTTTTGATTGCAGTATTGGTGGTCAACTTCACTGAAACCATTGACCGCCAGGCAGATGCACCGCTTGATACTGCCTTTAAACGAGCCCTATTTACTTACGGCGTCGTGCGGGGCATCAATGCGGTTATTTCAGTAATTCAAGGCACTGAGGTATCCATCGAGCCAGCCGGTATCGGCGTCACGTTGACACCCGGTGAAGTCTTCGATCCGATGAATGACCTGATTGAACAGTTTTCTTGGATTGTGTTAGTTGCCAGCACATCTCTGGGCGCGCAGCAGATATTAGTAGGCATAGGCAATACTTTAGCGATACAAGTTGCAGTGGGTCTGGTGATTGGGCTGAGTTTACTGCTGCTGTGGCGCCGGCAATTATTTTCCCCCACCTGGCGCGCCATTTTTTTTCGCTTGTTCATTTTGGTCATAGCCTTTCGATTTATAATTCCAGTCCTAGTTTTGACCAACGAATTGGTTTACCGGGCATTTCTTGACGAGCAGTATCAGGTTTCTTCCAGTGAACTAGAACAAACCGAAGCCGATGTGCGGGACATGCAAGAATCTGAGAACGTTGAAATTCCAACCGATGGCGACACCAGTATTTTTAGTCAGATTGGCAGAATCTATGACCGCACGACTCAAAGTATTAATGTCAATGCAAGGCTTGCAGAGTATGAAGCGCGACTGAGCAATGCCAGCGAATACATCATCGATCTGATCGTGGTGTTTATGCTGCAGACCTTAGTGTTTCCCCTACTTTTTCTGTGGTTGGGGCTGCGGATAATTCGCCTGTTAATGAATTCGAATTTGCTTTTGTTACGGCAAGCCACATTGCGGCAGCCCCCTGCCGCACAGTAAACTCTCTCAAACACTGTGATTGGAGTAAACTTGTTCTACCAAAATATTACTTACGATCTACACCACAACTCAGGATAGACATCATGGCATTGACCCCTTTCCATCTAGCGATTCAAGTCAGAGATATTGCCGAGGCGCGGGAGTTTTATGGAGCGAAAATGGGTTTGCCCGAAGGGCGCAGCTCCCAGCAGTGGATAGACTTTGATTTGTTTGGTCATCAGCTAGTGACTCATTTAAACCCGAACATAGGCAAGACTGGTTTAGTAAACAGCGCCGCGAATCATGTGGATGGCCACGGTGTGCCGGTGCCGCATTTTGGCGTGGTGCTCACCATGGCTGACTGGCAAGTGTTTGCGCAAAAATTAAAAACCTTTGTCGATGAGTTTTTGATTGAGCCCTATATTCGCTTTGCTGGCGAGCCGGGGGAGCAGGCAACCCTGTTTTTTACCGACCCGTCGGGAAATGCCTTAGAGTTTAAAGCCTTCAACGATATCGACTCACAGCTGTTCGCCAAGTAAGGCGCAGATGAAACCCTGTAATCAATGTGGCCGCTGCTGCACCAAGTACAGCAACGGCGGCTTGTCCGCCACCAGTGACGAAATAGACTACTGGCAAACATTCAGACCCACCATCGCGAAATTTGCAGCCCACGGCGAAATTTGGATAGACCCAAGCACCGGCCAGCAGTTTGAAATTTGTCCGTGGCTGCGTAAAGCATCAGACGCCGAGCTGTACACCTGTGACATTTATCATGATCGCCCAGACGACTGCCGGGTGTACCCCACCTCAGTGGAGCAAATGATTCTTGACGACTGTGAAATGATCGAACCCAAAGACATAAGCAATCGAAAACGCGCGCAAGCTGCGCTGGCCATAATCATGAGTGACAGCTGGCCTTCATAGTTTGCCGGCGAGGCGTTACACTTGAGGTTTTACTCTTTGGCAAAGCCTAATGAAATCCCCGCTTTTTACCCTAGTCAAAGCCCACCGCAAGACGTCGGCAGCGACTGCTGTGATCACCGCATATGCCGCCATTGGCTTTTTGTTGCTACCGTGGGTGGCTGAGCGTCAAATTACCAATCTGCTACAGTCGCGTCTTGGCTTGGATGCCAGCATCGATTCGCTGTACTTCAATCCATTCAGTTTCTACTTAGCTATAGACGGGCTTGAGCTTGAAGATGCCCAGCTCGGCGAGCTGTTCACTTTGTCCCATAGTCACCTTAACTTTCAACCCTCGCGCTTGCTGCTACTAAAACTGCAGGTTGCAGAGCTGGTGGTTGACGGGGTGACTCTCGAAGTCGCCAGATTCAGCGACGGCAGCACCACAGCTTCGATACTGGCAGCCAGATGGCAAGACTCGGCGCAGCCAAGCGCCGCTGCTGCTGAGCCTCCTGCGCCTGCTGAAAGCACTGGCCTGCCTGCCGCCGAAGTGCGCCTGTTGAACATTAACAACGTTGAGATACGCCTTGTTGACGCTGTGCCAGCTACAGCGTTTTCAACCCAGTTCAGGTTGACCGCGTTTCAGCTGACTGACTTTTCCACCTTGGAAAACACCCGTGGCAACTATAGCTTAACGGCAGAGTTCGAAGACAACGCTCCGCTGGGTATCAATGGCGGGCTCTCAATGGTGCCACTAACGACAAATGGCAATCTCAGCTTGAGCGGGTTCCCGCTACCAATGTTAACTAGATACGCTCAAGACTCTCTGCCATTAACTCTCAGCTCTGGCGACTATAGCCTAAGTCTGGACTATCAAGTTGATCTAGCTGACGCCATGCCAGCAATCACTGTAAACAATTTAAATACAGCAATAACTAGCCTTTTGGCGGTTGAAAACGGCTCAGCGTCAGCTTTTTTGAGCCTCGCCAGCCTAAGCCTAACTGGCGGTCAGATCATGCTGCCACAGAACACAGCCAGTGCTGACGAAGTAGCTATGGAGGGCGTGAACATTGCGGCCTTCATCAGCCAAAGCGGCGAAATTAATTTTGTTCGCATGCTAGATCAAATAGTAACCAGTTCGACAGATCAAACCTCTCCCAGCCCCGACCCAGATAGAGCTGACAGCGACATAAATTCGCCGCCTTGGCAAATTGATTTGGCGAGTTTTGCTCTGCGCAATTTAAGCCTAAACTTTAACGACGCTTCTCTGGAAACTCCGTTTGCAATGACCGCCTCGGTTAATGGGTCAATGGATAGCATCAGTAACCAAGCTGCCGCTGAATTCCCTTATGACTTAACCCTGAGCGTGGAATCGGGCGGAACAATTACTAGCTCAGGGCAGGTCGCTGCATTGCCTGGCTTGGCACTGGACAGCTCCCTTACAGTAGCCCAACTCAACCTAAGCGCTGTGCAGCCCTATCTCAATGAATTCGCCACTGTTGTTTTAGAGCGTGGCAACATCAACCTAGAGACGGCTCTCACGATCAACACAGAAGAGCCCTTCGCCGCCAGAGGCGGCTTTGCCCTTGATTCACTATTAATAACAGATACCAACCTAGCTGAAGATTTGGTGACGCTCGAGCGCTTAAGCGTGGACGATTTTGCTTTTTCGCTGGCGGCAAACACCATTGAAGCCTCGGAAGTCTCAATTGACGAGCTGTATAGCCGAGTCATTATCAATGAGGATGGCAGCACCAATATAGGCCGCAGCATCAGAGCGATAGACGCAGATTCCCCGGCTTCTGCTGCGGATACAGCCACTAACGATAACCAAAGCAATGAACCCTTGGGTATAATCTTAGGCCGCTTAAGTATTAATAATGCGGCGGCTAATTTTACCGATAGAGATTTACCGATCGTTTTTGATGCCAACGTTCGTGCGCTTAATGGCTCCGCCGAGGGCTTGGCCTCGAACAGCCAAGAACCTGCAACAATCGATTTAGAAGGCCAGGTGGATGAATTCGGCTTGGTTCAGATTACCAGTTCATTGAATCCATTTGATCCCACTCAACGAAGTGAGATCGATGTGCGCTTTACCAACATCGATATGCCCGCTATGACCCCTTACGTGATTAAATTTGCTGGCCGTGAAATCAGTGAAGGTAGTGTCGATTTGAATTTAAGTTATGAAATCCGCGAGGGCCAACTAACAGCAAGCAACCAAATGGTGCTGAAAAACCTAAAGCTAGGAGAGCGGTTTGAATCCCCAGACGCCATGGATCTGCCGCTGGATTTAGCGCTTGCGCTACTCAAAGACGGCAATGGCGTAATCGATTTAGAGGTGCCCATCACCGGTGATGTGAATGACCCTGAATTCGATTTTGGGCCCGCTATCCGCCGCACTCTAGCCAATGTGCTAACTAATATTGTAGCAGCCCCGTTTCGTTTGCTGGGTTCTTTAGTCGGTGGTGGCGGTGACAACAGCTTGGAAAGCATCGGCTTCTTACCCGGGCGAACCGATATCGCGCCGCCCCAGCAGCAAATCCTTACCCAGCTAGGTGAGGCGTTAATACAGCGCCCCCAATTAATGTTAGAAGTGCCCCCAGTTTCAGCTTCTGAAGATATCTTGGCATTAAAAACCGCGGCGGTGAACCGCACTATAGAGGCGTCCTTGGAGGCACTGGCTGAAGATACTCGACTGTTAACCCAGCGCCGCCGGCAGGTGCTAGAAACCCTTTACACAGCCACAGCCCAATCTCAGCCCCTGAATGAAATCCAGCAGCTATATCCGTTGCCTGCCGACCCTGCAGCTGCAGCCACTCCAGCGCCGCAGCTGGATGTGGTTGCCTACAATGCTCAGCTGCGGCAGCGCTTGATCGATGCTCAATTCATTAGTGAGCAGGAACTCAACGACTTGGCTAATGCAAGAGCCAATGCAGTGCTGGAGTTTATGACAGCGACCGCGGGAATTGACGGCAGCCAAATCAGGCTTATTGATCCGGCGACGACTGCCTTGGATGAAGATGGCTGGCTGGTGATGGAATTTGGTTTAGGGCCAGCGAACTAGCCCTAAACGTCGCAGAGAAGAAAAGCCCGAGCGCAGGCCCGCTAAGATTCTACAAAAGCCCGCTCAATCACATACTCGGCTTTGATACCGTGTCTGGATTCAGCAAACCCCCAGTTGTCTAAAATCTCGCAGGTATCTTTGAGCATACTGGGGCTGCCACAAACCATAAACCGATCAAGTTTGGGGTCCGGCTGAGGCAAGCCGGTATCTGCAAACAGCTTGCCTGATGTCATCAGGTCAGTAATCCTGCCCTGATTACGAAAAACTTCCCGGGTTACGGTTGGGTAGTAGATGAGCTTTTGTTTGACCTCGTCGCCAAAGAATTCATTATTCGGCAACTGATTTTCAATCAGGTCTTGATAGGCCAATTCAGACACCAGCCGCACCCCATGGGTGCAGATAACGTTGTCAAAGCGCTCATAGGTCTCGGGGTCCTGAATGATACTGATAAACGGTGCGAGGCCGGTGCCTGTGCTGATCAGGTACAGGTTCCTACCTTCCAGCAAATGATCTAATACCAACGTGCCCGTAGGCTTGCTAGATACAAAAACCTGATCCCCCACCTTTATATTCTGGAGTCTTGAGGTTAGCGGGCCGTCTTGTACCTTGATGCTAAAGAACTCTAAATGCTCTTCGTAGTTAGGGCTCACTATACTGTAGGCGCGCATCAGCGGCTTGCCTTCTACTTCGAGACCAATCATGACGAAGTGGCCATTTTCAAAGCGCAAGGTCATGTCGCGGGTGGTTTTAAAGCTGAACAGGGTGTCGTTCCAGTGATGAACATCTGTGACACTCTGTGTGGTCATCTTGGCCACAGTAAACTCCTTTAGAAAATATGGCGCGCATTCTACTGGCATAGCTATTATCTGTAAAATTGATATTATTTATATCCATTATCTATTTAATTGATATCAGGATTAAGCCTAGGGGGCTTGATATGAAATTCACCCTAAAGCAACTGCAGGTATTTCTCGCTGTCGCCGCTTACGAAAATGTAAGCCGAGCAGCTGTCGAACTTGCCATGTCTCAATCAGCAGCCAGCACTGCGTTAAAAGAGCTAGAGCATCGTTTCGAGGTCGCGCTGTTCGACCGCATTGGCAAAAGACTGCAGCTGAACGAGCAGGGCCAAATGCTGCGTCCTAAAGTGGCGGCGCTGATCAGCCGGGCCATAGAGCTAGAAAACAGCTTCTCGGATGACCGTGAGATGGGCGATCTGAAGGTTGGCGCCACCCTGACCATCGGCAACTACCTCGCCATCGGTATTATGGCCAAATTTATGGCCGAACACGGTGACACCAAGGTAGAGCTTACCGTGGAAAATACCGCCGCTATCGTGCAGAAGGTGAAAAAATTTGAGCTGGATATCGGGCTCATCGAAGGCGAGCTGCAGGAACCCGAATTAAAAGCTACCTACTGGCGCGATGATGAGCTGTGTTTGTTTTGCGCCCCGAGCCACCCTTTTGCGCAGAAAACCCAGCTCCAAGATGCCGAGCTGTGCGAAGCCCGCTGGATTGTTCGCGAGCAGGGCTCTGGCACCCGTCAGGCCTTTGACCGCGCCATGTGGGGAATACTGTCCAACTTAGACCTGCGGCTGGAGCTACAGCACACAGAAGGCATAAAGCGCGCCGTCGAAGCCGGCCTTGGGGTGGGCTGCTTATCTAAAATCACCTTAGTCGAGGCCTTCAATCGTGGCAGCTTGGTACCATTAAGTGCGCCCCATCGTAACTGGACACGGAAGTTTTACTTTATACTGCACCGTCAAAAATTTTTAAGCAGTGGCGTGCAAAGCTGGATGGACTATTGTAATAGGACCTAGCCTGCTTCTAATTGCTGCTAATACTCAGGTAGTCATGGTGTTATGAGTTCTTCTTTTAGTACGCGCAGCGCTAAATTCGCTGTTGGTAATCGTGCCGCTTTGCTCATAGTTGCCAGCCTGATGAGCGCATTACTTGCCAGCGGCGCCGTGAGGCTCACCTTCGACACGTCCCTGACGGCGCTGCTGACCACTAGCGACCCCTATCTTGAAGAGTTCAACGCCCTAGAGGCAGAGTTTCCCAATCAGCTGACGGTCAATTTTGCGTTCCTAGCCGAGGCAGGTTCTACGGTATTTACCCGGCCAATACTGGAGGCCCTAACCACGCTGAAGGAATCCTATGCCCAAATTCCCTTCGCGCTGCGGGCCTCAACTCTGGTTGATTTCTATTCGCCAGAAACTCAAACCCGGCTTTTTACCCGCAGCCTAGACCGCTACAGCGACGAAGAGCTTGCTGAGCTCGCCGCCAAAGCCACCGCAGATCGACTGCTGACCAGCAATCTGCTGTCCCGAGACGCATCCCTCACCTTTGCCTTGGTCATGCTTGATGCCAAAGCCGCCAGTTCAGCCCAGCGGCTAGAGATCGCCACGGCGATAATAGCCCTGCGGGATGAACTGCGCAGCCAACACCCCGGCATTACGATTTTGGCCAACAGCGATGTGCTGCTGGAGCAGTCTAGTCAACAGGCAATGGTTGATGACCTAACTACTTTGCTGCCCATTGTCATTCTTATCTGTGTGCTAACGATTTGTTATTGCTTTAAGTCGGCAACCCTTGGGGTGTGCATTCTAGCCCATGTTCTTTTTACCCTAATCTGCACTATCGGCAGCCTAGGTTTCCTTGGCTATGCCTTCAATAGCATCTCGATAATTGCGCCTTTGGTTGTGGTGATAATCGCAGTAGCCAACTCTGTGCATATTATCTCTATCTACCAACAGGTACTGGCAAGTGGGGCCAGCAAAGCCCAAGCCATGGAAGACAGTGTGGCGCACAATTTTCAGCCAATTACTCTGGCGGCATTGACCACAGCAATCGGGTTTTCTTCACTGAACATGTGTTCTTCGCCGGCGATTCAAGACTTTGGCCAGATCGTGGCCATCGGCATTGTCTTTGCCTATGCATTGACCCTGGTCTTTTTACCGGCGCTGTTGATTTGGCTGACTAACGCCAAACGCTTAGCCACCCAGGGCAAGCCGTTTCTGCAAGGCCCTCTGAAAAAAATCAGCGCCTTTACCGTCAACAACGACAAGGCCATTTTTTGGGTCTGCAGCTTATTTGCGGTAGCGACCATTGCACTGCTGCCGCTGAACGAGACCGACTTTAACCGCATGGACTTTATCGCCGGGGATTCCGAGCTTAGGGATTACTATGACGTTCTCAATGCCCGCATGAATCGGGGCCCTGCCTTAACCTACGGCATAAATTCAGTTGAGAGAGATTCCGCAATTCAACCAGACTTTCTTAACAGAGTAGATCAGTTCACGGCCTGGGTGACCAGCCAACCTGAAGTGGAATCAGCAACCAGCATTGTCGATGTGGTCAAGACCATCAATCGATATCTAAAACAAGACGATCCGGCTGCGTATGTGATACCTGACACAGTGGGTGTCATCGGCAATCATCTGGCAGGTTATGCAGTGGTTCAAAGCGAAGATTTTCCATTGAATCGCTTTATCAATGAAAATTACTCACTGATTAATCTATTTGTTAACGTGGTGCCAACTAGCAATCAGGAGCTGCTGGATTTTGACCGACGGCTGACTGAAAAATTTGCCGAAGACCTGCCAGAATTAGAACTACTGCACGGTAGCGGCATCTTATTATTTTCTCGCATGGACGAATTGGTGACCATAGAGCTGCTGCAAGGTTATTCGGTAAGCCTTGCGCTTATCACCCTTAGCCTGATCATAGGTCTGGGCAGTGTTTACTTCGGTATTTTAAGCGTCTTGCCAAACCTTCTACCGGCAACCATGGTGTTTGGGATATGGGCCGTTTTTGTGGGGCAACTGGACCCTTTTGTGATGATGCTGTTTAGTATTAGTATCGGTTTAGTGGTTGATGATACGGTTCATTTGCTCAGCCACTATCTTGGCAAGCGCCGAGTAGGCGCTGATAAGACTGCAGCCATTGACTACGCCATCCGCACCGCCGGCCCGGCATTGACTATTACCACCTTAGTCTTAGCGCTGGGCACAACCATCCTCATTGGCGCCAATACAATATACTTCCAACAGGCGGCAAAACTCTTAGTGCCCATCGTTGTGCTAGCCCTAGTGCTAGACCTGCTGTACTTACCGACTATCCTCCAGCGCTTTGATCGCGGCGTGCCTAAGCGGACTTCTAGTTAAATCTTGCTCAAAAAAAAGCCCGAGTAAACTCGGGCTTTTTTAGTAAACGCTAACGGCCTAGTCTTCGCCGCCTTGTTCAGTGTACTTCCAGTTCACAGCACCGAAGAACATTTCGTCCCAGCTTTGCTGACCCCAAGGCACTTCGCGCTCTGGATCTGGGTTAGCTGGGTTCTGCGCAGAGTTGTCGAATGCGCCAACCGCACGAATCTTAGTACCGGCAGGCACAAAACGCGGATCTTTCAGGGTATAAGCGCGCTGCCATGCGTAATCATACTGAGCGATGTTGATAAGCTCTTCTGACGAACCGTCTGGGAAGTCTGCGTAGAAACGCATGTACTTGCCGCGGAAGTGCATATGGGGCGTGAAGCTCATGATATTGGCATCTTTGCCAATGGTGATAGACGCAGTCTGCTCAAAGTTAGGATCGTTGGGCGGAATTGATGTCCATCTTGGTGGGAAGATACACGCGCAAGCGCCTGACATCCGCTCCTGAGGAATCTCACCTTCAGGATAGAACCACAGACCAATCTTGCCTTCATCAACAGTCTCACGGCCTGTGGTTGTGTAGTGAAGGTTTAGATTGAGCACCGAGCCGGCTTTTACTAAGCCGCCAGTATTGTCAGGCAGCCACACTGGGTCTGCACCGGGAATGTAAGGCGTAATGTCAGCTTTGTCTGGATCAGCGCTGCCTAGGAAACCACCGCGGCCACTTTCGCCCGGGAAGTCTAAACGATTAATAGTGTGGTGAAGCACAGTTGGATCACCAGCCAGATACTGGCTGCCGCGTAACCAGCGGTCTTCTTCAATACCAATGGTTACTGCAACATCGCGGTAGTCCAATACGCCTGTCGCAGGTACTTGCTGCGCAGGAATGTCGATAATGTAGTCTGGCTCACCGAACGCCCACTTAGACTCTGGCCAAGTGAGTTCAGTCAATAAATCTGTATCGCCGTCTTTTGGCGCACCGGCTTCTGCCCATGCGATCACTTTACGGACATCTTCATCTTCAAGCACCATGCCGTTGGTGAACTCACCAATGTGGCCGTCGATCTGGCCAGGCGGCATACGCTTAGTCATTAACACTTCGCGGATCATAGGAGACCAGCCTTGGGCTACTGCATGGCTGTCCATGGCGAAAGGGGCAATGCCGCCTTCGCGGTGACAGGTTGCGCAGTTGTCGGCTAGAAACGGTGCGATGTCCTGAGAATAAGACGCCACTGCTTGGGCGTCATAGGAAACCCCTTCGCCGCTGGCAGCAATCATTGGCATGCTGACATCTTGGCCGGCCGCGATTTCAGCAAGCGCTGCCGCTGCGCCTTCCACAGTACCGATGTAGTCAACGGTAAATTTCTTTGGATTGAAAACCACTACTTCGCCGATGTGGGCAATGCCTAAGGCTTCGGAAACGAGCCTTGCGTCGTCCATCAGCACTGGAATGTCAGAGCCCAACGCAGCCAGCTCGGCTCGCACAGCATCACGGTTCTTCTTTCCCATGGGGTTAAGCATGAAAAATTCGACGCCTTGAGCGTCATACTGGGCCTTAAGCTGATTGAACCCAGGCAATGCCGCTTTAGTTGCTGCGCTGCCGTTGGCTTGAACCAGTAAAGCAACTGCCTTGTGATCATCCAGCCAGCTCATGCTGTGGTGGTAACCGTCTTGGTCTAGCAAAGAAAAATCACCGACTCGCTCAGCCGCACCTGCAAATGCCGGCACCATCGCTAGCGACAGCGCGGCTGCCTTTATCATCTTCATATTTTTCACTGTAATCTCCTTGGATTCATTACTGTGATTAAGTGTCGTGTTCTCACCGTCAGTTGTGGCGCAGGTGAGTAATACGTGCCTGAACCCCAATATGCACGGGGTCTGCTGTTAAAATCGAGTGGCTGGTTAAAAATTAACCACACCAATACCGCAAAATTTTCTTACTCTACGACCTAATACGCACAGGGTCAACGCATCGACTTTCGGTTTGTCGATTCTCCAAGCTAGCTAGCGTACTGAATTCCCTCATAAACCTACAAAAAATAAGGGTACTTCAGGAAACCCTAGGCTCACTTGGTTGAACCCACCAATAGCGCCCGCAATTTAGGGAACAGCTCAGGATTTGCCAGCAAAATGTCTTTTTCATAAAACTGTGGGTCGATGCCCTCGGGCACCTCAGAAAAGTGGCCATACTGCGCCCCGGCTTCAATTGCTATCAGCTGCGCCGCCGCAAAATCCCACAGGCTGAGACTTTCGTAGTAGCCATCCAATCTACCCGCAGCTAAAAAGCAAATATCCAGGGCTGCCGAGCCAAGCCTGCGGATATCAGCGCAGTGCCGAAGCACGGTGTTGACCCGAGTCAGCATGGGCTCAATTGTTGACTTATCGTAGGGGAAGCCGGTTGCGATCAGGCTGCGAGACAGCTCAGTTTCCTTTGCCACCGTTATTCGAACGCCGTTAAGAAACGCCCCTTTGCCTTTTTCGGCAGCAAACATCTCATCCGTAAACGGATTGAACACCACCCCATGTTCAATCTGGCCATTGACCACATAGGCGATCGATACCGCTGACTGGTTGTGGCCATGGGCAAAATTAACCGTGCCGTCGATGGGGTCGATAATCCAGACCGGTGCCTGTAAATATTGGACATTGTTTAGATGTGGCGAGGACTCTTCCGATAAAATAAAATCATCGGGGTAGTGCTGCTTTATGGCGCTAACAATCAAATTGTCAGCCATCAGGTCTGCATTGGTGACTAGCTCGATACCATTTTTGTATTCATGGGTGAGCTCGGCCTTGCTGCGCTGGTCGTTAATGAGTTGCCCCGCTTCTCGGGCAATATTTAGAGTAAATTCAAAAACAGTCATACACTTCCGCTGATTAATTCAAATTTTGGCCAACATCGCGCGTCGGGCTCGGTAAAAACGTTTGTAGTATAACCGCGGATCATGACAGCATGGAATTCTTAGCTGGCCAGTGCACTAACCAATGTCGCCTTTAACAATCGCAATTCGATACACTGCATTCGCATTGGTCGCCACCGTAATCAACTTACTCACTCAAGAGTTGAGCCTGGCGGTCTATCAGGCCGCCTTTGCGCTGGTAGTAGCAATGGTCGCTGGCACCGCCACTGGGCTAGTTAGTAAATACTTTCTTGATAAACTTTATATCTTCAATCACGTTAGCCCAAGCAAAAACGCCGCAATCAAAAACTTCACCGGCTATACCCTTACAGGCGTTTTTACCACGGCCCTGTTCTGGGTATGCGAGCTTGGCTTTGAGGTTTTTTTTGGGACCGACGCAGCGCGAATTACTGGCGCCACGCTCGGACTCGCTGCCGGATATGGTATAAAGTATCAGCTGGACAAACGATTCGTATTTAATCCTCGAGACACCCTATGATTTTGAATAGCTGGGGTCGCTATCCTCAGACAGTGGCCAATTTGTTGGAACCACTCAACGCCGAAGCGGCGCAGCGGTTGCTCAATGCCCACGCTAAGGAAGATTCGCTTATTGCCAGAGGAGCCGGGCGCAGCTATGGAGATAGCGCTCTGGCGCCGGTTGTCATGTCTAGTCGCTTCTTGGATAGTTTCATTGCCTTTGATGAGGTTACTGGCGTTATCCACTGTGGTGCTGGCGTCAGCTTAGACACTATTTTAAAAGTGGCTATTCCCAAGCAATGGTTTTTGACGGTAATACCCGGCAGTAAATTTGTCAGCGTGGGCGGAGCAGTTGCAGCTGATGTCCATGGCAAGAATCACCATGTGGACGGCAGTTTTAGCCAATCTGTCATTGAACTAAACCTATTGCTGGCCTCAGGCGAGATCGTTATTTGTAGCCCCACCGACAATGCCGACCTATTTCATGCAACCTGCGGCGGCATGGGTTTAACCGGCATCATCTGTGACGTCAAAATCCAGCTGAATAAGGTGCCTGGAGTCTTTATTAATCGAACATCGATTATCACTGAGAACCTGCAGGCGACTTTTGACACTCTTGAAGCCAACAACGCCGCAAAATACTCGGTTGCTTGGCTCGACTGTTTGGCACAAGGGGAAAAACTTGGGCGCTCTGCGGTTTATCTAGGTGAGCATACCAGCGACAGCCGGTTTCGCCATAAAGAGGGCTTGAGTGTCAGCGTGCCCTTTACGACACCAGCTTTTCTGCTGAATAAGTATTCCATGTCAGCGTTCAACAGCGCCTACTTTAATTTGAAAAAAATTACGCCTAAATCATCAAAAACTAACTACGACGCATTCTTTTTCCCACTGGATAATATTAAACATTGGAACAGGCTTTATGGCGGCAACGGTTTTTTACAGTATCAGTTTGTTGTGCCAACTGACGCCGCCTACAGCGCTATCTCGGATGTTTTGCAAAAAGTGGCCGCAGCCGGCAAAGGCTCATTTCTTACCGTGCTTAAAAAATTTGGCGCTGCCAATAAAAACCTACTCTCGTTCCCGAAAGAAGGCTACACCCTAACGCTAGACTTTAAGCGGGAAAAAAGTTTGTTTCCCTTATTAGCCGAGCTCGATGACATTGTGCTAGCCAGCGGTGGACGCCTGTATCTTGCCAAAGACGCCCGCATGAGCGAAAGCACGTTCAAACAAGGCTATCCCCAGTGGGAGGCTTTCGCCAAACTAAAAAACCAAGTTGATCCCGAGAACATTTTTGGCTCGATGCAGTCCCAGCGCTTGGGGCTGAGTAGTAAGCAGAGGAAGTAGAACCAGTGAAAATTTTAGTTATCGGCGCAACTTCAGCAATAGCGAAAGCCACGGCAAGACTTTATGCCCAGCAGCACTCCCAGCTATTTATTGTTGGCCGCGACGAAACCAGACTTGCCGCCCTAGGGGATGATCTAACGGTGCGAGGTGGCGAGCTATTGGGCAGCGTATGCCTCGACCTCACCAAAACCCAGGAACACGAAAAAGCGTTGAGCGCTGCTTTCCAAGCCATGACTTCAATTGACTTAGTGCTCATATGCCACGGTGATCTGCCTGATCAGGCTGCTTGCGAGACTAACTACAAAGCCGCTCTTAAAGCGATCAATGTCAATGCCCTCAGCACGCTGTCAATACTCAGTATATTGGGTGAGCATTTCATCGAGCAGGGCAAGGGCACGATTGCCGTTGTCACCTCAGTGGCAGGCGATCGAGGGCGGCAGCCAAACTATGTTTATGGCGCTGCAAAAGCTATGGTCTCAACCTATCTGCAGGGCTTTCGCGGCAGAATGTTCACGCACGGTGTGCATGTGTTGGATATCAAGCCAGGCCTAGTGGATTCACCAATGACCTCCCACCTCGAGAAAGGGGCGCTGTGGTCACAGCCTGAAGTTGTGGCTAAAGCTATTGTCTCCGCGGTGAAATACAGGCGTCACACAATATACTCCCCTGGCTACTGGCGCATGATCATGCTTATTGTAACTAGCATTCCTGAATTTATTTTCAAGCGCCTGAAGTTTTAACCATGGCTAACGCTGATTCTTCAATTCCGCTGTTTGTTGATCTCGATGGCACCTTAATTAAGACCGACACCATGGTGGAGGCCGTTCTGAGTTTGCTGCGCGCGCAGCCCCTGAGTGTATTTGCGATGCTTGGCTGGCTCGCCGCTGGCAAAGCAGTGTTTAAAGCCCAATTGGCCAAACGCATTACGCTTGACCTTGCCGGGCTGCCTATTAACCCCGAATTTTTGGCCTATCTTAAGGTTGAGCATGCTAAAGGCCGGCAGCTGACTTTAATCTCGGCATCCCATCAATCGGTTGTTGATTCAGCGCTTCGGCAGTTTGGGCTGTTTGCCGCTGGGTTTGGCAGCGACGATCTGACTAATTTGAAATCGGAAAAGAAACTCCAAAAAATTCAACAGCTGACTGAAGCTTCAGACTTTGCCTACGCGGGCGACTCTTCAGCTGACCTTGTCATTTGGCAGCAAGCTGAGCAAATTATTTTGGTCAATTGTGATGCCGCCGTGACCAAAAAAGCACGACAGCATGCACCTGACTCCGCCCATGTAATCGAGTTGGACCAACCGCCTGCTCTTGGGCCAAATCTTTTCAAGGCTATGCGAGTGCATCAGTGGCTGAAGAACCTGCTGGTGTTTTTGCCCTTGATTTTATCGCACCAATTGAATCAACCGGTTTTGCTTGGCTTAAATGTCGTGGCATTTATAAGCTTTTGTTTTTGTGCATCCAGCGTCTATCTTCTCAACGACCTGTTAGACCTTAGTAGCGATCGATCCCATGACAGCAAGAGTGACCGCCCGTTTGCCGCTGGCACACTTCCCCTCAAGGTTGGCTTGCTGGGGACTCCAGTTCTGTTTGCTGCCTCAATCTTGCTTGCGCTGGGTGTGGGGACTGCGTTTGTTTCCGTCATATTGCTGTATTGGGCAGTGACTTGCCTCTACAGCTTTTATCTAAAGCGCGTTTTTTTGGTCGACGTGGTCACGCTGGCTTTTTTGTTTACCATGCGAGTGATTGCTGGCTCTGCGGCCATCGGCGTCGTCACCACCGATTGGCTGTTAGCATTTACAGGGTTTTTGTTTTTAGGGCTGGCGGTTGTAAAGCGGGTTATCGAGCTTACCAACTTAAAATCTAAGGGCCTTACGACCACCGAAGGCCGCGGTTACAGCGTTGATCGGCTGCAGCTAATAACTATTCTTGGCAGCATGTCCAGCCTTGCTGCGGTGGGAGTTTTCGCGGTGTATATCAATTCCCCGGCAACCCTTAACCTATATCAGTCGCCCAATATGCTATGGGGAATTTGTCCCTTGTTGCTGATCATGCTCACTAGAGTATGGCGAGCGGCACTGTCTGGCGACTTAAACGAAGACCCGGTGCTGTTTGCAGCCGAGGATCGTCCAAGCCAAATTATGCTGTTGGTATGCGCTATCTTGTTGTGGCTGGCGATTTAAAGACCAAAGTGCTTGGCGTGAAACTTTAGGTGTTCTCCTACAAACGTCGAGATAAAATAATAGCTGTGGTCGTAGCCACCTCTTGACATAAACTCCAACGGATAGCCGCACTCGCTGGCGGCTTTGATCAGCAACTCAGGCTTTAGCTCAGTGTCTAGAAACTGATCGAGAGTGCCCTGATCGACCAGCATTGGAATTGCCTTGTCGGCTTTTTTGATCAACGCAGCCGAGTCATACTCGCTCCATGAATCACGATCTCCACCCAAATAGTTGCTCAACGCTTTAACTCCCCAAGGGCAGTTTGGCGGCGAGACAATCGGCGCAAATGCAGACACGGCGGTGTAACGGTGTGTATTTTTTAAGGCAATAGTCAATGCGCCATGACCCCCCATTGAATGCCCCATAATGCCGTGGCGGGTATCATCAACCGGAAAACTTGTCGCTACCAACTGGCGCAGCTCTTGCGTGACATAGTCGTACATACGGTAGTTTGTTTGCCAAGGAGATTGCGTCGCATTGAGATAAAAACCTGCCCCTAGGCCAAAATCATAAAGGCCGTCGGGGTCATCGGGAATGCCCGTGCCTCGGGGGCTAGTATCAGGTGTCACTATTACAATGCCGAGCTCGGATGCCAGTCTTTGGGCGCCGCCTTTTTGGGGAAAACTTTCATCTGTGCCTGTTAGACCTGCGAGAAACGTAAGCACCGGCATTTTGTCTGACCCAGTTTCAGCGTGCTTTAAAGTGTCGGGCAAATAAATTGAAAAACTCATCTCACAGTTCAGCACCTGAGAATAATGGCTAAAACGCTGCTGAGCGCCGTTGTAACACCGGTTATTGCTTATTAGTTCCATGATCTTGGTAGCACTCCCAACAGTGGATTAGGCTTAGGATTGTAGGGTTTTTAACCCTAGTATCAAGTCATAATTCAACCAGCCAATGTCTGCACTGGCCTTCTTGCTGTCCATGTCTCTCCCCGCCGGAGTGAGTAAAGCCCGCTGTTTTTGATTCCAATGGTCAAAATAGGCGCTTTAAACTGTTGTAGAAAGCCGATGCCTGCCGTCTGTGAACTCGGAATTAACTAAGGTTCAACAACAGGTTGTTTAGGTAATACGTTAAATTAGCTTGGAGAGCTTGTAAGCTTCATGCTTCTTACTCTCTGTTCAGTTATTTTCCTTGGCGTCACTGGCGCTTAGGTACCATCTTTCACCCCCAAAGATAAGCACCAAACCTATTAGCGAAGCATAAATAACGAGCATGTCTGATTGGATTTTTATCCAGATAAAAGCGCCTAGCACGATAACATCGAAGGTAATCGCGCAGATCAAGATAATTAGGTTTGCGCCTATCTTTTCACGAACATATCGCAGAATTCCCCAATGAATAGCGATGTCCATGAGAAGGTAGAAGATTGCGCCTAAAGAGGCAATTCTGCTGAGATCAAAAAATACTGCGAGCAAAATTGCCAAGACTAACGTGTAGACTAATACGTGTTGTTGAACGCTTCCTGCCATTCCAAAGTGGCTATGGGGGACTAGCTTCATGTCTGTCAGCATGGCTAGCATCCGTGAGACAGCAAATATGCTTGCAATCACTCCTGATACAGTCGCAACTATCGCGAAAATAATAGTCACTTGCATACCCAAATCACCATATGCTGGGCGCGATGCTTCCGCTAGTGAGTAGTCTTTAGCCGCCACTATTTCTGAAATAGAAAGATTTCCGGCTACGGCAAAAGATACCAATAGATAGACTGCAGTGCAGATGCTTAAAGAGATAATAATTGCACGGCCAACATTCTTTTTGGGTTCTTTGATTTCTGATCCACTGTTAGTAATGGTTGTGAATCCTTTATAGGCTAGGATACCCAGAGCTACTGCCCCAAGAAAACCCGTAAACGTTGCTTCCTCAGCTGATGGACTAACGGTTTCAAGGGTTAAGCCTGACGCCCATAAACCTCCGGCAGCAAGAAATGCCAAGCCGCCTATTTTGACGAAAGCCATGAAGAATGAAAAAGTCTGAATCGATTTATTGCCCAACAGATTAACTATAAACGCAAAAACAAGAACAGCGACTGCCAAAGCCGGAATCATCCATCCCTCGGGTTCGCTTCCTGTCAGCCTCAGGCTATAGGTAGCGAATGTTCGAGCGACTAAACTTTCATTGATTACCATCGAGAAATACATGAGCAGTGCGCACGCCGCGGTTATTGTGCCGCGCCCGTAAGACTTTTCGAGGAACATTGCTATGCCGCCGGCCGATGGCCAAGCGTTGGACATTTTTACGTAGCTGTATGCTGAAAAACCTGAAACTACAGCCGCAACAACAAACGCGAGCGGGAACCATTCTCGGGCAAGCTCAGCGATCTGGCCAGTGAGAGCGAAGATACCAGCCCCAATCATGACACCAGTTCCCATAGAAACTGCGCCCCAGAGCGTTAAGCTATTTTCTTTGTATTCTGTGCTGTGATCGTGATCGGAATGATTCCCCATGTCTCATCTCCTCTTTTTTATGACCAGTGTATTTATCTTTTTCTAAACCAACCCTATGTAATTTAATTGATGCAGTACTGAGGGTGAAAACGGCTCAGCTTTAAAGCGTGCAGCTTTGATGTGGCTGGGCTACAAGAATCGACAGAATAAACCCTGCTATAAATTATCCTTTCGGTAAGTGTTCTCAATTCACGCAGCAGTTGCTCCTATTGGCTGCGCAGGCGCAGCGCATTACCGACGACAGAAACGGAACTCAGACTCATCGCCAAGGCGGCTATCATTGGAGACAGCAATACACCAAAAATCGGGAACAATACGCCGGCAGCGATGGGCACGCCAATGCTGTTGTAGAGCAACGCGAACGTGAGGTTTTGGCGCATGTTCGCCACTGTCAGTTCCGATATTCTTCGCGCCTCGTTGATACCCCTTAGATCACCCTTGACTAGCGTCACCTGGGCGCTGCTCATGGCAACGTCAGTGCCGGTTCCCATCGCGATGCCAACATCGGCTTTTGCCAAGGCGGGTGCGTCATTGATGCCGTCACCAGCCATGGCAACTTTCTTGTTCTGGGACTGCAATTTTTCAATCAACTTCAGCTTATCATGAGGTGTGACCTCGCTGTGGACTTCATCGATACCCAGTTCATCGGCTACCGCTCGGGCTGTCACTTCCCCGTCTCCAGTCGCCATAACGATCTTAATGCCCCGTTGCTGCAATTCTTTAATCGCCGTAGGGGTACTTTTTTTGATTGGATCGGCAACCGAAAGTAGGCCAGCGATTTTGCCGCCTATGGCCAAATAAATAACACTGGCTCCGCCTTTGCGCATCTCGTCGGCAACCGCCAGTGTTTCATCGACATCGATGTTTTGCTGCTGCATGAATTTCGTGTTACCCAACGCTAGTGATTTGCCGGCCAGAGAGCCGGATACGCCAATTCCGCTCTCGGAGTCGAAATCGTCTACCTTCTTAAGCGTCAAGTTCTTCTCCTTTGCCGCAGCAACAATTGCCTTTGCTAAAGGATGTTCACTGCCTTGATCCAGGCTCGCCGCGGTAGCTAGCACGTCAGATT
>CAYGSO010000035.1:33052-40149 GCA_964352445.1 uncultured Pseudohongiella sp. | reverse complement strand
GGTATTATTAGAAACACCGCAATGCTGCGCTCGTTTGAGTGTCGGGATTTTTTTGGCCAATGCAAAGCCTGCCAATGACCGGCTTAAACTAGTTCCAAGCTTCTGGAATTTAGGAGCCGCAATAGCCCTATAACGCTATGGAGTTTTGGTTGGCCCTGTTTCGAATAGGTGAAGTTGCGGTCAAGTTGCTCTGACCCCTTTGCTTGTAGTGACTCTGACCCCTTTGCTTCGCTAGACTTCTTCCTGCATCGTCAGTGAGTGCGCTTCCACAGGCAAAGCTGCCCGGGACATCTGCCGGCTTTGATTGACAGCTTAATTTAATGAAGGTTGTTAAAGCTCACTAGCAATTCGCTAATATCATCTAAGCGTATAGGTTTGGAGACGAAGTTATTCATTCCAGCCGCTTCGCAGCGCTCCCTGTCCTCAGTAAAAGCATTTGCTGTCATCGCGACTATATATGGTTGTTTAATTGCGAGTTTACGTATCTCCTGCGTTGCTGTCAGCCCATCCATTTTCGGCATTTGAATATCCATCAGCACAAGGTCGTAATTTGAGGCCTGCACTTTGGCCAAGGCTTCTAAGCCATTGTTAGCTTGGTCAGCATAATAACCAAGGCTCTCCAAAATTGCAGAAGCGACTTTTTGATTCACTTCGTTGTCTTCTACGACCAATATGGAAGTGGTATGTTTGCCCTGCTTCTCTGTTTTCTCGACATTCTCTTGTTGAAGATTGATTTCCTGATGAAGTCCTAAGGCGCACGCCATAGCCTGTTGCAAGGTAGACAGCTTTAGCGGATTAAATGGCACAGAAATCGAATCAAATTGAGAATCATCACCCTCTCGTAATGAGCGCACCAAAAGTTGAGGTGTGACGTCATCATAAAGACTAACGAATTGGCTCTCAAAACTTTGGAATTCATCGTTGCTTAAAGCCAGGTCGCATACTATAAAATCGGGTTGCTTATTGAGCTTTTTATCAGTCGCAAGTGACTCGAGCAGAGCTTGATAGCTGTCCTTGACTATGGTTTCAACTTTCCAGTATTCCAAATGATTCAAAAGAATTTTTGTTTGCACAGGGTTAGACGAGAGTAAAGCCGCTGATGCGCCGCTTAGAATCGCATCGCTGCTTCTTACCTCATTGGTATCCTCAGTCAACATTGGGATGATGGCGGTGAAAGTAGATCCAACCCCTACTGCACTTTCAACTTCAATAGAACCACCCATAGCAGCGAGCAGGCGTCGACAAATAGTTAATCCTAATCCTGTACCGCCAAAGCGACGCGTGGCGGACAAATCGCCCTGGGAAAACTCTTCAAAAATCGCATCCTTCTGTGTGTCCGGTATACCAACGCCGGTATCAACCACGCGGCATAGCAGGTTGATTCCGTCGTTTTCTTTGCCTAAAGCTTGCGTAGAAATGGCGAGTAGAACATGCCCTGAATCGGTAAACTTCATGGCGTTATTGAGTAGGTTAACTAATATCTGAGCAACCTTTGTTGAATCAAAAACTAGGTTTCTAGGCACGAGTGGATGAATGTCAATATAAAGCGCAATATTCTTTTTCAGTGCCAATGGTAAGACAAGCTCTGCGCATTGAGCCGCGCAATTTTCGATGTCATTAGGCTTCACTTTAATCGATGCGCCTGCCGCTTCAAGTTTTGAGTAGTCAAGAATGTCGTTGATCAGTGACAGCAAAAGATCACCGCTCATTTGAATAGTGTCCACCATTTCTTTGTGGTTGGGTTTGAGGTCTGATTTTTCTAGCAGACTTGCCATACCAATGATGCCGTTTAGGGGAGTGCGAAGTTCATGGCTCATATTGGTCATGAATTTGTTTCGCGAACGTACAGCCTGTTCCGCTCGATCTCGCTCTTTGCGAAGCGTTTGCTGGTCTTTCAATATCTTGCGCATTGAAACCATGCCGGTAAGTATATAAAAATAAATACTCGGTATAAAAAGTAACGCATTCACGGCCATGCTGTCTGCCAATATTACGGCTAAAGAGATTGCGATCGTAATGGCGATTGCGTAATAGTTGACTAGTTGGATGCTTGAGATCAAGTAGTAGGACACGTAAATGATAATGAACAGGCCAAGCAGGCTGTCGACGTCGAAGCCAGTCAACCAGTTAGACGCGATAATCCAGGAGTTGCTGACAATTATTATTGCACTGGCCCATCCGTCATATTCAGACTGATGTTTGATGTAGGAGGTTCGAAGCGCGAAGGATATAAGAATTAATATTAGTACGTATTGAATCCCAGGCAAGAGTACTGGATCGTTTGTCAGATCCGCTGGGTTCAAAATAGCACTTATTAGCAGCACTATCGCTCCAGTGCCGGAAAGCAAGCGTGCTAGGCGAGGGTATTGCGGATTGATTAGCTGTTGGTCATTCAAGTAAGAAGCATCGTTTTAGTTTCTGCACTCGTTCCAGATTCGTCCAATTACAAAGGTGGTTCGATAACTTCGCGTACTGCAACTGCTGGGCTTAGACTAGCGAGGCAGGCCTTAAAAATGTGCTAGCAGGTAATAATGTCGTTTAACTTTTAATAATGTACTTGCGTAATTATAGAAAACCAACGAGTTATTGCCATATTTTATGCAGATGATTTGACCAAAATTGGCCAGTTATCACTAAATAATCGTGATCAGGGAGCACCAATGACTTGATTACATAGCGCGATTCCGCTTTCATCCAAAAAAGCGAACCTTTGGTGTTACCCATAGCTTAGTAACTTGAGAAAGCCATTTCGCCAAAACACGTAAGCTACGTTGCAAAGCAGTAGTTCCTCCAAGTTTTCCAGTGCCTCGGCTATACTCTTAACTAATACCCGCGTCCTGTGGGTCGTGTGTCGCAGCCCAAGCTGAGTCCCAGACAGCTATTAGCAAGTATCGGGGACAGACCACGTTTTGAGGAATGTTTGGGGAATTTGGGGCCATGGTCTATCTTTATTGGTTAGGTCTTAGGGATTAGACGAAGAAGCAAGGAATGCTGTTGTGCCAAGAAGAGCTCGCCTCGCCATTGCTGGGATTCCCTGGCACATAATTCAACGTGGCAATAATCGTTGCGCATGTTTTTTTCACGAAGAAGACTATCGATTCTATCTTGAACAGCTAGGTACGCAAGCGCGAAAATTTGGCTGCCTAGTCCATGCGTATTGCCTGATGACTAACCACGTTCACTTGTTGGTTACACCCCATGAAAAAGACTCAGCTTCCTTATTGATGAAACATCTAAGCCAGCGCTATGTACAATTCATTAACAGGACGTACCAGCGCACCGGCACGCTGTGGGGCGGTCGATTCAAGTCATGCTTAACGCAGGAAGAGAGATACGTTCTCGCCTGCTACCGCTACATTGAACTCAATCCAGTTCGGGCCGGCATGGTGCCCCATCCTTGTGACTATCCGTGGTCCAGCTATGGGTGCAATGGAGCTGGCAATCCGAACGCGTTAATTACTCCTCACTCCCAGTATTTAGGTCTTTCAGCGAACAGTGAAGAACGACTAAGCAATTATAGAGGGCTGATAGAAGAGAAATTCGACGAGCAGGAGTTGAGTGCTATTCGTGGAGCAACAAACGGAAACTACGTATTAGGCAGCACTCGGTTTCAGAAGGAGATCGAGATCGCTCTAGGTCGAAGAACACAACCCGGAAGGCCTGGGAGACCGACCCAGATGTAATCGAAAACGTGGTCTGTCCCCAGCTAACAATTTTAATTTTTATCTCAGCCGAACTTGGCGAAAGCGTTCGGGGGTATAAGTTGGAAAGCCAGAATCTCGGGCACCTCGGCCCACGCCGTTCATGACAATAAAATCATCATGGATGCGAATGTCCTCCGCGCCATTAATGAGATGAACAATGGCGTAACAATCTGACAACAGAGAGGCCGGTATTTGTAGAGAATGCTCACGCGGGCGAAAATTACTGCGCAGACGATAGTCGACGCCGGGGTAGTCGCTCATCTCTATCCGCCCACCCATGGCCCATTTCACAGGATGTGATTCGGTAAATGCCAAAAGGTGTTTTAAGCTCGTTTTGTACGCGTCAAAGTCCCTGACCACTAGTCGGCCGGCGTAAAAGGTGTTGCCAGTAAAAAGTAAATCCGTCCAAGGGTCATAAAGACTGACAGCAAATTCATCGATACCCGGTGTCGCCATAAGGTCGAGTTGCCGCCCACCCAAGTCTAGAGTCGCAGTATCTTCGCCATCAAATAGTGAAGCTCGTCCTGCTTTAGTGGCGGGCAAAATTGTGGTGTTCGGCCGATCGACAAACTGCCCCAAGCCCTCGGTCTGTGAAAATTCAGATCCTAGGGGCAAAACTACTAATGGCAGATCGCTGACACTGTTTGCCTGTTCCCAACGTTGGATCACAGCATCAATGGTTTGTCGCAGCGGAAAATATTCTGCTTCAGAAGTTGCACCGGAATCCAGCAAGACCACCTGCTGGGCGCCGAAGATCAAATACATGAAAGGCGCTTCCCAATGAATCGCGGGGTTTTGGCGCAGGATATAGGTGTGCTCGTTGTAGCGGTGCACCTGAATTCTCACATCTGAGTTGTCTTTGGCGGAAACACTGCCGTGAATCCAACTAAAGAGCATATTGCCAGGGGCTGGCCCGTCACCGGTAAAAGCTGGCGCTGCGAATGCGCTTGGCGATAAGACGCCAGGCACTATTACGCTCAAACTGAAAAGCAGTTTGATAATAAAATTGTTATTTTTCATTGTTCTGATCCTGCCTTATGGGTCTGTGGTGTATGACCAAGGAATTTCGTTGTAAATCATGAAGTCGTCATACTTGTAGATGCCAGGGCCGTTCACGTCATCAATGGCGTCAACGGCGATATCCAGCATCTGCAGAGTCATTTGCATGGGAGGTTCTTCTGGTTGCCAAGTCGTGCCGACGGGGTAATCCACCTTTGGTGTAACCGTCATTTCAATGTGGTTATTGACCAGATGGGTCACCGGATACTCATCGGCTAGTTGCCGCAGGCGTTTAATACTTGCTGCCCAGGCCTCCCAATCTTCTAAATAGAGACGGCCCCGATAAAACATATCGCCGGTATACAGCAGATCTGTCCAAGTATCATACATTGCCAGCTCAGAGCTTTGGTGCCCGGGAGTGCCCGTCACTATAAAAGTTCGGCCGCCCAGATCGTATTCAATGCGCTGCTCGGGGTAGTTGCTAAACCCCCAATAATCCATCACCTCTTCGTGGGTGAGGCCGACCATTAGGGTGTTTGGACGATCGACAAATTGATTCCAAGCAGCGTAATGGTCACCGTGCAAATGGCTGTTGGCGACAATCAGCTGGGTCGTTTGGCCATGTTTGGCTTCCCACTCAGCAATGATGCCATCGACCACTTCGCGTAGCGGGAAAAGTGCAGGCGATGCCGTGGAACCCTGATCGATTAGCAAGGCTTTTTCATTGCCGAACAATAGGTACATAAATGCACCCTCGTAATTGATCGCTTTGTTTTCCCGTAGAATATAGGTGTGTTCGTTGTACGCATGGACCTGCACCGCTGGGTCTTGATTATCCATTGCAGATTTTGAGCCATGGATCCAAACGTCCGGGAATGTCCCCGCAGCCGCATCTCGAGGCGAAAATGTGAGAGTTGAAGTGGCCATCGATACTGCTTGCTCAACCACAAACAGGCTCACAGTGACCAGCGCGATGCCCACCACTGTTGAGATCTTTTTCTGGCTATCAGAGCGATTATTTTTATCCATCAGAACGCGATCCTTTTTAGAAACCAGTAAGCGCCGGTGCCTGCAATCGCAATCGTTGCAGGTTGAGCGACCATCGAGTCGTACCAAGCTTGGCGTCTACACCAGCCTACAATGAGATATGCACCCGCAATCACTGTCAGTTGGCCAATCTCAACGCCGAGATTAAAAAGCCCTAGGCTCAGTAGGAATTGCTCTTGCGGCAAACCAATGTTGGCCAGCACCGAAGCAAAGCCGAGCCCGTGTAGCAGCCCGAATAAACAAACAATCAAGAGTCGGAAGCGTGCCACCTGTTTAGAAAACAGGTTGTCGATGGCGATATACACAATCGACAGTGCGATCAATGGCTCGACTATCTCGGCGGACAAACTGATCGCGCCATACATGGAAAGGCCCAGGGTCAAAGAGTGGGCAATGGTAAAACCGGTAATCTGAAGCAGTAGGGGTCGCCAGCCACTTGTGAGGAAGAACAGGCCAAGAATGAACAGCATATGATCGAGACCTTTCGGCACGATATGTTGAAAGCCAACCGCGACCCAAGAAACCCCCGGTGCAATGTACATCCAGCCAGACATAAAACTAGCGAGGCTTGTCGTCCGGCTTAAGGGCTCGGCGGATAACGATGCGTCAATACTCATTCGGTCGTAGTCAGTCAGCAATCGCGACTGCGGTAAGTCTTGACCAAAAACATCTATTTTTACAAGGCACGGCCATGGAATCTCCAAGCCGGGATCGAGTTCAATATTGATCCGTTCTCCATTGGCGACATTTAAGGAATAAAGCAGTGTTGCCATTTGTGGCGTAAGGGGGTTTTTGATAGCGTCTAGTGACAGTGCCGCAATCTCAAAACCTGTCATCTGTAGCGTCCGGACTTCACCATCCACCAGAAAGCGCAGGCTCTGGCTTAGTTGATCTAACGCAGGTTGCAGGTAAGTCTGCTGTTCGCTTAAGGGCGCTTGAGTTGCCGCCCAATAATCTTGGGCAGACATGAGCGATTGCCCCAAATCTATCCTCACGGTCACAGTGGATTGCTGCTGTTCATCCACCACCACGTGGATGTTGGTCATGTTCAACATGTGCCCATAGGCCGATGAGGCAGTCAACAAAATTGCTAACTGCAGACATCGGATAAGAAAAGTGCGGTGAGTGGCTATTCTGAGTCGCCCAGTGTAGATGAGTCCAACTTGTGATGAAGCAAGTATCATGCCGCGCCGCGAGCCCGCAGAACCGTTACCTGAAAAGTATTGTTGGTCCAAACAGGTGCTTGAGCCTAAATCGCGCACAGTCTTATTGCGCGCTTGGTGATAGTAATGAGATTAACGCGCGTTTAGCTGTGTGTCCGGTGGGGCTGCTTTTTTGGCTAGCCGC
>CAYGSO010000035.1:0-32952 GCA_964352445.1 uncultured Pseudohongiella sp. | reverse complement strand
AGATTAACGCGCGTTTAGCTGTGTGTCCGGTGGGGCTGCTTTTTTGGCTAGCCGCCGCTGTAGTCCACTATTGATATCATCAAACTCTCACAGCGGCGTTAATCTAACTGCACAACAAGAAACCCATGGCATGATTTTGCAATCGCACTGCCTTAAGGCTCATTGAGCCGCTGAACTTTGCGGTCCGACTGCCCGCGCTTCTGGCCAAACCCCAGACAAATATTTGCTTTACTGCTCGCATTTTGAATGCTCACTTATGCCGACCCTTGCTTATATTCATCTCTTTTGGAGTTATTTTCTAAGACTGGAATGTGGGTAATAACTCGGTCACGGTTTAGATCGCAGAACCATAAACGAACTTTGAAAACTGGGGTGCTAAATTGCTAAGTTATGTGCATCCCGCTGTTTCTCTTTGCTTTTTCCTTACTGCCCAAACCTTAGACAAACATTTGCTTTACTGCTTGCACGCTGAACACTGGCTGGTGTCGCTTATTAGGCGCTTCAATAGTTATTTCCTGAGGCTGGAATGTGGGTAATAGAGCGATCGTGATCTGGTTGGCGCAGGGACGAATAAACTTTGAAAATTGAGTCACTGGGTTATTAGCTTATGAGTCTCCCGCTGTTTCCCCTTTAATAATTATTTGCTGAGACTGAAACAAGCTCAACAGCGAGGTCGTGATTTCGTTTGCGGAATAATGAATGAACACTGAAATGGGTTACTAAGTTAAGAGTGACCCGCTGTTGCCGTGATTAACTTGTTAATATCGGGTCACTTGTTTATTCTTCAAAAAATGCGACTAACTCTTGCCTAGTGGTCATGACGCCCACAAAAATATTACGGAGAAAACTTGATCCATACTCTTTGTTTAACAGCCGCTTTCGTGGCCTTGGCGACGATGCCGCTTGCGGCTTTTTCTCAAAAAGTAGAAAGCGAAATCGACACCCCAGGTGTCACGTCGCCGCTTACCGCCGCGCAGATTTTGCGCAACTACCCACAAGACGCGCTTACCGGTGCTGCAGTTGATGAGCCAGTGCTTCTCAAGAGCATGGGCGGCATGTCCGTTCGAGTCGTCAAATTGGCGGAAGGTTTATCTCATCCCGATGGGCTCGTTTTCCTACCCGACGGGCGCACTCTGCTTATTACAGAGCGGTTAGGGCGGCTGCGCGTTGTCAAGGATGGTGTGCTCGACCCTGCTCCAGTTGATGGCCTGCCAGCTATCAACAATGTTGGACTTGGGGGCCTGCACGATATCGTTCTGCATCCCGACTTCGAAAACAACCAGCTCCTGTACATTTCCTATACCAAGGATCGGGAACCACAGAAGGCAACGACACTGGCGGTTTTACGCGCTCGCTTTGATGCGGGCCGCTTGATGGCAGTTCAAGATATCCTCGTTGCGGATGCTTGGGAAAGTCCTTTGGGCACCTACGGTGGGCGCATGGTGTTCGGGCCAGATGGGATGCTCTACATCAGCGTCGGCGACCGCGATGGTACAACCTCAAGCGATCAATCCAGCGCACGTCCACAAGCGCAAAACCTTGGCAGCCATATCGGCAAAATACTGCGGGTGCGGGACGATGGTTCAATTCCCCAAGACAATCCCTTTGTGAACACTCCAAACGCCAAGGGCGAGATCTACAGCTACGGGCACCGCAATGTGTATGGCATTGCTTGGGACCCAGCGACCTCAGAAATGTGGGCGTCAGAGTTCGGCCCAGCCGGCGGTGACGAAATCAACCGAATAATTCCAGGGCACAATTACGGGTGGCCTCTGGTATCCTTAGGCAGACACTACTCTGGCAGCCCCGTCTCTGATCAACCATGGTATCGAGATGGCATGGACAACCCGCTGTTTTTTTGGAACCCGCCTTTTAATCCCGAGAATATGTTTTTTTATACGGGCGACAAATTCCCTCGATTAAGAGGCAGTCTGATGGTTGCGGGCGCGGGATCGAAAAAAGTCGCTCAGATGTCCGTCAACGGCGACTTTATAAAGCAGGGCGATACGATGCTCACCGAGTTAAATGTTCGTTTTCGTGATATTCGACAGGGGCCAGATGGCTATATCTATGTCCTAACAGAAGGTCGGCTACGGGGGCCGAAGGACACCGATGGCATGTTGCTGCGACTTGAGCCACCCTCAGTTGCCGCCGCCACGGCTTTCGCCGAAGGCGTTGCATTGCCTGATGCTCAAGGGAAACAACAGGTCGACAGATCATGCTCCGGTTGCCATGGTATAGATGTAGTTGTTGCTCAGCCGCGAACGCCTGAGCAGTGGGCACAGGTTGTCAGCGCAATGATCGGCAAAGGAATGGTACTCACGGATGATGAATACAATTCAGTTATGGGCTACTTGTCCGAGCATCTAAGTAACCCAGAAGCCGCCTCAAACTAAACGCTAGCCGGATGGCATTTTGCTATGTCGGGCAAAAAATAAAACACCGGGTCGACACCTATCAAAGGGGTCAGAGTAACTTGCTATGGGGTATTCGATGAGCAAGTTCTTTCGAGGTGCAGTCAAAGGTGGTCAAAGGGGTTTGGAAAAATACAGGTTGGCTTTTGGTATTGTTATAACGTTCGCCTTCGTTGCCAGCTCTGTGGGGCGTTACTTCTTTCCATAGATGGAGATCACGCAGAGTTCTTTACTGTAAAAGTAGGCTCTTAGTAAGACTTACAATGAGAGTCTAGGAATCAACCGGCAGCCGTGCAAGCGCGCCTAAGTGCAGAGCGCCAGCTAAATGAATTACTGTATTTTTATTCCGGACTCCAATCTTTAACCGCAATAGCTAGGGTAGAAGCATTCAATAACTCTAACATTGCTTAGAGGCTGCCATGCACTGGCCAATTGATAGCCTGTCGTCAAACCTTTATATAGTATCAACTGGCACAGAGTGGCCGGTAACTAAATTAATGGATGCAAATTGCTTACTGCGCTTGGCTGGGAAGAGAACGAACAATAGCTGTGATGATGTCCTTTCGATTTACTGGCTTCATTAGACGAATATCTTCTGGGCGCAGGCCATTGCCGTGGACAGCCGCTTCATTCGAATAACCCGACATGAAGATGAACGGGATATCTAAGTTTAGCTTGCGTAGTTGCTTGGCAAGGTGTGTCCCTTGGAGTTTTCCGGGCATTACTATGTCGGTAACGACGACGTCAAAACTGGGGTCTTTGGTCCAGATCTCGAACGCTTCATCCCCTGAGCAAGCCGTAGCGACATCGAACCCTGCACCGGTTAGCATTTCCTTAAGAGTTTCTAGGAGTTCAGCATTGTCTTCGACAAGCAAAATTCGGGTATTGCGAAAATTTTCAGTCGGCGTTTCTAGAGGCGCCGCGTGGAATTCAGCAGGATCCTTGCCTGATACCTTGAAATAAAGTTTAAACGTTGTGCCAACACCTAACTCGGAGTAAACCCGCACAGTGCCGTTGGATTGTTTCATAAAACCAAGCACCATCGGCAAACCGAGACCTGACCCTTCCGCCGGTGGCTTAGTAGAAAAGAATGGGTCGAATATCTTCTGCAATGTGCTCTCAGTCATACCTTCGCCTGTATCACTGACGGCAAGCATTATGTAGCGTCCTGGTATCAAATCTTCATCATGTAACTCCACGTACTCTTCATCGATTCGTACATTCGAAGTCTCAATTGTTAACCTTCCTCCATCGGGCATAGCGTCCCGAGCATTGAGTAACAGGTTTAGAAGAGCACTTTGCGCAAGGTTACTATCAGCTTCAACTTGCCAAAGGTTTGCCAAAAGCGATGTTTCAACATGAATGGTTGCGGGCAACAGGCGCGCAGACCAGTTGACCACGTCACGTACCATTTTGTTGATTTCAATTGGTTTTGGCTCCAAGGGAGAGCGGCGTGCAAAACTTAACATATTCCGAGTAAGGTCTGCGCCGTTCTTGGCGGCATCGAGTGCGCTTGTTAGGTAGCGCTCGTTATTTTGTGCATCAGTACTAATCTGAAGCAGCTCGAGGTTGCCAACGATAACGGCTAGTATGTTATTGAAATCATGAGCCATCCCGCCTGCAAGATTACCAACGGCCTCCATCTTTTGAGCCTGCCGTAACTTATCCTCCATGTCTGCAAGGTGGGATATATCTTGTATCGCTCCGACAAACCCGGCAACCTCGCCTTCAGCATTAACAACGGCTTCCCCGCTATTGACTACTGTAATCATTTTAGAATCCGAAGTCTGAATGCTGTGAATGCAAACAAACGAGCTAGCCGATTCGACCGCTTTATTCATAGCGGCCCTAAGTTTTGGCTGATCGACGGGAGGAACGATAGTCCAAAAAAAGTCAGTTGTGTCGACAAAGTCAGCCTCTGATACGCCGCAAATGTCCATAGTTGCTTGGGAACAGATTAGGCGCCCATCTGCATCAATAGTCCACCGACCCAATTTCGCAATCCGCTCGGCTTGCTCTATGAAGGCGGTTTTTTCTGCAAGCCTTGCCGAAAAATCCTCGGCCTGACGGCGCTTCAGGTACTGAGTGTATGTCAAAACTGCAGTCGCAAGAATTAGTGTGGCAACAGTGACGCCAAGCAGAGTGCTGAAGACGAGATGGCGAGCATTTAAGACTGTATTGATCTCTTCTTGAAACTGGAGAATGCTGAAGCCGGCTAATGTGTCAGAAACGCGAATTCTATTGTCGACTTCCGCGATAGAAAGCCCTTCTATGCGTGCGGTACTGCCTATATCAAGCATTGCCCGGTACGAACGCAGTGTGCTTTTTAGGGGCTCTAGGTTGGTTTCGATCTGTAACCGTGCAGTCAGGTCATCTATGGCTTGGATAGCATTCTCTGCCAGAAGGTAGTCTTCAAGAGCCGCTTCAAAGTACGCATTCTCTCCTGGCCTTAAAACAAAATTCTTGAAATTATGGATAAACCCATCGTAGCCGATAGCACGCTCGAGCTGTAAAAACAGCCGCGGCAATTCGGCTGATGCGCGGTCAATCTTTAAGAAGGTAAGAAGCGACCAGACGAGAAAAATTGCCAAGCAAAGGGTGGAAATTGAGACTGCTAGTTTCCGCCAACTCACTCTATGAGTCATAGACTTTCACCTTTCGGAATTAATTTTTTATTGTCGATGTTAGTTGTAAGGACTAAGCGTACAAAAAATTTTTTGCAACGGGCAGTGGGCCATACCACCAATACCGCTCCGATCTATTGCCGGAAAAGTACACCGTGGGAAAACCCCGCGTGCAATTTCTTATAATTTACACTAATAACGCCATGGCGAATAATAGGTTATTTAGCTTTAACTTGCGACACCAAGTAATCTCGTATTTGGCCATCAGAGGGTCTAAGTTATAGGTTAAAACAAGACTGGTAGTAAGAACCAGAAAAACATCAATTGCTTTTTATCTGCTAGTGGCGCTATCTAAGAAAGGCGGTCTTTAAACCTTTCCACTCCGACCACGCTTATACAATTGTGCGGCAGCGGTCAGTTTTTCGGATGGGTTGGTAGCTTCTTTAATCAGCAGGAAATCACTAGAAGGGTAGTTTAGAGTGCGCCAATCGATTATTGGCGCACATCGAATTTGGTAAAACCTCCTGAAGTTAATTAGCCGCAGATTGTATGGCCGATGGCGAAAATGTCAGCAACCATTGCTTGCCGAATACACTGTTTAATTAAAGATTCTGTTACTTGAAACGCCTAGCTGCATTCAGCAGCTGAATGGAATTCTTGCAAAAAAATCCGCTGTATAACCGGAGCCTCCGGTAAAAAATAATTCGCCTAATAGAGAGCAACAAGCAGTCTCCACGATTTCGCCGGTCTGCTGAGAGCTAAATGTAACGCCTTGATTCATACCAGCTAAGGTAATAATGCTGATGCCACTATTGCGATGTGGGTTTAGATTGCTTTCCTGACGTGAAACAGTAGCCTAACAATTGTTACATTACTGCTGGTCAAGCTTAGAAACAGTCCAGCACCTGCTTAGCGACATGAATTCCTATAAGGAATAATTCGAGTTTTTGCAGCTTTGTAATTTGTCGGTCTGCGGCTAAAAACTCGGATGCTGTTTCGAGCTCCCCCAGTGATTGATGTTCCTACGTAACCCCTGGGTTTAGCAACGTTATCAATGGAGTTTGCAAAGGCTTTCATCACTGCTGTTTGGACACTTGTCATTCCTTCGTTCCTACCTCGCCAAGCGCTGCAGGTGCTGCAAAATTTCAGAGCGATTATTGGTCGCCTGATTAGTGAGAATCACGAACGGATACAAACCGTGGAGGCCGCGAATATAGCCGGCAAAATTATAGACGCCGGTGAGAGTGCCGCTTTTGCGTAGCACTCCGTCTATCTCGGGCAATAGCTCTGCATGGGGCCGAAAGGTTTCCAGGATATTCATAAGCGCATCGGCGCTAGTTCGCTGTGCCCGGTCTAGGCCCGAGCCTTCAAGCATAAGTAGTGCAGCTGAGTTGGCTCCAAACTCATCACCGTACAGCGCTGCTAATTCTTGCTGGAGAACATTGCGGGCTACAGCTACGGTGGCGGGATAGCCGCTACGCTGGGCGCCTATCGTGAGAAACAATTGATTGGCGATGAAGTTGTTTGAGTAGCGTAACAGGCCTTCTAGATTATCATTTAAGGATTTAGAGCTAAGGTGTTGATAGAGCAGGGTCCAATCACTGTTAACGGAACCTTGCTGAAAGCTAAGATCGGATACGGTGATGCCGGCCGCGTTTAAAAAGGCAATGAACAGCTGCTGGGCTTGCTGTAACCCGATAGCTGGATCATCACCCAGATTAATGCGTTGAGTTGCGCCAGAGGTTAGCTTAGCACCCAACTCACGGGCAAGCGGGGTCAGGGGCGTTTGCGGCTCAGCTGAGATTAGTTGACTGTTGGCGGTCCACGCAAGGTTCACTGTGTTGAAGTTCACCGCCAGAGCGCTGTTGCGAGCGCCATAGGGCTGCAAAGAGTCAGATTCATCGGGTAAGTCGAGATTGGGCTCAAATGCCGAGTCATCCATCACCACTCGACGAATTTGCTTCAAGCCCAGCTGCGCCAGCGCGGCCGCAATAGCGGCGAGCTCCTCTGAGACAAGAAATGGATCTCCCAGACCACGTATTAGCAGATCACCACCATCATTGCGGTAAAACTGTGTCGTAAAACGAAAGTCTTTACCCAATGTGGCCAAGGCCACCTCAGCTAAAGGAATCTTTAACAGCGAAGCCGGTACCAGTGAGCGAGTAGGGTTCAAACTCACGAGTTCTTCGCCACTGGGTGAGCGCAGCATCACGGCGCCATCGCCCGCCAAGGCCGCCAAGCGCTGCTCATCAGCGCCAAACCCCGCAAGCGGCCAAGCCACCAGCAGCAAGAACACCGCAACGCTGGCAACAACTTTATCAAAGGGGTCAGAGTAACTTGAGCTATGCATAAAATTCGCAGGTCGATTCAGTTGAATTAGCCATTCTGCGGACTAAGCTCGCGCTGTCAACCGCGTTTAGTAAAAAATAAAGGAAGCTGGTCAGTTAAGTGAAACCGCTTGGCTGCCGCAGTAGGTTGCAGCCAAACGCTACTTAGCGAAATTACTGTCATACCCAGGCGACAAGCCTAAAGGCGACCATTCCCTTACTTGGTTGTATTCACCAACTGTGATAAGCGTTCAATAAAGCTGTTTTCCTGAGTGCCGGTAAGTTGAAGTGCTTGCGGGCTTTCTCCATTGGTTAACAAAACAAACGCCAGTTGCTTTTGCGGGAAAAAACCCATAACAGAATTGAAGTTACCAAAACTGCCCGAGTGGCCGACGTAGAGAACGCCATTCTTAAGCTCTACAACTTCGGCACTTAAACCATACTCCATTGTGCTTGCAGGGCCCGCAGATAGTTTCTGTCGCTCGGCCACATTTGCCGCGCTCACTATGCGTGTGCCGCTGGGCGCAACACCCTGCTGCATATCCGTAATGATGTAACCCAGCATGTCATTGATTGTTGATTTCAAGCCGCCGGCCGGTGCGATGTTGTCCGGATCGGCATCGGGAGCGTTGGATACAGTGAAGCTATTGTTAACTCTTTCATGAGCTTCGGAGAGGCGCCCTGTTGCCCGAGCTTCAGTGGCGGAGAGAGTCGAGCTGCTCATACCTATAGGGGTGAGTACTTTTTGTTTTAAAAGGTCAGAATAGCCGCTATGCAGGTTATTGAGATCGGCATCGGTAACCTGGCCATTGGCTTTTTTAGTGTTCGCCAGCACGGCTAGATAGCCGGCTAAGGAGCTACTTAAGTTACTGTATTGATAGGTTGACCCCGGCGCTGCAATGAGTGTTTGCTGGCTTAGTTGGTCGAACAACGCGCGCGCAGGCGCGTCCGTTTCTATGTTCGCATCTCGGGGCAGGCCGCTAGTCATATCTAGCAGCTGACGAATCGTGATGCTGGCCGATGCGGCAGCATCTGAAGTTGCAAAGCCAGGATAGATATCTATAGCGCGTGTATCCCACTGCAATACACCATCATCTACCAAAGAAGCGACTAGAAACGAGGTGATTAGTTTATTGGTAGAACCGATGTGGAGCAGGTTGTTGGTAGTTAGTTTCTCGCCGGTATCGGCATTGCTAACCCCGAATGCGTCAAGGAATACAATCGAGCTACCCTGGGCCACCCCTAGCACGGCGCCAGGAACCTGCATCTCGGTGGCTACGACTTTTTGCATAAACAGCCGCACTTGATCGAGCGCGGCCGCATCAAGCGCCGGGCTAGCAACCTCATTTTGCAGCTTTGTGTGACTGCGATAGCGCCAATGAAGTTCGCCTAAGTCTGGCGCATGAGCGAGCTCTACCCGATGGGATTCGCCTCCGATATCAATTCTGTTAATGATAAGCGAGAGGTCTGCAGTAACTGCAGTGCAGCGAGTAACATCCGCGCTGCAGCTTGGTGTTTCAACTTGACCATTAAATTGCCAAGCAAGCCCCGCCGGATCGACGTTGGTTAGGGTTACGCTGCGAACATCAGCCCCCACAATAAGGCAGGCAACCTGAATATCTAGCCCATTGACCAAGCTGGCGTCAGCACAGACATTTTGCGCCTGGGCACTTATACTAGCGATGGATAGATAGAATCCGCAAAGCAACGGGGCGATAGAGAAATCACTGATTTTCATAAGAGTTCACTATAAGTCGATAAAGGATGCAATCGAGGATACAACAGCAAGGTATTGAATTCTATAAATTGACCTTGAACAGGACGGCGTAAAATGCACTCGCGTTTCAGAGCTAAGTGGCTCGATCGAATAAGCGCTAACAATCTCATGGACATTTTGGAGATTCTTGATCCCTGTGTTAATCGCTGTGATTGTTGAGAATGACTAGGTGTTGGGCTTGCTCAAGTAAAATGCTTGCCTCAAATTTGGCCTATTGCGGCAGTGAGAGCGCGGTATAAGCCGGCAGTTTTTTATGATGGGTTACTCTATCGCCGCGGCATACACTTAAGCCAAAGTTTGCGGATTTTTTCAGCCCCTGCTGTAATACCTACACAGTGTTGGCTCAACTATATATAGGTTGTCGGCTTGACCAATTGCATCAGGGCTAAAACTACCTGTAACTATTTAGGAATAAAATGAAACAGTCTGATCTAAGCTATCGCTATTTGTTTGAAGAATACCCCATACGAGGCCAACACGTGTCTCTGGATCAATCCTGGCTGACGGTTGCTCAGCAATCGGGCCTAGAAGGTAGGGGGTTAACCCTGTTAGGTGAAGCGCTAGCGGCAGTCGTTCTTCTGGTGGACACTCTCAAGATAAACGGCAGCGTAACCTTGCAGATTCGGGGCAAGGGGCCATTGGGCTTGCTGGTCGTGGAAGCGAACTCAGAAAAAAACGTAAGAGGCATCGCGCGGCAGGAAGGCGAAATTGAAGAGCAAATGAATCTGCAGCAGATATTTGGCAGCGAATGTCTAGTTATCACTATCAAAAGTGATGTGGCCGAACCCCATCAAGGCATCGTGCCGCTGCAAGGGGCTAATCTGTCAGAGGCACTCGAATACTATTTTGCCACCTCAGAGCAATTGCCTACACGCTTTTGGCTGGCGTGTGATGAGAAAAATGTCAGCGGTATGCTAATTCAAAAATTACCGGGAAAATCAGTAGATGAGGACGCTTGGAATCGAGTGTCGCAGCTAGCTGCCACCGTGAGTAATGAAGAGCTACAAACATTGCCAGTGCCTGAGCTATTACATCGGCTATTTCATGAAGAGCTAGTACGGCTGTTTGATCCGAGTTCAATTAATTTTTCCTGCAGCTGCTCGCGAGAGCGCACTAGCAATATGCTGTTTTCCCTCGGCAAGGCAGAGGTGATCGATATAATCGAGCAGGAAGGCGAAGTTTCTGTTACCTGTGAGTTTTGCAATGCCCACTATGGTTTTGATCGTATAGATATCGAGCAGGTATTTTTAGAAGCCGAGGCAGTGCCGGCAAGCACAACATCCCACTAATCTAGCCGCAGCTTGCTTGGTGTTGGAATAATCCAGCTCAGCACAGCGTGATAGATGCAATTCAATGGGACATCGAAGCCCGCGCACGTTTACGCCGCTCGTAAGAGTGCCATCACTTCATTGTGCTCTCTCCCATGTAAAGAGTGTTGCTGGTGGTGCTCTTAATGGTAAGGTTGGTGCATAGTTTATGTGTCACACCCACCAATTCAAAGCCGATTCCAATTAGGCGGGCTATTTCCTTCGGATAAGACTATCTTGAGCATCCGTGAAGATTTGGCGCAGCCAATCTATAAACGCCGCTAAGACTTAGCTCACTGCAAAGCCAGATTCTATAAGGAATAGCCCAACACCATGAAAATTACCAGAAGACAGGCGCTGCTTGGCGCGACCGCGGCGCTGCTGTTACCTGCAGCTGGCAGTCAAGAGTTGTCGCCACCTCTAAATTCTAGCTCGGTCTTTGTTCACGGTGTTGCCAGCGGCGATCCCGATGAGTCCAGCGTTGTTATTTGGACTCGGGTGAGCGGCGCCAAAGAGCCGGTTCAGGCTCAATGGCGAGTCGCCAAAGACAATCAGTTTATAAACATCGTTGCTAGCGGCAGCGTTGCCACAGATCAGTCAAAGGACTTCACAGTCAAAGTAGTCGTCGGCAATTTGCAGCCTGGCGTGCGCTATTTCTATGACTTCTCTGCGCAGGATGAGTCTTCACCCATAGGGCGAACGAAAACTCTGCCTGTTGGCCATGTGGAAAACCTCACCCTGGCAGTTGTAACCTGTTCTAACTTTGCTTTTGGTCATTTCAATGCCTATGAGGTTATTGCCCGGGATCCAAACATTGATCTCGTTGTGCATTTGGGTGACTACATATACGAACACGGCGCCCAAGGCTTCGGCGCAGAGGTTGGGGCACGAATTGGGCGACCCCACGATCCGAGCCACGAAATACTCTCGCTGGATGATTACCGCAAGCGCCATGCACAGTACAAAACTGACGTCAGCTCTCAAGCAATGCATCGACAGCTGCCTATGATTGTTATTTGGGACGATCATGAGTCAACCAATAATCCGTGGATGAACGGTGCGGCAAACCATGATGCGAGCGAAGGCGATTGGATTGAGCGCCGTGACGCGTCGCTGCAGGCATATTACGAATGGCTACCCATCAGGGAGCCGGCCTTAGGTGCCGCCCGCACAGACTATTGGCGGCACTTCAAATTTGGTGATTTAGTGAGTTTGATTACACTTGAGAGCAGGCATACAGGGCGCAGCCAACAGATAGCGTATGGTGATTATTTGCCGGCCTTGAACACGCTAGAACAGGCGCGTCAATTCAAGCAGTCGGTGTTGAATGACCCTGCGCGCACTATGCTTTCAGCGCCCATGGAGACATTTCTGGCCAAGGAGCTTAAAGAATCGGTTCAAGCCAACAGGCGCTGGCGACTTATAGGCAATCAAAGTGTGATAGCAAAATCGATTTCACCAAAGCTCGACAACTCTTATTTTAATGAGCTTAGAAAGACATTGGATAGCGCAGCCTCTCGCTCACTAGATAGCCTAACTCGATTTGGCGAACTAGAGTTGCCTGATGATCTAGACACCTGGGAGGGTTATCCCGCCGCAAGAGAGCGCTTTTACAAAATAGCGCATCTAGCTGGCGCCAATGACTTGTTAGTTTTGTCCGGGGACAGCCATAGCTTTTGGGCGAACCAGCTGTTTGATGAGAATGATCAGGCGATGGGGCTTGAGTTAGGTGCCACCGGTGTTACTTCGCCGCGATCTCTATTAGCACTCGGCAAGGAAGGGCTGAAACGTTTTGACGAATTAAACGCCGCCAGCAACAAAGAGATTGTCTGGACCGATGGCCGTCATCGTGGGTTTATCCGATTGAGCATAGATCATCAGAAAGCCCATGCTGAGTTCATTGCGGTGTCCAATGTTGAAACACGTCAGTACACGGTTCAACCGGTGCGGTCCTTCGATATTGTTAAGTCTGGCAATTCGCTTCGATTTAGTTGATGTAGGCAATAAAAGTGCATAAAGGCATGTCATACTAGTGCCTGAGAAATTACTCTGACACCGTCTAACCGTCTAACCGTCTAACCGTCTAACCGTCTAACCGTCTAACCGTCTCTTGCGTATTTTTTGAACGTAAGGTTGTGCGATTTTTCTTACTTTTAGTCTTTACTAAAAATTCAACATTTTTGTAAATTTTCGAGCGCTGAATTCAGGTTAGGTAAATTGATCTCTTGTCCTGAGCGGTTGTCGAGCGCTCGCTCAGAATTTTCTTAACGTTGCCTGAATAATTACACCGGCGCCGTTACACACGTCGTTACGATTAGTAACTTCGAAACCCTGCTATCAGCTGCATCTTGCCACTCCTCTTCAGATAGTTGAATGTTCTTTCTTTAACTAAAACAAAGGCTTGGATGGTGCCTCGCGGCAGCTAAAAAAATAGAGCGGTTTTACTAACTCATTGAGACTCATATGGCCAACATTTGCAGCTAGTAATTACCAATATTCTATGTTTTATTTCAACTATCGGAAGGTGCAGCCCGCCAATACAGGTGGTCTTTTCGACATTGCATTATTACAGCCCACAATAAAAATAGAGGTAATAATTGATGTTAATTTCCTATTCAAAGCGCAATACCCATAGCTACCGCTTTAAAACTCTCACATCTGCCATCTCCCTTGCACTGCTCTCAATGGCTGGCAATTCCCATGCCCAACAGCAGCAAAGCGTCGAAGAAGTTGTCGTAACAGGCTCTTTCATTCGCCGCTCTGAAGGATTTTCGGCGGCGTCTCCAATGGTGCAGTATACGGCAGAGGACATCGAGGCCCAGGGCACTATTAATATGGCTCAGGTGGTGCAAAACCTAACGTTTAATAACGGCACCGGTGTGTCCAATTCTATACAGGGCAGCACCAATCAGATTGCCAGCTTCAATCTGCGGGGTTTAGGCGAACGGGCAACCCTGCCATTGATTGACGGTAAGAGGGTGCCCACAAGCAATGTGCAGCAGATGCTTCCAACTATGGCATTGCAGCGCATGGACATTGTGACCGACGGTGCGGCAGCACTGTATGGCTCTGACGCAGTGGCAGGTGTGGTCAACTTAATACCCTATACATCTTATGATGGTTTTAAGCTGGAATATTACGAGGAGGGTGATGACCGTGGTGATTTCCGCCGCAATGAAGTGTCCTTCCTCGCAGGCCGTTCTTTTGGCAATGTCGACCTTGTAGCGGCGGGCTCTTACCAAAACGGAGGGACTTTGGAGTGGGGAGAGCGGCCGGACTTCGTGCGCGCCGGTCTTACTCACAACAGTGGTTCTAATCCGGGTAACTTTGAAGTTCCGCTACGTGACGCCGATGGCAACTTAACCGGAAACGTCAGAAATCAGCCAGATCCAAACTGTGGTCTCAATGAAGACGCTAACCAAGCCGAGTTTGGCACTTCGCCTTTTGGCACCAATGCCCTCGGTCGCTGTTGGTTGAGTTTCGGTGACACCCGTGACTTTATCGAGGCAATAGACTCAACCTCTCTATACGGCAATATGCGGTGGGAAACCAGTGAAGACCTCACGTTGTCGGCTCAGGTAATGTATAACCGGCAAGAAGTAAGAGGGCGTGAAAACCCTGGCAACCCCGGTGCGCGAGTCACCGAACTTCCTACTGTGCGCGGCGAATTGCCGGGCAATACCTTCCGCGCAGTTAGCGGCAGTGGTCAGCCTTTGTTCGCACAACCCCTGCGGGATGCCGGCGGCAATATAGTCTCTGACGGTTTCGGTCGGCCGTTGCCGCTTAGGGGCGGCGATGGCAACGTGGTATTAGCTGCTAATCAATTTGCCTCTCTCGATACAGATCCCTTAGGTGGGGTCGCCTTTCGTGAAGATGTTCGTATAGGCGCGTGGATGCCCTTCGGTAAAGCGGCAGCCAATACCCAACCTTCGTCATTTGCCGAAAATGATGGGGTGAACATGGAGTATGACGATAAGCGGACTTTTAGATTGGCGCTAACCGCCGATTTTACCGTACCCTTTATCGAGGGCTGGGAAGGAACCGCTTTTTATACCTACGGACAAGAGCGAGTGAAAGACGTGGCCCAGCAAAATTTTAGCTTCGGCGCCGTGGTACAAGGGCTCAACTGCGATGTTGTCACTGATGTTGGCGCTTGCTTTAACCCCTTTGCCGCCGTCGATCCGCAGCTGCGTACCCCTCAAGCTGTAGCCGATGCAGTGTTTACTCAGTTTCGAATAAACGATCTGGATCAGCTACAAACCTTTGACGTCATCCTAAACGGCAATATACCGCTGGGCGGTTTCGAACTACCGGGAGGCCCGATCGCTGCGGCGATTGGCTATCAGCGACGGGATGAATCGGATGAAAACAATCCGCCGGCGGATGATGTGGCCAATGACCAATTGATTGGAAACCAAGTGCTACCTAATAAGGTCACTCGTCACAGCGACTCATACTTCGCTGAGTTTTTGTTTCCGCTATTGAGTAATTTAGAGCTGACAGCGGCAGTGCGCGATGAAAGTTTCAGCTCAGGCCAAGGCAAGGTGGTTGACAAGTACGGCTTAGTCTACCGCCCAACCGACTGGCTTACCCTGCGCGGCACCACCGGTGAAGCCTTTATTGTTCCCACGTTAAATCAGCTTAATCGGCCTGAGCAGTGCGGGTTGAGCAATGTTGATGATTTGTTTACCACGTTCTCAGGGTTTATCACTTCCTGTATCGAGGGTAATCCTGGCCTATCGTCAGAAACTTCAGACAGCTTGTCGTTTGGTTTCGACCTAACCTTGTTTAATGATTTAGTGTGGACGCTAACGTGGAGTGAGACTGACTTTAGTGATCGGATTGTTAGCACCACTACCCAGGACATCGTTCGATCAGACTTTAGGGAATTTCAGCGGGCGACTGGGTTTATGCCAACAGACGCCAATCCGTTCCCCTCAGAGGCGGCCTTGATCGCATGGGTTAATGACCCACGCTCGGATAAACGTATTCTGCGCAGTCCAAACGACGTCACAACTACCGTTAGAATCAATCAGAGTGATTCCAACGCGTCGAGCATGCTGGTTCGGGCATGGGACACCCAGTTGCGCTATGACCTAGCGCTTAGCGATATTGGGCTAGAAAATTGGGGCAACCTTAATGTGTCTTTGGAAGGTACCTACGTTGATACCTACCAGTTTCAGCTAACCTCCGATGACCCGGTTCGGGAAGCGGTTGGAAATCAGAACAATGATTTCGGCGCCGTCCCTGCTATTCCTCAGCTGCGAGCCAACCTGCGATTAAGCTGGACTAAAGGTCAGCACGGAGTGAGTGCGACTGCGCGTTATGTCGATGAAGTTATATTCGACGCTAACGAGTTTAGTTTTCAGCGCTTCTTGCCTGGCAGTACATGGCAGTCAACCGATGTGATTAGGCAGTGGTCTCAGCTGGATGCGTTTTACAGCTACCGCGGTTTTGAGATGTGGGACGGTGAGTTCAACCTCACCGTGGGCTCTCGCAATCTCTTTGATCGCATGCCCCAAGAAACCGGCATGATTGCAGGCATTGATGCGCAGCTACAGGATTCACTGGGAAGGGTGGTGTATGCCCGGGTGAATTATAATTTCTAACTAGGTCGAAGGTTTGATCTCGAGAAATTAAAACCAGATTGAATAGGTGCCAGCGTGAACTGGCACCTATTCGACACTATTTCAGACTACAAGAATTAAAAGTTTTAGTCGGTTAATGCTCTAAGCTTGTTTCGACTTTTCTGTCGACAAGTTCAAATTCATCTTCTTTACGACTTTCAAAACGATCGCCAAGCTTGCTCTGAGTGTCGCCCCCAAGCTGGGCTTTGGCTTTGGTAAATACTTGGTTCTCTTCTTCTTCCATGTGATGCAAGTAATCGTGTTTCAGCTGCTTGAATTTCTTGAGCCATACTGGGCTAGAAAAATCCATTTCATGGAGCTCTTCCATGAGTTTTTCTAGCTTGTGGTGCTCGTGAATAGAGTGGCGCGCGTCGGGCTGGCCTGCTTGAGTCTCTATTAGTTTTGAGTAAAATGTTTCTTCCTCTGCGGCGGCGTGGGCTTTGACGTCGTAGTAGAAACTGTTCCACAGGAGCTCTCGCTCTTTGGAGTCGCCAGTGGTGGCTACGAGTCTGTCGAGCAGGTCTGTATGTGTTTCATGGTCCTGTGCAATCTTTTCATAAATAGTCATGCAATGTACTCCTGTTGCGTTCTCACGTTCTTTCTTAGCATCGCTTCGAGCCACAAAATATAGTGGTGGATCAAGGGCTTGAGAAAGGCTTGGGCCAGCTATAAGGCTAATTTTAAATGCCTTGAGCGATAGCTGCACTCGCTACACGGTTAAACCCTGCAAGATTCGCGCCTTTCCTATAATTTAAATATTTTTCATCTGTATCATCCAATTCCTGCAGGCAATTGTCGTGAATGGTGCGCATTATTTCCCGCAGCTGGTCGTCCAGCTTTGCAAAAGAGCGACGAGAAAAATCAGCATTTTGTCCCATCTCTAGCGCCGACAGTGCCACACCACCGGCATTGGACGCTTTTCCCGGCGCATGAAGCACTTTTTTGCTTTCAAACCAATCTACCGCTTCTTTTGTGCAAGGCATGTTGGCGCCTTCGGCTACCAGCATGCAGCCACTTTCAACCAGCTGCTTGGCCCCTTCAAGGGTTACTTCATTTTGGGTGGCACAAGGCAGGGCTATGTCGCAGCAATGCTGCCAAGGACCGCATTGGTCTATCCACTGGCCACTGTCGAGGTCTTTCAGTTTTTTTGTGCTTGAACCCTTTGCCGCAATTAACTGTTTAATCTGCGCTTCGCAGAAACCGTCCTCAACAAAGAGGTGCCCCTGACTCGAAGAGAGCGTAATAACCTTAGCGCCTAATTGAATTGCCTTAAGGGCCGCGTGCAAAGCAACATTGCCACTGCCAGAAACACTCACAACGAGGTCTTCCATTTTTTTATCGAGCCGTCCTAACATCTCGCAGACAAAATACAGCAGGCCAAAACCAGTAGCCTCAGTTCTCACATGGCTGCCACCATATTCTAATTCTTTGCCAGTAATAGCGCCGGAGAATTTTTTTGCTAAACGGCGATGCTGGCCAAACAAATAGCCAATCTCTCGACTGCCAACATTGATATCTCCAGCTGGGATGTCGACCTGGTCTCCAATATGGTGATACAGCTCGTTCATGAAGGCTTGGCAAAACCGCATGATCTCGGTGTCTGATTTGTCGCTTGGATCGAAATCGGAACCGCCTTTGGCGCCGCCGATAGGCAGGCCCGTCAAGGCATTTTTGAACATTTGCTCAAACGCCAAAAACTTGAGTATTGACTCATTTACAGACGGGTGAAAACGAAGCCCGCCTTTGTAGGGACCAATAAGATTACTGTGCTGCACGCGATATCCGGTATTGACGTGAACCTCACCATTGTCCGCTTGCCAAGTGACTCTGAACTTAATGATTCGATCAGCATGAACGAGTCTATTGAAGACATTTAGATCCACAAGCCGTGCGTCATCTTCAAATAAACCACCAACATCTGCGGCGACTTCCTCGACCGCCTGAATGAATTCCTGTTGCTCAGAATACTTATTCTTTATGTCGCTCAAGCTGTTCTGTAGATACTTCAACTGATATCTCCTTGCCGGTTAAGTGTTTGTCCATGGAGTAGTGTACGCGGTTCGCTAAGATTAAGTTTACACTAGAGGCTACCACGGTAGCGCCGCCGAGAACCGAGCGGCTTTAGGCTACAAATCACACTAATAGCGTCACCCCAAGCTTTTGCAATCGCCAGCGGTTTTAGCCAACGGCACTTTATTTCTGCTAGACTCGCTGTCAGTGAATCAGTCGCCTCGAACCCACTACGTTCTATACTGGCGAGTAGCATGAGGCTATCTAAACTATTTTTCTCAACCAACGAAAGGACTAAGCGACATGAAAGCATCTGAACTATTTATCCGCTGCCTCGAGAATGAGGGGGTTGAATACATTTTCGGCTTACCCGGGGAAGAAAATGTTGACGTGATGGATGCGCTATTAGACAGCACGATAGAATTTGTCACCGTTCATCATGAACAGGGCGCGGCGTTTATGGCTGATGTTTACGGGCGCCTAACTGGCCGCGCCGGCGTATGTCTATCGACATTAGGGCCAGGTGCCACTAATTTGATGACTGGTTTTGCTGATGCCAACATGGACCGTGCTCCTATCATCGCCATTGCAGGCCAAGGCAGTACTTTGCGAATGCACAAAGAAAGCCATCAGATGCTCGATTTGGTAAATCTGTTTGAACCAATTTCCAAACACAGCACCGAAATTATCCATCAGGACATTATTCCTGAGCTAGTTCGTAAAGCGTTTAAAGATGCCCAAGCAGAAAAGCCGGGCGGAGTATTTATTAGCTTTCCTGAGAACATCGCCGGTGCCACCTTGGAGTCCTCTAAAGCACCTCTTAAGGTCCAACAAGCCGCCCAGCCAGCGCCTCCGGGTGAGAAGGTAGCGCAAGCCGCCGAGGTGATTTCCAGCGCCAAGCGGTCAATCATTATGGCCGGCAATGGTGTCATTCGAGGCAAGGCCAGTGCCGAGCTGGTTAAATTTGCAGAGACCCTTAATATTCCTGTTGCAACAACGTTTATGGCTAAAGGCGTGATTCCTTTTTCACACAGGCTGTCACTTGGCACTGTGGGTCTGCAAGATCACGATTACGTTGCCTGTGGCTTCGATCGCGCCGATGTCATTATCTGCATCGGATTCGATATGGTTGAGTATGCCCCGAGCGCCTGGCACCCGCTAAAGGATAAGAAAATAATTCATATCGACCCAATTTATGCCGAGGTTGATGAGCACTACATCCTCGAGGTAGGTGTTGTTGGAGACATCTCCCGCGGGCTGCGGGCAATCGCTGAGCTTGCCAAACCGCAAGCAGATTTGAACAGCGAAGATCTGCACGGGGTTATTGTCGATGAATTTGAAGAAATGAGCGGAGACGACAGCTTTCCAATCAAGCCTCAGCGAATCTTAGCTGACGTGCGTAAGGCCTTAGGCGATGAAGATATTCTGCTGTCAGATGTAGGTGCTCATAAGCTATGGATAGCCCGTATGTATCAGGCCCAAGCGCCAAACACCTGCATTATTTCAAATGGCTTCGCCTCGATGGGAATTGCGCTGCCTGGAGCGATTGCGGCCAAGCTGGTCCACCCTAACCGGACTGTAATGAGCATTAACGGCGACGCCGGGTTTATGATGAACTCCCAGGAAATAGGCACCGCGCTGCGCTTGAAACTAGCCATCGTGCTGATGGTATGGAATGACAGCAAGTATGGTCTGATTAAGTGGCACCAAGACAAAAAATTTGGCCGTGATTCTCATATCGATTTTACAAACCCTGACTTTGTAAAATACGCGGAGAGTTTTGGCGCCAAAGGCTATCGAGTAAATTCAGCCGCAGAACTGCTGCCGACTATCGAAAAAGCCATTGCTGACAATACTGTTGTCGTGATTGATGTGCCGGTTGATTATTCAGAAAACATGAAGCTCACGGAAAAACTTGGCAACTTGGTCTGCCCAATCTGACGCTCGTAAAGCCTGCGGCAATCGGGTAGGCTCCGCAGTGGGATGCATTTTATTTGCAGGGGCCATTCTGCCTGTGGTCTCGCAGCAGTCAAGAATTCGGATTGGCGCGCAGTATCTGGCAGACTCTCGGAATAAACTAATTAACTAAGCTGATGCCCCTGATTTCTATTAAGGATAACAACAATGGTTAGAAGAAAGCTCATACTTATGGCTGCGTTTTGCCTGTCTTTTTCATCTGCTGGTTTCGCCGCGGAAGATGTTTACAGGGCCTGCAGCAATCTCGTCACTGACTACGCTTACCACCGAGACCAGTTCAACGCAAAAGAGTTTGCCAATCTTTTTACCGAAGACGCATCACTTACTGTCGTGAACCAAACTTGGGTTGGCCGAGAGAACATCGAGCAGCGTATTGAGGGGCTTAAAACTGGGTCCACTATTCGCCATGAAATGAGCACAATCCGTATTGTTCCCATTGATGAGAACCACGCCGCCGGTGTTAGCTACGCCACGATTTACAGTGCTCCCGAAGGCGTGACTTCTGTCAGCGGCTTCGCCCTTATGGGCGAGTATCACGACGAGTTCGTGCGAACCGCTGACGGCTGGAAAATCAGTAAACGGGTGCTGGTGCAAAAGTACTCATTGCAGCGTTAAGGGCAATTAGGCCTGCTTGTGCTGGCTAGTTTTGTGTTGAAGACAGTAAAGTCGTATTGCCTCCAGAAGCCGTTGTATTAACGCAGGTGTGCCTTTCCTGAATACAAATATGGTGTAAATCATCCGACACGCTAAGGGGGATTATAGGGCCGCTACGGCTGGCAAGAACCCGTCTCAGCTTGCGTGCCTCATCGTCATCGCCAAAGAATGCGACCACCGCAAAATCCTCAAGCTCAGCGAGTTGGTCAGCCTTCAATTCGCCATCAAGACACCAGTGGCCATTCGCCCCAGGAGCACAGATAACCGCAGGGCAGCCATAGGCGCGGGCTTCTCCAGCCTGGGAAAACGCATCCTCCGCCGTTGGGCCAAGACACAGCACAACCCCCCTAGGCCAGACGGTCAAAGTGTTTGATTCGCCGGTCGGCCCGGGCATATCCATAGCGTGCAATGGCTCTAGTTTGTGGTTACTTGCGCTGCTGAGAATCGCCTGTAATTCTTCAGTTGTAACGGAATTCGCCACACTTGGGCAGTTGCCAGAACGTCGAATAGGAAGATAAAAGCGGCGCACATAATGAGGCCCGCCTGCTTTAGGGCCGGTTCCGGACATGCCTTCACCGCCGAAGGGTTGAGTTTCAACAACAGCACCGATTTGATTGCGGTTAATGTAGATATTGCCCACATGCAGTTGATTAGGAATTGAGTCAGCTCTTTGGTTGATGCGAGTGTGCAGCCCAAAGGTGAGCCCATAACCACTGCTGTTAATGTCTTCGATCACCTGATCAAAATCTTTGGCGTCAAAACGGACGATATGCAGCACCGGGCCGAAGATCTCCTCTTCCAGAGATTGAACTCCTTCGACTTCGATAACAGCGGGCCCAACGAAACTGCCAGCGGTGGGCGCTCGCATTTGCTTTAGCAATTTTCCGCCAGCTTTAGCCTTGGCAATGTAGGCGTCTATTTTTTCTTTGGCTGCTCTGGAAATAACTGGGCCAATATCGCTAGACAGTAATTCAGGATCACCAAGAATGAGTTCATCCATGGCGCCGAACAGTGTTTGCAGTAAATCATCCGCTATGTCATTTTGAATGTATAACACTCGCAGGGCCGAACAGCGCTGGCCGGCGGACTGAAACGCCGAGGCCACAGTGTCTCGCACGGCTTGTTCAGGCAGTGCCGTGGAGTCAATGATCGCAGCATTTAGGCCTCCAGTTTCTGCAATCAACAGTGCGTTGGGGGATAAGGCATCGGCCATGGCTTGGTTGATAGCTTGGGCTGTTTGAGTGGAGCCCGTAAAGCACACACCGGCAATTCTTTTATCGCTAACGAGGTGCTGGCCAATGTCTTTGCCAGTGCCTTGAACCAGCTGCAGCGCGTCTTCAGGGATTCCCGCAGCCAGCATGAGCTGTGTTGCTCTGAACGCAATAAGCGGTGTCAGTTCAGAAGGCTTAGCGATTACAGCGTTGCCCGCTGCCAAGGCCGCCGCAACCTGGCCAATGAAGATTGCCAACGGGAAATTCCAAGGTGAGATGCAGCAAATAATCCCGCGCGGTGGTGCGCCTTCATACTTTTCGCATTGATTGGCATAGTAGCGAAGAAAGTCCACCGCCTCTCTTAGCTCGGCGATGGCATCGGAAAGCGTTTTCCCTGATTCTCTGCACAATAAAGCGAACAGCTCGCCGGAATTTGCTTCTAAAGCTAAGGCTGCCGCTTGCAAACAGGAGGCTCGCTCAGCGGCGTTACTGGCAACCCAAGGCTTGGCCGAGTCCAGTGCTAACTCCAATTCCTCAAGATTCGAAATCTGCACCTCGCCCACCCGGTCATCGTTATCAGCTGGGTTTAAGATGAGGTCAATCTTAGCGGTGTCAGCATCGCGGCGGATTGGTTTACTGAGAATAGAGTTTGCTTGCCAGCTCTGATTCTTAAACGCGCGTCGAGATTGTTCAATACCGGCGATATCTTCGGGGCTGGAAACATCCCAGCCTTTGGAGGCTAGCCGAGCAGGTTTGTAGATTCCTGGGGGCAGCGGCAACAGGCTGGGCCGTTTGACTTCATTCGCCTCGAACTTAGCAAAAGGATCAAGTGCCAGCGAGCGCGAAGGTAGATTCTTGTCGTTAATCTGATTGACGAAAGAAGAATTTGCGCCGTTCTCAAGCAGACGGCGCACAAGATAGGCTAGCAGGTCCTCGTGTGGGCCTACTGGGGCATAAATACGACACGGCGCATCGGTGTCGTCGAGAAGATGGTTGTGCAGCCTCTCTCCCATGCCGTGGAGTCGTTGAAATTCGAATCGGCGACCTTGAGCTAGCTCGAGAATTGTTGCGGCAGTCTGGGCATTGTGGGTCGCGAACTGAGGATAAATTCTGTCGCTGTACTCAAATAGCTTTTTCGCGCAGCAAACGAATGAGATATCTGTTGCGGCGCGGGAGGTGAAAACCGGATAGTCTTCAACGCCAATGACTTGGGAAGTTTTAATCTCAGCATCCCAATAAGCGCCTTTGACGAGTCGAACCGTGACTTTGCGGTCAAGCTCTTCGGTGAGGGCGTTTAACCATTGAATAACCGGTACGGCGCGTTTTCCGTAAGCCTGGATCACGATTCCAAAGCCATCCCAACCAGCGAGCGACTCATCACGCAGTGTCATCTCCACGACGTCGAGCAGCGGCTCTAAGCGGTTAGCTTCCTCGGCATCGACGGTGAGCGGGATGCCGCCTTTCTTTGCTAGCTGACATAAAGAACGCAGACGAGGGACTAATTCATTTTTAAGCCCTTCGGCTTGAGAGAATTCGAAACGTGGATGAATGGCTGAGAGCTTGACTGAAATTCCAGGCCGCCTAATTACGGATTCTTGGGGCTCATCTGTGCTGATGGCGGTGATTGCTCGCGCATAGGACTCGAGGTAAATATCCGACGCCGCTTTGGTTAGAGACGCCTCGCCCAGCATGTCAAATGAATAAAGATAGCCTTTGTCGATTTCCGGTTTGGCCCGCTTGAGCGCTTCTTCTATGGTTTGCCCAAGCACAAATTGGTTGCCCATTTCTTTCATCGCTTGGCGCACGGCGGTGCGCACGATAGGTTCACCAACCCGCTTCACCGTGCGGCTCAGAAGGCCAGTGATACTGGAGCTATTGTCTTCGTCTAGCACCTTGCCTGTGAGTAGCAAGCCAATGGTCGCCGCGTTGATAATACCAAATTCAGATTTACCAAGATGCTCGGCCCAATCGAAAGGGGTTATCTTGTCATCAATTAGTGTGTCAATAGTGCCTGAATCTGGAACGCGCAGCATAGACTCGGCAAGGCACATAAGAGCAATGCCCTCATTCGTCGACAATCCATATTCACTTAAAAACTGATCCATCATGCCCGGCTTGCCGCTATGACGGATGTGGTCGATAAGCTCGATGGATTTTTCGCTGATATTTTTGCGCTGTTGCAAAGAGAAAGTACTTAGGGGGTTTAGTTGGTCAATCACCCACTCTTCGTCAGCAATATGAAATTCTCGAACTTTTTTTCTCAAAAATTCTAACGGGGTTGAATTTTTAGTAATTGTTGACTCGGTGTTCCGGTGTTTTTTAGTAAGTTCCACAAAAATCCTGTGTTGTTTGCAAATGAATAGATGGACTGGAGCTGTAGTTGCTCGTCGAGTATAAAACAGTTGTTCATCGAGTCTAAAGATACTGTTGGTCAATCAATCGGCCTACAGTACCGCGCGCCTAAGCTTTGGACCAGCTCTGGACAGAGGGTTGCTAAATTGCTTATGTAATTCGCAAGCTGATACCAAAACTAGGTTAGCAAAGAGCGTTTACTAATTAGGGCTTATACGCCAGCGTAGTTGCCTTAAGGTTAAATACTAAGCGTTGTAATGCCGATAGTCAAAATTGTAGGCCTGATGAAAAAGTCAACCCCAGCTTAAGCGGCCCAGTTGTTAAGTGGTTAAAGCTATCAGAGGGTGTATTGGGTTTAACGTTTTAAAAGTGGAAATAGCGCAAACAGCAGTTGCCCGCCTAGGCCGATGAATCCTGCCGGCGTGCCGTATCTTGAAAAAAAACTAGCAATAGGCTGTGATGAAATAAGCAACCAAAGTGCAAGTTCGGCGCAAATCAAAAAAAGCAGAGCGACGGTCCCCATTAGTGCACGGTCGAAAAGTTTGTCAGATACCTGCATTTTCTGGACGCTGCGGCCACACAATAGCCAGCTAAACGTTAAGATAACGGGCAACTCGATCATGATAGCCCACTCTTGAGGCATAAACGGAAGAAGAAATAGTGTGCGGACAATGCCAAGACCAAAACCAATTGCAAACACGCCGAAAGCATAAAATACGCCGCCTTTGATGGCGTTCAGGGTTTTTTGCTTAGTCGTTGAGCTTGTCATAATGGCTATCTGCAAAGTGTTAAAACCCTAGCTGAAAAAGTCAACGGATACCGATGTCCCAACTCCGAGAGTGCTGCTGATCGCTAACCCCCAGCCTAATCGGTCGCAAAGTTTTTTCGCCAAGGTTAGCCCCATTCCAAACCCAGAAGACTTTGTGGTGAAGCTGCGTTCAAATACATGCTGGAGATTGTTTGCAGCAATGCCTTCACCGCTATCAGTAATGATCAAGGCGGTTTCCTCCATGAACAGCTTGATGGTTCCGTCCTTGGTGTGTTCTATGGCATTTCGAAGAACGTTGCCAATTATCATCTTTAAAATGCTGTTGCTCTGATTGATATCAACACCGGCAGACACTGTATTGATAAACGTGATATTTTTTTGTCGGATTTGCGGGCTCAGCTCTTCAAGTATTTCCGCGACCAAACTTTTAATGTTGGTGGTGCCGCTGTGCTGGACTAACTTGTTGTCTTCGCGTGCCAGAAACAGAGTCGCTTCGATGAAGGCGAGCATTTCATCGCAGGCGCGCTTAATGCGTTTTAGCGGCTTGCTATTCGCCTGCTCTGGGGCGCTAGCTTCAATAACATCAACGGCTCCCATAATAATCGACAGTGGTGTGCGCAGCTCGTGGCTGGCGGCTGCGCTTATAAAGCGTTCTCGTTCTACGAATTCGTCGAGGCGCTTTAAATAGCGATCGAACTCTCTGGCAATGGAATGAACTTCTGCACCTTTGAACTCTCCGGCTATTCGCGCACCGCGCTGATCGGGCTGAATCTCAGCGAGTCTGTTGGTCAAATCATACAGGGGCTTTAAGCTAGCTCTTGAGGTAAAGAGAGCAATAAGAGCAGCCACCGCCATTATGCCAAGAGAGCCATAAAGCATCATGCTTAGCACTTGGTGCTCCTGTTCTTCCCATGCGGTTATATCGTAACTGACGTAAAGGGTGTCACCCGCTTTTTCGGCAACTTCGACTTGGTAGTAGTTGTCTTCAACGTGTACGCTATGATGTGAGCCGAGGCTGAGTTGGGATATCTGTTGAGGCAGTAAAGCGACGCTATCGCCCTGAGTAAATGCCCAGCCAGTTAGCAACTGAGTTTGTGATAATTGGCTGATACTGGCGTTATCCAAAAAGAATTCCATTTGCTGCCGTACCATGGCGCCAAATGTTGCTTCTTCCAATCTGTTTTTTATTGTGAAGACGCCAAAGGCAAACAGCACGCTGGTGACAGTGACCAAAGTTATTGTATAGACAATAATTCGAGTATTGAGGCTTGCGTTATTCATGGTAAAACCCATGTGGCTAGTGCTTGCAAAGGCGGTAGCCAGTGCCGTGTATAGTGTGTAGTAACGGGTAGTCAAAAGGTTTATCAATAATGCTGCGTAAGCTGTAAATGTGTGAACGCAGGATGTCCTTGTCAGGTACATCGTGTCCCCAAATAATTAACTCTAACTCTTCTCGAGTTACTACTCGGTCGGTATGGCGCATTAAATGATGCAAGATTTTACGTTGGATAGGGTTAAGTTCTAGCGCCGCCTCACAACGATTTGCACTGAATGTAGTTGGATTAAAATTCAGCTGATCTACCGCGAGGGCCGACTCCACACTCTGCGCCGGCCCATGTTTATCCAAGATTAATAACCGCGCTTCAAGTTCTTTTATTGAAAAAGGTTTGACTAGATAGTCATCTACGCCACTGGCAAAACCTTCCAGTTTGTCGTCAAGTTGATCGCGCGCTGTCAGCATGATAATCGGAGTATTTATACCATGTTCTTGGCGTAGTTTTTTAGCCACACCAAAGCCGTCTAAGCCTGGCAACATGACATCTAAGATAATCGCATCAAACGAAATCGAAATAGCAAGCTGCAGCCCGGCGAGGCCATCTTCGGCAAAATCCAGGACATGCCCCAGCGGCTCAAAGTACTCAGCCAAATTGGCGGCTATATCTCGATTGTCTTCAATTACTAAGATTTTCATAGTTTCGACTATAGCAATAATTGCTCGATAGTATGAATTGCAGCATGTGAAAAAAATGTAAAGAACCCGAAACTTAATCTAGATCAATAAAGCCTCATAAACTCATGTCTCGAGTCAAACTTTGGCTAATTTTCGACAAAGTTTTGACAAACAATTGTTTAGCATCAACTCAAATATTTACTAGGTTCCATTATGTCCAAAAGATTTTTACCCCGCGCTGATCAACGCTGCTGCTGGAGTTTGGCGCTTTTGCTGTGGACTTTACCAGCCACGGCTCAAGATCATGGGTTGGATCATCAGCCGCTGCAAAAAAGCCCGAGCCTCACTTACGCGCAGGTATTTGAGAGTGCCTTGTCCAGCGCGCCGGAGTTTCTGGCGAACAGTGCCCGCGAGGGCCAAGCTGCCGCATACCATGCGCTTGGCAAAGAGCTCTTTGCAGGGAGCCCAGTGCTGCAAACCTCCTATCTTGATGACAGAGTGCTTACTGACGTCGGTCTGATGGAATTTGAAGCTGGAGTTGCAGTGCCACTTTGGCGCCCGGGACAAAAGCGTGATGCTCAAAACCTAGGTCAGCATGTTGAATCCGTCGTTGCGGCCTGGCAGTCTTATACGCAGTGGCAGGTTGCAGGGCGCATGAGGTATGCGGTCTTGGCTGTTCAGAGCGCTGAGGCGATGCTGGTATTTGAGAAGCAAAGCCTGGCTAATAGCCAAGCATTAGAAGACCTGACCGAAGCCCTATTCGAAGCGGGCGCAGCGCCTGAGCTGGACATGTTGGCAACGCAGGCAGGACTGCTCGATCAGCGCAATGCACTGTATGACGCAGAGGCCGAATTAGTTGATGCCCAACGCAACTATCAAGTGATTACTGGGCTTTATCGATTCCCCAGCGAAGCCTACGAAGAGTTAATGCCTCAAGAGGATGAAGTGTCCAGTGTTCACCCTTGGTTGGATTATCTTAAAGCCAGTGTAGAAGTTGCAAAGTCAACCGTCGACCAGGTGCGTCGCCGTAATAGCGGCAATCCGGTGGTTGGTTTAGGTTATCGGCGTGAGCGCGGCAATCGATTCGATGAGTACATCGATACCATTGGAGTCTCTGTCAATATCCCCTTGGGCAAGTCGGCAATAGCTACGGCGGCGGTAAGTGACGCTAGGCGGGAGGAGGCGGAGCTTCAGGTTGCGCTACAGCAGGCCCGCATAAATTTGAATCAGCGCGTTCATGAAGCTCAGCACAAAGCTTATGTTTCGACTGAGAAGTTAGCCGCGACAGAGCTAAAAGTCGTACTCAACCGGCAGCGCTGGGAAAAATCCAAACTGGCTTATGAATTGGGAGAAACCAACTTTTATCAGGTATTAACCGCGCTTGAAGATTTGCATGCAACTGAGAAACAACGCCGCAGATTAGAATTAGATATACAGCTGCGTATCGCCGAAACCAATCACAGCCTAGGGATTATGCCATGAAGCATGTTCAGATGATTTTGCCACTTATTTTTAGTCTTTCGCAAACACTCCTAGGCCAAGAACTATTTGAAATTAGCGAGGCCGAAATTGACCTTCTAGGCCTAGAGTTTAGTGGAGTAACAACCGTGGACAGGCAGCTAGGCGTACAGCTTCCAGCCCATGTAATTGCCGCGCCAGACAGTGACACGGCTGTGACTAGTCGGTTCTCTGGCATCGTGGAGAGCTGGGCAAAACGCCCCGGCGAGCCGGTGGTGGCAGGAGAGATTCTTGCCCTGATCAGAAGCGTTGACTTGATTGCTGTGCAACAGGACTACCTTGAGCATTACAGTGTCGTACAATTGGCCCAACAGCAGTTTGCGCGTGATGAAATGTTACTGCAGCAGGGCATAATTGCTCAGAGCCGTTATCAGCAGACCCAACAGCAATTAAGTGGAGCCCAAGTACAACTTCGCGCCAGTGAAAACTTTCTCGCTATAGCCGGTTTCCGGCAGCAGGAGTTGTCGGCATTGCGCTCGGGTCAAGCCGAACTGGGTCTAGCATTTTTGCGAGCGAGGATTGATGGCACGTTAGCCCGGCGAAATTTTGCTGTGGGTGATGCGGTTGAAACAAACACAGCGATTGCGCGCCTTTCCCAAAGCGATAACCCATGGGTAGCGATACAAATGCCTGCACGTCTTTTGGGCTTGTTAGGTCCAAATACGGCGTTGAGTACGCCAGCTGGCGACTTGGAACTGATTCTAAGGTCTCGAGATTATGTGATAAACCCTGCAACTCAATCAGCTGAAGTTCTGGCGCAGTTTTCTGCCAATACGCCAATGTTGCTCGGCCAAATAATCAATGTGGTTATCCATCCATCGCCCTCAGCATTGATGATTCCCTCCCCAGCAGTGGTTCATGAGCGCGGTCAAACCCTTGTCTACGTTTATGCTGCAGGGGCTATTGAGTCGCGTTCTTTGCAGCTAGTCCCAGTTGGTGATGGCTACTTGGCGCAGGCGGGTATCTCGGTGGGTGAACAACTACTAATCAAGGGTGCCGCCTTAGTCAAGGGCATGCAAATAGGGTTGGGGCAATAGCGTATGTTGTTAAGCCGACTTATCCAGTTTTCTCTGAGCCAGCGTTTGATGACGGCTTTGTTGACTCTCATCATTGTGGGCTTTGGCGTTAGGGCCCTACTAGGTATCCCGATAGATGCTTTTCCGGATATCTCGCCAACGCAGGTAAAAATCATCATCAAGGCGCCAGGCATGACGCCTGAGGAAGTCGAAACACTAATTACTCAGCCGTTAGAAGTTGAGCTGTTGGGCATTCCTGACCAGAGTATTCTCAGATCCATATCGAAATATGCACTGAGTTCGATAACCATAGACTTTACCGAAGGTACCGATATTTATTGGGCGCGGCAGCAAGTGGCTGAGCGCATAGGCAATGTGTGGGAAAGCTTGCCGGGAGATATTAGTGGCGGTCTAGCACCACTGAGCACGCCTTTGGGTGACATGTTCATGTTCACCGTCGATAACGACAATTTGTCTCTTGAGGAAAAACGCTTTTTGGTAGATTGGACGATTCGTCCCGCGCTGCGCACTGTGCCAGGAGTCGCTGATGTAAATGCCCTCGGCGGTTATGTAAAAACTTTCCAAGTTTCACCAATACGGGAAAGGATGGTTAGTCTAGGAGTAGAAAATGATGCAATTGTCCAGGCGCTGTCTGAAAACAACAGCAATGACGGTGCGGGGCGAATGGATCAAGGAGAAGAAGCGTTACTTGTTAGGGTGTCCGGCGCGGTTCGCACAATAGATGATATTCGCAATATCCTTATTGAGACCGATTCTGGGACAAGTGTCCCTTTATTTCAGCTAGCAAACGTGTCACTAGGCACACTGGAACGCTATGGTGCAGTTACTGCCGATGGCGTGGCCGAGGCTGTGCAAGGTCTGGTCATCGGACTGCGTGGCGCCAATGCGCAACAGGTAGTTGCAGATGTGCGAATAAAATTAGGTGAAATACAAAGCACACTGCCAGCCGATACCCAGCTAAATGTGTTTTATGATCGTAGCGTTCTAATAGAAGGCGCGGTGAGTACGGTTACTGTAGCGCTAATCCAAGCAGTAGCGCTAGTGGTTCTGTTGCTAGTGTTGTTTTTGGGTGATTGGCGGGCCGCGCTGGCCGTAGCTTTTATATTGCCACTGGCTGCTCTGTTTACTTTCTTGATGATGGATGCCATTGCTATGAGCGCTAATCTCATGAGTTTGGGTGGTTTAGTCATAGCCATAGGTATGCTAGTAGATTCTTCAATAGTTATTATTGAAAACATCGTATCGTCAATGGCTAAAAAACCAGCGGGTAGCCGCAGCTTGCCTACGCTACACATCATCTTTAGAGCAGTAAAAGATGTTGCGGCACCTGTTACTTCAGGCATCTTCATTATAATTATTGTTTTCTTACCTTTGCTCACCCTAGAAGGGCTTGAGGGGAAGCTGTTCAGGCCAGTTACCCTAACGATTATGTTTGCATTACTGGGTTCTTTGATTCTGTCGTTAACCTTCATTCCCGTATTGGCGAGCTTTATACTGCGCAGCAGCAGCGATAAAGAGCCGCTGCTGCCTCGGTTGTTGAGCTCACTGTACACACCTATGTTGGAACAAGCATTGCGGTTTCCAATAATACCTGTGGCTATGGCAGGGGCGTTTTTGATTGTGGCCGTTGGCGTGTTTCCGTTAGTTGGTAAAACGTTTATGCCAACAATGGATGAAGGTGACATTATCATTCAGCTGGAGACCATTCCATCGATCAATTTGGAAACGACTAACCGAACAGTTCAATTAGTAGAGCGCGCAATTTTAGCTGAAGTTGACGAGGTGATCCGTATCGTTTCTAGATCGGGCTCTGATGAAATTGGAATGGACCCCATGGGCCTTAATGAAACCGATATGTTTCTTCAGCTACAGCCGCAAAACCAATGGCAGGTCAACAGTAAAGCCGAACTGGAAGATAAGCTGCGCAGAGTTATGGAACGGTTTCGTGGCCTAAATTACGCGTTTACTCAGCCTATTGATATGCGCGTGTCAGAAATGTTAACTGGGTCCCGCGGAGATGTCGCTATTAAGCTGTTCGGTAATGACTTGGCACAGCTCAATAGCTATGCGCAAGAAATTGCTCAGGTGGTAGAGGGTATTGACGGGGCAGTCGACACTAATACGACGTTGAATGAGGGTGCACAGTATTTACAAGTAGAGATAGATCGCCACCGTGCCGGGCAGGTAGGGCTGAACGCTGTGATGCTGCAGCAACGACTGCGCGCGGAAGTCGAAGGGTTCAATGTCGGTACTGTGATTCAAGGTGGAGCGCGAGTTCCCTTGATGATGCGCTACAGCGCTCTCAGGGGAGACGGCGAAGAAGCCATGAAGAATGATTTGATAACCCTACCCAATGGCGGTTCGCTGCCTCTGTCGGAATTAGCTAGCATCCGCCGAGTTGAGGGGCCGGTCAGTATATCTAGAGAGTCCGGCCAACGCTTCGCCGTCGTTCGCTCCAACGTCGAGGGTCGCGACCTTGTAGGTTTTGTTGACGAAGCCAAGTCAGCAGTAGAACAAGCGATTGATTTGCCGGACGGATTCTACCTCGAATGGGGTGGAGAGTTCGAAAATCAGCAGCGGGCGGCGGCACGCTTGATATTGGTGATACCAGTAGCTCTGTTTTTTATAGCTCTTATCTTATTTGTTACTTTTCGCTCGCTTAAGCAAACGCTCTTGGTGTTATCAAACATACCTTTTGCACTGACCGGCGGACTAATCGCGCTATGGATTACCGGAGAGTTTTTATCGGTGCCGGCGTCGGTAGGTTTTATCGCGCTACTTGGTATTGTAGTGCTGAATGGCGTAGTGCTAGTGTCACATTTTAATTATTTGCGCGAGAAAGGCCTAGATATAACAGCTGTAGTTAGGGAGGGGGCTATCCGCCGCTTGCGGCCAATTATGATGACCGCTACTACTTGTGCCATTGGTCTCGTACCTCTGCTCTTGGCAAGCGGGCCTGGGTCAGAAATTCAAAAACCATTGGCCATCGTAGTGATTGGCGGGCTGGTTAGTTCCACCATGCTCACGCTGTTCCTCTTGCCAGTTACTTACCGCGCATTCATCGGAAGTTTAGACTCAATGGAGAGCGAGCTATGAATATTTTGCTGGTTATTAACCTTTCCCCGGTGTTAGAGGAAGACTTAGTGGACTATTTGCTTGCACTGGATTTTGTGGTTGGGTTTACATCCTATGGGGTACAAGGCCACGGCGAGCATCGCAGCCTTAGTGTTGCGGAGCAGGTCACCGGCCGCCGCAGACGCGTACAGTTTGAAATGCTGATCGATCAGTCGAATTATGACGGAATTACGTCAGCCTTGGGGACTGCTGTTGGTAAAGATATCACCTACTGGCAGTTGCCTGTCAGTCATATCGGGCGTACTTAAGTCTTTTCAGCGCA
>CAYGSO010000034.1:0-41974 GCA_964352445.1 uncultured Pseudohongiella sp. | reverse complement strand
TGTAGACTATCGGGATTATTGAAGTTTTCCATTCAAGTCTCCCCGTCCGCACCATCTAAGTAATTGAAATTAGTATACATTATATCTTAAATCCTTATGCCAGCATAGTTATGGCATTATTTCCGTTAAATACTTGCCTAATTTTGCGCTCTCTCGATCTCGGGCCACTTTCCTAATCCACTTGGCATAAGTCTTCTCAATTAGCTGTACGGATGTTCCCATCTGCTTAGCCAGCCAGAAGATATTAGCTCCGGCCATTATGTTCATCGTGATACAGGTGTGGCGCGTGTTGTATGACGACCTGTGCTTAATCTTCAGCGCCTTCAATGCTGCGTTCCAAACCTCACGAGTCATGTTTCCCTGAGTTATTCGCTTGCCAGATTCAAAGCAGAAAACAGTTTCTCCTTTAGTCTCTAGCGCCTTCCTGAGATAGCTTTCTGAATACTCGTTTAATTCTATGTCTCTTGCCTCGGATGTCTTGGTCAAGTCCCTGAGTCCTTCCTGTGCCTGAGTTTTAACAATGCTTACCGTGTCCGTTTGCCAATCAACATCATCGGGAAGTAATGCGAATATCTCCCCTGGTCTTGCACCTGAAAAAAACCGAAAGCCGTAATGTGTTTCCCAATGTTCGCCTCGATTCTCTTTTATCCATTCCAGCACCTTGATTACTTGTTTAGGCTCTAGCGGCTCCGGTGGCGGCTTCTGAGGCTTAATGTGCTTGATCTTTAGCATTGGATTGACTGAAATCCAGCCAGCTTCTTTAGCGAAATCAAACATAGCTCTTAGCGGTGTTATGCAACCGTTTCTATGTTTAACAGATCCCCACTCGATACTCGCTATTGCCTCTTGAATCTCTCCTGCTGACAGATAGCGGTAATCTCGATCTGCCCATCTCGGTAGCCAAAAAACATCTAAAGCCGATTTGTATTTGCGTGTCGACGCTTTGCTTAGCTCTAACTGCTTGCGCCATTTTTCCGATAAGGCTTTAAAGTCTCTTGGCCTTCCTGCTTCAATCTGATTAATGTTTGAGCTTTCTGGAAAATACTCTCCAAGGTCAAAACAGTTGCGTTCTAAATCTTCTTTAATTTGCCCGGCCATACGTTCAGCGGCTTTCATGTTTCTAGGCGTAGGGGGTAGCTTTAACGACTCAAAGCATTGCTTTCCCTGCCAGTAGAAGACGAACTGGATTGACCTCTCCCTCGCTCGGAGCGTGACCTTTCTCTCTCTACCCACTGATTGTATCCCTCGATAATGACTTGAATCCGTCCGTCTGGTGAGTATATGTATTCCCGTCCGCACATCCAAACACCGTCCTCAATCTTCCGCTGCAAAGCCTTGACGGTATATCCTGTCAAATCAGCGTGTTTATTAAGCAATCTGTATTTGTCCATTTCGCTATACTTCTCTCTGATAGCCCATTGTTTCCAATAGCTCTTGTCTGGATACTTTGTTGGTCATTGGTTATGCGGCTTAACAAATCTGCAAAAAGAATCCCACATGCAATTTAGTTTTCTAAAAGGCATTGCTTCGGCTTGTGGCGGAGTCATTTTGTAGTGCGCCAAAAATTCAACCTGTTCATCTTTGGGCGCATTCAAGTATCTATTTCTTTTTATCTGCTCGCTCAGTGGCGTGTTCCAGTAATCACTCACAATCGCTTCCTCTTGTTGGCTAGTCTTTAAGGTTCAGGGCTTTCTCAACATTGCGCCAAATTTGCTGCTCAACTTTGAATAGCAATTCATCCATTTTTTCCGCGTTTGGCGCATGGTTTTGGGTGTGAATCCTCAAGTCAATAATTGGCTCACGAATTGCGCTATATAGCTCTGAGCTTCGTTTTTCGCTTAACTTCACAATCACTGCCTCCTATTGGCTAACTGGCTTTGGTAAATCTGTGTAGTTCTCAAAAGACCATTCGGGGCTGCTCATGCGGTAACAAACTTCGACTTGATAGGTAAACTTAGAAACCTTGTGCCAACCGCTGTTAATGTAATAAATCCAATGGCCGCCCCTTAGCTTTCTGTACCATTTAAATCTGTACATCATCTACCCTCGCTGCTAACTGGCTCCATGGTTAAAGAGGTGAAGTTATCGCAATGAGCTGTCCCGCTTATTACCAAAGGGAAGCTAAGAGAATCACCAAACAAATTGCACACATGGTGAAAGCCCTCATCTTTGGTAGAATGATATTTGCATTGCGTACATGCTTTTACCGACTCAACGTAGCCGATTTCTTTTAACAAAAGGTTGTGGAGCAGCGCCTCTTGGTCTGCTGTTAATTTATTATTCATTATCTACCCCCGCTGCTAACTGGCTTGGTGGTTGGGTGAACTTTCTTGCTGTGATCTTCAACGCCTTGCATACCCTGTAATAATTTACCGCAAACAGGACAAGGCTCCTTGCCATCAGGTCTGCCGTACACTTCATCGTCAATCCAGCCGCTACCTAGCTTTGCTGTTAAAAGACTTCTAATTGTTGGTGCTTTCATCACTCACCCCGCTGTCTGTTTCATCCGTACACCCAATGCAGGTAACATTTATCCCCTCCCATACTACGCCTAAGGGATTTATGCCCGTGCCGCCACAAACGGTACAAGTCTCTCTCAGCTCCTCGTACATCTGATCCAGCACTCGCATTAAATACTTTTCCAGATCAGTTTCAGGAGTAACACCTTCCATGCCGGTGTAGACTTCTTTGGCTTCGTGGATTCTTGACTCAAGCTCCGCTATGCGTTTGTCTTTATCACCTTCGTGAGCGTCATTTAGGGCTTTTGCTATCCACTCTAATCCTTCCTCGTCCACTTCGTTGCCTGTCATAACGCCCATAGGCCCAATTCTATCAACAACGATTGAGAAGCCTTTAGAATCGAAGACATAAAACCTTTTGCGCTCTTCACTCATTCTGTTGCTCCGCTGGCTGGTTGTTGGAATACTAAAGCCGGACAGTTTTCTTTATGTGGAAATTTTTCCCCTTCAGTTAAGCCAACTTGCTCTACTGTAAGGTTACAAGCAGAGCATCTAGCAAACCCAGTAAATACATTTAAAGTAGGCATCCAATCAGCTAATAAATAACCCGCGTACTCAAGTTTTTTTATGCGCTCCTCAAGCTGTTCTATTTTGTCCACAGCTATATTCATTTGAAGCAAAGCCTCCAATATGGCCGCATCTTGACCTTTGCTTAACCCTTTGATGGTTAATCTGGCTTCTCTCAACGTCTCCGCTGCTTGGTCTAATTTACTCAACTTAATTCTCCTTCGTTTTGGCTAACTGGGTGTTCTTGTTACTGAATATCACCTTCTTCCCAAAGCGTGCTCCGCTGATCTTCTAACTCCAGCTCTAATAGCAGAGACCTAGCATACATAACCGATTCTTTAGCTGTCGTTTTATGGTCTGTTTGGCGACAAGCAATAAAACCTTGCATTGCCATCGCTGAAAATTTATAGAGATTTTCCTGATATTTAGTTTCACTAGCAGCCTCAAGCTCCGCTATCCTATTTTTATCTATCATCGGACAGCCGGGGAAATGACTATCACTACCCTTAGATTTCGGACAAGTACACTCGCCTGCTGTGCGCTTAGCCATGCCTTCGTGGGCTAGGTCTAGTCGGCGCTGTAGATCGGCGTTTTGCTGCTCAAGCTCAGATACAACGTCTTCAGCTAGGCTTACATGTCTACAGCCAAGAGGGTCTTTCCAGTCTTCTAATGCGCTCACTTGCTAGGCTCCTGCTCTATGGGTGGGAGGGGTTCGGCTTGGTACGCTATGATTTGATAGGCACAAAAAGTTCTCCACATGGTTCGGAAAGTGTAAAGCTCATATGATAAGTGGCCGGCGCAATCCACCTTGCACAAATAGTCACCATCTTTTTCTGGCAAAGGCTTATCATCCACACTAACCCACTGGCTGCTTAGGGCGGCTAAGACAAATTCAGCATCGGCTTTTATCCCGCAGCCGCAGATACCTAACCCATCTTCTTTTTGAGAATCCAGTATTAAATATTCTGGATGGCAGTTAGGCTCATGTTTAATTGTGAATCTGTTATTCATCGTCTTTCCTCGTTAGGGTGGCTAAACGCGCTCAGGCTTTAAGCTTTCTCGAAGCTGCCTAACCCAATTATTTCGCTCTGCGACTCGACTAATTTCTTTTTCGTTTTCTTTAGTGTGGTACTCAATATTCCAATCAGCCTTTTCGAGAGAGGTATTTCGCCACCCGTTTCCGCTTGGCTGCTTTAAGCTTGCTAATCGCTCTCTGTGATACTTAGCGTCTCCATCAAAATTAATTGTTTGTCTAAGCTGGTCTAACATGAATTCACGGTACTCAACGTGATCCGAAGAAGGCGATTCCCATTGCTCAACCCGCTTTAACATGCCCGTAAGCCTAGCCTTTATCTCTTCGCATTTTTTAATACAACTTTCGCAGCTATTACGCTCTTTCTCGTAATCAGCAATTGCCATTTCGTGACACTGATCATCGGTCATTTGCAAGATTTCTGCTTTCTTTGCTATGGCCTTTTGTAGCTCTTCCGCGTGATATGTAGTTGGCTCAAACTCTGGAATATCTACGCCAGTGTGTTCGTCTCGCATAGTTACGGTTGCCCCGAAAGCTCTGGCACACTCAAGCGCAAACTCTTCAAAGCTTTGGTCTTCTTTACATAATTTTGCTGTGTATCCTGTTGGCATCATTAACTCCTTATCAATTAGGGTGGAGCCGCTTATAGTCTGTAGCACTGCTCTTATCGTCACAGCTCCAACAACGTCAGCTCCATAAAAGGGTGGGGCATAGCCTTAGACTCCTAGACTCTCGTTAGAAAGCCCAGAAAAGCGGTCGTGAGCCTCAAGGTATGCCCCATAAACTTATGCCGCTTTAATGCTCAAAGCATCCAGCGAATCAGTAGTGCCGGGGAAGTAAACCTTCTCCAGCAAGTTCTCAGGATCGCCAACAGCCATTTCCCGCTTAAACATTTCCGCTGTCTCTGTGAATATCTGATCCAGCTCACAGGGAGGGCAGATATAGCCTTGATCACACTCGCACTCTAATAGCTCAAAGACTGCGTTAAACTTTTCTTGCTGTTCGGTAAGGTTGATCATAGTGACTCCTAGAATAATGCTTGCTGTGATGGTTCTAATTTTGTTTCTGGCAATATGACGTGTTCCCAAAGTGAGTAGCCACAGTCATTTAAATTTGCGCTATCATTGATCTGAGCAATCTCAAAGACAGATTCATCGACCTTGAATGATTTACTAGTGACTTCGTTCTTAGCATCTGCCATGGCTTCTGATTCGTTGCTGCCAACTCCCCAAACAACCTTTGCCTCTCGTTCGATAACACAGATCATGGCTAACCTCGATAGGATGGATAGTGTTCTTGAGCACGAACTACCACGGATGGTGGAACCGGCCACTTAGGAAGCATGTCTTCCGTGATCTGCATTTTTCCCACACATTTCTCTGGGCGCTTTTTGTTAGCAAGCTGATATTCAAGGCCAGAAAGCGTCCAAGTCATGTTGTGCTTTGACCCATGCTTAGCAACAAGATTTTGTTTTTGCAGCAGCCCAAGATTTACCCTTACGCTTATCGCAACACCTTTAATGCTTTCGGCAATATTTTTTGAGGAGATGCCGTTGTGCTTGCCGATCTCATCAAGAATCTTGCACTGGAGTGGTGTTACTAAAATCATGCGGCACCTGGATACGTTGGTTTAAAATAATCTTCAAATCGGATGATCTTCGCTGCTACTCGCTCGGGGTCGATAGGCTTAGGCTGGTTCCGCTCTAAATGCGCTCGGTATTTACGCATCAAACAAATTTCGTTTTGCGCGAAGAAAACCAATTTTCCTGCTTTCCCGATAAACCAGTTTTCTTTGATTCGATAGATAATCATCACGCCACCTCTGATTGATATTCACTTACTCTTGCTTCTGTATTCATGCACCGAAGGCATAGACCACACTCGCCAGTACAGGACGTTCTAAGCCGCCATTCGTAATCAGCAAAGGGTAAGACCTCGTCGTCATCACCGCTTAGCCAGTAGCCCTCAAAATCAGCCACAATGCGTTTAATCACGTCATAGTTAAATGTTGCTGCTAGAGAGTTATCTAGTATCTGATCGATTCTTGGTGAGCTGTCCGCATGAGCCCTGATTCGCTCCCTGATAGCTGCCTTATGATCCAATTGCACATCGGTCATAATGTCGTAATACTCGTCCCAGTTATGGTCGATGTAGATAAGCAAGAGGGCAGACTGTAGCTTTCGATCTGACTCAAATTCAGCCAGCTCATTAACGCCAAACTCTCTAACCATTTCCTGTAGGTGCTGATAAAACTCCATGGCTACGCTCCAACTTTGCGCCAAACCACCAAAGGCCTAGCATGTGATGACTTTCGTTTAGCATTGGTAATGCCGACTTTCTTAATCTGGCCTCGCTTGGATAAGCGTAAGATCACACCGCCCCAAGCATTCGATGACGCTGGCTCGTTAAGCCCTTTTTCCTTCATCCACAACTGAGCTTCCTCGGCGGTAAAGTCGTTAAACTGCCAGTGGTCTAAAAATTTAAGCATTAGCTCGGCTGCTTGATCGCTCCAGTTAGGCTCTACCGAGTCAGCCTTAGAAGTAGCTAGGCTTATGCCGTGATCTCTAAGCACATGGCCTTCGTTATCAAACATGGCTGACTGGTTCATTTGATTAATAACCGCTGCTTAGATTCAACAAGGTGCGCGCCATCTATCTTCTCGCCCGCTTTAAGTCGCTTAGCAATTTCGGCCTTGTTCGGCTTGATCTTGGTTTCAACTTCATAGAGGTGTTCTGGTAATACGCTTTCATCAATAATTTCAGCATTCCATGTTGGAGCGGCCAAAGTGATTGAGAACAACGGGCAGTTAATTTTCTTGATACCAGTTTCGCGCATACTCTGGCGCAGCTTGTCTTTGAACCAATCGTCTTTCTGCTTAATAGATGCTTTCTTGGCCTGAAGCCTTTTAATCTCAGCGTCTATCGAGCCGATGTTTGCAGTGACGTTTTTGGAAATGTTAATTATGCTCTGGGCTTTTTCTTCAAAACTAAGCTGCAAACCTTCCATCGTATCGACATAGGCTTGCATTAAGGTTTCATCAACACCGTCAGACTCGTTTGCCAATTCTTGCAACTCGACTAAGTCTTTAGTTATGTGAAATAGTGTTTCGCTCATGCTGCTAACCTCTCAATTTGTTCAGCCATTTTTTTGCTTACTTTGAAACTATTGCGAAGGTTTTTTACAATGTCTGCAGGCGTTCGCTCTCCGCTCTGAATCTTTGCAATCATGTTGGGTTTCATGCTGGCCAGATCGTCATCACTGAACCAAGGCTTGTCATCGTCTGACACGGGTTGTTGTGATGGTTGCTGAGTTGATTGCGCTGCCGGTTGACCATGAGAAGAGTTGTCCATGGTGTCAGCGTCTTTGGTGTCATCAATTGCTAACAGGCCATTCAGGGCGTACTTACGAGCGTAAGAGCTGGCCGCACCAGTTACTTGAGCCTCATCCATGCCTTTCTTGCTTAACGCCTCTCTGGCCCAGCCGTGAGCTGTCTCAATGACCTCTGAGCCTTTCTTGATGGTTGCCGTGGCTTTCACATAAACGCGGTCACCAATGCACACCATTTCATCCGAGAGAGTCAGGTGACAGTCGTGCTCAAACAAAAGGGGCTTCACGGCTTCAACAATGTCTTCACATGACCTGTACTGATAACCGCCAAAGGTGTTTGTTTGGCCTTTAGGCGCTTTGAGCTTCTTTTGGATTTCGCAAATCATCGTGTTTGCTCCGATGCAATCTGTTCAATTTGATACTGTGTTGAATAACCACGGTCATAGTCATGGCTCTGGCCTGATAGGTGAGGGTTGCCATTTCTGCAATCTGATTGGCCACGTAGAAAGTCGCTGATGACTTCCATAGGCTTGCGCCTGATCTGCGCTGTGATGCTCTTTGCGCCTTGGCTTACTATCGCTAAATCTGTCATTTCCAATTACCTGCTTAGTACCCGTTAGTGAATTTAGGCGGCTTGCTCTTCTTGTTTTGGGATCGCGTTTAACTTCGCTTCTGCAAAATCAAGAATAAGTGTCGTTTCTATTTTCTTGTCTTCGCAGTCGTAAGTTCTTAAATGATCGCGATAGCTTTGAATTGATTTGTACCGACAACCAGCGCGAATCATCCAAGAGCCGGATTCGTCCAAGACTAAAAAGAACTGATAACCGTCCGAGCGTTGGGTTATGTAGTATTGGCCGGTGGCAGAGCTCAGGTCGGCATAGCTCAGGTAGGCAGAGCGCAGGTCGGCAGAGCGCAGGTCGGCATAGCGCAGGTCGGCATAGCGCAGGTTGGCAGAGCTCAGGTTGGCAGAGCTCAGGTTGGCATAGCGCAGGTTGGCAGAGCTCAGGTTGGCAGAGCTCAGGTTGGCAGAGCTCAGGTTGGCTTTTTCCCCGCCATCTTCATCTTTCAGCCACATGTCGTGCTTATCCAGAATAAGGTCTAGCTCTTCTTTGCTTATGTCTCTCATATCTATTCCTATTAGCCCGTTATTGGGATTGGGTTATTAAGTGCTTGGACCTAAGAATACGGGCGCGTATTATTAAAGTCAATACACGTGCGTATTATTTTTTACATAGTTATAAAAAACCCGCACTAAGCGGGTTTGGTTATCAATGCTGAGGTTAAAATACCTTGTTGAAGACGATAGTAAGGCCGGGGGAGAATAGGCAGATAAAGCCTGGATTAGGTACGCATGACACTACTTGAGCTGTAGCTTTGGTGGGGCTTTCAAACACAATATTCATTTCTGAGGTGGCGTCTCCAATGATAGAGCCAAGACTAAGAGTGCTGCCTTCGATCTCACCGCCAAAGATTGTGAACCTTCCATCACTCAGGCTTATGCTCGTGGCTATGATGCGGTTTCCGTTCTGATTAACAATTGTGTAACCGGTGTTGCTAGACTGCCAGATACCATCGTAAGGACCAGCGGCAAAAGCTAAAGAAGGCATCAAAAATAATACTAATAACAGTTTTTTCATTTCCCGCTCCTCATAAAGTACCCATCACAAACCCCGCAAATTACGGAATCTTCGGGGATTTTAATAATTCTTTCGGGCCAATCTGGGTTTATCGCTTGAAGATATTTCTCGCCACCGTCTATTTGTAGCTGTTTAAAAGTGACTTTACCATCGGGGGTTCTTACTATCACATCACTACCATTTACGGCAGGTTTGATGTCCTCCGGTTCCATTTTAAGTATGCAACCATCGGGATAACCTTCACCCGTACGAGGGTTAAACATTGAAAGTCCCGAGTTTCTTACCGCGTAAGCGTATTTGCTGCTTTTGAGAGGCCAGCTTATCCAATCTTCAGCGTCGTTAAGTTCGTATGGATTTTCCACGTCACCCCAGCTCCCTGCTTGGACAAAGGATATTAGCGGGATTTTTCGCACATGGGAATGGTAAGGGATCACATTGTTGTCGAAATTCTCGTTGTATGACATCGATTTATTGCTAACCTTGCCATCATCAAGATCGGGTATAGGCTTATTGCCTAGTAACTGATCTCTGTCCACGCTAAAAAACCGGCACAGCTTTACAGCATTTTCACTTGCTGGCTCTTTGCTTTGACCGTTTAGCATTCTCGTGAGGGTAGGCTGGTGTATGCGTAGAGCTTTGGCCAGCGCGGTGACGTTCAGTGCGCCGTTATTTTTTCGGTATTCCGAACCCACGCGATCGCACAAGGCTTTCAGCGTTTCATAAAAGTCTCGTTTCATGCGGCGTATCCTATCTGAAAGCTACATACGGGCGGGTATTGAATTAAATAATACACTCGCGTATGATTAGCCATTATCGACTCCCAACCATTTTAAAGAGAAAAGCCGTGGTGACTCCAAAACAAGCACTTTTAGAACTAAATAGCATGGGATTTAACCAGCCCCAAATTGTTGATGAGCTTTCAAAAATGGGCACATCAACTACCCAGGAGACAATTAGCCGAATAAGTACCGGCTCAATAAAGAACCCAAGTTTTGATCTTGGCATGTCCATTGTCTCCTTGCTTAGCGCGGCTAAAGAAAAAAGCGCAGCTTAAAAATTACCAGCCTTAGTGCTGGTTTTTATTTACGTTGAATTCTGGCTGTAAAGGCAAGTAAAGAGGTGTAAACCGAAAGATGGAACAAATCACATTAAATTTTGATGCTAGTGAGTTTGATGCGTTTGAAAGTGTTCAAGAATACTTCGCTCATCGCACTAGGTTAATCAAGGATGATACTGGTAGAGCTATTAAATTAGGCGTTCAGGCCATGGAAATGGACATGTCGCCTTCTCAGTACAGCCACAAGCTCAATGAATCAAACAACACCATGCTGACTCTGCGCGATGCTGAAAAGCACACAGAGATTTTTGGCGATATTGGTTGGGTTCACTTCCTAATTTTTAAGCACATCCTCAAGAAAAAGCGAAACCGTGAAGAGCTTTTGAAGTTAAAAGCTGAAATTGATGCGCAACTTCGGGAGGCTGATTAGTAATGCAATCTACCCCCCTTAATCGAACTATCACTGGCCCTATCCTAGACGCTTCTCTTCGATCTCATTACTTGGCTAGGTCTGTTGAGCGCATGGTTAAGATTAAGAAGGTATCCGCTTGACTCAATTCGCCATGGTTCCTATTGAGGTCTGCATGGACTCGAGACTGTCCAAAATGCAAATCAGGGTGTTAATCACTCTGCTTTCGTTTCGAAATAAAGATACGAATCTGGTTTGGCCAAAACGCGAGAAAATTGCTGAAAGATGCGGCTATGAAATTACAGTTATTAGTCGAGTAACTAGGCAACTGGTTGACCTTGGCTGGATTCAAAAAACTGGGAAAGGTGGATTTTCCAAATCAACAGAATACCGCATAACAGTGCCCGAACTGGTCACTGTAGATAATGAAGAATTGGAACAAAAACACCAAAACAACAGTGACCGGTTAAGTCACGGTATTGATGTAAACAACAGTGACCAAACCGGTAACGGTGACCGATTCGGTAACGGTGACCAAACCGGTCAATCTACAGTGACCAAACCGGTCACCTCAACAGTGACCAAACCGGTCACTCGCAAAGAACAGACCATTGAACAGACAAAGAACAGACCAGTAGTTAGCGCGAGTTATTTACCGCAGCTTGATTTCAGTTCATGGAATGAGTTTCCAACAAAACAGGTTTGGGAAGATTTCAGCAAAGTGCGAAAAGCAAAGCGAGCCCCTTGGTCGCAAACCGTGATTAACCAACTTGGTAAACAATTACAAATTGCAATCGAGAGCGGTTACACGGTTGATTACTGCCTGACTGTCGCAATCGAGGCTAACTGGCAAACATTCAAATTTGACTGGCTACAAAATCGGGAGAACCGAAATGCAATCAGCAACAACCCTGTTAAAAAATCTCGAAGTGAGCAAACCGACGATGACGAGGCCGCATATCTCAGAAGCCTCGGAATCGAGCCTAGCACGGGCTTCGCTAATGGCTCGGGTTTGGACGGAATTGAAAAGAAAGCAATTAGTTCATGACCCCCATGGCAGCTCTCGATTCAATAGTTTTTGCCGTGATCTTTTGGACAAGAGCGATTCACAGATTGCCCATGCGCTTGATCGCTGCAAGGATTTTACGGGCTTTTTCTCGACACCGGCCTTTCGAGAGTTGTGTAATCCAGATCATGCAACGCTTGGTTTGCCTGATCCTGAAGCTGCGTTCATGGAGGCGTGTAAGGCGTATTACCCAGTGCAGTGCAACAAGTGGAGTCATGCTGCTGTTTACCAAGCTGGGGCCGATACGGGCTGGTTCGAGCTGCGATCACAATCGGCTGATAAAACCCGCAAAGCATTTTTTGCTAATTACGCAAAGCGAGTTGAGCAAGTGTTAGCTGGAGTTGAATTGTCGGTTCCATCGGTTGAGCTGCTTGAGCAAGCGGCCGGCACTAAGTTATCAACCGAAGAGAAGCGAGCGCGCATAGCCAAACTACGCGCTGAAACTGGCCTTTAGGTACCGCGGGAAACACATGCCTCAAGATCACACAGTCCAGCAATACGACAGAGCAGTGCAGTTTCTTCGCAGGGGTCTCAAAGACGTTATCGTTGATGGTGACGAAGGCCCACGGAAGGAACGCGCTTACATGTTGGTGCCGACTAGAAAACTGGTAGCCGAGCTGTACGTGGTTCAGGACTCGCTAAAAGAGCAGAACAGAATTTTAAGACGGCGGCTTAGGCTTATATCCAAATCTGCGAGTGATGCTGCCAATGGCTGAGATACGAATGATTAAGCAACCAGGTGGCAATCTATCACCGGCCTTTGCTGACGATGCTGAGATTCTACACAAGGTTAAGAATTACGCCATCGTATCAGCGAAGATTACGCAGCCTAGAAACCCTGAGTTCCACGCTAAGTTCTTTGCATTGCTCAATCTGGCTTTTGACTATTGGGAGCCTGAGAAGACCGAAGAAAACAGCAAGTTTGGCGAACCGGTTAAGGACTTTGAGAGATTTAGGAAAGACGTTCAGATTATGGCTGGGCACCGCACATTGGTGGTGAATGTGAAAAATGAAGTCAGATACGAGGCTAAGTCGATCTCATTCGGCAGCTTAGACGAAATCGAGTTCAACAAGATTTATCGCTCAGTGTTTAACGTCTGCTGGAATTTAGTGCTATCGAAGGTCACTGGCATGACTGAGGAACAGGCAGAGAATGCGGTTAATCAGATGATGAGTTTTAACTGATGCTGAGAGTTCTTGATCTGTTTAGCGGCATAGGTGGATTTAGTTTAGGGCTTGAGAGAACAGGAGGCTTTAAGACGGTGGCGTTTTGCGAGATTGAGAAGTTTCCACAGCAAGTATTGAAAAAGCATTGGCCCGATGTACCCATTTATGAGGACGTGAGAAATGTCACAAGAAAGCAACTCGCAGCAGATGGGATTTTTCCCAATGTCATTACCGGAGGGTTCCCATGCCAAGATATTAGCGTTGCAGGAAAGCAAAAAGGCATTAGCTCAGCAACCCGCAGCGGCTTGTGGTCAGAGTGCGCCCGTTTACTTGGGGAAATTCGACCCGATTACGCAATCTTTGAAAACGTCACAGCGCTCCTTAGTGGAGACAATGGGCGATGGTTTCAGCGAGTTCTCTGGGACATTTCCGAGGTCGGGTATGATGCGGAATGGCATTGTATGCCAGCTTCCGAACTTGGCGCGCACCATCACAGAGATAGGGTCTGGATTGTTGCCTACCCCAAGGGCAAACAAAATAGGCGGGAGAGCCTCGGACAATTACAGGCCAACGCTGGAACAAAAAGTAAAGCAATTGATGTATCCAACGCCAACAACCAGGGACTACAAGGGAGCGAGGAGCCTAGAGTCTTTAAAGGCGGCAGGGCGGGATGGAACGAACTCCTTGCCAGATGCTTTTGCGGTTTCCCAGACCACGGCGCAGTTAAACCCACAATTTGTAGAATTACTAATGGGGTACCCGATAGGTCACACCGCCTTAAAGGATTAGGCAACGCTGTCGTTCCTCAAATTCCTGAACTAATTGGTAGAGCAATATTGAAAAGCGAGGGCTTTGCTCTATGACCGCTAAAGCCCAAAAGGACTGGCTAGGCATTGTCGCTGACTATGGATGCGTAGTAAGCCGAGAGAGCCGCATACAGGTTCATCACGTTATGGGGCGCACCTACAAGCACAACAAGGTATTGATCGGCCCTTGGTACGTTTTACCGCTGGCAATCAGGTATCACGATGTGCACAGCAATCACTTTGCCAACGTCACACACTGGCCTAAGCGCTTTGCGATTGAGTATGGGTACCAGCAAGACCTGTTTAAAAAAATGTGTCTGAACATGATCGAGCTAGGCGTGACGATACCATTCGATAGTGACGTGATGGACGCAATAATGGATTCCCCGCGCAGATGATTAAGAATAAATACGGGGCTAAGAGAACCGGCAAACACGCCTCGAAGAAAGAGGCTAGGCGGTCTGCTGATCTTCAGTTATTGCAAAGGGCCGGCAAGATCCAAAACCTACGCGAGCAAGTGCCTTATGTGCTTATTGAGGCCCAGCGTGATGATTCGAATAAGCTGATCGAGCGCCAGATTAAGTACGTTGCTGACTTTGTCTATGAGTCTGGTGGCAAAGAGATTGTCGAGGACACGAAAGGCTTTAGAACGGCTGATTACGTGTTAAAGCGCAAGATGATGTTGTTTTTTCATGGCATACAGATATTAGAGACTTAGCAATTAACTGAGGTGTAAGAATGTCCAGAGAGCGCATTGATAAGTTAATCGATATCTTCTTGGTCGACATGACCAATAAGTACAAAGGCGATCAAGCTGGTTGGGAGGCTGAATCCATGATGGCTAAGTTAATTGACTATCAAGGTGATATACCTCAGTTTACCGGCGGAGATCAGTCGAACCTTACTATGATTGTCGCTATAGAGGGTGTGCCGGCAATACATTATGAGCTGAAAAAGATCAAAGCAGTAATTTATCAGCTACTTGGCGAGGAAAAGAACGCTTCCAAGGTCCAATCCCTACTTGCTAGACACTATTACAATGGGTTGAATGGGGCTACAGGGCATACCTATACGGATGCTGACAGGCTCAAAGCTATTGGATTCCCACTGCCTTTTGATGATCCAGAGAGGGGCAAGGCTATTCAGCGATTTAGAGACAGAGTCAACGCGGGTTACAAGGTGCTAGAAGCAGAGATTTTGAAGTATGAGTACTACTTGGGAGCAGCTTATAAATACATGTAATAAATATCTTGATTTTAAATCCCACTCAAAGTATCGTTTGTGCTGACGTGGGATTCCTAGGTTAGAATCCATCGTAACGCATTAAAACCTCGTTCTAGCAATAGATCGGGGTTTTTTTATGCGTGTTTAAACGTAGTACCTCTCCTAGAGTAGTAACATTGCCTCAACCTGTAACGGGTTGGGGCTTTTTTTTGAACATACGGAAAATATGAAACGAGACGCGATGACTATCCAAGAGTTAATCCAACACATACCCCATGGATCGGCTCAAGACATGCTGATAAAGGTTAGCGGTGTAGCGGGTGGCGGTACGGTGTTTGCTGGACTGACGTTAGACATGTCTCACTGGTCTGAGTTAGCCCAGATATTTGCCAATTTTGGCATATTTATTGGCGGCGTGGCTGCTTTTGGGACGTTTGCTTACTCATTGTATAAGGGTCGGCCTAAGTGACAGATTTCACTTACAAACTGTTCAGATTCTCTAGCCAAGAGAACAGCACACTAGGCCTATTGATGGCTGGCTCCGAGCAGGACAACCAGAATTTCCGCTGCTTTACGCTCGAAGACGAACACAGAGATATCAAGGTCGCTGGCAAGACGCGAATTCCCGCCGGCAAATACGAGATAAAGCTGCGCACTGTTGGTGGTATGCACGAGAAGTACCGAAAGCGCTTCGACTTTCATCAAGGCATGTTGTGGCTTCAAGACGTGCCACGCTTTGAGTGGGTCTATATTCACCCTGGCAACAAGCACGAACACACAGAAGCCTGCATACTGACTGGTGATGGCTGTCATAGCAACGTGACCAATGATGGCTCAGTGGTTAACTCCACAGTGGCTTACGAGCGCTTGTACAAAGAGATCACTAATCTCATGGTTCTGGGTAAGCGCATATTTATTGAGATAGTAGACATAGCCTAATGACTGCTTTGTACGCTCCCGACAGCTACTTAAACGCGCTGTTGGTTGATCGTAAGCGGGTATGTAATGGCTGCGGGGCTGCTAACGCCAAGTTCGATTTTGTACCAGATTCAATTTACGGCTTAAAAATTCAAGAAGCGTGCCATATCCACGACTGGATGTATCACCAAGGCAAGACCATCGAAGACAAAAAAGAGGCCGACAGGGTTTTCCTAAACAACCTGTTACGCCTTATCGAGGCTCAAACCTCATTCGTGGGCAAATTACTTAAACCACTAAGGCGCAGACGGGCTCTTAAATACTACGAGGCTGTGGTTTCTTTCGGTGGGCCTGCATTCTGGGGTAATCAATAACCAGCTCATGTGCCATGTGTACACGGAGTTAAGAAGCCGTTATGCGGTTTTAGAGCAATAAGGCAACGGCGGGCCTTGATCGCCAAATCAACCATTAGGAGTTAGAACCCTATGAAAGATGAAATAGAAGCAGCAATCAAAAGAACGGCAAGTAATATAAAAGCAAGCTCTAACCATATTGAAGCTATGCAGTATTCGCAGGCTGTTTTAAACCTTGCGAATAGCCTTGTAGCACTTCGCAATATTGAGTAAAGAAAGCCTCATGTGCAAAAGGGCTGCAGCAATGTGGCCCTTTTTACTAACAACTAACCGGTAATGACCATAAAGATGACTAAACATCAAACTCTTGATTTGCTAAGAAAGCTCAACCGGGCACAGAAACACGCCTTGGCTTTCTTGACGTCAGCAATTGTCTTTCAGGGCTGCACCACAGTCACCTACGAAACTGCTGACGGCACCAAGCTCACTGTTCGCAAGTTCCAGATCGCTGGTGAGGAGCTATCCGTTGAAGGCGCTCTTGATGGCGTTGGCACTCTAGGCATTAACAAGACTACTGAGGACTCTAAGGAGACCGCTCAAGCTATCTTGGATGGCCTAATCAACGCAGCTAATCCGTGATCGACCGCAAAAAGTATAGAGAGATTCAGATAGCTGTTTCCAAAACGTTAAGGCGAGCCTCAAGCAGCAAGAAATCAAAAACTGCGCGAGGCAGCGCATTCAGTCAAAGGTAACTGTTTTGGATAAATCAAATATCCCCAAGATAGGCTTTAGAGAGATTGATCCTCTCCAAGATTACTACAGTGATGTAGACGGCAACTATTATTCGGTTGCAAGACTGGTTGACGAAGCTAAAAACTTAAAATCATTCGATGTGCCGCTAGCTGCTCTTGATCTATCAGACGAGATTTGGCAAGGCTGCAATATTTACACTCTGGCCTTTCACTGCAAGAAGGTAAACGAATCAGATTTGGCAAAGCCGATCATACTGGATTGGAATGGGGCTATTGCTGATGGTCGACACAGAGTTATCAAAGCGCTAATCAATGGTAAGAAAACCATAAAAGCCGTTCGAATCACATGGAAAGTAACCCCGTGCAGACTGGCAGATTCATAAAACAGACCTTCGCATCATTGTAAAACGGATCAATTATGGCTGGCGGTAGACCCACTAAATACAACAAAGCCTTATCTGAAGAGATTTGCTCAAGAATCGCTCAAGGCGAGTCAATGCGGTCTATTTCTCGCGATGAGAGCATGCCCGCATGTGAGACTTTGTTTAGATGGCTTAGGATTCATGAAGAGTTTCAAGAGCAGTATCGAACAGCCAAAGAAGAATCTCACCATGCTTGGTACGAAGATATTGTTGATATATCTGATAATCAGGTAGGCGTACAGGCCATGACCAAAGGGGAAGGCGGTGAAATGATTCCGTTATTTAACCCTGATGGATCTCCGGTAATGATTGTTGATTCGCCTGCAGTAGCGCATGCAAAGCTAAGAGTAGATTCCCGCAAGTGGGCATTGTCTAAGCTTATGCCTAAAAAGTATGGTGAACGAATACACACAGAACACAGTGGCAACCTTGGTCTCACTGATCTGACTGAGGACGAACTAGAACGCAAGCTGGCCGAAGTGGAGCAAGCTCATAAACAGTCCCTTAACGAGTAAGCAGCTAACCATAGAGCGCATTCAGCTATTGGAAGAGGCTACACGCAGAAGGAACCAGACAAGACTTCCTCGGCTACTGAATAGCTTCTACCCATGGCAGCGACGATTCATAGCGGCTACGGCTGACTATATCGCTTGTATGCTGATGGCAGCCAACCAGGTGGGCAAGACGCGCACTGGTATTGGTGTTGATGCGGCCCATTTAACGGGGGATTATCCGGAGGATTGGGAAGGGCATAAGTTTGAGAATCCTCCACTTTGTTGGTTACTTGGATACTCAGGAGAAAAGACCCGAGACTTACTGCAGAAGAAGTTATTCGGTGAATTAGATACAACTACGGGTAGATTTGCAGGGGGTTTGATACCGGCTGACAGAATCGATACCCAAGGCAATGGTCGGCACAATTACAAAGCAATGAGCGGCACATCAGGTGCTTGTCGTGAGGTGTGTGTAAGACACGCATCGGGCGGTAAGTCTATTGCTCAGTTCTGGAGTTATTCGCAAGGCCAACACGCTTTGATGGGGGACGTGGTTGATTGGTTTCACATCGATGAAGAGCCAGAAGACCCTGAGATATTTCCTCAAGTTTTAACTCGAACGCTTAACGGTGATCGAGGGAAGGGTGGCAGGGGAATACTGACTCTCACGCCTGAGAACGGTAAGACTGAATTAGTTAATGGGTTTATGGATGAGCCTGGTAACTCCAAGTACATGCAAACAGCCACATGGGATGATGCCCCGCATCTTTCCGAAGATCAAAAGCGCGACATTCTGGCTAACTATCCCGCGTATCAACGACCCATGAGGTCAAGAGGCATCCCGCTAATGGGTTCCGGTCTTATCTTTGAGCATGATGAGAAGGATATTTCATGCAAGAGGCGAGAGATACCTGATCACTGGTGGCTAATCAACGGTATGGACTTTGGCTGGGACCACCCTCAAGCCCATACCCAACTCGCTTTAGACCTTGATACTGGCACGATCTACGTCACTCAAGCGTGGAAGAAAGCTAAGAAGCAGCCTTTTGAAGCATGGGCCGCTGTTAAGCCTTGGTGTGAGGGAGTGCCTACTGCATGGCCTGCTGACGGATTACAGACAGAGAAGGGTTCGGCTAAGCAGCAGAAAGAGTATTACGAAGAAGCTGGTTGGGAAATGATTTATGAACACGCTCAGTGGGAAGACGGTGGAAATGGTGTTGAAGCGGGATTAATGAAGCTCAACGAGCTGATGTCGCTTGGCCGGTTCAAAGTATTCGATGACTTACCCGAGGTCTTAGAAGAGATCAGGGAGTATCACAGAAAATCAGGTGCTAATGGCACCAGTAAGATCGTCAAGGTCAAAGATGATCTTGTGGACGCTATACGCTACGCCTTCATGATGACGCGACACGCTGAGCAGAAGGGCCGAATTAATAAAACGTATGAGCCTGAAGATGATTTCAGGGAGCATACGAACGCAATGGGATATTAAATGTCTATCAAGCAGCTAGTCGATTGGATTGAAGAGACCAATATCGCTGAGGACATCGATGAAGATACCTTGATGACCATTGGCAAACGAGTCAAAGAAATCTATGACCGTGATTGGGAGTCGATGAAGGATTGGCGCAATTCCGTTGAGGAAGGCATTAAGTTGATGGAGCAGGAATACCGGCCCAAGTCTACACCATGGGAAGGCGCATCGAACTACAAAGACCCATTGCTGAACGAGGCTTCTATTCGTTTTGGTGACAAAGCTTCGCTTGAACTGTTAAAGCCTGATGATCTGGTCGGCGCTGGAATTATAGGGCGTGATCCAGAAGGTCAGAAGAAACTGATTTCAGAGCGCATAGCCGAGGCCATGAACTATCAAATCAATCACCAGATGGCTGATTGGCGCAAAGATCAAAAGCGGTTGTTCTACACATTACCAACAACCGGTGCCGTGTTTAAGATGTTGATGTATGACGGCGTTGAGGAAGAGTGTGAGTCTATGATGATCACCTATCCTGATTTCGCTATTAACCAAGCGACTAAGACGATGGACAAGTCTTTGGCATTCTCGCATTGCTTTGATCTGTCAAAAAACGAAGTGGCTGAAAGGGTAATGTGTGGCAAGTGGTTAGACCCTGATCGCGCTGAGAAGAAAAAAGGCAAAGAGCTTGATGCCAGCAAGGGCAGCAATGAAGAGCAGGGCGAGGAAAAGTCTAAGGATAATGATGAGAAGTATATCCAGCAACAGTGTTTTTTTGATCTTGATGAGGATGGATACGAAGAGCCTTACATTGTCACTATCAAGGCGAATACCTCAAAGGTTTTACGCATCGTTGCTCGTTATGATGAATGGTCCATCATTGTTAAGCGTGATGGCAAGATCATGCCACTACCTGAAGCTATGGGTATTCAAGAGAATGCTGAAAACGCTGAGTTTGGTGGTGTATTCAGAGAGCTCATAGGACTTAAAAAGCCTGAAGTTGATCCTGAAACGTTTGAGCTTCAAAAGATCGTGCCTTTCCAAAATGTAGTGAAGTACGGTTTTATTCCTAATCCTGATGGCACGTTCTTGGACCTTGGCTACTCACACATGATGGGCGCTATTATCCAAGCGGTTAACTCAGGCACTAATCAGTTGAGTGACCGGGCTACGCTTAATAACGTGGGCGGTGGATTTCTCTCTAAAGAATTCAGAAAGACTACGGGCCGCATTCGACTGAGAATGGGTGAGTATAAGAAGACCGATGTTCCGGCTGCTGTCATGCAATCAGGTATTTATGAGCATCCTGTCACTGAGCCTTCAGCAACCTTGTATCAAATGGTCAAGGATATGCTTGAGCGTGGGTCTCAGTTCTTAGCGACCGTGGATGTCTCTGGCAGGTTAAACGCTCAGACCGCGCCTACTACTGCTTTGGCTATCATTCAAGAGGCTGTTGTCCCTACTACGGCTCTATTCCAAAGCATTATCGATTCACAAACAGAAGAGTTTAAGGTGCTGTTTAGAATCAATCAGCGAACATTCCCCAAAGACTTGTATGCCGAAATACTCGGTGAACAAGCTGACCCTCAGGCAGATTTCAATGATCGATTGATTACTGTTAGCCCAACGGCTAATGCTGAAATGTCGTCAAAGATGAAGCGTATGCAAACGGCTGAGATTGAAATGCAAACGCTGCCTACTGTTTTGCAGGCTGGGGGTAATCCGGGGCCAATCGTTCGCGGATTCTTCGAGGCTATTGGGTCCACTCTAACCGATCAAGTATTCCCTGAAGACCAGAGCTCTATCTCTGAGCAAGACAGGGCGATGATGGCGAAGATGCAAGAGCAGCAGCAAATGCAGCAGCAGATTCAGCAAATGCAGCTTGCCCTATTGACTAGAGAACAAGACCGCTTAGACAAAGACACTGACGCTAAGGTGGCTAAGGCGCGTCAAGAGCTTAAAAACATGCAAGCTGAGGTCATCGAGACTTTTAGTAAGACTGCGTGGAATGTTGAGCGAGCTGAGACTGAGCAGCTTCAAAACAGGATTAATGATTATTCTTCTTTGCTTGAGAGCATCTTAGCGGGTGTTCCGGAGCAGCAGAGCGTCATTAGTTATGACTTTGATCCGATGACAGGAGTATTGCAGCCTAGTGGACAAGAACCAGCAAATACTAGATCAATACAGTAATCTGAACTTCGTTCAGAGGATAAAGAATCCGGCCATATTTCCTAACATCCCTAATCCGGATGGGTCTATTTCTACGCATTTAATGGCGGCAGAAACAGACGAAAATGGGAACTGGTATGTATTCCCCACTATTGTGCAGAATGAAGATGGCTCTCTTGAAAAACTAGAGCTTAGAGAGGCGCAAAGAAGGGCAATCCGGTCTGGAGAGTTTATTCCTTTTGGCAAAGATGCAACTTCTGCAATGGAGTTTTCTGCTGGCGGATATAAAACGCCACAGATGACAGGAAACCAATACCAACAAGGTAGGGCGCCTGTAGTAACAAGCGGGCTGACTGAAGTATTAAATCAGGGCCAGCATGCTTCTGCGACTCAGCCATATCTTGACCCTAGTATTCAGATGGGTTCTTACAAAAACCCAACTAAGATACGGGTCAATGTGCGCGGTCTCGATAAGCCAATAGAGATTAATATCCCTAGTGGTGAGGCTGCTGAGCAGTTTATGAAAAACCCCACCATTAATACCACCATCATGCTGCGTAATAAGTTTAGTGAACTGACTAATGCGGTAGAAACTATCAGCGCCAATATGACACCAGAAGAAAAGGCTATGCTTGTTGCCGGTCAGCTTCCTGCTGTTGGTGAGCTACAAGACGCGCATATGTATATTACCGACCCCGAAAGCAGAACCTTGTTTAATTTTATGATGAGCGGGGCGGGTGTTGTGGGGTTTCCTGGGGCTGCTGCGTACAGGGCTGCTGAAAAGGCAGCTAAAAACATTGATAACCTACCTATGGATAGCGCGTCAAGAATGGCTAGGGCTAATGAGGGTGGGTGGCGAATGGATAAGCCTTTATATCATTACACCGACAAAGACTTTGAAGAGTTTAAACTGCCAAAAAACCCAAATTTCCAACAGCTAGGCGAAGGCGTGTATGCATCTCCAGATAAAATGTATGGAGAGAGATATGTTAGAGATTATAAGTCTGGCGAATTAAAGGACGGGGCTAATGTAGTGCCTGTGGTCACAAGGGGTGATTTAGCAAGCCCAGAAGATTACAAAAAAGCATCTAGAGAAGTTGGTTTTGGTGGCGGTTTAAACCAGCAGCAGAGGAAGATACAAGAGATTTTGAAAGGTCAGGGGTTTGCTGGTATTGACATGAATAATGAAGTTCTTATTTTTGATCCGGTAAACGTTCGTTCTGTAAACGCTAAATTTGACCCTGCCAAAAAAGACTCTAGCAACATACTAGCTGGGGGCGCGGCTGGAGCTATTGGCCTCGGCGCATTAACAAATAGAGATCAAGAGAGTGGCGCCATCAGTCCCGAGTCATCACTAAAAGATTTATAAAAACTCATTCGCTAGAAATTAAGTCGTCATAGCACGGCTCATACCCTAATAACCACTATCGGTTATATATCGCCCATTAGGAGGCTTATATGCTGCAAGAACTGATCGATACGATCAAACCCACAAAGGTGCTAAGTCAGGATTTCAAACTCTGGAAAGCGCACCCGATTACTAAAGCGTTGTTTGCTGACGTTCAGTTAGCATTGCTTGAAGATGCAATCGTTCCATTACCTGCTGACCCATTGCAGGCTGACACGCTACGTGAACGCCGTGAGGGTGCTAAGGCTATGCTTCTTAGTTTAGATGGTTGGTCTCCAATTATCCTTGATGATGAGGACTTGCCAAATGACAACGATTAGACCTGTTGGCACGTTCGTATTAGTCAAGGTGGAAGAAGTTGAAAAGGTTACATCGGGCGGCATTGTTTTGCCTAGTGACCTAACCAGCAAAGAGCAAGCTGTTGTTGAATGCGGTGAGATCATTGAGTTTGGTAACTGCTGCTATCACGGTTGGGCTGGCTGCGAGGCCGAAGACCGACCTCCTCATGAACAGTGGGGATTAAAGACCGGAGACTTAGTTGAGTTTCGTAAGTATGAGGGCAAGGAATCTGCTGTGCCTGGCTACGAAAACTACCGCTACATTCCAGACACTCATATATTGGGAGTAATTCAAAATGACTGATGACGTAACTGCAGGGGAAGAGCTTGATCCCAATGCCGCTTTAGACGGCGAAAACCCTAACACTGATGACATTGATGTGGATTCATTGATGGCTCAACGTGAACAACACCAGCAAGATTTGGCTTCACAGCATGGCTGGAAACCCTTAAACGATTGGGTAAAAGGTGGCGGCGATCCGAACGAATGGAGGCCAGCCGGTGAATTTAATCAGGTGGGTGAATTTGGCCGCAAGTTAAAACAGCGCGATCAAACCCACACTGAAGAGCTGCAAAGCGTCCGTAAAGTTGTAGACGCACAGCGCAAAGTATTAGAGCGCCAGCTAGACCAAGCGGTTGATGCTGGTGACAAAGACGCGGCCAAGGTTATTCGAGAGGATATTAAAAACCTTGAGCAGCCTATTGCCCGTAAGCCTCAAGAAGTAACAGATTGGGAGGCTAGAAACCCTGATGTGTACGAACAGACGCCGAAGGGCGCGTTCATGCGTGAGCAATGGCACTTAATGCTGCCCTCGGTACAACAAGGCCGTTTGAGCATGGTTGAGGCTTTATCAAAGCTTGATGAAAAGATAGCTGCTAGTTTCCCACCTCCAAGAGGAAAAGTACCTCCTGTCGAGCGTGGTAATGGTTCGCGTGGTGTAAGGCAGTCAAGTAAAGCTGTGACCATGGACGATCTGACCACTGAGGAAGCGTATCTGTGGAAAACGTGCAGCAGCATGTGGAAAGGGGATGAAAAATCCTTCCTGAAATCTGTCTCATCATCAAGAAAGGAGCAATAGTCATGCCTAGAGGAATTCCAAACAACAAGCGTCAACGAAGTGCTGCAGACCTAACAGAATCACAAGCTTTGTCTCAAGGTCTTACCACTGAAGACACGAGAGACCCTAATGCCGGTAAAAGACCGCCACGGGTGCCTCTTAACAACTCATTGAACCTTAAAGTACCTGGCTATGAGTTTGACAATGATCGGTTTCACTACCGGTTCTTTACTGAGAACGTAAAGCGCCCGACTCGTATCAATGATGCTAAGGCGGCTTATTGGGAAGCCTGTACTGATAACGAGGGCAATCCGATTGTCAGAAACAATGGCAATGGGGGTAAAACCCATTTAATGCGCTTGCCTATGCAGTTCTGGCGTGAAGACCTTGCGGCTAAGAAAGCCAAGGTGAACGCGACTTTGGGTGAGCAAACTAAGCTTGGTAAGAACGAGTACGCGCCGACCGAGAAAGATCGAGAAGGCGGCGAGTCTTCAATGGTGAGCAGGACTGAAAGCCGGTCCATTAGTCATCCAGGGGACATTGCTCGGTAAATTCATACTAAGGCGTATTTTTATTGACTTTTTCGGCTTATTGCCGATAATCACTATATCTAGGTCATTATCGACCAAAAAAGCACCTATCTGGTGTATCTATATATTCTAAGCTTTCGCCGGTAATCCAAGGCCGGAAATCCGAAAGATAACTCAACACACACATTTTTCGTTTTTCTGACTAACGAGGTTTTCGTTATGGCTGGTTTTAAGTATGTAGGTTCTGAAACTGGTGGTGACATTTCCGGCAAAGTGAAGACATTTGCTGTTGTATCGACTCATTCTACTGCTATTGGCTTAGGTGATCTGGTTGTTGTGACCGGTGATGCTGATGCTGAAGGCCGTTCTGAGGTTGATCTAGCAAGTGCAACAACTGCGCCGACAGGTGTCGTTACTGGTATACGACCAAAGTTTGAAGGTGAGGCTTTGTCTACCACCTATCTTCCCGCATCAACTGCGGGTTTCGTTGAAGTCAACACAGACCCTTTTGCGCTTTATGAGTGTGAAGTGGCCAACGGTCCATTGTCTGTTGATGACGTAGACCTGAACGCGCCAGCGGTTGTTACTGCTGGAACTGTTTCGGGTAGCTTGTTCTCTTCCAATATGAAAGTGAACGATACCGGTGCTGCAACGACTGCAACACTTCCATTAACAATCATCGCCTTGAAAGAAGATGCGGCTGGAGTCCTTGGAAACAAGGCTGTGGTTCGTATTAACAAGCTTGGCTTTGTTGGCATCGCCTAAGGGGGCATCATGACAGCTACAGTAATTACGACCGGCTCGATACCTCGCCTCTTACAAGAAGGTGTACGCGAAGTCTTTGGCGATGAGTTAAACCAACACGACCCGATCTACAGCAAGATATTTCAGGTGCTTTCTTCAAGCAAAGCATTTGAAGTAAACGTGCAGATGGAAGGGTTTGGGCGTGCGTCTAACAAGGATCAGGGTGATGACATTACTTTTGATTCTCGTCAGCAAGGTTTTACGCCTAAGTACATCAACTCAACAGTGGCCAAGGGTTACATCGTAACTCAGGAAGCGTTAGAAGATGAGCTATACGGTCAGTTAGACCAAGGGGCGCAAGCTCTTGCTCGTTCGATGAACATCACTCGTGAGCTCGATGCACACTCTGTGTTAAACAGCGGTTTCGATACTGGTGTCACTATGACAGACGGTGACGGATCTTCTTTGTTTAGCACAAGCCATTCCAATGGCCCTTCTGGTGGTACTTTCAGCAATCGTTTGGCAGTAGATGCCGATTTAGATGAGTCTTCTTTAGAAGATGCAATTTCAATCGTGCAGACTATTGAAGACGCTCGTGGCCTTCCGGCTGCGCTGAGCTGCAAGTGCTTGTTAGTGGCGTCTGGTAACAACTCATTCAACGCACAGCGTATCGTGCAGTCTGAGTTACAGAACGACACAGCAAACAACGCCATTAATGCTATCCGCTCCATGGGCATCTTTAAAGATGGCTGGATGCACTCGCCTTATCTAACTGACCCTGATGCCTGGTACATCATTACTGACGCTCCTAACGGGCTGAAGTTCTACCAGCGTGTTGATGTCGAGTTTGATAGAGACAATGCGTTCACTTCTGGAAATGCTCGATTTAAAGCGCGTCAACGTTACAGCTACGGCTGGGACGATCCACGCGGCGCAATCGGTAGCCAAGGTGCTTAATGAATAGGGGGCTTCGGCTCCCTTTTCTTTTTTAAATACTATCGCTGCCTTTGGGTAGCGTTACTTCATGTAACGATAGGACATTATCATGGCAAACCCTTCACGATTTACCAAAATTGGATACACCGCGAATAAGGCAATGAATACGTATGAGCCTTATAAGCAAATGATTTCTATTCCACTCCCCGTTGTGGCTTCTGGTGCAGAACAAACAACAACTGTGACTCTTCCGGCTCGTGCTGTGGTGACTAACACGGTTTTAAACGTGATCACTGCTGAAGCTACTGGAACCACTAAAACGATTGATGTAGGCCTTGATACAGCCGGCGCTGCTGTGCTTGGCAATGATCTAAGTGTTGCGGCTACGGGCTCTAAAATCGGTCTAACTGGTGTTGTGGCTGACGGAGACACTGTGACCTACACACTAGGTTCAGCCAACTATGCAGAGCTTGTTGCAGAGCTGATTATCGAATACATCGCTGCTGACGCATAAGGGGGTCTTATGAACCTTAAACAGTTTGATATAGACCCTATTGATGTTGATCCTAACGGTATTGCTGAGTCTCAAACGCTCGGCGGTGCCGGTGATTTAACATTAGACGGTGTGCTTATTGTTAATGGTTTTTTTGACATTTATAAAGCCGGTTATTCGACCGGCATAGGCGGCGTCAGAATAGGCATTGATTCTGCTGGCAATGTTTCCGGTGTGGTGTTTACCGTTACCGGGACTGATCAGGACGGCAAAGCTGCCTCAGAGGATATAACAGGCGTTACCACTACGCTTGTTGAGTCTACTACCTATTGGCGAACTATCACTCAAATAGCGGCTAATGGCGCTGTAGGTTCTGGCACTTTTGTTGGGCCAGTTGACGAGGTTATTACTAAGACTGTGCCTATCAACTACCGCCAACAAGACTCAGGGTTTGCAACTGCTGTTCTTGGTCTTTCCGGTACGATTCAGTTTGATCTACAGCAAACCTTTGAAGAGACAGCGAGATCTGTACCTATCAACTGGATTGATTATCAATCTGACAAGACGGCGAACTTAGCGACTAACTGTACACCTTATGCAACCGCAGTTCGCTTGGTTGTTGATTCTTATACTAGCGGTGCCGAGCTTCAGTTCCATGTGAATGGTGACTAATGCCTAATCGACCCACATTAAAGCTTGGTACTCACAATGCTATCTCAGACCTTTCGGGGTTTGAGTATAAGCGTTGTGATATGCAAAAGACTTGGGATGGCTTGTTAGTGGGAAAAGATGAATTCGACCCTAAGCAGCCCCAGTTAGAGATAAGACCAAGAGAAGACCGTCAAAGCGTGACTGATGCTCGAACTGAACAAGACGACTTGCCTGCTGGGCCAGCATTTAACATTAATACGGATGCGATATGAGTACAGCATTAACTCGAACGGTTGGTGAGATTATTCAAGGCGCATTGCGTAATGCCACTATTATTCCCGCTGAACAGCCTGTCAATGACATTGATTTTAATCGCGGGATTACTGCGCTCAATGATCTGTTAAAAGAATGGCAGTCTAAATACCGGTTGTGGGAATTGAAGTATGGGCTTCTCCCTATTAATTCAGGCCAAACAGAGTACAGCCTTGGGCCTACAGGGGCTAACTGCGCCGAAGGTGAGTTATTCAGCACAACATTAGGGGCTGCCGTAGCTGCGTCTGATACAGTCATCACAGTGGCTTCAACCACTAACATGATCGCTGCTCCAAATATTTTAACGGCAGATCCAACTGACTCAACTCAAGATTGGTCTTCTGTTAATTCAGCAACGATTACTCAGTCTTCAGGGATTGTGATTACGAACGTTGGCGGTGTTGCTGGAGGCGCTGATTACACATTAAGCGTAACTCAAGGTCACACCTATAGAGTGAGATTTGGTTTCACTAAAGGCACGGCTACTGGCGCGACTTTTTCTGTATTAAACGGCACGACTGCTGCTGACAGTGTTTCTCTTGCGGTCACTACGGCTGATAACGAATTAGTCATTACTGCAGCGAGTGACACGATTACCTTTCGCTTTGTAAACGATTCAGCCACTACCGGGCATGACTCAACTGTGTTTGATTTGAGCTATGTTGATGAAGCCAGTGGTTCTTATATTGGCTTTGAATTGTCTGACGGTACTCGTGATTGGCACAGAGTGTTAAACGTTAACTCTGCAACCTCGATCGACATTCCTGATGGCATAGCCAGTGCAGGCGTTACCGGTGCCACTGGTTACTTTTACACTACACAGATTTCAAGGCCCGTCATGGTTAACAACATGATGTACGCCACTAATTTAACTGCGAGTGAGGTGCCTGTTCAGAAGTGGAGTCGATCAGACTATTACGGGCAGACTGTTAAAAATAACACGGGTTCTATTACTGCGGCTAACTTTCAGCCTACCTTGGTTGATGCAAAATTAAGAGTTTGGCCTACTGGCAGCAATGTTAAAAACGTCTTTCGATTTACTTATCAAGAAGCGATGACGTTTTATGCGTCTGCCTCTGAAACACTTGAGGTGACTGAGGAGTATTACAACGCGGTTAAGTGGCAATTAGCGGCTGATCTATCGACTGAGTATGGACTTCCTGCTGATCGACAAGCAGCTATCCAGGCTAAAGCAGATCGCAAGCTTCAAGAAGCTGAAGATCATGACGCTGAAACTGCGCCTATGACCATTGAGCCGGACTTTACCTAATGCGTATTCCTTTTGGTGGTGAATTTTACGCATCAGAATCTAAGCCGATTTCATCTCAGGAATGCGTTAATTTATACCTTTATTACCCCAATACCCAAACAACAAGCCCTGAATCGCTGCTTTTACCGGCTGGTATTACGCTGGGAACGACTGCGGGAAGTGAGGCGAATAGAGGCTCACATACGTTCAAGGGCGTGCCTTACTTTGTGCAGGGTTCTGATCTGTATTCCGTTCAAGAATCTATCGATGGCTCGGGCGTAAGAAGCTACTCATCGGCCAAAGTTAATGGCTCGACAGCGATTAGCGGGAATGAGCGGGTAACCCTGCGAGACAATGGGGCTGATGGTGATCAAATGGTCATTATTGACCCTAGTTCTGATGAAAAGTTCAACGCATGGATTTATGACGGGTCAAATCTTACGCAGATTTCCGATACTGATTTTGATGGTCCTGTCTCTACGATTGATTTTATTGATGGCTATTTCACGTTCACTAAGAAAGATGGTCAGAAGGTATTTATCTCTAATTTAAGGGATGGCTCTGATTATATAGCAACTGATTTCACTGAGGCTGAAGCTGATCCAGATAACACTGTGGGTCAGTGGGTTCTTAATAAGCAAACGTGGTTTATTTTTGGCGAAGAAACTCTTCAGCCTTATCAAAATGTCGGTGGGGCTGGGTTTCCCTTTCAAACGATTGAGGGCGGCACTCACAGTGTTGGTCTTAGGTCTAAGTTTGCCATTGAAGAAATAGCCGGTCAGATGATTTGGCTTGGTGGTAGAGATAAAGAATCTCCACGATTTTGGATGAGCGGGGGCGGTCAGCCGGTACCAATATCTACCGCTGCTATCGATATAGTGATTGGCAGTTATTCTAACACTGTACTTGATCAAGCATTTTGCTGGCGTTACTCACAGGCTGGTGCTGAGTTTGTGGCGTTCACCTTCCCAACAGAATCAACCATTGTTTACGAACACACAGCAAGCGTTAGAGCAGGAAGACCAATCTGGCACACCAGAGTCTCTAAGGATGGTCAGAACGATGCCCCTTGCAGAATATCGTCAGTTACCTATGCGTTTAATAGGACGCTTGTAGGGGACACCTTGAGCAGCAATATAGGCCTTTTGTCTGAGACTAATTACCAAGAATACGGGGCTGATATACCTCGGTATTTTGTAACACCTTTTCTTGGTAAAGATGGGATGCCATTTTTTATTCAATCCCTTGAGATTGTGGTTGAGTCCGGTGTTGGAAGTGATACTGATGCTAATGTTGCGATGAGTTTTTCAACGGATGGTGGGCGAACGTTTAATAATCCTATTACCCGAACAGCGGGGAAAATTGGCGAATACAATACTCGGACTATTTGGAATTCATTAGGCCGGATAGCCAGAGATATTTGTTTTAGATTTGACCTTTACGGCCCTCGCAAATGGGTTGTAAGAGGCTTGGAGGCAAACATTGACTGATCGCAGCCATGTAGTGCCACCGGCTTCTATGCTGAAGCCTAACGCTGACGGAACACCCAACACCGTTATGATTCGGTGGATGACTTCGGTCACGGTGACTTTTTACGGCGCTGGTTCTCCCGAGGGAGTGGTTGAGGCCCGTATTACTTCTCAGTACATGGATACCACTGGAACGGCTGGTTCGATTCTCTACGTTAAGCGAGATCAGGATGTTGCCGGTGATCGTAAAAAGGGTTGGATATTGGTTTAACTATGACTGAATCGACCGATATAATAATAAGGAAAGCTGTACTACAGGACAGAGAAACCTGTCTGGACATGGCAGAGAAGTTTTATTCTCTCACCGGGTACGAGCCTCACATACCATTTAGCCGCTCTGATTGCGGTATCTTATTCGACTCTGCGCTAGAGCAGGGTCTTGTCTTTGTAGCAGATTCTAACGGGCCAGTTGGTATAGTTTTAGGCCTGTATATGCCTAGCGTTATCAATAGAGCTTATCTTGCTGGCTCGGAAATAATCTGGTGGGTTGAACCAGAATTTCGCGGCATAGGTCGAAGACTTCTGCAAAGAATCCAAAATGAAGCCCGCGATTTGGGCATTAAAATGTGGTCAATGATTTCGCTTGAGTGTGTTCATCCTGAAATAGCTGAAAGGCTTTATTTGAGTGAAGGGTACACAAAAGGCGAATCGACATTTACGAGGTTTTTCTAATGGCAGTAGCAACAAGTACGGCAATGCTTCTGGCAGCGGGCGCTGGAACTGCTGGCACACTTTACGCGGCCAACAATGACCAGAAAATTCAAGAAAAAAACATTGAAACTTCAGAGCGACAAAAACGCGAGTCTTTGGATTTCATTCAAAAAACCATGGATAGAAGCCGAGGCGACTTGTTTAAGTTATTTCCTGCTGCTTCGGAATCGCGCCATAAGTCTATGCAATTTGGTCTTGAGCTACTGGGGCAAACTATCCCGGCTCAAATGGATCTTTACAGCCAAGGCAATCAAAACGCTCAGAATCAAGTTATAGCAGGCAACGATCCTAGAATAGCCGCTCTAACGGGTGGCTTGGCCATGCCATATGCGCCGCAGGCCAGTAGAGTAAGTGCGCCTCAAATAACTATGCCAGCTTTACCTGAGAGGGTTCAATTCCCACAATCAGAATCAGCTCAAAACACAGCCCCTCAAGGTTTAAATGTTGGCGGATATTAATTCACAAACGGAACACGCATTCCCGCTTAGTGTGATTACTTTAAAGGTGTAAGAAATGGCTACCATACAGCAACTTGTCTCAGGTTTTAACGCAGGCAATATAGGCTACGAAGACGGTGCTCGGCGTGTTTTTGATCAGGCTAATGTGCGTGGTTTGAATTGGGATGACTTGGCTCACGAAACAGGTCTAGATATTGGAGTTCTTACCGATGTTTCCCGAGATTTGGGGTTATCGCTAAACCCATACGGACTTCAGGCCTCACGGAACTCTATAACCACTGCAACTAACAGGGGTGCCGAGGCGATGCTGACTGGCTATGAACATGCCGGTAAGCATATTGGCGGCGGTGTTACCGATGCCATGTCTACTCTTGGAAATTATGGAGGACAGGCCACTCAAGCCATTAATACTGGGATTGATTACTTAAATCCTTATGCAGAGTCAGGTCAACAGGCCAATCAGCTACAAATGGCATTTTCTGGCGCATTAGGGCCAGAGGCTCAGGCGCAAGCATTTGAAAATTACCGAAACTCGCCCGGCGTTGACTTTATGGTTGGCGAAGGTGAGCGGGCGATTACTCGCAATGCAGCGGCCACTGGCGGCGGTCAAGGCGGTAACGTCATGCGGGAGCTCATGAGGTTTGGTACCGGCGTGGCCATGCAAGACTTTGGTAATCAATATGATCGCCTACAGGGTCTGAGCACACAAGGCCTAAACGCTCGAATGACACAGGCCGGTATGCGCGGTCAGGAAGCTAACATAGCTACCTCATTAGGGACTACTGGCGCTGGAATTCAAGCCCAAGGCGGTCTATCTATGGGAGGCATTGCGTCAAACCTTGCTAGCCAAGCTGGTGGCATGTTTCAAAATGCTGGCTTTAGGGTTGGCCAAGATCAAATGCAAACAGGAAGGGATGTATCCGGTGTTATTAGAGATACTTCGTCAGCACTCGCTACGCTTGCCGAACGAGACGGGGCAGCTCAGTCTGACACTTTAGGAAAAGGTGCCAATAATATTGCTACGTTAATTGATAGAGCTTATGGCGGCGATGCTAGGGCCATGGAAGAGCTTGGCGTTGTGCTTGCAAACTTAGGGATAAGTGAATCATCTCAGTTTGGTAGCCAACCAATTGTCGGCTTTGAAGATCCTAATACGTTAGCCACATTAGGCCAAGTTGCCTCAGGGCTTGGCGGTCTTTATGGAAACTTGCCTAGCTCAAATGGTGGAACAACTAGCAATCCTACTAACAACCCAACTATTGATTGGGATCAGTTTTCACAATGGATTAACGCGGGAGCGCCAACGTAATGCCTACTCAACTTGAAAACATAAGCGAAGGGCTTTCTATGATGGCCCCTGCTATGGGGGGTATGGGAGCTGGACTGCAGGGCAATTTGCCTCAGTTTGAGCAAATGCAAATGAATAAGCAGGTCATGGCTGATAGATCACAAGAGCAGGACCAGCAAGCTAAGATAGCTAGAATGCAGACTATGTACACCGATGCAGCGGCTGCCTTACCTATGGCCCAACGGGGCGATTACGAAAACGTGATCAAACTCGGTATTAACCGGCTTGAACTCTTAAAAAACTATCCTGATGCTGACCCTTCAGACACACAAAGAATTACACAACTTGCCATTGCGGCCAAAAACGGCAGCGAAGAAGCTGCAGAGTTACTTGAGGCTGAATTATCCTCAGCAACACAGGCGGGTATGGACCTTGGCATTATTCAACGCCCTAAGAGAGCGGCTGCAGTCACCGATGCAGGCAAATTGGCTCAAGACTTTGAAAATGGCTATATCAATTTAGGCTCTTATCAAGAAGGTATTGATAGTCTTAAAGCCGACAGAAAAACAGAGCAAGATGCGAATGGATTTTTACGCTTTGTGGATAATGGTGAACGAGTATTCCCTGAGTTAGAACAGATTCAAGAAACTTTAACCGGCACTGATCGATTGAATCAAGCAAAGTCTATCCGCAGCGAGATTGATAAGGCTAACGGGGATTTTAATGATATTGCTAATTCATGGGATCGAATTGCTGCGAGCGCGTCAGAGCCTAGTGCTGCAGGTGACCTTGCGCTGATTTTTAACTTTATGAAAATGCTTGATCCTGGCTCTACAGTAAGGGAGGGGGAATTTGCTACCGCGCAAAATGCCGCTGGTGTCCCTACTCGAATCCAGGCTTCATACAACAGGCTAATGACGGGCGAGCGACTGGCTCAAACACAAAGGAAAGACTTCTTTAATCAAGCTCAAAACATTTTTAATAAATCAAGTGAAAGGGCAAATCAGATTACTGATGAGTACGTAAGAATTGCCGAAAAGGCCGGGCTTAGTAGGGACGAGGTTGTGGTTGATCGAGGTGCGGCACCTGATATCTCAGGCATTGAGAATAGCCTTAATGGTCAATACCCAACGATTACAACGCCACAAGAAAGAGACGCGCTGCCTGCAGGTTCTGAGTACATGATGAACGGTATTCTTTATAGGAAAGGGTAATGGCTGAAAATGTAAATGAGTTTGGTGATATTGCTGTTGCCCCAAGTGATGCGTTAATTCAGCCCACTATGGATGGCGCGAATCAATTTGGTGATATGCCTATCCGCAAGAATATCAATGATCCGCTTGAGTTTTTAAACACCATCGCTCAAGGGGCTACTTTGGGTTGGGGTGATGAAATCTCTGCAGGGATAGCTGGTGCTATGGCGAAACTTGCTGGGTATGATTTCAAAGATGCCTACGATTACACCCTTGCTGACATACGTGGAAACATGGACCAGTTTAAGAAAGAGCATCCAAAACTTGCGGCTACTGGTGAGATTGGCGGCGCGGTAGTGACTGGCGCAATGACAGGTGGCAGAGTTTTGGGTGGGGCTATGAATCCTGCAGTTCCAGCCATGGTTAGATACCCTGCTATTGCTGCGCTAGGCGCGGGAGAAGGGGCGGTCTATGGCGCAGGCGCATCAGAAGACGGAAGAGTGCTTCCAGCCCTGCAAGGCGCTCTTATGGGCGCTGTGTTGGCTCCTGTTGGCACAAAGGTTACTGATTGGCTGGTAAAGGGCGGTAAAACGGGCGCTTCATTTCTAGGGCGAAAACTAACTGATACCCCAAGAGAGCAAGCCTTACGCGCTGTGAGAAATGCGGCAATTTCTGAAGGCATTGATGCTGAAGATGCTATTCGTACTTTTGATGAACTTGGGCCTGATGCAACGATAGCTGATTTGGGTGAAGAGTTTAGGCGACTTGCCCGAGCTGCGTCTGATCAGCCAGGGGAGTTTAGAGGGCAGGCAAGGCAATTATTAAACAATCGTCAAATGGGTCAGCAGAGCAGGCTTATGACTGCAGCGGAAGTCGCTACCGGCCAACGTGCCGGTAATTTTAATGCTGCTCGACAGTCTTTAGTGGATGCTAGAAAAGATACGGCCCAGCCTTTGTACCAAGCTGCTTTTGATATGGGAATCGAAACCACTGACAACCTTCAGTCGATTATCTCAAGACCGGCAATGAAACGAGCCATGAATGGCGCTGAATCTTTAGCAAGGGATATGGGCGAATGGACCGGTGAAATGAACTTAATGAAGCAGGTTCACTATGCCAAGTTAAACCTCGATAGACAAATCTCAAGAGCTGTTAGATCAGAGGGGCGATCTTCGCCGCAAGTACGCGCATTAATGAAGACTAAGACCGATCTAATGGGTGAAATCACCTCTCAAAACAAATCGTACAAATCGGCTGTAGATGCGTTTTCAAGCGATAGCGCAATGATTGATGCGATGGATGAAGGTATAAACCTGTTTAAGCTAAAACCAGATCAGATGGATGAAATGCTGCAGGGCATGAGCAAGTCTGAAAAGGACATGTTTCAACTTGGTGCGGTAAGGGCCATTAAAGATGTTTTTGATGAAACCAATATGACCCATGATGCCACTAAAAGGCTGTTGGGTAAGCCGATCAATCAGCAGCGATTGGCTAGGGTAATGGATGATCCTGATTCATTTATTCAACGGGCGATGGCTGAGTCTGAGTTTACTCAAACTAACCGAGTGGTTACTGGTGGATCTCAAACGTCCACTAACTTGGCCGGTCAAGACTCTTTGACTGACTCTATTCAAACGCAACTGATTCCCACGCTGATCACTCAGGACGCTACGGCTGCTGGGGCGGCGCTCGTAAGAACGCTCTCGAAGCAGAAAGTCACGCCAGAGCTTATAACAGAACTGGCAGATATTATGCTGACGCAAGGCGTATCGCCCACGAAGATGCTTGAGATATTTATGCAACCATCTGTTTCTCAGGGGCTCGGTTCTAGCTACAGGGAGGTGGTTTTGCCTGTTATTGCTGGGGCATTGTCTCCCATCACCTCCAGTGTCTCTAACGCTATGTCTGAGCAATAGTTTCATGGACTCCATTATACAGGGTAATTCCAATGACAGTTAAGCGATACGCAAATCCCGGTGATAGATTATTAGACTCGGCTGGCAATCTTTTAGCAAACGCCAAGGTATTGTTTTTCTCTCCAGGCACCGAAACAAAGAAAAGCATCTACACAACATCTTCACTGGATGTAGAAAGGGCTAATCCTGTCATTTTAAGTGGCTCTGGTTTAATTCCTACTATCTGGCTCAATGGTTCTTATGATGTGGTTATACAGAATCAAGACGGTGTTCAGATTGACACGGGGGATAACTTAAATATCGCCTCATCAACTATTCAGGTAACAGATTGGGTAGATGATATTGCTTATCCTTTAGACGCTGTTGTAAGAGGCTCAAACGGGCTTTTGTACACCTCTCTGATTGCAGATAATTTAAACAATGATCCGGTCTCCACAGATCGGTGGGAATTATTTAACGTCAGTGTAACTAACGGAATTACTGCTGGCACAACTCAGACTCAAGCTGGAGCTACTGCGTTAACGTCTGATATTAATGAGATATCAGTGTGCGCTAACTCAGGTGATGGCGTTAAATTACCTCCCGCCGTAAAGGGTAGAACGTGTGTTGTTATTAACAACGGCGCTCAAGATTTGCAAATATGGCCTGATACCGATGACAAGATAAACAATGGCGCGGCTAATGCGGCGGATGGATCTACTCTATTTAATGGTGGCATAAGAACTTATATAGCCAATGATGATATTGATTGGTACAGAGAGTCTATTGTTGCATCAAACCAAATCACAGCCACAGCATCAGGCACACTAGCCAATGGTGACACTGTAGTATTAAATTCTGACGGTACTGTGAGTGCTGTTAGCGGAACTACTTATTCTGCTGGTACGGCTGTAGTTTTTGAAGCAGCAACGACAGATGCAATTTCTTCTTGTTACGATTCAACCAATAGTCGAGTTGTTGTTGCTTATCGGGATGGAGGAAACACAAATCAAGGAACTGCGGTAGTCGGTACGGTTTCAGGTTCGGCTATTTCGTTTGGAACTCCGGTAGTTTTCGAGACTGGAAATACAACAATTACTGCTTGCGCCTTTGATTCTGCCAATGGGAAAGCTGTAATTGCATATTCTGATGGAGGCAACTCTGGACACGGCACTGCAATAGTTGGGACGGTATCAGGGACAAGTATTAGCTTCGGAACTGCGGTGGTCTTTGAGGCCGCAAACACTGGAAGTGTAGCCGCTGCCTATGACTCAGCCAACAGCAAAATTGTAATAGCCTATGCTGATCTTGGTAATTCATCTCACGGAACAGCTATTGTAGGCACAGTCTCAGGCACAAGTATTAGTTTTGGAACTCCTGCTGTTTACGAGGCTGCTGGGACGGGGTTTACATCACTTTGCTACGACTCTACTAATGGAAAGCTGGTTGTTGTATATCAAGATCAAGGGAACTCAAGTTTTGGCACTGCGGCTGTCGGGACAGTCTCCGGTACAAGCATTTCATTTGGTACGCCCGTTGTTTTTAATTCTGGAAGCACGTCATATTCTCAGCCAGTGCATGATTCGGGCAATAACAAGATTGTCATTGCTTACACGGACGGAGGTAATTCAAGTTTTGGCACAGCAATAGTCGGAACAATATCTGGAACTTCAATTAGTTTTGGCACTGCGGCTGTTTTTGAAAGCGCAAGCTCTCAATATGTAACGGCTGTTTACGATGCGACCGCAAACGCAATTTCAATCGTCTATCAAGATGCTGGGAACTCAAGCTATGGCACCACTATTAGTGGTGTTGTCTCTGGAGCATCTATTTCATTTGGTTCTGCTGAGGTTTTCGAAAGCGCAAACTCCGCGTATTTATCCGCTACCTATGATGGGAGCAAAGTCATTTCTAGTTATGGGGATAATGGCAATTCTACTCACGGGACTTCTATTGTATTTTCTACTGGTGCAACAAACCTAACCACTGAAAACTTTGCAGGCTTTTCTGACGGCTCTTACGCAGACGCAGCCACAGCAACGGTTCAGACTATAGGGGCGATTAATGATGCTCAATCAAGCCTAACGGCAGCGCAGAAGCATTACGTTCAACCAAACGGCTCTCTCGCACTTACAGAGGGCACTCCATCGGTATACGCAGGTCTAGCCACATCAGCCACTAAAATCATTGTGAAGGGTTAATATGAAAACTATTACTAAAGATAAAGTATCTCTCTACACGCTTGCCGATGATGCCGTGGTAAATATCTCAGCTACAGGGATTGAGGTTGTGGGCAAGTTTACTATCGGCGATTTGAACAGCTCAAACGCAGTCATCCATGAAGGTGTAACGCCTCCTAATGATTGGGAAGCAGGTAAGTATCTATATGACGGTTTGTGGACTGTTGACCCTAAGCACATTGAAAAGGTAAAGCTGACCGGAATAGAAATCTTAGGTGTTATGTGTTCAGCCACTAAAGAAGACCAAAACGGCATGTTGGCGGTTGATCGATTAAAGCAAAAATATAACGCAGCGGGTCAGCCTATGCCTTCAACTCTATTTGAGTTTAAAAATGGCAATGAGCTAGTTATCACTAATGACAACTTCGCCCAAGTAGACGCAGCATGGACAGCTTTTAGAGCTTCATTCTTTGCTGTTTGATATGTATAGATAATCGTTAATTCTTTACACATTGGCCCTATTTCAGTCTATATTATGCCATATTCGACATATTAGACCGATTTAGGGTTAGACCTCACAAGGGCTAAGTACTGTTATTGTTTGCCCAGAAACAACAAAAGCACGCTCGTACTTCCTGCCTTGCTCGTCTTCATATCCAATTATGTTGTGGCTTAAAAATTTTGGGTTCTTCAGCCCCATACCAACGAGGTGGGTAATGCCGTTTTCCCCGTTACGAATAAAAGTCTGTCCGCCTATTTCTTCAATTAGTAGCTCTTTCATAATTTCTCCTAAGAACAAACCTGCTTATTGACCCACTTCCCATCTTCGTAAACTCGCTCCATTCTACACTTAGTAGTCCCAATTGGGGGTATTCTAAGAGGCTCTAAGGGCTTTATAGAGGGCGTTTGAATTGGCTGCACCTGTGGTGTTCGAATAGCGGGAACGTCGAGCACAGAGTCGCATATCTGCTTCTGGATAGCAGGAGTTGATGAATTGTAATCGTGATCGACATAAACCCATCTACAAGCTGCTAGGCTCGACTGAGACACTACCATTAGTGTTATTGCTGCTAGTATTTTCATCCTTCCTCTCCATGTAGCTCTTTGAGTAGTTCAGAGACATTATTCCTGCCTAGAGTTGTTTCCAGCCAAACAATTAATGTTCCAAGTGTCTTTTCAAGCCTTTCTATTTTCTCTTGTTCTTCGCTCATACTTCCCCCTTAGTGGTGTGCTTGTTGGTCAAGCATTTTGTATCAGTTTGACTTTAGGCGCATGTTGCCATTACGCCGTTTTAGTGGTGTGCTTGGATAACTGCTCTCTTGCTGATATTACTACAGGTTCTTCCTCGGGATTCCAGTTTCCCGCATCACCTGAATTAATAAGGTCGGCATAGTGTTCAGTCATATTATGCAAAGCCTTCTCCAACTCCGCCTTATCGCGCTCTAGCTGCTCTATTGTGGATGCCTGACTTTCTACATGAAAAGCAATTGCCTCTCTTTCTACACCTGACTGCTTAACTCCAGCTCTGAGGTCAAACAGCATTCCCGCTGAACATTCATTTTTACTCACACCCGCCTCCTATTGCTGTTTGCGCTAAAAATCTGACTCGTCTAGTAAATCTAAAACGTGGTCTCTTAAAGACTCCATCTCCGCTTTGTTCAACCTGACATTGTGTACAAGTTCACATCCCTCGTGGATAGTAATCATAAATGATGGGTTGTCTTTTCCATGACGACTTCCGATAATTACGAAATCATCTCTCTTGCGAAAAACAGGTTTAGGCTTTCTGTAAATATAATAATCTGGTTTACTCTCTGCCATTACCCGTCTCCTATTGCTTACAAAGTCTAAATACATTTTCCATGCCCTCACTAAAAACTTTTTCAAGTGAGAACCCATCCCAAGTGTCGTTTACTATCTTCACCACCTGCGTGATGTCTTCGGACCGAACGTGGTCAAATAACAAGCTATCTAAATTGCTTTTAGCACACTCATAAATAACGTTGTAAGGCACTACTACACATTGCCCATGCCCCAATCGCTCTGCTTGTTGCATCAATGGAATCAAATCACTCTCTCCTTAATCTGCGGTGTTAAACTCAACAGAATTATTGGCCGAATTCACTTTCATTAATCCTCTTTTCATTTTCCTATCAGGATCAATTCCCTGCTGAATCAAACAAAGCCCTAGCAACAAATTGATTTGAGCCAAGTCGTTATCATCTATAATTTCACCGTTTCCACACTTGGGGCATGGCTTCTTGTGCCATTCTTTCATAGACTCCGGTGCGACCTCTTGCTCCCATCCACACCCCTCGTGATCGCAAACAACAACAGCCTTGGTTATGTCTTGGTATTCTTCACTCATTCTCACTCTCCTATAGGGGTTAGGCTGCTTTAATCTGAGTTAAAATGGCTCTCATGCCTTCAGGCCCAACAACTAATGTTTGACCACTCGCGCCTGTCGATACGAGCTGCATTGCGCTGTTATCTACAATGTACGAAGGCTCATAGGTTCCGAATCTTTCCAGCCAGAGTCCATTAAAATGCGCTCTTGCTTCTGGTGAAATCCACTCGAAATCATCACTTAGCCTAATTTTGGCGAGGCGCTGGATGGCAGGTGACTCAACGACTCTCATTCCGTGATACTCAATCATAATTTCTCCGTAGACTGTTGGGTTAGGCTGCTTTAGTCACTTTTTCAATCTGCTTAAATTCGATTGCCCACACCCAAGGATTTTCAAACCAAGACTCTTCACCGTAGATTGATTGCCATAAAGCCTTGAAACTATCTGTCGCATACCGTGAGTCAGTGGGGGTTCCAATACCTTCTTTCATTGCATCTTCATTGCTAATATCATTCAGCCTTTCTACACGAACATTGATTATCTCTAGTTGGATACGAGAGGCCCAGCGGGGCATGAATATTGATGGCCGGCACTTCCCCTTTGGTGAAATAGGGTATTTAGGCTCTTCGTTGGTTGCTGGATACCACAAGCCGTTCTCAGTCCAAACCTTTTCGGAAAGCTCAGATGGCTTTAGATTATCCGCGCATTTACCCGTATGATAATTTTCTCTAACCCATAGCTGATCGCCAATCTTTCCTTGGGGGCAAAGCAATCCTAGTTCGGGGTCTGGTGGCCAAGCGCCTTTGCCAAGCCTGTTGCATACTGATCTTGATATTGCCCAGCGCTCACCGTTAGTAATAGCAGCAACATCACCAGCGCAAAAATCTGCTGGCGGTTGAGGCTTCATAATCCTGCGCGTCTGAGTCTTTCGACCTTCAAGAATCGCATTGACCATTTCTGCATTGAACAAAATAGGGCGCTCTTTCATGTTAAATCTCCGTAGAACTAACTCATAAGTTCTTGATTATTAAAGGGGCATAACGCTGAATTACCGTAGAATTTAGCTAGGTAAGGCGCTGATAGTGCTACTGATTGGGTTTGGCTACGAACCAAGTACCCGAACGAATTTTCCAGCATACAAACTGGCATAGTAGGGGGATTTGTTGGGGGTTTTAGGGGGTTTAGTGAAACAGCCAAAACACATAAGCTATTGAAACCCTTGCTAATAGCGGCTTGTAGACTATCGGGATTATTGAAGTTTTCCATTCAAGTCTCCCCGTCCGCACCATTTAAGGGTTTGCTAAAGGTTTTGTGAAGTGC
>CAYGSO010000033.1:8373-42158 GCA_964352445.1 uncultured Pseudohongiella sp. | reverse complement strand
GGGGCGTGATAAAACTCAACATCCCCCAATACATCACAAACATATGACTAGCCAACGGGTCTAGGCCTGAATTGGTCAGAGCAGGCACCAAAACAATGGCCAAGAAAATGTAAGCCGCTGTAACCGTCATGCCTATGCCCAAGATGAAACTAGTCAGCGCGCCCATAACCAGTAAAACCAAAACGTTTTCACCTGCCAAATACACTAGATCATTGGCAATGGTGCCGGCAATTCCAGTCACTGCCAGACCGCCAATAATAAGCCCAATAGCCGCGAGTATACCGGCAAGCTCAGCCAGCAAACGGCCCATGCTGGCAACCAACACCATAAATTTCGCCAAGTCCAACTTATGCTTTGTAAATTGATTAATAGTCAGCAGCATTGCGGTTGCATAAAATGGCGCAATGGCTTCCTGCTGCATATAGACCAACATAAAGATAAGCGCTGCAAACACGCCGATGAAATACCAACCCTCCCGAAACACTTGCCCAAGCTTTGGCAACTCCTCAAGCGGCAGGCCCTGCAAATTATTGCGCGCTGCATAGGCGTCGATCTGCATATAAAGGCCGAAGAAATACAAAAACGAGGGCACGATGGCCGCCAGCGCTACATCGACATAACTGATGTTCAAAAAGCTCGCCATGACGAACGCGGTAGCGCCCATAATTGGCGGCATCAGCACCCCGCCAGTTGAAGCGCAGGCTTCCACTCCTGCGGCATATTCCTTGGTAAACCCTGTGCGCTGCATCGCCGGAATCGACAGAGGCCCAGTGGTCAAAACATTGCTGATTGGTCCGCCGCTCATTGATCCAAGCAGTCCAGATGAAAATATCGACACTTTTGCTGGCCCACCGCGCAAATGGCCAAGCAGAGCAAAAGCAAGATTGATAAAGAACGGCCCGCCTCCGGTGAACTGCAGCGAGACGCCAAAAATAAGGAAACCAAATACTAGCTGGGCAAACACCCGCAGCGGGATCCCAAATAGACTCTCCTCGCCAAGAATATGGAAAATTGCCACTTCTTGAATGGGAATACTTAGCGCGGCGATAACGTTTGGTAGGGAATTAGCAAAAGTGGGGTACAAAGAAAACAACAGCACAATGAAAAACACTGGCCAACCGCCAGCCCTTCGTCCTGCTTCCAACACAATCCCCCAGGTAATCATGGCCAGCCAAACCCCAATAGGCGGCGCTGCATATTCCCACGCCTCCAACACGATTCGCTCGGCATAATAAGCGTAGTAGGAAAAAATCACCGCGATAGTTAGCATGATTAGCACATCGTGAATTGGCACTCGACGGGCAGTTTTCTGGCTGCCTGGAAAAGTGATAAACACCATACAAAGCAAGACTCCGGTAATTAAATACATATACCGACTATCAAGCATCACATAGTTGACGAAAAAACCTAGGTTGAATATTTGGTTTATCGCTAGCAGTATTGAAACACCAGTGAGCGCCGCCATGACATAGCGCCATCGCTGTGAAAACTCTCTGTAACGCAGGGTTAGCGAATCAGTGCTTAACGCAGACTCAACAACAACCTTATTTGTCTGCGCCATCTACAGTCCCTCGCCTAAGGTGATCATGTCAGCTGCCTGCAGCGCTGTCTCTCGTGCCGCCAGCCAAGCCTGCTCAAAGGCGTCGTAGTCGTCTGGAGCAGTTGGCATAAACTCAGCCCATGCCGTTGCCAGCACAGCTTGACGCTGGAGATTGCGTTGATTCTGCGCTTCCGCTGCAGCGTCCCACACACCTGCCTCTTTATAGTAGCGAATGGCGCCTGGGTGAAACGGCAGGAACGCCTGATCAAATTTTTGCCGTTCCATATTCCATCCAGTAGCGCCAGGTGCATTGTTTTTATAGTCATCAAAATGATGGTGCATTATTTTTACAATACTGTAGGCCCAGGCTTCCTCGGATGAATCTAAACCAACTAATAAAGGATAGGCTGAGGAGAAAACTTGCAGTCCTTCCTCTGGCAGGGTCGGCCCTTCAAATGCAAGATGAGGTACATACCACGGCAAGCGGGATCGTACCCGGGCAACCGCTTCTAAATCATCGTGGGGTAAACTTGGAAAGTACAGCCCACGGGGCGACGCTTCTAGTCTTAAAAACGGCGGCGAGTTACACGCCCCACCAACAACGTCGGCGCGATTGTTCAGCACCGCATCAATGGATGCATTGTAGCCGCCTACTTCAACCGGGGTTACGTCATCCCAACCTAAATTGGCGTAAGACAGCAGCGCTGCCATTGCATTGTTGAGCGAAGGCGCACCCTGAACGAAGGTTACTCGCTTGCCGCGGATATCTGAAATTTTCTCAATTTCTGCATCTTTGGCTGTGACAAAGGTAAAGGAGCAGCTATCGGAGTAATTGGACATTAAAGCCCGGATAGGCTGCGGGCCCCAAATTCTAGAGGCAAAGTTCAAGACACCCTCTTGGGCATACACCGACTCAGACCCACCGGCAGAAAAATGGACTCGATTTGCCCGCAGCGTAGCCAAGCGCGACACATCGTTACGCCCGGGAATCACCCGAAGGTTAACCTTATACTGTCGCTGCAAGATATTGCCAATCGCAACCGCTTGGCTGTAACCCCCTGTTCCGGTCGGATACGCTGACCACGCCATAGTTTTCGGCAGGTCTATACCTTGGGCGACCTGCGCTGCAATTGAGCCTGACAGACTGCTTAAGCACAGTATAAAACTCAGGGCAACGCTGGCCGGCTTGCAAGAACTAAAAACAGAGGCTTTAACTAGGTTTCTTCTCATGTTGCTACAGTCAAAAGTAATAATTAGGCCCATAAACTTAACACCACAGCAACGCCATTGCACTCAGTTCAGCGGCGAAACAGCTTTTAACAACGACTAAAGTGGGTTACCATTTTTCCTGATTAATACATCGATATACCCGAATCATTCGATGGCAAATAGGCGCTTATAGGAATCTATGCCGACAAAATCACAGGCCCAAGCTCTCACTAAGATACTCAACCAAACCCTAGACTGTGTCTTCATTTTCGATGCGCAAACCCTGCGTTTTACCTATGTCAACGCAGGCGCTCTGCGGCAGACTGGCTACACCGAGGACGAACTGCTTGCCCTAACTCCTACCGCAATAAAACCTTACTTCAGCGAAGAACAATTTGAACAGTTGCTGCAGCCCTTGATCAAGGGGGACGAACCATCAATTGTTTTTCAAACCTATCATCGCCACAAAAAAGGCCATGAAATTGCAGTAGAAATATTTCTGCAGTACATAAAACTAGAAGATGTCGGTGCAAGCTTCGTAGCGATTGTACGGGATATCACAGATCGTAATCTTGCCGAGCAAGCATTAAAGGAAAGCGAAGAGCGATTCCGTATTTTAGCCCGCCACGCCCCTGTGGGAATTCTACGGGCCGATAAAACTGGCGCCTGCACTTTTATTAACGAGCGTTGGGGCAAAATTGCCGGCATTTCTGAAGCTGAGGCTTCCAATGCGGGCTGGACCTTGTCCTTGCATCCGTCCGACACGCCTTTAGTAAAAGCCCGTTGGCATAACCTAGTCACGCGATCAATACCGTTTGATCTTGATTATCGTTTTTTGCACAAGAACGGCACTGAGGTATGGGTCGAAGCGAAGGCTATTGCGGTATTCGATTCAAACCAAAATGTTACCGGTTTCTTGGCCACCATCACTGACATTAGCGAGCGCCGACGCATCGAACAAAAACTTCAGGACACGCAAAAATTAGAAAGTTTGGGGCTTCTTGCCGGCGGCATCGCCCATGACTTCAACAATTTGCTAACAACTATTTTAGGCAACGCGAGCCTTGCCGGCATGGAGATTGGAGCGGCGTCCCCCATCCAAAAGTACTTACAGAGAATCAACGACGGTGCGGTGCGGGCCGCCGATTTGTGCAAGCAGCTGCTGGCCTATTCCGGCGAAGGCCAATTCGTTGTGCAAAACCTTTGTTTGAATGAAGTGATAGAAGAAACGACTCACCTGCTGCAAATTTCTATTAGTAAAAAAGCCGTACTAAGCTTTAACCTGCATGAAAACCTGCCCTCAATCGAGGCTGATCCTACACAGATCCGTCAGATCCTAATGAACCTTGTGATCAACGCCTCTGAAGCGATCGGCGACAAAAGTGGCATCATCAGCTTAAACACTGGTCTCACTCGAGTCGATCGCACCTACCTTGGCGGCACCATGCTGGCAGACGACTTAGCGGAAGGAACCTACGTCTATTTAGAAGTGTCTGACAACGGCTGCGGTATGACTAAGGAGACTTTAAGCAAAGTATTTGACCCTTTTTTTACGACCAAATTTGAGGGAAGAGGCCTGGGCCTATCCGCCTCTATCGGCATTATGCGGGGACACAAAGGCACCCTCAAAGTTTACTCCGAAGTTAACCGCGGTACGACCTTCAAGCTCTTGTTTCCGTGTGCCCACGGCGAAGCCCAGGCGCTGCCTAAGCCCAATGAAGCCACTGATTTACGAGCCGGCACAGGTCGCCTATTAATCGTTGACGATGAAGAATCTATCCGCAGCACCTTAGCCCAAATGGCCGAGTCTCTTGGCTACAGCTTCGATCTTGCGGCCGATGGCCGAATCGCAGTAAATGAGTTTCAAGCCAATCCAGATCGCTATTCATTGGTCCTCATGGACTTAACCATGCCACACCTTAACGGCGAACTCGCCTTTGCGGAAATGAGAAAGATAAGGCAGGACATACCGGTGGTTCTGATGAGCGGATTCAATAAGCAGCGGGCAATAGCTCGGTTTGCCGGCAAAGGTTTATCGGGCTTTATCGAAAAGCCTTTTACTATTTATACGCTTGCGACGGTGCTAGATCGAATCTTGGCTATTGAAAAGTCTTAAATAACATTGCCCAACACAAAGCTAGACAAAAGCCGGAGCCACCCCAACTTAGAAAAACCAGACCTAAGTAACCGACTAACCCGCGCTATCGCCTAGCTGTTTGCCCAACTCCCCCAACAATCATATACTCAGCGGAGAGAACTGTTCTCAAACCTACGGCTGCAAGCTCTTTTAGGGAAACTCACATGCAAAGATTCAGACACAATGCCTATGCTCTTGTTCTTATTGGCCTAACTCTAGCCGCCTGTTCTGAGCCCCAACCAATGGCCCCAAGCTTAAGCTTCGAAGAACAGCTGCAGCAGCAGTTAATCCAAGCCCAGCCCGGTGATGTGATTGAAATCCCTGCTGGCACTCACAATATGTCCCGCAGCCTGTCACTGAATGTCTCGGGGGTCACTATTCGTGGCGCCGGCATTGATGCGTCAATTCTGTCGTTTGCAGAGCAAGTACAGGGTGCCGAAGGTTTGCTGGTGAATGCCAATGATTTTGTATTAGAAGATTTAGCCATCGTCGATACCGTCGGCGACGCCTTAAAAATTAACGAAAGTCGCAATGTGGTTATCCGCAATGTACGCACCGAATGGACCGGCGGCCCCTTAAGCACCAACGGCGCCTATGGCATTTATCCGGTGCAGTCACAGAATATATTGATTGAAGGCGCCGTCGCCATCGGCGCATCTGATGCAGGCATCTACGTTGGTCAATCGAGTCAGATTATCGTGCGCAACTCGCGGGCCGAGTACAACGTAGCCGGTATCGAAATAGAAAACTCAACCTTCGCTGATGTCTATGACAATGTCGCCACCAACAACACGGGTGGCATTTTAGTGTTCGACCTGCCCAACCTGCCAGTCCAAGGCGGTCGCAATACTCGAGTCTTTAACAACCGTCTTGTTAACAACAACGTCGATAATTTTGCGCCGGAAGGCAACATCGTCGGTTCGGTGCCCGCAGGCACCGGCATGATGATCATGGCCAATGACAATATTGAAGTATTCGGCAATGAGTTTAGTGATAACAACAGCGCTCATATTCTGCTAGTGAGCTATCTGATCTCAGAGCGCGCCTATGATGACGTCAACTATGACCCGTTTCCTGAGGCCATTTATATCCATGACAATCAATACAGCGGCGGCGGTACGGCGCCAGATTCAGAACCCTTAGCCATGCTGCAAGCAGCCACAGGCCAAGCCATTCCGAATGTCGTTTGGGATGGCATGGTGCTGCCAGGCAAAGCTGCGAATGAGATCTTATGTCTGCAAGAAGGTGATGGACTGAGTTTTGTTAATCTCGATGCTAGCAATGGCTTTGCCGCACCATCCTTTGATGCCTCTGCCCATGACTGCACTATGCCGCCTCTGTCTGTCATCACCCTAAGCGTAACGGCAAACTAGTGCGTAGCTTACGACAAATTTATGGCTTAGCAGCAGTTTTACTCGTCTCCAGCTGCGCCGAACCAAACCCAACAGCCCATCTTGAAGGCAGTCCCTCAAGATTGTCTGAGTGGGGTTTGTTTAAGCTTGATGCCAACATTTTGCAACCAAACTCAGCCACCGAGGTGTACCTTCCTGCCAATCAGCTGTTTACCGACTATGCCCACAAACTGCGCACCCTGTACATACCCGCTGGCAGTCAGGCGAGTTTAGTGAATAATGAAATCCACTACCCAGTGGGCAGCGTTCTGTCGAAAACCTTTTACTACCCCAAAGATGCTGCAGGGAATCTGCTTAAAGTTGCCGACAATTCCCCTAAGAAAATAGAGTTAGCAAATAACACTCTTATGGAAACCCGTATCTTGGTCCGTCGCGCGGCAGGCTGGGAAGCCTTTCCCTACGTGTGGAATGACGAACAGACCGAAGCTTTTTTGAGGGTCGCTGGCGCCACCAAAAAGGTAAGTTTAAAAAGTGAGCACGACACGACAAATTTCAGTTATTTCGTGCCCAATGGCAATCAGTGTTCAGGCTGTCATGTAACCTCCCATCCCGATGGCGGTATGCACCCGCTGGGAGCGATTGCAAGCCAGCTTCATGCCAAATTTTCGCCGCCGGATTCGGATTTACAAACCACTAACTTAATTGCCAAGGGCTGGCTCGACAAGGCGCCAAGTTATGCTGCCACGGCGTCTTGGCAAGACGAATCGCTGCCCATTGAGCAACGAGCCCCTGCCTACTTAAACATGCAGTGTGGTCACTGTCACAACCCTGAAGGGGCAGCAGACACCTCAGCGCTGATATTAAACGGCAGCCATGCCCTTGCTGTAAACAGGGGTATCTGCAAGCCCCCTATCGCCGCTGGCGGTGGTGCGGGTGATCTGCGCTATAGCATCCATCCCGGCAAGCCCGATGAATCCATTGTCATGTACCGCATGGCGTCACAAAAGCCCGATGAAATGATGCCCGAGCTGGGTAGGTCCTTAGCGCACGCCGAAGGCCTCAAGCTTATTTCCCATTGGATCGAATCAATGCCGGGCACTTGCCAATAAGCCGCCCGAAAACATAGCAGGAGTGATCATTTTGCCAAGCGCATGGACAAGGATTACTTCTCTCAGGGCTGCGTCTCGAACACTCATTGCAGGTATCGCAGTCTTGTTTATCTGCGCCGGCTGTAGCGAAAAAATTAGTGACCGCCGGGTTTATGTTCTTACCACCGGCAACACCGGCGGCACCTATTATCCCGTCGGAGTGGCTCTATCAACCTTAGTAACCGCAGTCCCCGATGCCGAGTTTTCTCTGACCGCCATCAGCTCAGCCGGTTCGATGGAGAACATCAAATTACTGCGGGACAATCAGGCGCAATTTGGTTTAATCCTTTCAATCTTTGCGGCGTGGGCATGGCAAGGCGAAGGCCCGATTCGAAACCCCCAGAAAAACCTCAGATCGATCTCTGCCATGTGGCCAAATGTAGAACATTTTGTCTTGAGCACCAATTTTGTAGCAACTGGCACCCTGTCAGACCTGGCTAATATCGCTGGCCAGCGCTACGTCCTTGGGATGAGAAACTCCGGTGCCGAGCACACTGGGATTTACATACTCAACAGCATCGGCATTGACTCTAGCAACGCCTTCAATTCCGCCTATATGGGCTATGGCGCTTCCGCCGGGGCTCTGCAAGATGGCAATATTGCAGGTATGAATGTGCCAGCCGGCGCACCCGTGACAGCCATTACTCAAGCCTATGCGCAGTTGGGCCCAGCGATGACTATTCTTGACTTTTCTGAAGACGATCTAGCACGCGTCAACGCTCAGTTCCCCCTATGGGATTTTTATACAATGCCGCCTGGCACCTATCCATATCAGGATAAACCCATACGCACCGCTTCAAGCCCTAACGTACTGGTAGTGCGAGACGATGTTTCCGATGACGTGGTGTATCAGTTGACAAAGCTGCTCTGGGAAAACCTGGCTACTTTGCAAGAGATCCACAGCGCCACCAAACAAATGCAGCTAGCAGATTCATTAAAAGGTATTCCTGTCCCGCTGCATAAAGGCGCTCTACGCTACTACCAAGAGAAAGGCATCAGCATACCCGCCCACCTGCTTGGCGGCTAACCCTCCAGACCCGATCCAACAAGCCAAGGACCAAGAATCCGACCTATCCCCCAGCGCAAAATCAGGAATTCTGTATTAACTAATTATTAAAGCTAGCAACGTTCCGGGCCTCAGCTTTTGCATAAAAACAGATTATAGGGCCTGCGAGCGCCGCCAGCATTATTAGGCTATCTCATTGCCTGAGGTTTTCTTGCAGCAACATAACCGAATCCCACAGCTGGCGAAAATTCCATATTTGCAGACCCAATGCAATATTCGCATACACAATGGCAAGCACAGCAACCCAACTGCTGCTGGTTAATAGCGTATTTAATACACCCAACAGCACCAGCACCAAAATTGTAATGAACGCGAAGCCAAAATCTTTCAAACCCGCCGGGCTTCTGTTCTTGAAGAACAGCTCATTGGCAGCGTTGGCTCTTGCCCGAGAGAAAGTTGAGTGGGAAACCCAATTGCCCACCAAGAAAATACTGGCCAAGACATACAGCCACATTACATTAAATGGCTCCGAGACAAGGGCTATCAGGCCGAATTCTTGAATGCCAATTACAAACGGCAAGATAGAATCTCGCAGGCCTGGGCGCCAAGTGAAGCCAATTAGCATCGTGGAATACATCACCCAAATTGCGAGCACCCCCATCAGCGAAACGCTAATCATCCCCCAACCGATCAACGCCGCAAGGCTGGGCTCATATAAAAACTCACTGCCGATAGCCTTATTCCACAGCAATTCCAAGGCTAAGGCCTGAATAATACTGATAAGCGTCAGTAGTACCGTGGGAAACTGATTCTGCGCTTGAAACTTGGGATCTTCCATTTGCCTTGTCCTAGCGTATGTCAAAATCGAAATAACGATCAGGGTACGGTTCAGAATTCAGAGTAAAGTGCCACCATTCTTCTGCGAGGGGTTTGAACCCGGCCCCAAGCATTACCCCACGAAGTATGTCCCGGTTGGCTTTTTGCTCAGCGCTGACCCCAGTGCTTGCAGGCCAGGACAGCGGATCAAAAAAATCCCATGTTGTACCCATATCTAACTCAACCCCGTCGCTGAGTGTAATAAGCGTGAGATCTACTGTAGAACCGCGAGAATGCCCCGAACGCGCTGCGATATAGCCATCCCTAAAAAGATGCTGCTTGTCGACATTGGGGTAGTATTTTTGCTTCATCCGCACATCCGTGAGATCTTCAGCCCAACGCACAAAATGATTAACCGCTTGCTGAGGTCGATAGGCATCGAATACTTTCAAGCCCAGCCCTTGGCCGCGCAATTGCCTTTGAACTTGCAGCAAACCGGCCGCGGCCTCTACGGTGATGTATATTTTTGGTTGTAGGTAGCCATCAACCGGGGCGCCGACGAAGTTATCAGAACCAAAATAGCGTACATCGGTCTGAATCTCCATGGCGGCTGCTTGAAAGAAATCCTCAAGGTTGGCAAATCCAACCGGTAGCTGGTGGGACGAATTCAGGCTAAGGTTGCTGCAGGCTGATAGCAAAGCGACTAACCCTATAAAAGGGAGTGTTACTAGCACTCTGTGAAAAACTGTTTTCTTCATGCTGTGACCTAATCTGCTTTTGTGCAACGTAACTAGAAATACCTAGTCAGGGTTAATTTCACCGATTTTGATCGGCAGTTTATAGCATTGGCCATGGTAAAACATGGTCACTTCGGGCAAATCAGACTAGAATACTCGTCGGTTTAGATTCATATTTACTGCAGCACGCGTTTCGCGCACTGCTCCAAAGGAGAGATATCATGATTCGCAAAGCCCTATTGACACTTACTAGTGTTGCCGCCCTCATGGCTGCCGCTACTACGCTGGTGCAAGCAGAAGAATACCACTCCAAGGCCCACACATTCGAGACCACTCAAATTGCCGATGGCTTAGAAGTGCCTTGGTCCATGGCTTGGCTTCCCAACGGGGATATGCTGGTCACCGAAAGACCCGGCCGGTTACGTATTATTCGCAACGGCAGCCTTCTAGCAGCGCCGGTTGAAGGCGTGCCTGCTGTGCACCATCAGGGTCAAGGCGGCCTGTTTGATGTGGTGCCCCACCCTGATTTCGCGTCCAACAAATTAGTCTACTTAAGCTTCGCTAAACCACTCGGCGAGGGCTCTACTACTGCAGTTGTGCGCGGCAAGTTTGAAAATGACCGTTTGGCTGACGTAGAAACCATATTCGAGGCAGATACTGCCGGTCGCGATGGCCACTACGGTGCCCGCCTCGTGTTCGACGGCAATGGTTATCTCTTCATCTCAATCGGTGACCGTCAGGCGTCGCCCTCTGGCGACTTAGCTGCACACGCCTCACAGGACCTCACCAACCACAACGGCACCGTGGTGCGGCTTCATGACGACGGCCGTGTACCTAGCGACAACCCTTTTGTGGGACGCAGAGATGCCCTGCCAGAAATATACAGCTTTGGGCATAGAAACCCTCAGTCACTTACTCTTAACCCTATTACCGGCGATTTGTGGGCAGGTGAGCATGGACCACAGGGCGGTGACGAGCTAAACATTGTTAATCCAGGCGTTAATTATGGCTGGCCAGTTGTTGGCTATGGCGTGAACTATGGCCCCGGTCGACCAATTCATGCGACCCAGCAGCAAGAAGGTATGGAAGGCCCTAAACATTACTGGGTGCCGTCTATTGCTACCTCCGGCCTAATGATCTACGGCGGCGATCTGTTTCCGAATTGGAAAGGTGACGCCTTCGTCGGCGGCTTGCGCGGTCAACTCCTTGCCCGGGTAGACATCAACGATGCCGGCGATATGGCCATCAGCGATGAGTCTTTGATGGTTGGCATTGGCCGTGTGCGTGACGTTCGCGAAGGCCCAGACGGCGCGATTTATGTGGCGACAGAAAATCGCGGCATTCTCCGTTTAACCCCTGCTGACTAGATCCTCGCAGAGGTCATCTAAAGCCCACCTCGGTGGGCTTTTTTATTACTCACTTTCTCAAAGGCACAGGGAAGCAAGATGAAAACCATTGGCATGTTGGGCGGTATGAGTTGGGAATCTACTGCGACCTACTACCGGCTAATCAACACCGGCATTAAAGCCACTTTAGGCGGACTCCATTCGGCGCAGATCGCGATGGTTAGTGTCGACTTTGCGCAGATCGAAAAAATGCAGGCTAGCGGCGACTGGCAGGCGGCAGCTGATGCATTGTCCGTCGCCGCGAAGGGTATTCAGGCTGCCGGTGCCGATTTTTTAGTAATTTGCACCAATACTATGCATAAAGTAGCGCCAGAGATTGAATCAGCAATTTCGATTCCGCTGCTGCATATTGCCGACGCCACCGGCAGCCAACTTAAAGCCAACGGTCACACTAAAGTTGGCCTGCTTGGCACCGCATTTACAATGGAACAAGCTTTCTACAAAGAGCGCATTCAAGAGAAGTTTGGCATCGAAGTAGTCATACCTAATTCGGTAGACCGCGCCCTTGTCCACAATGTGATCTACAGTGAGCTTTGTCTGGGCCAAATCAGCGATAGATCTAGACAGGATTACCTATCTATTGTCGACAAGCTAGCCAATGCTGGCGCCCAAAGCATCATTTTAGGCTGCACAGAAATAGCCTTGCTGTTGCAACAACAGCACACCGCAGTGCCGCTTTTTGACACGACTGCTATCCATGCTCACGCGGCTGTCCAGCTAGCTCTGAGTTAGCCTAAAAATGACAGCTACATAGCTTCCGGCTCGCTTACCAACCAACGCCAGCATTGCTACTTGAACCTCCAAGGTGCGTCCACAGCCCCTAGTTTTGCGCACTTAGTTTGAGGTTTAACGGAGCCTGACTTATTCTGTGGGCTTGGATCAGATCAAATCCTACAAACTGCCACTGCGAAAACCCAAAACATATAAAAATAAGGGGATCCCATTGATTTTCAAAAGCCAGCAAACTGAACTAAAGCTACCCAACACCGACTTAGCCTCCATCGTGCTTTCGCGGGCCGATGAACTAAGCAACAAGCCAGCCTTAATAGATGGCACCACAGGCGACACACTAAGTTTTGGCGAGCTGAAGCAGAAAGTTGATCAAATGGCGACAGGGCTTGCCCTAAGGGGTTTCAAAAAAGGCGATGTGTTTGCAATATTTTGCCCCAATACACCTGAATATGGGATCGCGTTTTTAGCCGTGGCTAAAATTGGCGGCATTAACACAACGGTCAACTCACTCTACTCAACCGAGGACTTAATTCACCAGTTTACTGACTCTGGGGCGCGGTTTTTACTCACTATCCCAGCTTTTCTAGATCGCGCCAGACCCGCGGCAGCAGCCTGCGGCATTGAAGAAATCTTCGTTCTTGGCGAAGCCGAAAACACCACGGGGTTTCAGCAGCTACTGCAAAATGACGGCAATGTGCCAAAAGTTACAATCGATGGCCGCAAAGACTTGGTCGCATTGCCTTACTCAAGCGGCACCACAGGACTTTCCAAAGGCGTTATGTTGACCCATCAAAACCTCATCGCCAATATGATTTTGTCACATGAGGCCAACCCTATTGATGAAAAAGACCGAGTTCTTGGGGTGCTGCCCTTCTTTCATATTTATGGCATGGTGCTGATTCTCAATCTGTCAATTTATCGAGGCGCTACACTGGTTACGATGCCCCGGTTCGACTTAGAACAATTCTTAACGATTGTTCAAAACTATAAATTGACTTGCCTTAACCTCGTGCCACCACTGGTTCTTGCCTTGGCAAAACATCCGCTAGTTGAAAACTTCGACCTCTCTAGCGTCAAAGTGATTGGCTGTGGCGCAGCACCTTTAGGTGAAGAATTGGAAAAGGCCTGCGCGCGGCGCGTTGGCTGCCGCGTCTATCAGGGTTATGGGCTCACCGAAGTAGCTGGCGCATCTCATATTAGCCCCATGTCTGCTCCCGCTGCAAAAACAGGTTCTGTGGGGCCTGTTTTACCCGGCACACTGGCTAAAATTCTGGATATAGAAACCGGCGCCGAACTGGGTATTAATCAGCGCGGCGAGGTGTGCCTTTTTGGTCCTCATGTTATGACTGGCTATTTGAACAACATTGAGGAAACCAAAAATACGATCGATAAAGATGGCTGGTTCCATACTGGGGATATTGGCTACGCCGACGCAGATGATTACTTTTATATCGTAGACAGAGTAAAGGAGTTAATAAAGTACAAAGGCTATCAGGTGGCTCCTGCGGAGCTTGAAGCCCTTCTGCTGACCCATCCAAGCATTGCTGATGTCGCTGTGATTCCTAGCCCTGACGAAGAGGCCGGAGAAGTCCCAAAGGCCTTTGTAGTAGTCAAGGCCCCTATCACTGAAGCTGAAATAATGGCTTGGGCTGCGCAAAAGCTTGCGCCCCACAAGAAAGTTAGGCGCTTGGAGTTTGTTAAGGAGATTCCAAAATCAGCATCTGGGAAGATTTTACGTCGGCTGCTAGTAGAGGCTGAGCGAGCTCGCCTCAACTAAGCTCAAGCTGTCTTGGTGAAGCTGGATCGGCAAGGATACGCCATCGAGCCTTGGCAAACTGCCGATACACGATCAAACAAGGCTAGGGCAAAAAACTAAAAAATTACAGGCAAAAAAAAGGCTGACATGTGTCAGCCTAAAGCCTCTAGGGAATTTCTAAATGCAGTTACTTAGGTAATACGACTGTATCAATAACGTGGATCACACCATTGCTAGTTTCTATGTCCGCAGCAATTACTGTCGCGTTGTCAACCATGACACCGTTAGTTGCATCTATTGCAAGAGTGCTGCCTTGAACTGTGGCAACGTCCATCATCTTACCAGCGATATCCGCAGCCATTACCTTGCCTGGGATGACGTGATAAGTAAGGACAGCCACTAGCATATCTTTGTTTTCTGGCTTCAGCAGGTTTTCGACAGTGCCGGCAGGCAGTGCTGCGAACGCTGCATCGTTTGGTGCGAACACGGTGAATGGACCTTCACCCTTTAGTGTATCTACCAATCCAGCCGCCTGTACTGCGGCGACTAAAGTTTCGAACTGACCAGCAGCTATGGCTGTGTCAACGATGTCTTGAGCTTTCACTGCGCTTGTAAACGCAAGGGGTAATACCGTTACTAGGGCTAGAAGTGTGCGCTTGAAAATAGTCAAAGGAGTTCTCCAAATAAGAAAAATAGATAAAAAATTAAAACCGGTTAATAAAACTAATCAGCTCGCAGCCCTAGAAACGCCGTCCGCTGAAACGCAGATCACAAGGCAGTTAAATTTAAATTTTTGAGCGATCGGGCCAGCGCAAGTAGCTTGTCGCACAGTTGAACCAACTAAAGACTATCAGCGTATAGAGACAGATAACCCAAGTAGTATTTTTTTCAAAGAATCCCAATGTGGCAACTTAGGTCTTACTCAAGTCTGTACCCAAAAGTGGCAGTGCTCATTGCTTCTGGTCTGCTTCTGCTTGTTTCTCCCGGTCATAGTCAAGCCATCGAAAAACCTCAGTATGACGTTGTAGTGGAAACCGATCAGCTAGAGTATCGGTTATACCAACCCTACTTGATTGCTGTCACTACTGTCGAAAACAGTTCGAGTTTTGGCAAGGCTGCCAACACCGGTTTCATGCGCTTGTTCAACTACATCTCTGGTGACAACGTTAGCAACACAGATATCGCCATGACCGCTCCGGTGCAGCAATCAAAGCCGCAAAAAATATCCATGACAGCACCGGTACAGCAAACCCAAACGCCGCAGGGCTGGTCAATCGCTTTCATGCTGCCCAGCAGCTTTTCAATGCAAAACGCTCCCTCGCCAACAGACCCTTCAGTGACTATCGAGGAAGTACCAGCTAGATTGATGGCAGTTATTCGCTACTCGGGAAGGTGGACTGAAAAGAATTTTAATCGGCAGGAAGCAAAGCTGCGCGAACTGGTTGAGGGGGCAGGTATAACCATACTGTCCCCCGCCGAGTCGGCAGTGTACAACCCGCCTTTCATGCCGCCGTTTATGCGCCGCAATGAAGTCATGTTCGAAGTATCAGCAGTTCCCACTCAACCATGATAAGTGCCTAATTTACCACTATGAATCAATCAAAAAATCTTAACGTTTTAGTCACCGGCGCTTCGGGAATGATTGGTAGCGCGCTAACTCAAGTCTTAACCCAGCAGGGCTATACGGTGTATCCATTGCAGCGAAACACTGACTCGGGACCTTTTCGCTATATACAATCGAGGGGCGAAATAATACTAGACCCGGCGATCCCTTTGTTTGCCGTAATTAACCTTGCAGGTGAGAACATTGCTGACAAGCGCTGGAGCACAGCGCGTAAAAAGGCCATCATCGACAGCCGCCAACAAACCACCCAGATTCTAAGTGAAGCATTAGCCCGAGCTGCCCACAAACCCCAAGTATTTCTGTCTGCCTCAGCTATTGGCTATTATGGCAGTAACCCTGAAGGCAAGGTTGATGAGGCGAGTCCGGCAGGTCAAGATTTCTTTGCCGATATCGCCACAAAATGGGAAGCCGCAACCCAGCCCGCTATGCATGCTGGTATTCGCACCGCCCACCTGCGCTTTGGCATTGTGTTAAGCACCAAGGGCGGAGTTCTTGCAAACTTTCTTCTGCCACTTAATTTAGCAGTAGTTGGGGCCACTGGGGATGGTCAACAGAAAATAAGCTGGATTAGCATCGTCGATGCAATTCGCTTTATCATTCATGGACTTGACGACACCCGAGTCTCAGGCCCTGTTAATTTAGTGGCCAAGGGCACAGTCAGCAGCCTTGAATTTGCTAAAATCTTAAGCTCCACCAGCAATCGCTTTAGGCTTCCCACCCTGCCAGCCCCCGTAGTTAGACTCATGTTCGGCGAAATGGCCGACGCCGCATTACTCGCTAGCGCAGACATAAAATCGAACCGCCTAAGCGAATTCGATTTTTCATTAGTCCACGAAAATCTCACCAGCGCCTTGACTGACCTTTTGAGCAATCGCCTCTAGCGTTAGTCCGTTTTTGTTCACCGACGCAAGGCTTCCTGTATAAAATGCAAAGTGGGGCGCGGTTGATTTCACCTTTTGTTTAAACTCGAGAAGGTGCCCGCTCCGGCGTTTCACCAGAGTCAATTCAATGCGCCTTTTTCGACATAGCGGGTTAAATTGGTGCGCGGCTTCAAGTTAAGTTAGGCCTTAACCTTCTGCTTGCCTAACTCTAGCCAAGCTATGGCGCAGACTGCGCAAACATCGTACTCTTAAGCTCAATCAATCTAGGAGGCCACGCATGTCCAGTCTGAAACCCACACTATTTTTCTGTATCGCGCTTTTCGCCGCAAGCAGTGTCAGCCACGCCCAATCAACCGGGGGCTTCACCGGCTTAAAAGCAGATGCAGCAGAATCTATCGATGCCAAAGCCAAACTTACTCAAGAAATTGTCGACAGCCTGTTTTCGTTTTCAGAGTTGGGTTTTCAAGAATTTGAAACCCAAACCTATCTGACTAAAATCCTAGCGGACAATGGTTTTGACATACAGTTAGGAGTCGCGGGCATTCCTTCATCATGGTGGGCAAGCTGGGGCAGCGGTTCGCCGGTTATCGCGCTGGGCTCAGACGTCGACGGAATACCGCGGGCCTCGCAAATGCCCGGCGTTGCCTATAGGCAACCGATGATTGACGGCGCTCCAGGCCATGGCGAGGGCCATAACTCAGGCCAAGCGGTAAATATTGTCGCGGCTTTGGCAGTCAAAGAAATCATGGAGCGAGAAAACCTTGCTGGCACCATCGTACTTTGGCCCGGCATCGCTGAGGAACTATTGGCCACCAAAGCCTGGTATGCCAGAGATGGATTGTTTGACGGTGTTGATGCGGTTTTGTTCACCCATGTAAGCAACAACATGAACGTCAGCTGGGGTGATTCTAGAGGGACTGGCCTAGTATCGGTTGAATACTTATTCGATGGCATTGCAGCCCATGGCGCAGGCGACCCTTGGAAGGGCCGCAGTGCACTGGATGCGGTTGAACTCATGAACGTCGGTTGGAATTTCCGCCGCGAGCACCTGCACCCGCTGCAGCGCTCTCACTATGTCATCAGCAATGGTGGTGATCAACCTAATGTGGTGCCCTCCTACGCTAGCGTTTGGTATTTTATAAGAGAGATTACTGCCGATAATATTCGTGAAAACTTTGCCACCCTGCAGCGCATCGCTGAGGGCGCTGCTATGATGACTGATACCACCGTTAGTCGCAAAATAGTTGGGGCGGCTTGGCCGCGGCATTTCAACAAACCTATCGCCCTGGCAATGGATGACAATATTAAAGCGGTGGGGCTGCCGACGTGGTCTGAAGACGACCAGCGCTTTGCTAAAGCGCTGCAAACCTTACTCGGTTCGGATAACCCTACCGGCTTGGCAACTCAATTATCCGGCATAGGCGAGCCACCTGAGTCTCCGATATCTGGCGGTTCTGATGATATAGGTGATATTTCTTGGAATGTGCCTACGGTAACTCTACGCTACCCTTCAAATGTACAGGGCCTGCAGGGCCATCACTGGTCAAGCGCGATGGCGATGGCTACACCCATAGCCCACAAAGGTGCGGTATCAGGCGCAAAGGTCGTTGCCGCGACTATGCTCGATCTTATTCAAGATGACTCATTGGTCACCGCGGCTAAAACTTACTTCGATGACGTGCAAACCGCCGACGTGCAGTACGAACCTTTTATCGGTCCTGATGATGCCCCTGCTATAGAGAAAAATGCAGAAATTATGGCACAGTACAAGCCGCTACTAGAGGAGCTGTACTATGACCCATCACGGTTTGATACCTATCTTGATCAGTTAGGTATTGAGTATCCCCAGCTAGAACCTACTGTTATCCAGCGCAATAGGTAGCGAGACAGCTGATGAGAGACAGCTTCAGATTTAGCCCATTGCTGTCTCTGGTTCTCTTGTGCTCCACAGCTTGGGCACAAGAGAATCAAAATGCTAAGGGCATTGATATCAACGCAATTGTTGACTCAGCCCGATCAAGCAATCCCTCAGAGCTCAAAGTGCTCGCGCCGACCTTATCTCCTGCTGAAATAGATCAGGCGGTATTGAATAGACTGATGCTTGAAATCGCCAAGGCACCTGACAAAGTAATGAGCGAGCTGCACATCGACAGTGTAAAGCTTCAGGACATTTTTGTTAGTTTATCCAATGCTCGCAACTTCATAAACACCAATGAAATATCAAGCATCCGCGCCATGTGCGCTGCATTCGACAAAAGTGACGCCAGCGGCGAGGCGCAGATTGCCCAGGCCCTGGCAGCCTATGAAACCCGCACTGGCTACACCAATAGTTTTATTGCCAGCTTTTATACGACTCTTATTGGGGATATAGAAACTGGCCTATCCCCGATGGCACTAGTATCATTCAGATCATACATGGCTGATCGTCGCCGGCGAATGGCAACTGCAGGCAACGTCACCTTAGGCATACCTTCACACAATGTTAGCAGTGGCCGAGAAGCCGTTGAATTTCACTGCGGCACTGCGCGCTAACCTAAAACTGGAAATTTTTAATGACCTATATCTGCTTTGACGTCTCTGTCGCCAATCACATTGCCCATATTCAATTGAATCGCCCAGAACGGCGCAACAGCATGATTTCTGAATTTTGGGATGAACTTCCAAAAATAATTGAGCAGATAGAGCAGCGCTCGGACGTGCGGGTCATTGTCATTTCCTCGACCGGCCCTCATTTCACCTCAGGCCTAGATACGTCAATATTTGGCACCAACATTGCCAACAAAGACGACTCCTTATCCGCTGAAAAATTGCAGCGCGTTAAAGGCATTAAACTGTACGAGACAATTGCCGTGATGCAAAAAACCTTCACCTGCCTCGAGCAGTGCCGACTGCCGGTGTTGGCCGCGATTCAAGGAGGCGCTATCGGTGGCGGTGTCGATTTGGTCACTGCCTGCGATTTACGCTATATGACCAGTGATGGTTTTATAACTATCTTTGAGATAAATATAGGCATGACCGCTGATGTCGGGACCTTCCCGCGCATTTGTAAGCTGCTGCCCGAAGGCATCGTCAAAGAACTGGCGTTCACTGGCCGCCGCATGAACGCAGCCGAAGCTAAGAGTCTTGGTTTGGTTAACGAAGTTTTTGATTCCCACGAAGCGTTGATCGAAGGGGTTATGAGTGTTGCCACCGAAATAGCAAGCAAAGCCCCATTAGCTGTTTACGGCAGCAAACGAATTATCAACTTCGCGGCAGATCACAGCATTGCTGACACCCTTGACTATATAGGCATATGGAATGCCAGCATGCTCCAACATGGCGAAATTCAAGAAGCCATGGCGGCAGGCAAAGACAAGCGCGCTGGCGACTTTGTAGACCTGCCTCCAAAACGCCAAAAGCTGAGTAACTGAGGCGCCCCTGCAGGCCACAATATGGCCGTATCAAGCAATTGCCGTGATAACCATAGGCAACGCTATCTAAAAAAGCCACAAATTGAAAAGCACCAACCTATAGGCAGGCTAACGGCAGTACAACTGCCGTAGACATTTTCCTTCAAGCCTTTTACTCTTAGCAAAAATAAGAACAAAACTGAAGTGACTATGACTAACGCAACACCCACTCGCTTAATCGCAATTTCTCGCCTTTGCCTGCACGTTTCTCTTGCTCTCATTGCATTGCTCAGCGGCACCATCCATAGCCAAGCTCAACAGCCTCCAGCAACAGCAATATCCATCACTCGCTTAGGCAATGGCCCAATTATTGGACCAGGGATTGATCCCAGTATCGGGGAGAATATTCAGGGTCCGTCGTTAATCAAAGTCCCTAATTGGGTACAGAACCCATTAGGCAAATATTATCTTTATTTTGCCGATCATAAAGGGCTCTATATTCGCCTAGCCTACGCGGACGAGCTGTTGGGTCCGTGGAAAATCTATCAGCCCGGTAGCCTGCACATTGCTGACTCATTTTTCGCGACCACTCGCCCAGCCATTGCTCCTGAGCGTTTGGCAGAACTAGTTGCCGCCCGTGAAGCCAGCGGTGTGAGAGTCTCTCATGATTATGGGAAGGAGCTTACCGAACCCCACATAGCATCACCTGACGTTCATGTCGATGAAACCAACCAGCGTATCGTCATGTACTACCACGGCTTAGAGGCTGCTGCATTTCAACATTCAAGAGTTGCCGTCTCCAATGATGGCATTCACTTTACCGCCCGCGAAGAAAACTTAGGTAAAACCTATATTCGAAGATTCGATTATTTGGGAGCGACCTACGCCGTCGCCATGCCCGGTCAGTTCTATCGCTCAGAGGATGGGCTCAGTGGTTTTGAAACTGGGCCAGTGCTGTTCGAACCGCAAATGCGCCACAGTGCCGTTATGGTGAGGAACAATAAGCTCTATGTGTTTTGGACCCGAGTTGGCGATGCTCCCGAATCCATTTTGCTTAGCACGGTAGAGTTAAACGGGGATTGGATGCAATGGCAAGAGTCAGACGCCGTCGTGGCTTTAAAGCCAGAATATTCGTGGGAAGGCGCTGACGCGCCGATTGAACCGTCTGTGCGCAGTACAGCGTATGGAACAGTTAACCAATTACGAGACCCAGCTTTATTTAGTGAAAACGGCATTGTCTACCTGCTTTATGCAGTAGCAGGAGAAAGCGGAATAGCACTAGCTAGGGTGAATTTCTAAAAAAAAAGAGATCCTATTATGAAGCCAATTTTAGGCATTCTAGTCATCATCGCGTTTAGCAGCGCATTTGTTATCGCAGGCAATCAAGGCAGCGCGATGACCTTGGGTTTGCCTTTATTTTTCATCTGCGCCAGCGTAGGTTTTATACTGCATTGGTTAGTATTCTTACCCTCTTTTGCACTGCAGACCGAACACTACTTTGATTTAACCGGCGCGCTTTCTTACATCGCCACCGTGATACTGGCCTTAGTTCTTCATCCTTCCATGTCAACTCGAGGCACTGTCATCTGCCTAATGGTTGTTATATGGGCAGCGCGTTTAGGTAGCTTTCTCTTCCTGCGCGTAAAAAAAGCCGGTAAAGACCGCCGCTTCAATGAGCTAAAGACACGCTTTTGGCGCTATTTGTTTACTTGGACGGTTGGTGGTGCTTGGGTGTTCTTCACTATCGCAGCAGGCTTAGCCGCAGCCACGTCGATGCAGCAGGTTGAGATCGGCGCTCTATTCTTTCTAGGTGGCGCAATTTGGATAATCGGTTTTGCCATTGAGATTATTGCCGACCGGCAGAAATCAAAGTTTCGCAACGAACCGGCGAATGCAGACACTTACATAACTACTGGCCTGTGGCAGTACTCACGTCACCCAAACTATTTTGGTGAGATAGTGCTTTGGACTGGCATCGCCGTAATGGCCCTGCCGGTTTTATCCGGCTGGCAATTAGCCACTTTGATTTCACCCGTTTTCGTCTACTTGCTGCTAACCAGAGTCAGCGGCATTCCCATGTTGGAAAAAAGTGCCGAAGAGCGCTGGGGCTCAGACCCAAATTATCAATACTATGTGGCAACAACCTCCTGCTTATGGCCTATGCCGCCGAAGTCTTTGGCGAGATAAGCCAGCATTGATGCACCCAAGGGTATCGACTAAGCTAGCCAACTTCGGGAGAAGTTAGCATGTCTTGGCAAAAAGAAATCGATGAGTTGAAACGACGCGCTGAGCTGGCCAAGCAGATGGGTGGAGTTGAGCGAGTTAAACGCCAGCATGATAACGGCCGCCTGACAGTGCGGGAGCGAATTCATGGCTTGGTGGATTCCGATTCCTTCCATGAAATAGGGGCGCTAGCGGGCAAAGCTGAATATTCAGAAGACGGCGAGCTGAGGCATTTCACGCCATCAAATTTCGTTCTAGGTACTGCAACTGTCAATGGTCGCAAAGTGATTGTTGGCGGCGATGACTTTACCGTTCGCGGTGGCGCTGCCGACGCTAAAGTTGGCGATAAATCCGGCTATGGCGAACAGTATGCGCTCGAAATGCGCTTGCCGCTGATTCGACTGATCGACGGCTCCGGTGGCGGCGGCAGCGTTAAGACCCTAGAAATGGCCGGCCACTCTTATATCCCGGAATTAAAAGGTTTCGAAACCACAATGCAGCTGTTGGGCCATGTCCCCGTGGTGTGCGCCTGCATGGGCTCGGTCGCTGGGCTTGGCGCCGTGCGCGTCACAATCTCCCACTTTTCTATTATGGTAAAACACACCAGCCAGCTGTTCGTTGCTGGCCCGCCGGTGGTGGAACGCAGCTTCGGCAAACCGGTGGGTAAAAATCAACTGGGTGGGTCCCAGATCCATGCCCATGGCAGTGGCGCGGTGGACAACGAGGTAGAGTCTGAAGAGGCCGCATTTCGAGATATCGCGAAGTTTCTCGCTTACTTACCACAAAATGTCTGGCAGCTTCCTCCGCGGGGCAGCAATAGCGACCCAATGGATCGCAAAGATGAATCCTTGATCTCGGTGATACCGCGAGATAGGCGTCAGATGTACCAAATAAGAGAGGTGATCAGCCCTATAGTAGATCAAGACTCTTTCTTTGAATTAAACACCGGCTACGGAGAATCTTTAGTTGTGGGCCTAGCCAGGCTCGATGGCTACCCGGTTGGTATCATGGCCAACGACACTATGTTCAATGGCGGCGCCGTCAACGCGGCGGCAGCGGATAAAATGATGCGCTTTGTCGATCTGTGTGACACCTTCCACCTACCGGTAGTCAATCTCGTGGATAACCCCGGATTCTTAATCGGATTAACCGCCGAGCAAGAAGGCACGGTAAGACTCGGCAGCCGAGCATTAATGGCCTGCTTGCAGGCTACAGTGCCTTGGGTTTCGATCATCATTCGCCGCTGTTATGGGGTTGCTGGCGCGGGTCACGGTAATTCTGACCGACTCAATCTGCGCTATGCTTGGCCCTCGGCGGACTGGGGTTCGCTGCCTATCGAAGGCGGCGTTCAAGCCGCCTATCGGCGCGAAATAGAGGCGGCAGAAAACCCGGATCAACGGCGCAAAGAAATCGAAGACAATTTAGAGCAATACCGCTCGCCGCTGCGCACCGCCGAGGCCTTTGGTATCGAGGAAGTAATCGATCCCCGCGACACCCGGCCACTGCTTTGTGATTGGGTGCATTTAGCCTACCAAATCACTCCCAGTCAGTTAGGGCCCAAAGCCAGAACCACTAGGCCATAAATTTTTCTTTGGCCTTGGCTTTCGTCAAAAACCTTGCTGCGACGAGTTAAACTTCCAGCCAAGCCTGAGCGTCATTGAGACTGGCGTAAGTAAATTTGTTCTAACAAATCCAGCTGGGCTTTTTTAGGATGCTCGCGGGCGCCAGAACGCTCATCGAATACCTGCACGTTATCGGCAACTGGGTCGTACACTGGCCATAGCGGCAAGCCATCCCGATTAGGATTGCCATTACTGGCAAAGCTAACCCAGTAATCTGCCATCAGATTACTCAGGGCATGATCCCCATCGTCCCAACCAATGCCAACCAGGGTTGTGGTATTAAACACATAGGCCAGATCAGCCGAATGATAGGCGCCTAAGGTTCTGGCGCCACCGTCATTATTCACATCAGGCAGCTCCGGCCGGTAGAGGCGAAACACCGGGGCTGGTCTTGAAAAATAATACACAAATGCATTAACTCCTCGCTCCTTAACAAGCCGCGCCCACATTCTCGATGACAGCAGAAAACTATTGTCCGCCGCTATCTCTTTGCGGGCGTCACTTGGTGAGGCAGCGATTATGTCGCTGTAGCTACCCTTTACTTGGGGTGCTGAACTGCCAAAACTTGCGTCTAGATACTCTGATAGCTGTTCTTCGCTGATCGCCGGAGCCAGCTGCATCAAACCAAAGTTTTCGTCTTTTAGGGCTCCCACCATAATCGGTATGGGATTCATCGCACCGGTTGCCAACGCCTGATAAGGAGCCTGCGGTACCACCCAACCGTCAATTATGGTCGCCCCACCTACACCAGGCGTGGCGGTTACTGTCGCTGGATCCAGAGCCCGCAACTGTTGCACCACTTGCTCATTACTGCCGGCGAGACTTAAGTGATCGGCAAAGCGGACTCCCAGCTGATGCCCAGAATCTTCGCCATCATTTAAGCGACGAGTTAGTTTGATGCAGCCTGGAGACTGGCCAATCACGCCATCTACGAGGCCTTCGGCAAGTGGTGAGACCATCAGCAGGCATACGTCAGTGCCGCCGGCGGACTGACCGAAAATAGTCACTCGATCAGCATCGCCACCGAACTGCGCTATATTGCTGCGCACCCATTCAAGCACAGCGACCTGATCCAACAGTCCGTAATTTCCAGAACTATTGTGATCTGACTCCTCGGTAAGCCCCGGATGCGCTAAAAAACCCAATGGGCCAAGGCGGTAGTTAGCGGTAACAATGACCGCACCCCGTTTAGCCAAGTTAGCCCCATCGAAAATTTTTGCGCCACCATGCCCGGCGGTGTTGCTACCTCCATGAAACCAAACCATCACCGGCAAGGAATCACTCGGCTGCGCTGCGCCAGTAAAAACATTGAGATATAGGCAGTCTTCGGAGCGCTCGAGATTGCCGCGTGCGTAAATCGAAGCATCGGAATTTTGTACCTGCCAGCAAGCAGGCCCCACCTCATTCGCGGTTCGAACTCCAGCAAATGGGATTGCCTTCACCGGCGGTCGCCAGCGCAGATCCCTAATTGGCGGCGCGGCATATTGAATGCCTAAGAACTCGGTGACCGTTGGGGTCACTGAAGAGTGGCTGCCTTGGTAAACCCCAGCGGACGTTTCGGCGGTTAATACTTGGGCAACCACGGGAGCGGACAGGCTCAAAACAACAGCCTTTAAGAATATCTGTAGTGCTAATCTAGCAACCTTAGTCATAGTTCTGCTCGCTGTTTGAGTTATTGTTTGGCGCGACTAACAGCATAAACCACAGCCTTTGAAAGCGTCCACAGCCAACACTAAAATTGCCTGAGTTGTACCAGCCCAAAAAATCTGCGATAACACTGGGTTTGGGCCATTGAGAAGTCATCATGCAAGCAATTAGAGTCAATCAACAGGGTGGGCCAGAGGTCTTATGCTTTGAAGAGCTGCCGACCCCGGAACTGGCAAGCGGTGAGAATTTAATAAAAATAGAGGCCATTGGTGTCAATTTCATTGATACCTATCAGCGCTCAGGCCTTTACAAAATCCCTTTACCATCAACCCTCGGTCTTGAAGCCGCCGGCACCATCGCTGCAGTAGGGCCGGGGACCTCCCGCTTTAAGGTGGGTGATCGGGTCGCCTATACCAACGTGCCCGGTGCCTATGCTGAGTTCGCCGCTGTGCCGGAAGATAAAATGGTGGCGCTGGCTGACGAGGTAACATTTGCTCAAGGCGCGGCAGTCATGCTGCAGGGTTGCACCGCGCATTTTCTGAGCCATTCCACCTACCCAGTTAAACCCGGCGATGTCTGCCTTGTCCATGCAGCGGCTGGAGGGGTTGGGCTTCTGTTAACCCAGATGATTAAAATGCGCGGCGGTGAAGTGATAGCTACTGTATCCACTCCCGCCAAAGCTGAGCTAGCCAAAGCCGCTGGTGCCGATCGTATCATTTTGTATACCCAGACCGACTTCGAAGCCGAAGTGCGAGAGCTAACTGCAGGTAAAGGCGTTAATGTAGCCTATGACTCGGTGGGTAAAACCACATTCGAGAAGAGCATTAACTGCCTTAGCAAAATGGGTATGATGGTTCTTTATGGCAATGCTAGTGGCCCTGTGACAGAATTCAATCCAGCAACACTAGGCCCCAAAGGCTCACTGTTCCTGACTAGGCCAACCCTGTTTGACTATCTGGCAGACCGCCAGACTCTGCAGTGGCGCAGTAACGACTTACTTACTTGGATCGCGCAAGGCAAGCTATCCCTAAGGCTTGAACACAGCTACCCATTAGCCAATGCCAGCGACGCCCACCGAGATTTAGAGGCGCGGCTAACTACAGGAAAAGTAATTTTGCTGCCTTAACGCTTTGGCGCCGAGTGACCGAGAAAATAGCAGCACTATTCACACCATCAATGAAGAGAACTAACCATGATTAAAAAAACTGGATTATTACTAAGCCTACTTCTGGGCTTCACGATGCAATATACCTTTGCTCAAACCTTAGACTTAGGGAGAGGGGCACTCCCCCTTACCGTGCCTGCCCACTATAACGCGGCAACGCCAACACCACTGATTGTGCTGCTGCACGGTTATACCTCAAGCGGCCCTCAACAAGATTCGTACATGGGCTTTAGCAAATTATCCGACAAATACGGCTTCTTATTTGTAGCCCCTGACGGCAACAAAGAGCCAGGCGGCAACGAAAGTCGTTTTTGGAATGCCTCGCCCGCTTGCTGCGATTTTTTTGCCACTGGCGTAGACGACTCAGCCTATGTTCTGGACATCATCAATGCAGTGAAGCAAGACTACAACGTAGACACGAACCGAGTTTATTTAATCGGCCACTCAAATGGTGGCTTCCTGTCATACCGAGCCGCCTATGATCACTCTGACACCATTGCGGCGATCGCCAGCTTGGCCGGCGCAAGCCACGTCGAAGAAAGAGAACCACCACGAAGCCCGGTTCATATCTTGCAAATTCATGGCACAGCAGATGGCACTATTGCTTACGAAGGATTCCAAATTCGCGGCAATTTTTACCCCAGCGCGATGGACTCAGTGAAAACTTGGGCCAAGTACAACGGCTGCAGCGATGAAGGTGCTCAACGCGAACTGCGCGATCTCGATGCCAATATTGAAGGCCATGAATCCAGCGTTTTATCTTTTAAAGCAGGCTGCCAAGTAGGCGGCTCAAGTGAGCTTTGGACAATAGCTGATGGCGCTCACGTGCCACCACTGTCGCCAACGTTTAGCGAGCAGGTGGTTGAATGGCTGTTTGCTCACCCCAAGACCAGTGCTAGCTTTTCTGACTAAATTTTTCTCACTAAGGGATGACGGCTTCAGCAGCACTAACAGATTCATTGTTGCTTTAGCTGTCTCAGTCGCTGCCCACGAGTGAATCGCTGCCGCCGAATAGCGCCGCGATAACCTTAATTAGCAGCGGTTAACAAACTACCAAAGGCCAAGCCAGTGATAAACCACAAAACGAGAATAAGAAACCGCTGCATTAAAACCACGGGCTTAGCGCTGAGCCTGTTTGGGTTAGTTACCAGTCACAGTTTCGCCGCCGATGATCAGTGGATAGATCTTTTCAACGGGGAGAACCTCGATAACTGGCGGATAAAATTTACTGGCTTCGACTTAGGCGTCAATTACCGCGACACCTTTGCCGTCAAAGATGGCCTGCTAGTCGTGAGTTATGACAATTGGCCCGATTTTAACAATGAGTTCGGCCATATGTTTTATGACGAAGCGTTCTCTAACTACAATCTACTGATTGAATATCGGTTTGTTGGCGAGCAGGTGACGAATGGGCCAGACTGGGCCTTTCGCAATAACGGCATGATGCTCCACAGTCAAGACCCAACCACGATGACGCTAGCGCAGGAATTTCCTGTATCAATTGAAGCGCAAATGCTGGGCGGTAACGGCGCTGACCCAAGGCCCACCGGTAATGTTTGCACGCCCGGCACCAATATGGTCATGACGGGAGAGCTCATCACTCGCCACTGCACTAACTCTACTTCGATGACTCTACATGGCGATCAGTGGGTGACAATGGAGATGGAAGTACGGGGCAGTGAATCGATTAAGCAAATCGTCAATGGCGAATTAGTTTTAGAGTATCAGGGTATCCAGCTAGACCCCCAAGACAAAGACGCCCAATTGCTGTTAGACCAAGGCGCGCCGCTAATGCTTGAAAGTGGCTATATTGCAATTCAAGCCGAAAGCCACCCTATTGAGTTTCGCAAAATCGCGATTCAACTTTTAGACTAAACCTATAGGCATGACATCCTGACCCGCAAGCCCTTACCAAGCGATTGGCTTACCGTCCCAGGCCAAGAACTGGATGGTTTTGTTCGAGTCTAGGGTCTCTATAATATCTAGCAGCTGTTGAGCTACGAACTCTGGATTGAAAAGCTTATCCTCGGCAACGTATTTCTGAAACGGCTTGGATAATGGCGTATCGGTAGTACCTGGATGAAACACTAAAAAGCGCACTTTCTTCGCGCTGCGCGCTACCTCTATGGAGACTGATTTAAGCAGCATATTTAGCGCTGCTTTTGAGGCCCGATAGCTGTACCAGCCACCTCGCTCATTGTCATCAATGCTGCCAATGCGGGCACTGAACACCGTGATGACGCAGTATGAATTTCGGTGGATCAGCTGTTTCAAGTGTTTTAACCACAGCATAGGTATTAGCGTATTGACCTGATGTACCTGCAAATAGTTTGCACTCTCAAAATCAGCTAATGACCGCTCTGGCATCAATGCCTTGTCATGCAAAATACCGTTGCAAATAAAGACCCGCTCTATCACTAGCGACTTAGCTTCGCTGAGGCCTGCACATACCTGAGCAATGGATTCTTCGCTATAATCCCGCTGCAGCCAGTGCAATCGATCATGCTTTAATTGAGAACTTTGGCGACTTACAGCGACTATCTGAAGCTCAGCATTCTCGCTGAGCAAATTCGCTATTATCGCTTGTGCAATTTTGCTTCCTGCACCAATCACCATGGCAATTGGCGTTTCGGCTTTTAGATCTTGTAAAACCTTTAGTTGAGAAGAAATCAAAGACTGCAGCCTGATGACTTATCTTTTGCGCATGGCTCACAGCGCCGCTTACCGGTGAGCAGCCAAGAGATTGAATAGCGATTACTGGCAAAAATCCGATACCCAATATCTGCAAAAAATCGAATCACTGGCCAGCGCAGAACAGCAACCCAGGGCTTCTTGCCGACACTCTGCCAAACTTTATGGGTAACATCCAAACCATAGAGCATAGTGCCATCTGCCGCCATCGCGTGCAGTACTCTATCGGCAGCTATGGGGTCTATGCTAGGAAAACGCGAAGAAAACTCGGGCTGATGAATATCCTCGAGCTGCAGACAATTTTTCGTATCCAGCAGCGCCAGCTGATCCATTTCCGCGACGCACAGGGGGCAGTAGCCGTCAAAAAACACTGTTAATTTTTGCAAAATTTAAATCCTTCTGTTTATGCTAGAAATACTGGAAAAACATAACACCATGGAGCGCTACAACGCTGGCCGTGAGGTTAATTCGCATCGTTGAGTAATCTGGCCCAACTTGAGTGAGGAGCACATGGGAGTACATTAACTCAATACACAGCACAGCGAGATAGCCAAACGTCAGTAGTGTTAATCCTACCCAATTGTAGTTTGGGGACAGCCCCAAGGCGAGCCAAGCCAGCAACGCCACGCCATTGGAAAAGGCTAGGACAAATCCAGCCAAGCCATTGTCAGCCCGGCTAATGATCAAGCCCCACAGTGACCCGCTCAAAAACACCAAAATGACAGCGCTGTAACTGGTAAACCAGTGTGTCGCGGCCAAACCGAAAAACGCCAACTCGAGGTAACTCGCCCAAGCGGCCGCTGCAAAGGGGATCAAACCCGCGTATCCCAAGGCCTTGATTAACCTGCTTTGCCTGTGTTTTACCATGCCATCTACTACGTCAGCGACCACTATTCGGTTCTTTAATTCACCCCAAGGTGTGTTAACAATGCAGCAGCGCTAGGGTATGCTGTGACGAGCTTATACAAAAGGGTTCCCGAATGACTAGCCGTCGAAATTTGCTGCAGGCCATGGCATTGCTCCCCGCGATCAATGCGTGCAGCGTTGCCGCGCCGAGCCAAGCTCCTACATCGATCAATTACACGCCGTCTGGCTCGCCTCTGCGGCGGGTTAACATAAACCAGAGCCGAGTAATAAGAACAGTTACCGGCCTGCGCCCCTACCGCAGGCAAGGCTTCGTGGTGAATTCTCAGCAACTAGGCGACAAAACGCTTATTCACAACTACGGCCATGGCGGCGGCGGCATCACGCTGTCTTGGGGTACGTCTCATCTTGCTATGAGAATGGCTCTCACAACCATACACAAGCAATGCGCAGTATTAGGCTGCGGGGTAATGGGTTTAACCACAGCTCGACTCATGCAGGACCAAGGCTGGGATGTCACTATTTACGCCAAAGCTCTGCCTCCCTACACGACGTCCAATATCGCTGGGGGCCAATGGTCCCCCGCTTCCGTATACGAAGAGGGCTACCTGACCCCGCAATTTAAACAGCAGTTCGACGAAGCCATGGCGTTGTCCTACCGCTACTATCAAGATCTAGTGGGGCCTAAGTACGGGGTGAAGTGGATAAGCAACTATCAGTTCTCCAACACCCCGAGGCCGACCGATGATTTGGTTCACAACTACCAGTCGATGTATCCTCAATTGAAAGACTTGGGGCCCTCGCAGCATCCGTTTCCCATAGCCTATGCAAGCCATTACGACACCATGCTGATCGAGCCGGCAACTTTCCTAACGGCCTTAATGCAAGACTTTTACGGCGCTGGCGGGCGTATCGAAGTAAAACAGTTCAGTGAAGAAGCTGAGATTCAGTTACTGGCCCAACCTGTTGTATTCAATTGCACTGGGCTAGGAGCCCGCGATCTATTTGGCGATGAAAAATTGTTTCCGATAAAGGGCCAGCTTAGTTTTGTCTTACCGCAAAAGGAAGTGGACTACATCACTATTACCGACGACACTTACATGTTCCCTCGCAGCGACGGCATTTTGTTAGGCGGTACATTTGAGTACAACAACTGGGATTTAACGCCTGATCCGGCAGAAACTGTGCGCATATTGCGCCAGCACCAAGCCTTCTTTGCTGGGATGCAGGACCCTTGGAACACAGTGTAGAAGCGGTTAAAAAAAAGCGGCATGAAAGAGGGGAAAATTGCCATGCCGCCGGAGCATTGCCTAAATTTGTAAAATCGGATTAGGCGCCGCGAAGATACTCAATCATGGTGTCTGCATCGCTGCATTCGAAAGGATCGCTATCGGCGTTGTCGCATTTGCCGGCTTCTGCAAACATCTTCACTACTTCGCCATTGTCTACCAACATCGCATAACGCCATGACCGGTCGCCAAAGCCAAGATTCTCTTTCTTCACAAGCATATCCATGCCTTTGCTAAAGTGGCCATTACCGTCGGGCAGCATTTTGACCTTGCTAACACCTAACTGCTTGCTCCACTGGTACATGGAAAACGCGTCATTAACGCTGAGGCAGTAAACTTCGTCAATTCCCAACTCTTTTAGTTGATCGTACTTGGCTTCGTAGCCTGGCAAATGGGTGCTACTGCAGGTAGGCGTGAACGCGCCCGGCAGTGCGACGATGATGATTTTTTTGCCCGCAAAAATGTCATCGGTGGCTAAATCCTGCCAACGAAAAGGGTTGTCGCCGCCGACTGCTTCATCTCTGACACGGGTTTTAAAAACTACATTAGGGACTGTTTGACTCATAAATTCCTTCCAACGGTTGCTTAGTTTAAAACTGACTAGACATGCACTATAGAGAAGTGAAATCCATCGGTAAAACGAGAAATTTCGATTCAAGTGATCGTATATTCCGATAGTGCGCCAGAATTTTCACCCTTGCCAGCATCTAAGCCTGTCATTGGACTGAAAATCAATGTCAGCCAGCGGGCCAAACATAGACAAGCTGCAGCTCAGGCCTTAGTCTTAAACCAATCACAACAATAAAAAGGATCGATCATGACGCTGCTTCCCCATACCCTCAAGCCCTTGGCTGTCGGGGCTCTGTGTTTGAGCCTAACATCACTGGCTTTGGCCCAAGCCCATGAGCCAACGTTCTACGCCGATGCTTTACCGCTGTTTGAAAAGAACTGTGTTGCCTGCCATCAACCTAACGGGCCTAAAGTTGGCGGCATCACTGCGCCCATGTCACTGTTGGACTATAGCCAAGCAAAGCTTTGGGCGCCTCTAATCAAAAACGCGTTAGTAACGGGCTATATGCCACCTTGGGGCGCCCATGAGCGTCATCGTGGGGAGTTTAAAGGCGAACGCTACCTAGACAAGGCAGAGAAGGAGCTGCTAATCGCTTGGGTGGACGCAGGTGCACTTGAGGGAAGCCCCGCTGATGCGGCCAATGCCGATGGTATGCTGGCTAGCAGTGGCGGCACCACTCTCCCCGAGTCAGGCTGGTGGATCGGTGACCCCGATTTGGTGGTGCAATTTGAGCGCCCGGTTTACGTCCCTGACGATGTCGTAGATTGGCAGCCCACTATCGAGCTTCCGGTACCTGAAGGCGCCCACCCTGAACCGCGCTGGATATCAAAGGCTGAGCTGGTGCCTGGCGGCCCTTGGGTTCACCACATTGTGTCGAGCCACATGGGTGTTGGCGTGCCCGGCCGCGGCCCATTTACTTACCCTGAAGGCTGGGGGGTGTTGATGCCTGAAAATCCATTTATTACGGCAAATATGCACTACCACAAAGACGCCGGTGAAGGCACAGCGGTAACGGATTTAACTAAGGCCGGGTTCGTGTTTTATGAAGACGGCGATGTAATCGACTACGTGGTAGAAACAAATCTCCTGCCCCATCGGGGCTGGACGATTCCCGCCGGCGAGCCGAACTTTGAGGTAAATAATACGTTCGAGATTGAGGAGGATATCTATCTGCTTTCGATGGGCCCTCATATGCATTACCGCGGCAAAGCGATGCGCTACGAATTGGAGTATCCAGATGGCGAGCGGGAAACGCTGCTGTGGGTGCCCAAATATGATTTCAACTGGCAGTTTCTGTATGAATACGAGGAACCCAAGCTGGTTCCTGCCGGCTCGAAGATGCACATGAGCTGGTGGTTTGACAATTCAAGGGAGAACCGCTGGAATCCTGATGCGACCGCCGATGTGGTGTATGGCCCTGAAACGACAGATGAGATGGCTAATGCCCGTATTTACTTTGCGCCGGTTACGCCGCGGGGGATAGTGGTTGGTGAGCCTATTCCTGCGGATGTATTGGACAATGCCCGTAAAGAAGATATGTCGCGGCGGGCTAACACAACGCTTTTGGATCCAGCAGAGAGCGACTTTTCTTGGTTAACTGAAGAGTCTCCCTAGCTAAGGTAGGTTTATTGATAGGTAAAGAGGGCGGCTTGTTGGTCGCTCTTTTTTTTGGGTTTCGGTTTGGGTTTCGGTTTGGGCTGGGTTTGGGTTTAGGCTGGGCTGGTGGTTGGTAAGGTTACACTGGGTCTTTTCTTGACACGCCGTGAATACATCCATGTAGGCTTGGCGCCAGCATCCATGCTGGCGACAGTCAAGAAAAGACCCAGTGCACCCTTCCCCATGCAGAAAGTGCAGGCCTTGACCGAAAACCCTATTGTTACTTGCACATGAGCATGCCTTGAACAAAACCCATTTTGTCTTTTGTACATCGTGCGTGACTTGAACGAAACCCGTCTTGTCTCTTGCCCTGTGTGCAGGCCT